>CAZMSQ010000002.1:113452-125690 GCA_964569025.1 uncultured Saprospiraceae bacterium | reverse complement strand
GATGAGTGTGGTGGCACCATTACCTATACCTGGCAGGCCACTGACCCCTGCGGAAATGCGCTGGTGCACGTGCAGACCATCACCGTGGAGCCAGCCCCGCCTGCCACCTTCAACGGCCCACTGCCTCCTGACATTACGGTGGCCTGTGATGCAGTGCCCGCGTCTGCACCTCCTCTCAGCTATACCAATAATGCCTCAGGCCAGTGCCTGATACAGGGGTCTGTGCCCGCCCAGCAAATTGGCAATTACGACGAGTGCGGAGGGACCTTTTTCTTCCAATGGTCGTTTACAGACGATTGCGGACGCACCATCTCGCACACTCAAAATGTGAACGTCCTGCCAGCTCCACAAGCTGCATTTCTGAATCCACCCGCTGATGTGACAGTTGACTGCGCTCAGGCTGACGGACTCCCAACCACCCTCAGCTATACCAATGGAGAAACAGGAAATTGCTCTATTTCGGGCAATGCCATTGCCTCGCAATCCGGAAATTATGATGCATGCGGAGGCACCCTCATTTTTTTCTGGAACTATACAGATGCCTGCGGTCGCACCATTACCCATTCTCAGAACATCACTGTCCAACCCGCTTCCGATCCGGCATTCGTCACTCTTCCCCCTGATGTGACCATCAGCTGTACAGACCCTCTTCCTCCGCCTGCTGTCCTTGACTGGACCAACAATGAAACCGGCGCCTGTGCCAATCAGGGGAGTGCCTTTCCCGTGGTGACCACCAACGGACTGGTCACGACCTACTCGTGGTCCTTTACAAACCCTTGCAACAATCAAGTGGAGACCCACACCCAGACACTGACCCGTGAGGCAACGCCAGACATTGTGATCTCACCAACAGAAACGACCATCTGTCAGGGGTCGGTTTTTGATCTCAACTCGGTGGGTGTGATCGACCAGAATGCCACCAATTCGCAGATTACCTGGCACCTTTTCTCACCGGCTTCACCGGCAAATCAACTCACAAATACACTGGTAAGCCCAGCCGTGACGACCACCTACTATGTGCTGGCCACCACTTCGACAGGGTGTACCGATGAGTTGCCATTTACCGTGTTTGTGGAAACGCCACCTTTTGCCGGCACTGACGGCGGAGGGGAGGTTTGTTATTTTGCATCATTCAGCATTAACCTGTTTCAATACCTGGGCGGCAACCCGCTGCCCACAGGGATTTGGCAGGACATCAACGGGTACGGGGTAGATTTGTCAAACCCGTTTGCGGTCAGCCTTGCCGGCTTCCCGCCGGGCAGCTACCAGTTTCAGTACCTGATGCCCTCAAACGGGGTTTGCCCCGATGATGTCGCGCTGGTCACCCTTGAAATCCTGCCTGAAATCATCATTGATGTAGAGGAAGTAATCTGCTCGGCCGACAGTAATTTTTACGAGGTCGTGATAACCACCAATGGATTCACCATTATTCCATCTGCAGGTACCCTGACAGACATCGGCAATGGGCAGGTGAGCATCTCTCAAATCCCGATTGATGATGTATTGCTCCTCACCATTACCAACCCCGGCAATTTTGCCTGCCTGACCACTCAGTCGATTTCACCTCCAGACTGTGATTGCCCAAATATTCCGGAGCCTGTCAGCAATGGAAATGTCACCATATGCGAGGGCGATCCAATTCCGGCACTCATGGTATCTGTTGATCCGGGGTTCCAGGTCAATTGGTTTGATGCTCCGGCCGGAGGAAATGTACTCGCCACCAACAGTACCAGTTTTACCCCTTCTGACACCCTCGGACCTGGCACATGGGTGTTTTATGCCCAAACTGAAGATCCGGCAACTGGTTGCGTCAGTGTCCTGCGGACTCCAGTCCAATTACAGATACTGCCCACACCTCAAGGCAATGACACAACCCTGTTACGCTGTGATGAAGACGCTGACGGCATTCTCGAATTCGACCTGTCTGCTGCCATCCCGCTGATTACCGGGGTCCCGTCACATACTGTGAGCTTTCACCTGACTGAAGCTGATGCAGCAGCCGGAGCCAGTCCACTGCCGCTTCAGTATACAAATACCAGTGCACCGACCCAAATACTCTATGTGCGAATAGAAAGTGCAGGGGGCTGCGTCGGTGTCGTGGAACTGATTCTGCAAGCCATTCCCCTTCCTGAGCTTAATCTTCAGGTTGCAGCAGACCCATGCCGGGCAGACAGCAACGGTACCGTCAGCTGGAGCGGCACGCCGGGTGCGACATACAGCCTGGACAGCGCATCATGGTCTGCAGACACGCTCTATTCCGATCTCCAGCCTGGCATGTATATCCTCTACGCAACCACACCAGAAGGGTGTGTCAATCAGGCTTCGTTCGGAATTGACACTGGTCTCGTATTAACCGCTGACAGTCTGGTGGTGACCTGCCTTGACAATGGAACGCCTTCTGATGCCGCCGATGATGCCTATTCCGTCATTTTTGTTCTTTCCACAAACTTGTCAGATTCCGGCACTTACAGCCTGGCCACAGCAGGAGGTAATCAAGGAACATTCACATATGGAAATGCTGATTCTATTGTGCTGCAAGCGAACAATCAGACTGACACTCTGGTCTTTACCGATGACTCAAGCGGTTGCATCCTTGTCGTACCGATCGGACCGCTTGTGCCTTGTTCAGATGCCTGCATTCTGTTCATCGATTCACTCGGACTGACATGCAGCACCAATGGAACCCTGACAGACCCGACTGATGATGTCTACGACCTTGACATTGTGGTCAGTGCCATCAATCCAGGACCGGCAGACAGTTTTGTGGTGCTGATCAACGGAGTCAATACAGGCACCTTTGCCTACAGCGATATTGCCGGATTGTCTCTCCCCGCTGATGGCTCTTCCCCTGTCATCACCATTCAGGATGCTGATGATCCGCTCTGCTCAGTTCAGCAGACCATTGGGCCACTGGAGCCTTGCAATGAAGAATGCACCCTGACTGCAACCATTAGCAATATCATCTGCGATGACAACGGCACGGGGAATATCCCCGATGACGATACCTTCACCGCTGAATTGCTTGTCAGTGGCCAGAATACCGGCACCGCCTGGTCATCTGCCAATGGGCTGTATTCCGGCACCTTCGGAACAGTCCAAATACTAGGCCCATTCCCTATCATTGGCGGTGATTTGACTCTGGTTCTTCTCGACAATGTCACCCCTGGGTGCATAGACACGGTGACCATTACAGCGCCGCCTTCGTGTTCAGATCCCTGCATCATCGCTTTTGATTCGTTGGTGGTCAGTTGCGATGACAACGGCACCCTGACAGATCCGGCGGATGATATCTACGAAATCAGTCTGGGCGCCGGAGTCATCAACCCGGGCCCTGCAGACAGTTTCATTGTGTTTTTGGACGGCATAGCTGCGGGTACCTTTGCGTACGGTCAGGCAGCATTCCTGACCCTGCCTGCTGACGGAAGCAGTCCTGTCATCAGCATTCAGGATGCTGACGAGCCTTTGTGTGTCGCCCAACAAAACATAGGACCGCTGGTGCCTTGCGATGAGGCCTGCACCCTGAATGCGATAGTGGCAAATATTGTCTGCGATAATAATGACACGGGAGCCGATGACACAGATGACACCTTCACCTTTGAGCTGACCGCTTCCGGGCAAAATATAAGCTCTGGATGGCAGTCCGTAGGAGGCCTTATCAGCGGTACCTATGGAAGTGCCCAATCATTTGGCCCGTTCGCCATCAACGGCGGTGATTTGGTTTTAGTGATTCAGGACAATGTCACCGGCTACTGTGTGGATACTGTGACTGTCACGGCGCCTCCCCCCTGTTCGTCCTGCCCTGAATCTGTTGATGCGGGAACTGCCGGAATTCTGACCTGCACCCAGCAACAGGTTCAGTTGAGCGGGCAGTCTTCCGGATCTGGACAATATACCTGGACAGGCCCTGGTGGATTTTCAGATACAGGACTGTCAGCTACAGTGACTGCCCCTGGGTGGTATGTGTTAACTGGAGCATTCACTGACAACTGCTCGGATTCAGACAGTGTATTCGTTGACCAGAATATCAATGCCCCGATTGCAAATGCGGGCCAATCGGACACACTGACCTGCCAGACGACCACGCTGACCCTTGACGGCAGCGCATCGTCTCAGGGCCCACAATTCCAATATGCATGGAGCGGACCTTCCGGCGGAATTATTAGCGGGAGTGACAGCCCGGTTGCCAGTATCGGTTCTGCTGGCACCTACGAACTGATTGTGACAGACCTGACAAACGGATGCACAGCGGCCAGTCAGGTACAAATCAGCTCGGACATCACCACGCCTCAGGTTGATATTGTGACTCCCCAGACCTTGACATGCAATATCCTCACAGCAACACTCACCGGGCAGACAGACGCACCAGATCCGGGATCAGCCTATCAGTGGACAGCAACATCTGGAGGCAATATCGTGAGTGGAGCCCAAACGCTTCAGGCCACAGCAGACGCGCCCGGCGTGTATACCCTGACGGTGATCGAATTGAGTACAGGCTGCAGTGCCTCGGCCAGTGTGCCAGTATTGCAGGACACCATTTCGCCGATTGCGGAGGCCGGAGCCACAGATACCCTGAATTGCACCATCACACAGTTGAGCCTTGATGGTGTCGGCTCATCGGCAGGGGCCCAGTATCTGTATTTATGGACTACCGGACAAGGCAATATTTTATCAGGCAATCAGACCCTTCAGCCAGCCATCGATGCACCAGGCCTTTACCAGCTGTTGGTCACCAATACCACCAACGGGTGCACAGCCACTGACCAGGTGCTCATCACAGAAGATACCCTCTTCCCGTTGGTCATCATCACCCAGCCCGATCCAATCACCTGCGACCAGCCCATCATCACCCTTGATGCCAGCACCTCCAGCAACGGGCCGGGACTTTCATTTTTATGGTCCGGTGCAGGGGGCATTCTCACCGGTCAGGGCACTTTGGTCGCGACAGTGGGAGGACCAGGAACATACACCCTGACCATTTCCTATCAGGATAACGGCTGCAGCCAATCTGCATCGGTCACGGTTACTGAAGACCTACAAACCGCATCTGTAGATGCCGGACCAGATCAGCTATTCCCCTGCAATACAAATGACATACAGCTCCAGGGAAGCGTCAGCGGGTCTCTGTCTAACCTGCAATACCTATGGACCACCACCAGCGGACAGCTGATCAGCGGCCAATCATCCCTCAGCCCAACCATCGGGTCTGGTGGTTGGTATGTCCTGACCGTCACCAATCTCAATAACGGGTGCACCTCTGTTGATTCTGTCAGAATTCGGGAAGAGGCTCCTGAAAGCATCGATGCTGCACTCTCCCAGCCACCCTGCTATGGAGAACGAGGATCCATACTGATAACCGCTGTGACAGGAGGCACGCCGCCCTATACTTACTCGATAGACGGTGGAGGCACATTCTCGCCCTATCCTCAATTCAATAACCTCCTGCCCGGTGTGTATGAGGTCTTGGTTCAGGATGTCAACAATTGTTTGAGCCCGACGGAGACCCTTGAACTCATAGAGCCTGCCCAACTTGAAATTATCATGGACATCCAAACCGAAATCCAACTCGGCGACGTCTACCAAATTAATGCGCAAGTTTCCCCGGCTCAAGCTGTCCTGGATGCCATCACCTGGACAAACAGCTCTACGCTCAGCTGTGATGACTGCCTCGACCCGCTGGCAACACCATTCTACACCACTTCCTACCTCCTCACGGTTGTTGATACCAATGGTTGCTCTGCCGAGAAGGAAATCCGAATCAATGTAGACCGCAGGCCCCAGATTTATGTGCCAACAGCATTCTCCCCCAATGCTGATGGCTACAATGACCTGTTCTTGATATTCTCAGATGACAGGAGTATCCGTGAAATCACGCGCTTTCTCGTCTTTGACAGATGGGGGGAGAAAGTGCATGAATACCGAAACTTCCAACCAAACGAACCGGCAGCAGGATGGGACGGGTTATTCCGGGGGCAGGTCATGAACCCGGCTGTGTTTGTGTGGTATGCAGAAATAGAATTAATCAGCGGAGAAATCCTCCTGTTCGAGGGCGATGTGTCTCTGATTCGTTGATTGCAAGATGATTACGCGAATTACCGGCCTAAAACCCCGATGTCATCTGGCACCGGGGTTTTGCTTTTGGGGACTGGTTGTGCGGAGAATGCTTTACTTTTGAGGTATAACGATGAAACACGTGAATCATGCGAATACTGCCTTCTTCTCTCTTTGGTCTTTTTTTGATGGCCATTGCTTGTTCAATCACATCTTGTGCCAACAACGATGACGAAGATCAGCGAGTCAAAGACGATGCCCTTATTCAAGAGTATATTGCCGAAAATTCCCTGAATGCGATTGAGGGGCCCGAAGGTCTCTACGTGGTTATTGATAATACAGGTACAGGAACGTCGCCCAATATCAACAGCACAGTTGAGGTGCATTACGAGGGCTCTCTGCTCAACGGCACCATTTTCGATTCATCCTATGAGCGTGGCACCCCGGCTACTTTTCCCCTTGCGGGAGTGATCAGAGGCTGGCAACTGGGCATCCCATATTTTGCTGAGGGGGGGAAGGGAACGCTGCTGGTTCCTTCGCACCTCGCTTATGGAGGCAATCCGCCCTTTGGGTCTGGAATCCCAGCCAATGCTGTGCTTGTTTTCAATGTGGAAGTTCTTGACGTCCTGTAGAAACAGACTGCAATGTGTTTTTGTCAAACCCAAACCAACTTCTTCGGTTCGAGTGCTTTTTCGCCATCAAACCGGTAGGCGACCAAATGACCTTCTTTTGCGACGCTGAAGTCCAGACAACAGACATTATGCCGGTAGAGGTCAGGGGTTCCCTTGAGCCAGTAATGGCCAAAAAAGACTGGCCGCTCGTCTTCAGAATAGGGAAGACCCGGCACATTTACCACCGGTACTTTTTCCACTTCTGCTACTTCGGACATTGACAGCTCACCAAAGGTCCTGCCCGTAGGGTCGAGCCACCATTTCAGCCGAACATCCCGCCGCTTGTGTTTATCCTTGTCTAAAAAAAAGTACCCGTCCGGAAGCCTTGCCTCTTTGCCTTTGAGTGAGACATCTACGGCTTGATAAAGCGCAGAAGATTTATCAGCAGTCTGACCAAGTAGATCATCTCGCAGTCTGCCATCCGGAAAAGAGTCCTGTAGCGTATCCATGGAAGGTGCATCCCAGCAGGCATGCACCGCCCTGAAGAGGTCGTGCTCGTACCACATGGGCAAAGTCTTGAACCAGCTGATGGCTTCATCATACTCCTTTTGCTTACCATGAAACTGAGACAAGGTTGCTGCATGTTGGCTAAAATTTTTGATGGTGTGAGGCCGGAGAAAATCTCTTTCCGGGTGTGGTGTATTAAAGCAAATGGCGTTGTACTCGTGATTGCCCATCAGGGCAATCGCTGAGCCGGCCTCAACCATGCTCCTGACCGTGCGGATGACGCCCGGGCTGTTAGGGCCCCTATCAATGTAATCGCCTACAAAAAAGGCCATTCGTTCAGGGTGCGAGTAGATACCATCATGCTGATGATACCCAAGCGTTTCTAGGAGTAGGCAAAGTTTATCGAGGTGACCATGGATGTCTCCTATAAAATCCAAGTGAGTCATTCGGATGTATTTAAGGGTTAAAGTCAAAAATACAATTTTCCGCAAGTCTGACCCGGTCGGACGGCTATAGCCTTCCGACCGGGTCAGACTACGTGAACTCAGATGAGGGGGTCATCAGAGTCCAAGTAGAAAGATCATCAGATATTCGTCATTGTCGATGTTCAGTTTCTTGCGGAGTGTCCTACTGACTTTTTGATGCCCCTCTAAATCCGGCATCGTAAAACGGGCATTCCGTCACCATCTCCTCATCACTAAGGGACTGAGGCTCCCATGGAGATTTTCGATAGTAAAAATTCGGACTCTTCACATCATTCTCCCATCGCCTGTGAAATACACCTGTCGAAGAGGCGGCCTGAGGAGGGACTATCCACGACCAATCAGCAGTGACTGCTCGGCCAGCATCTTTCTCCCGGTCGCAAAATTTAAGAAATTGGTCCGAAGCCTCATGATGCAAGGCCATGGTTACCCCTGCATCCCGATAGCTGAACAGGACTGCCTCATTCAGGGCCGTCAGTGCCTTATCCTTCCAAAAAGGATCTGCTTTTTGACTCAACCCCATAGCCTCAGCAACTGCCGAAAGCATATTGTACCGCATTTCGTCTCCAAGATTCCGGCTCCCCACTTCGGTCACCATATACCAGCCGTTAAATGGAGCAGCCGGATACATGATACCCCCGATCTCAAGAATCATATTGGAAATGACAGGTATTCCATACCATTTAAGGTTTAACTCCCCAATTGCCGGCAAGTCAGGATGCTTTATTTCAATTTCTGCGACCTGACCTTCAGACCAGGAAAACCATTCCGGATCCCCGGCACCGTCTTGAATCACAACCGGAAGAATATCAAACGGAGACATTTTTCCTTTCCACCCCAAAGACTGACACACTTCTGAAAACGGAACATTCCGCGCATCTCCCATTAATGTGCCATCGTCGCTTCTATACCCTGCATACTGAACCAACTGCGGATTCCAAATCCTGACTTCATCTTGACCCGGCATAAAGGGTCTGTAAACTGTAATCACCGATCGAATCTTCCCTCCATTCCACGCATAGTCCAGATGCTCCCCCATATCCCTGAAAATTTCTCCCGCTCCACGCATTTCCCGTCGGTCCCGCACTTTCAAACTCTTCCAAAACAGCCTCCCGATACACCGATTACTGTTCCTCCACGCCACCCTCGACCCAAACTCAAGCTCTTCCGGCGTGTGTGTGTAAAAACCGAAATCCCGAATTTCCTTTTGCACCACGGCCCAGCGCTCCCTCAGTCCGGACTTTGCCTCCTCCCGCGTATACAATTCCAAAAATTGCCGAGCCTTTTCCAGTAAATCTGTTTTCATAACACATAAAATCTTGACCCGGTCGGACCGCTATAGCGGTCCGACGGCTATAGCGGTCCGACCGGGTCCCGGAGTAATTCGGCATGCACCCGATCCCAACCGGCCCAGCCTTCCAAATCATAAAAAGAGCTATTGTGCCAGACAAGGCGCAGGATGCCCTGTGCCGAACGGACGACCTCAGCATAGGTTTTAACTGTTTGAAGCGCCCGCTCTGGATTTCCGCCTGACTGCCTTCTAAGAGCAACATCCATGCAGACGAAAGGATGAACCCTGAGGGCTGTTTCTTCCTCTTTCTCCAGATCATACCACCGAAAAGCCCGTGTAGTAGAAGCTCGAAAACCTGTTACATCTGCAAATCCAAGCGTATAATCGTCTGTAATGCCCACTTCAATCAGTTGGCGGTATGTTTCTGGCAGTGTCATGTTCAGAAAATGTTGACGGCTTATGGTTACCTGACGACCCAAAATCTCTTCCAGTCTTTGCTTTTCTGCCCGCAGTATGCTCAGGTCAGCGGATGAAGCCACGGAGGGATGCAGTCCGATTGGCCCCTCTTTCGAAAGAGCCTGAATGGCCCGCCGGACCGCCGGCCGCCGCCAGGAATTTGCTCTGTCCAACCCGCGAAAGTCGCCGACAAGGACAAAAAACCTTGGGCAAATCTCATATTGCTGGTGTAAATCGTGCAGAGTCTGGAAGGTGAAAAATGGATCCCGGCTCACACCAGTGA
Organism: uncultured Saprospiraceae bacterium; assembly: GCA_964569025.1. GTDB lineage: Bacteria > Bacteroidota > Bacteroidia > Chitinophagales > Saprospiraceae > CAZMSQ01. The sequence goes on along the minus strand of CAZMSQ010000002.1, from coordinate 116,012 downwards.
GCACTTGAATGCGCCGAACGAGATGCAACCACTGCCCTGTGAATGCAGATTTCAGGATACCACCCGCCTGATGCCAAAGCGGCCGCTGACGGTAGGCCCAGAAATAATCGATGTCATAGGTCATCTCAAATGTATAGCGATTATCCGCTCCACCCAATTGCTTGTACCGGTCTTTCAATAGGTCTTTGAGACGCATCAGCCAGTAATCCACTACCGGCAGATGCAAAAATCCATGTTGTCTGGCAAGTGAGGCCTGAGATGAAAATCGGCCTAAATGGTCTGAAGAACCATGCACCCCGTATTCCTCGTGGCGAGACAAAAAGAAAAAAATCAAAGCCAGCACATCAAAGGGAATGTCCTTCCCCTCATTTCCATTAACCGAAAAAAATGAGGGAACTCCCTGATGCCAGATGCATTCTCCATACACCCCTACACCCCCATCAAGGTAGGGGTGAGCAGGAATGAAAAGCCCCTTCCCGGTATCAATTCCTCCGTATTGAATGGCAGGAATCCCGGACACGACCTCACTGCCATCTTGAAGTAGCCATTCTACCTTGAGTCCCAGCCATTCTTCAAAAACCTGCCGAACCACGTATCGCAGCCGAGGGTGGGAGTGTTGAGAAAGAAAAAGAATGCGAGTACTCATCGTTCAAATCAATTCCATCACAATGACTGTTGCCATTTCAGGAGATTCCGGCTATCCGGCTGCACAACCTTCGAACGACTCGCTGCCCAGAGCCAAACCGAAGCCTCCAGCAAAAAGCGGTGCTCCGGTAACTCCGTACTGATAGGCACCCCTTCGAGAGACCTCCTGAGTGCCTCTGATACACCCATCCGATCAGTGCCAGCCAAGCAGTTGGTCACCAGTTTATCCCATGCACTCATTCCTCCTGTGTATTCAAAATCCTCCAAACCAAATCTGACTCAAACCCTCTCCGAATCGCATACGCTGCCACCTTTGCCTTCCGTTTAAAAGGGTCCTCTTCTGCTTCTGCACCCATTTTTTGAAGAATCAACCTGTTTGCTGTTGCAAAATACTCATCATCAGGGATTTCTTCCAGAGCTTTGCGTTTGCAATATTCAGAAATCTGCCGGGCTCGCAACTCGCCTAAAATCCGGACCTTCCCCCAGGACTTCATTCTGAACTTACCTCGGGCAAATGAACGGGCAAACCGTTCTTCATTGAGAAAATTATCGGAAATCAAATCTGTGATAACCCCTTCGAGGTCATCACCATACACACCAAGGTCTATCAGCTTACGCCTCACCTCAGCATGACACCGATCCTGATAGGCACAATACTTTTGCATGCGTGAGAGCGCCTGGTCTCTGGTCAGCCTGCCTTGTTTGCGATTTGTCAAAATACGGTGTGAGAATGATATTTCAGAATTCGGTCGTTTCTCCAGTCGCAGCTGCCCTCCTGAGTCGATCGTTGATGGCTCTACCCAAACCCTCCTCGGGGAGCAACTCTGCAAGGATTCCCTCCAGACCAAGCGCGTCGAGCTCACGCATTCCAGCAAACAGTCTCCGTGCAGCTTCCGCATAGTCTCCAACCTTACTCAGAATCACCTGCCTTTCTTCCGGAATACCATCAACCCCTTCTCGAAATGAAATGACCCCAATTCTCTGTCCGGCATATTCTTTCGCGAGTTCCTTTAAATCACCCAATAGTACAGGGGCAGAAGGAGCGTAGTGGCTTGCCAGCATCCCCGGGGCATCAGGTCTTGATGAAGAATGCGGCATCACCTTCACCAGACCCGCCACATTCTCAATCTCCTCTATCAACATTCCTCCCTTCCGGTACACCACAACCTGACCGGAGTCACCCCACCCAATGATTGTACTTTCAATCCCCACTTCGCAGGATCCGCCATCGAGTATATATGGAAGAGCATGTCCAAGCTGCCGTTCCACGTGTGCAGCAGTCGTCGGGCTGATGTATCCAAAGGGATTTGCACTCGGAGCGGCCAGCGGAAAATCAAGTGTTTCCAGCAACTCAAGGGTCAGCGGATGCCGCGGGATGCGCACAGCCACCCTCTGCGAGCCAGCAGTGACAAAGTCCGATACTACTCTGGATTTAGGCAAAAGAAGTGTCAATGGCCCTGGCATATACAAACTGGCCAACTCGCGGCCCGTGTCTGGAAAATCAGAGACCAATGGCAAAATTCGCTCCACAGAAGCCACATGTACAATCAACGGATCAAACGAAGGGCGGTTCTTCACCGAAAAAATCCGACCAACCGCCTGCTCATCCATGGCATTACCCGCAAGACCATATACCGTTTCGGTCGGTATGGCCACCAATTGCCCCTCCCGAAGGAGTCGCGCCGCCTGAGTGATATCTGTTCCGTGTTGTGCCACAAAAATATAGCCGTTTGGGTGGACAAAATATGTCACAATCGATAACCTTCATCCAAACAATTCGGTTCACCACCACGCACAGACACCCATAGAAACAGCCAATACAGCCCATTCTGAAAAGAAATAGGCATCAGACTCCATCAATCCTCTCGCTCTGACAACACCTCGACCCGGTCGGACCGCTATATCGGTCCGACGG
>CAZMSQ010000002.1:94717-113352 GCA_964569025.1 uncultured Saprospiraceae bacterium | reverse complement strand
GGGTCAGAAAATCAACTGAAATTGCATACACAAAAACATCAGCGATAACTTCTTTCCGAAATTCCGCTTTTTGGACGTATTTTTGAAGTATCCACTTTCCCACACCTCTTGTAAATAATAATCGAGCAAGATGAAGACACTGTTGCTTTCATTGACTGTACTTCTTTATTATGGGACAACCAACGCCCAGATTATCAGTACTGAGCCAATATTCCCACGAGCAGACCAGGCGCTGACCATCACCTATGATGCCTCCAAAGGAAGTGGCGGGCTGGTGGATCTGCCCCCCGGGACTGATGTGTATGCCCATACCGGACTGATTACACAGCAAGGTGGGTCAGGCAACTGGCAATATGTGGTGGGAAATTGGGGGACTGCAGATGGACGAACTGTCATGACCCGGATTGGGAATTCTGATTTGTATGAACTTACCCTTGGACCAACCCTTCTGGAGTGGTATGCAGACAATAATAACGACGGGGTTACCATCCCACCCTCTGTTGAGGTGACAGAGCTTGGGTTTGTGTTTCGGAATACAGATGGGAGCAAGGAGGGGAAAACGGAAGGGAATGGAGATATCTTCATCGATGTCTATCCATCTTCCAATCAATTATTTGCCACTCTTTTTGAGCCAACTCAGAAGGCAATCATAACCCAAACAGGGCAACAGATTCCGGTCTCCGGAGCAGCATCTTTGCCGTCTACACTCACGCTCACTGACAACGGTCAGATTCTGACACAAACCTTCGGGCAGAATCTTGACTACACCCTTGAGGTCACTTCCGGAGGCTTTCATGAGGTTATCTTTTCTGCAGAGGCGCAAGGGCAGGTCATCGCCGACACATTTACCTACATCATCAACCCGGCACTCACCATTCTGCCACCACCCTCCGGTACCGAGCCCGGCATCACTTACCTGAATGACTCGACGGTCAGACTGGCTCTTTTTGCACCCCAGAAGCAGTATGTATATGTGCTGGGAGATTTCAATGACTGGACACCAACTCCAGAGTACTTTATGAACCGCCAGCCGGAAGGACGAATCTGGTGGCTTGACATCACTGGGCTGACTCCCGGCCAGACCTATGCATTTCAGTACTGGGTCGATGGTGAAATCCGAACTGCCGACCCATATTCCGAGCTGGTCCTTGACGATCGCCATGACGGTGGGATCCCCAATTCTCATTTTCCGAATCTTCACCCATACCCCGTGGGTCAAACCACCGACTATGTCAGTCTGATTCAGCCCGGCAAGGAGTCTTTCAACTGGCAGGCACAAAACTACCAACGGCCAGCAAAAGAACGGTTGGTAGTTTACGAACTGCTCATCCGAGACTTTGGCGAAGTCAGAACCTACCAAACACTCACTGACTCTCTCGATTATCTGGAGAGACTGGGAGTCAACGCCATCGAACTGATGCCTGTAAACGAGTTTAATGCCAACCTCTCCTGGGGCTACGACCCCACCTTCCATATGGCGCTCGATAAATATTACGGCACGCCTGATGCATTCAAAACCTTTGTGGATGCCTGCCATGAGCGGGGCATCGCAGTAATTCTTGATGTGGTCTTTAACCATGCCCACGAGCGCAACCCGCTCTGTAAACTCTATTGGAACCAAGCACAGTTCAGGCCAGCTGCTGGAAATCCATGGCTTAATCAGCAGGCCACACACGCGTTCAATGTCTTTTTTGACTTCAACCACGAAGCACAGCCCACGAAGGAGTACGTCAAAAAAATATTGAAATATTGGGTCGAAGAATACCGAATTGACGGATTCCGTGTGGATCTCTCAAAGGGATTTACCCAAAACCTGAATGGCCCGTTTGATGCTGGTGCTTATGATGGTTCGCGCATCGCCATTCTGAAAGACTATGGAGATGCCGTCTGGGCAGTTGACTCTACGGTCTACATGATTCTCGAGCACTTTGCCGCCAATTCAGAAGAAAAGGTGCTCTCTGATTACGGATTTTTACTGTGGGGAAACAGCAATTACAATTACAACGAGGCTACCATGGGCTATCCCTCATCCAATTTTTCTGCCGTGTCCCATCAGTCAAGAGGGTGGACCAAACCGCATCTGGTCGGATACATGGAAAGTCATGATGAAGAACGCCTCATGTTCAAAAATCTGACCTATGGAAACAGCGGCCCGGGCTATTCGGTCAAGGATTTGACAACAGCCCTTCAACGTCAGGAGTTGGCAGCCAATTTCTTTCTGACCATTCCCGGGCCGAAAATGATCTGGCAATTCGGAGAGTATGGCTATGATTACTCCATCTTCACCTGCCCGGATGGGACCGTTGACCTTACAAATACAGGCTGCAAACTCTCGCCAAAGCCCGTCAGATGGGATTATCTGCTCGACGAAAGGAGAATGCGGCTTTTCAAGGTATTTAGTGCGCTTAATGAATTGCGCAACTCTTACGAGGTATTCCACACAGATGATTTCGAGCTCGATGTCAACCAGCCGAACTGGAAGCAAATCCAACTGAATTCACCCGATATGAACGTCAATATTATTGGGAACTTCGGGATGACGTCAACGCCGCTTTTCGTCGATTTTCAGCATGCTGGCACTTGGTATGAGTACTACTCTGGTGACAGCCTGACTGTTGATGGTACCACCGTTCCCCTTTTCTTCCAAGCCGGAGAATATCGCCTGTACACCGACCAGTTTATTGGCCAAGCTGATGTGGTGACTTCCATTTCACAGCTTCCTGCCCAGGTTCAGGGTTTTCGCATCTTCCCCAACCCGACCGATGCCCCCTTGACCGTAGAGCTTGACCTTATTACTCCGGCTGTGGTCAGCCTGGATGTGTTCGATCAAACCGGCAGACAACTCTTTTCCAAAAATTTTGGGAACCTTCCCAATGGTACATTTTCCCACCACCTTCAACTGCCAGCGCATTTGACACCCGGGATATACATTGTCCATATCCGGGTAGATGGCGCCCTCTTGTCCGAACCCATTCTTCTTTACTAAAACCCGCTTATTCAGTCTTCCATGCGCCAGATCCTGACCGTTTTTCTGAGTTTCTTATTCACACAACTTTCGCTGAGCCAGTCTCCGACACTCCGGGTTGAACCCCCCAACTGGTGGACCGGGATGCACCACTCCACTATTGAGTTGATGGTGTATGGAGAGAATGCCGGGAGCCTGTTTCCTCAAATAGAATATCCGGGAGTTTCACTTCGAAGGGTGAGTCCGGCAGATCATCCGGACTATTTATTTGTGGAAATCGCCATTTCAAAAGATGCGAACCCGGGGCAGATACCCATCAGCTGGATGAAAAACGGAGAGGTGGTCAACCAGACCCCGTTTCCACTCCTCCAGCGCAGGTTTGCACCGGAGTCACTCGAAGGCTTTCGGCCCTCTGATGTCATGTGTCTGATTACCCCCGACCGCTTTGCCAATGGTGACCCGACGAATGATGGGAGTAGGGAGATGCTCGAAGGACCAGACAGGACCACAAAGGGAGGTCGTCATGGCGGTGACCTGGCTGGTATCATACAACATCTGGATTACCTTGACAATCTCGGCTATACAGCGCTCTGGCTGAACCCGGTCCTCGAAAACAATATGTCAACCCACTCCTACCATGGGTATGCCATCACCGATTTTTATCGTGTCGACCCCCGATACGGGTCGAATGCTGTTTACCGGGATTTAGCCGACTCACTGCGAGATCGCGGCATGAAACTCATTCTCGATCAGGTCATGAATCATTGCGGGTCCAATCATTGGTGGATGGATAACCTGCCATTCGCCGACTGGATCAATCAGTGGCCTGAATACACCGAAACCAACCACCGCCGCACCACTCTCCAAGATCCCCATGCAGCTTTGGCAGACCGAAAAAGATTCTCAGACGGGTGGTTTGTGCCCTCGATGCCAGATCTCAATCAGCGAAATGCTCACCTGAGTCGTTATCTGATACAGAACAGCATTTGGTGGGTGGAATACCTCGGGGCAGCAGGTATCCGAATGGATACATGGTCGTACCCTGAAAAGGAATTCATGGCCGCCTGGACAAACGCCATTATGACCGAATATCCGGAGTTATCAATTGTGGGTGAAGAATGGTATACCCAACCCTCCGTTGTATCCTATTGGCAACGGGACAAATCAAACCCCGATGGCTACTCGACGTCACTCGGAAGCCTCATGGATTTCCCGGTTCAAACAGCCCTCGTTCAATCCCTTAGATCTGAAGAGTCCTGGAACTCCGGTTGGATGACGCTGTATGAAATGCTTGCACAAGATTTTCTCTACCCCAATCCTGACAATCTGGTCATCTTCGCTGACAATCACGACATGAGCCGCATCTATACCCAACTTGACGAAGATGCCGATCTCACCAAAATCGCCCTTGCGTTCGTATTGACCGCGCGAGGCATCCCGCAAGTGTATTACGGTACTGAAATCCTGATGGGAGTCCCTGATAATACCGACCATGGCATCATCAGGAGCGACTTTCCCGGCGGTTGGTCCGGAGATGCCACCAATGCTTTTACAGGAAAGAGGCTCACGGCTGAACAAGCTGACATGCAGCACTTCGTAAAAACACTGTTGAATTGGCGGAAATCCAGCAAGGCCATCCATCATGGCAAACTGATTCACTGGAATCCGGAACAAGGCACCTACGTCTACTTCCGCAGAGCTGACAATGACGAAACCGTCATGGTTGTCCTCAACAAATCGGACCAGGATGCAACCCTTGATCCTTCTCGCTTTGAAGAAGTATTGAACGAAAGGCGCAGCGGAATAAACGTCCTGACGCAATCACGTATGGATTTTTCCTCTTCCCTCGTTGCTCCTGCCCGAAGTGCTCTCATTCTTGAAATCGAATAACCAGATTGATGCGAATTTCATTCATCATATTCGTGTCCCTTCTTTTCCTGATCAGTTGCCAACAGGCACCGCCTCATGGGAGTTCTGACTCCGGAGAAGAATCATCAAGACGCATAACAGACACCCTTCGCAGTTCTTCCTTTCTTCAGGACCGCCAGATTGAGGTATTTCTTCCCCCCTCATATTATTCAGCCACTGACAGACAGTTTCCGGTTCTGTATATGATGGATGGCCAAAATCTCTTCGCATCTGAGTTGGCATATGGTGGCCCGGGCTGGGGGCTGGACGAGGTTCTGGACAGTCTATCCAGAGAAGAATCAATCCGGGAGGTCATCGTAGTTGGCATCCACCATGCCGGACAGGATCGTTTCCCGGAATACATGCCACAAAAGCCTGTTCTGGCCTTTCCTAAGGGTATTCAGGAGGCACTTGGCAACAGATTTTCCAGGTCGGTTTATTCTGATTCCTTCCTTAGGGTCATTGTCCATGAACTAAAGCCAGTTATTGACGGCAAGTACCGCACCCTTCCGGGTGTTGACCACACATTTGTAGGTGGGTCAAGCATGGGAGGCCTGATTTCCATGTATGCCTTGTGTGAATACCCTGAAATTTTCGGGGGGGCCATGTGCCTGTCGACCCATTGGCCGGTGGCTTTAGATGCCAGCACCCCTGGGGCATCTGAAGCAATTCTCGATTATCTGACGGCACATGTCCCTCTGGGCAAGCGCTGGTATTTTGACCATGGAACTAAAGAGCTTGATGCCCTCTACGCCACCTGGCAGCTCAAAGCAGACAGCATCCTCCGGTCAGCTGGTTACCAGTCGGGAGAGCTTTTTCAGAGCCTCGTGTTTGATGGCCACGGTCACAATGAGCGATTTTGGAACCAGCGCCTTCATCTGCCACTCGTATGGTTGATAGGGAATGAGAATGCGAAAAATGTCCCGAATAACACCTTTCAAGCCGATTCGTTGACTAAGCCAATGCCGGATACCGAAAGAATGCGGGAATAAATTCCAGTATTGACTTTAAAATGTTGATGAAGAAAGAAATATACTTTTGTCCGAAAACTTGAACTTTTGAAAGAGTTTGTATCTTTGTTGTCTCTGACAAATAATCGTCTGAATAACAGACACACCCTGTTCTTAAAGAATCTTTGATTTTATTTTTTCATTCTAAATTTCAATCACAATGAGAAGAACACTTATTGAAAAACTCGGAGTCCTCCTGCTTTTCGGCGGATTGCTGGTCCTTGGATCTTGTAAAGAAGATGATGACATCGTCATTGATCCGGGAGAAGGGGGTATCAATGTTGGGAATGGCTGGTATCTGGCTGCTACTGGAGCAGATCCTGCTTCTACGGCCATTCTGGCAGCTGAGACTGTGGAAGATGATGGCTTCACAAGCCAAGCCCGCTCAGGCTTTTTTGGAGGCTACATCTACCTCTCGGCGGGATCATACAATCTTGTTCAAGTAACGGACAAGGAGGTGGTCACAACTGTAGGAGGCACTGCATCTGAGGAAATGGACTCAGGCTCTGGCTGCGACTATAATACCTACACCGTTGTCACGACTGCCGAGGGTGGTCCAGCCATTTCCGTAGGAGCGAACGGCCTGTACAGAGTGACCTATGATCAGATGACAAACGAGATGATAATGTACAAGATTGAGGCACCAAGCCTCATCGGCAGTGCCACAGAAAATGGATGGGGTGCTGACACCCCACTGCCAGGTTCAGCGGATGCCAGTGGCGGAAGCTGGACTGCATCTGGTCTGGTGATGCGTCAGGGAGAGTTCAAGGTGCGTTTCAACTGCCGCTGGAATCTGGACCGTCGCGTTGATCCGAACCTGGGTTTCGATCCTGCCAACGGCTACCAGTTTTTCACCAATTTCGGAGGCACACCAGAGAATCTGCTGACTGGAAACGACGGTGCAAATATGCAAATCTCTGCACCTGGAACCGGTGGCCCACTCGAAGAGGGTACTTTTGACGCTGAGCTCAACTGGGATCCGAGAAATGGATTTTCACTGACAATGACAAGGACTGGTGATGCACCCGTTGTCACTTTCGATCCAAACGATTTCCAGTTTGGAGTCATTGGTGATGCCACTGCCAACGGATGGGATGCCGACCGCAACCTCTATTACAAAGGAGTCATCAATGGTGCCCACACATGGCTTGGCGTTGTGACTTTTGCCGAAACCGGAGAATTCAAGCTTCGTACCAATGATTCATGGGATTTCAATCTTGGTGGTGCGCTTACAGCTGATGGTTCTGTCGTTTCTCTTGACCTCGGCGGCGCAAACATTGCTGCTCCGGGAGCAGGAGCGTATTACCTGACTGTCAGCACTGCTGATGAAGGTGCTACTTGGAGTGCTTCTATGGTCAGCGGTGGCTGGGGCCTGATTGGTGTCGGCTCGCCATCAATGAGTTGGGATACTGACACCCCCCTCAATGCCGACGGCTTTGATGCTGGAATCACTACCTACTCCTACACTGGTGACTTTACCGACGGTGAGTGGAAGATCCGTGCGGGTGGTGCATGGGATTACAACCTCGGTGGTGACCTTAGCAACTTAACAGCAGATGGTGCAAATCTTACACTCCCTGCAGCAGGGACATACACCATTACCCTGTCCTATGACGGACAAACATACTCAGCAACAGCTGACCCTCAATAATGCATGAAAAAAAGGGCTCTGGGTTTCCCGGGGCCCTTTTTCTCTTTCTTCAACGGTCTTCCCTTCCTAAAACAATTCAGGTTATGAATGTGGAACAACACTCCCGCCAGCTCCAGTCCGGCTGGTTTCGCCTTTGCCTTGCCGCATGTGTCTGGCTTGGTGTGACACTGTCCGTTCAGGCTCAGGTCACGGGCACCGTCATAGATCAGGAGAGCGGCGAACCGCTGATCGGTGTAAATATCATCTTGAAAGGCACCGCCTCCAATGGCACCATCACCGATATCGACGGCGGGTACTCAATAAATGCCGATGCAGGTGATACACTGGTTTTTTCTTACACTGGCTATGCCACCACCGAGGCTGCCGTTTCAAATCCAAATGAAGTTATAAATATGAGCCTGTCATTTGGTAGTCAGGTGCTCGATGAAATTGTTGTCGTAGGGTACGGTTCCGTTGTAAAAAAAGACCTTACCGGTGTGGTAACCAAAATCGATAGCGAAAACTTTAATAAAGGAATCAATACATCTCCAGAAGGTCTTCTAAATGGAAAGGTTGCGGGTCTGCAAATCGCCAACAACGGAGAACCCGGTGGCGGAAACCGCATTCGCCTCAGAGGAGCGACTTCGCTGGGCGCCTCATCAGATCCACTTATCGTTGTAGATGGCGTGCCCCTTGACAATGCAGGGGGAGAAGGGTCTCGAAACAGACTGAACTTTCTGAACGCTGCTGATGTCGAAAGTATGACAGTCCTGAAAGACGCCTCCGCCTCTGCTATTTATGGCTCAAGGGGCGCAAACGGGGTCATTATCATCACCACAAAGTCAGGTAAGGCAGGCAAAATGCGTGTCTCATACAACGGAAATGCCAACATCTCCACCCTCTCCGCATCTCCTGCCATGCTCAGCCCGTCAAACTTTCGGGCTGCCATCAGCGCCAAAGCACCTCAGGAGTTCGACTTTCTCGGCGACCAATCAACCGACTGGGTCAGCGAGGTCACTGGCAATGCCTGGGGAACAGACCACAACCTTTCTGTCTCAGGAGGATCCGAAAAAGTCAGCTACCTACTCTCCGGCGGGTATCTCAGAAACGAAGGGGTTCTGAACACATCCGCTCACGAGGCCACCAGCGTTTCCGCCAATATCTCCACCAAACTCTTCAATGATCAGCTTCTGGTCAACTTAAAGTCGAAAGCCGGTTTCACCACAGACATATTTGCCCCAAATGTCATCGGTGCAGCCCTGACATTTGATCCTACCCGTCCGGTCCTCGACCCCGATAGCAAATTCGGAGGGTACTGGCAGTGGGCAGATCCGCTTGCAGTCAACAATCCGGTTTCTACGCTCGACCTCAACAACCAAAAAGGAGAATCCATAAGAACGCTAAATAATCTCAACCTCGAATACCGGCTTCCGTTTATCAATGGCCTCTCTCTGCATTCAAATGTCTCATATGACAGAACAGACGGAGACCGTCGAAACTTCCGGGATCCACTCCTTAAAGATGGTGATAATTTTAACCGCGGCGGATATCTCTTCCTGCAAGACGAGCGCCTCTACTCCGCTCTGATTGAAACTTTTGGAACATGGAAAGCAGATATGCCGGCCACCAATTCTTCCCTTGAATTTACTGCAGGTCACTCCTGGCAGCAGTTCGACAGGGAGTACCGTTGGACTCAGGGCTTCCGCCTTGCGCAGGAAGGTGACGACTGGATTTACACCGAAGACATTACCAACGATTCGTTTCTGGTTGAAAACCGTCTGATCTCTTTCTTTGGCAGACTCAATTACACCCACAACGATCGCTATCTTCTCACTGCTTCTCTCCGCCGTGATGGCTCCTCCCGGTTCGGTGAGGCAAACCGTTGGGGCCTCTTCCCGGCCGTGGCCTTAGGATGGAGAATCCTCGAAGAAGACTTTGCCAGCAACTGGGACAAACTGTTCTCCAACCTCAAGCTGCGCGTCAGCTGGGGAATCACCGGAAATGAAAATATCGGAGACTTCCTCTATAATACTTTTTATGAGTTCGGCACGCCTGATGCCGCCTATCAGTTTGGAGACGAGTTTGTGCCAACACTCCGCGGGCGTGGGGTCGACCCTGATATCAAATGGGAGCAAACTACATCTCTCAACATCGGCATCGACTTCGGGTTCCTGAATAACAGACTCTCCGGTTCGATTGAGGGGTACCGAAAATATACCAACGATCTCCTCTTCACTGTCGCCGCCTCAGCATTTACCAACCTGAGCGACCGCATTCTGACCAATATTGGTGAAATGGAGAATATCGGAATCGAACTCCAGCTCGACGCTGTGGTCATAGACCAAAAAGATTTTTCCTGGGACCTCGGCTTTAATTTTGCGCACAACCGCAATGAAATCAAAAAGTTGGATAACTCAACTGATCCGAATTTTCTCGGCTATGAAGATGGGGGCATCTCAGGTGACATCGGCCAAACAATTCAAGTACTCAAAGTGGGAGAAAGTATTGAAACGTTCCGGACATTCAAGCACATCCTGAATGAGAATGGTCTACCACGTGCAGACGGCACAGATTACAATGGTGATGGTCTCATAGACAATCTTGACATTTATGAAGACCTCAATGGAGATGGTCTTATTAATGAAAATGACCTGCTTCCGGGAAAATCAGCGCTGCCAGACTTTATCTTCGGTCTCACCTCCAATCTCAGATATCAAAATTGGGACCTCGCAGCAACGTTCCGCGCCAACCTCGGCAATTATGTCTATAACAACGTCGCCTCCGGAGCTGGATACTTCCAGCGCCTTACTGACAGGGTAACCAACAACATACATGAATCCGCATTTATCGTCGATTTCACCGAACGCCAGTTACGATCGGACTACTACATCGAAGATGCTTCTTTCCTTAGATTGGATAACGTGTCACTTGGTTATAACATTCCAGCTGGTGGCCCCTTCAGATCCCTCCGGCTATCTGCTACCGTTCAAAACGTCTTTGTACTGACCGGTTATTCAGGACTCGACCCGGAAATCCCCCAGTTCAGCGCTGGTATTGACAACAACACCTATCCCGTATCGAGAAGATTCATTCTCGGTGTCAACGCGAATTTCTAAAATCAGCAGACTATGAAAAAGATATTGTTTCTTACCATCCTCATGTCGTTTTCTTTCATCCGCTGTACTGACCTTTTGGTAGAGCCCGAAGACGCCTTTACAGCGGCTGAGGTGTTTACAACAGCTGATGCGTACCGCTCCTATCTTGCCAAAGTGTATGGCAGTTTTACGCTCACCGGGCAGGATGGTCCGGCTGGAAATTCCGACATTTCCATTGTCAGTGATGAAGGATTTACCAGCTACATACGTGCCTATTGGAAAGCTCAGGAACTGACAACTGACGAAGCGGTCATTGCATGGACAGATGCCGGAATCCGGGATTTGCACAATCACTCCTGGTCTTCAGAAAATCAATTTGTGCGGGTACTGTATTATCGGATTGCGCTGATTGTCTCGATTGCCAATGATTTTCTGACACAATCAACCCCGGAGCGTCTTGAGCGAAACGGTATTCCGGAAAGTGACCGGGCAGAAATCGCTCTGTACAGAGCAGAAGCCCGCTACCTTAGGGCTCTCGCTTACTGGCACGCCCTCGACTTGTTTCGCAATGTGCCGCTCACAACTGCAATTTCAGCATCTTTCCCGACTCAGGCCACACCTCAGGAACTCTTTGCCTTTATTGAGACCGAGCTCGCAGACATTGAAACTATTCTGCCCGATCCACGCCAAAACGAATATGGCAGGGCAGATAAAGGAGCAGTCTGGATGCTTCAGGCAAAGCTCTACCTCAACGCCGAGGCCATGACCGGAGAAGCAAAATACACGGAGTGCATCACCGCCTGCAGAAAAGTGATCGATGCCGGCTACAGCCTCGACCCAAGCTATCAGGCTCTTTTCATGATTGATAATGACCAGTCGCCCGAAATTATTTTCGCCCTCAATGCCGACGGTAAGCGCACCCAAAGCTGGGGAACCACAACCTTTTTGGTTCATGCCGCCATCGGTGGCCTGATGGATCCGCTCCAATATGGCGTCAATGACGGATGGGCAGGCTTGCGCACCACCTCTGCCATGCTTGACAAATTTCCGGACCTCACGGGTGCCACTGATAAGCGCGGCATCTTCTTCACTGATGGACAAAATATTGAAATTGAAGATATTGGTGTTTTTGAAGATGGCATTGCGGTGCCAAAATACACGAACACCAATCTTGCCGGTGATGCCGGGTCAGATCCCACTCATGTCGATACAGACTATCCGATGTTCCGCCTTGCTGACGCATGGTTGATGTATGCTGAGGCAATTCTTCGAGGAGGACAAGGAGGCAGCATCGATGAGGCCGAGGGCCTCATTAACCAGCTTCGCGAACGTGCTTACGGAGACAACAGCGGCCAGATTACCTCAGCAGAGTTGACACTTGATTTTATCCTCGATGAGCGGGTCCGCGAGCTGTATTGGGAAGCAACCCGACGAATCGATCTCGTCCGCTTCAGACAATTTACTGAAACCACCGTCTGGCCATGGAAAGGAGGTGTCAAAGAGGGTCGGCCAACAGAGTCGTTCCGCACGATCTTCCCCATCCCTGCCTCAGATTTAACAGCAAATCCAAACCTGATCCAAAATCCTGGGTATTAAACATCGATGTACCCCTGGTATTTCTGAAACACGGGCTGTTCGTCATGGATGACGGGCAGCCCGTGTTACTTTCTGACCTGTTGATACTTCACTACTCTTTTCACCATTCTATACAACCTTTTCCCAATTCGATTAAGCTCCGGATTCCTGATTCGTACCTCAAGAAATAAGAGCCATCCCAAAATCTCTTTCCGGCGCCCCCCTACAAACCCGTGAAGCCAACGCGTATGCCTTCCTTGTGGGTCCAATGAAATTGAATTGCTGACGTCGATGGGTTCCGAGAGGATATCCTGAGCTGTATACCTTTCATCCATCTCACAATACTGTCCAGTCCCATCATGACCGATGTTACGAACCAATGAACGAGAAGGAAAAATACAAACCTTATTGTCGCAAAATGTCCGAGCACAAATAGCGACATCACCCGCAATGAGATTGCCCTTTGCCATGGCATGTAACATGGGTGCCATATGTGGCAATCTTCCGTTGATCCTTGCAAATTTCTTGGTGTCTGCAAATATGGATGAAGCATATGCTGCCATTTCATTATCGGGTATGAATCCCCGGTCACGCCATATCCCGTAACCCCATGCTGCAAAACATCTGAGAGCAACTGCTTCAGATTTTTCAAATGGAAATCCAGGATAGTTGTATCCACACACAGCCAACACATCCTTATTTTCTGCAAATGTGTCCAATCCTGCATTTATGAAATTCAGAAACCATGGCGATACAATATTGTCATCCTCAATGAATATATACCGTTCATTCTCTGCCCATACCGCGTCTTTCGTCTGGTTGACAATCTCACGGTGGGTGTTTTCCTTTGAAGCAAACAATGTTACTTTTCTAAACCCTGTGATTCCCTTGATATAGGTGCGAACCTTTTCAACGCGTTCCCTGCTTCCATCGCATGAAGGACCATCTGACGAAATAAATAACTCAGTACAGGCTGCCTCTGGATTAGATTTCAGCGATTCGATGCATGCCCGGAAATGATGAGGTCGGTCATACACTGTCACGATTATTGGCGCAGGGAACACTATCTATTCGAAGTATAATGTATCACAAATGTGAATTTCAATGAATTTTCGAAGAGTCTGTAAGTAACTGATTCAGTTCGTGGAGTTCAGCAGGAGTCAAAT
Organism: uncultured Saprospiraceae bacterium; assembly: GCA_964569025.1. Lineage (GTDB taxonomy): Bacteria > Bacteroidota > Bacteroidia > Chitinophagales > Saprospiraceae > CAZMSQ01. Next base: position 100,003 of record CAZMSQ010000002.1, on the reverse strand, counting down.
CACGCCATGCCCCGACAGGCAAATCAAGCTTGATGTTCATTATCCGAACACGCTTCAAAGTTGTGACCTTGTAGCCAAGGTACTCACACATTCTCCTGATTTGCCTGTTCAGGCCTTGAGTAAGCACAATTTTGAAACGACAGTCTCCAATTTTTTGAACCATGCATTTTCTGGTTACTGTGCCGAGAATCGGCACCCCTTGAGACATTCTTCGCACAAATTTCATGTCAATCGACCGATTGACGGTTACAAGGTATTCCTTTTCGTGGTAATTGCGGGCCCTTAGAATTTTATTGACGATATCTCCGTCATTTGTCAGCAGTATCAAGCCCTCACTCGGTTTGTCAAGCCTGCCAATTGGGAAAATCCGTTCTGGGTGGTTTATGTAATCGATGATGTTGTCCTTCTCCACCCGGGTGTCAGTTGTGCACACAATGCCCACAGGCTTATGAAAGGCGATGATAACACGCTTTTGGTTCTTGAGAGAAATCTGTTTTCCATCTACACGGATCACATCTCCGGCAGTGACCTTGGTCCCTTTTTCCGGTATTTTCCCATTCAGAGTGACTCTTCCTTGTTCAATCAATTGATCCGCTGCCCTGCGTGAGCAGTAGCCTGCCTCACTGAGAAATTTATTGATTCGGGTAGATTCAGGGTTTGACATTGAATGCTTGTCTTTGATGCCCGGGATAAAAGCTTGGCACAAAAAAAGGGATCCGTCTTCGACGGATCCCTTGAGCGCCCCCTCTTGGGCTCGAACCAAGGACCTACGGATTAACAGTCCGCCGCTCTAACCAGCTGAGCTAAGGAGGCTTATGCTTTGCAGGGAAGGGAAAAAAAAGAGCGTATGACGCAGCCCAAAAACCTTCCCTGACAAAAGCGAGTGCAAATTTATATCTTTCCACGGAAAAGTGCAATCTTTGCCGATGAAAAAAACCGATTCTTATGAGTTTATTGACTGTTGGGACTGTAGCCTTTGATGATATTGAAACGCCATTCGGAAAAGCCGACCGGGTTGTAGGAGGCGCAGCCACATACATTTCTCTGGCTGCTTCACAATTTGTCAACCCGGTACATGTTGTTTCAGTTATCGGTGATGATTTTCCTGAAGAAACGCTGGCCCTCATGCGTACACGGGGCATCACTCTTGAAGGGCTTCAAGTCAGGGAAGGGGAGAAATCCTTCTTTTGGGCCGGAAGGTACCACCATGACATGAATAGCCGTGACACCCTTACTACAGAGTTAAATGTGCTAGCAGATTTCGACCCTGTCGTACCGGAAGCGTACCGAAAGACCCCATACCTCATGCTTGGTAATCTGACCCCTGCCGTCCAAAAGCGGGTTATTGAGCAAATGGAAAAACGTCCCCGGCTCATCGCATTGGATACCATGAATTTCTGGATGGATTCAGCTCTGGATTCCCTGCTCGAGGTCATCGGGATGGTTGATATGCTCATCATCAATGATGAAGAAGCGCGCCAGCTCTCCGGAGAATACTCGCTCGTCAAAGCCGCCGAACACATTCAGAATCTCGGACCAGGCACCCTGATTATCAAAAAAGGGGAGCACGGAGCCCTTCTGTTTCACCAAGAGCACATCTTTTTTGCCCCTGCGCTGCCGCTTGCTCAGGTTTTTGATCCAACCGGTGCAGGCGATACATTCGCTGGAGGGGTTATGGGGTATCTGGCCCAAAGCGATGAATTGACATTCGATAATCTCAAACGCGCAGTCATTTTCGGGAGCGCCATGGCCTCCTTTTGCGTTGAAGACTTCGGAATTCAGCGCCTTCGCACCCTGTCAAGTCAGGAAGTTCGCGACCGGGTGCATCGTTTCGCCCAACTTGTGCATTTCGAAGTGTAATCCAGCCCCCATGGCCGAACAAAACGCAAACTGGCCAGTTATACCGGCTTTTTCCCGCAATGTTGAAGATGCCCTGCAGGTGGTCAATCGAATCGCCGCAGAGCATCAAACCATGGCATTCGTCTATCATCACTTCGGACGAACGGCCGCGCTCATGAAACTCCTTGAGGACATCGCCATCGGGAACCGCACGGATGAAACTGACTGGGAAACTGCTGCGCTTGCTCTTCTCTTCTGCGATGCCGGTCGCTGGATCAACCCTCAATTTCCGCAAACGGCCGCTGAAAGGCAGACAGACTCGTTTTGCCAACAAACAAATCAACCACCCACTTCCCGTCTCCGCATCCTGAATACAATACACGGAATATTTAACAGCGAACCAGAACCAAAAGAAACTGCGCTCCAGCTCGCACTCGATACCGTCAACATCTACGACATGGGCACCCATGCCGATGAGTACCTTCAAAAAATTCCCGCAGAATGCGAATTGCTCAATCTGCCAATGCCTGAAGATCACCATGGTGCTTACATCCGACGCCTCGCAGCAATCAGACTGTTTACGCCATTCGCCAGAGCCAACTGGAGTACGCTTCTCTCAGGGCGACTCGTCACAGAAACGACTCCTCAAACTGCTGAGACAAACACCCTCAGGCCTTACGAAAATCTCGAAAAGAAAACACCGGTTCGAGGCCTGCAGACCTTCTTTCGGTCAAATTATCGCAGCCACCTGAACCTCAGTGCTATTGCCGATAACAAGGCCAATATCATGATCAGCATCAACACCATTCTGGTCAGTGTGCTGATTTCATTGCTTACCTACAAGAATATCACTGAAACACAACCCAAAATCATCATGCCGGTCATCATCTTTCTCATGACCGGACTAACCTCCCTGATTTTTGCCATACTTTCAGTTCGACCCAAAGTAACCAGTTTGGTCCACAGGCATATGCCCCCACAGGAAAGACCCCGCAACCTCATGTTCTTCGGCAATTTTGTACACCTCAGCTTACCGGACTATGAAGCAGCCATGGACGAACTTCTCCGCAGCAGCGAACTGGTGTACGGCAACATGTCCAGAGACCTGTACCATCTGGGAAAAGTGCTGGATAAGAAATACAAACTCCTGACCGTTTCTTACCATATATTTATGATTGGCTTTGCGGCCACAGTCATTTCCTTTTTGATCTTACTGCTGGTATGATCAAAGCGTTCACTCTTGGTGTTTTCAAGTAGAAAGCCATCGATGTATTCTTTCCTCAGCAAAACAGAACCTACAACCATGCGATTCCTTTCCCCCTTACCGATTGTGTTGTCTTTCTGTTTCGGAGTCGGGGTTCTCGGGCATGCTCAGCCCTCAGATCGTTACGCCTATATTGATTTATTCAGACATATTGCCATTGAGGAAATGCAGCGCACCGGTATTCCGGCAAGCATCAAACTCGGCCAGGGGATACTTGAATCCGGAGGTGGCAGCAGTGAGCTTGCTCGCAAAGCCAACAACCACTTTGGCATCAAGTGCGGTCCGGGTTGGCAGGGAGGCACGTTTTATCGTGAAGATGACGATTATCACAAAGGGCGTCTCATCAAATCCTGTTTTCGCGCATTCTCCAGCGCCGAAGAATGCTATCGCGCCCACTCAGATTTCCTGACTGACCCCAATAAAGCATATCGATACGGATTTCTCTTTGACCTTGACCCGCTCGACTATAAGGCATGGGCAAAAGGGCTTCAAAAGGCTGGATATGCCACCAGTAAAACCTATTCTGAAAAGCTCATCACTGTCATTGAACAATACAGGCTCTATGAGCTCGATAGAAATCCGGAGGCATCTCTTGCAATAAGTCCCGACAAACGAAGTAAACCCGAAAAATCCGCCAAATCTGAGGAGATTGCAGGTGTTGCCAGCATCTTTCTGGTCAACGATGTCAAAGTGGTACTGACTCTTGAAGGTGAAACACCTGAGGAACTTGCTGCACGAACCCATGTAAAATCATGGCGCCTCCTTAAGTATAATGAACACCTTGACAACCCGAACCAACAGCTGAGTGCCAATGAACGGATTTTCCTCCAACCAAAACGCAACCAGTTCAGAGACAAGAAAAAATGGCATACGGTCACAGCAAGCCAAAATATGTATGACATCTCCAGACTGTATGGTATAAAACTCGAAAAACTCTACAAACGAAACCGCATGAATCCGGGCGAAGAGCCCGCATCTGGGGAGCAGATACGAATCCGCGGAACACGAAAAGAAGCACCCGCTCTTCGGCCAGACTCAAATCCTTCTCCAGAAACACCCTCCAATATGGCTCCTGGCCAGAACAATGGTGATTTTATGTTGCCCGAAGATGACACTCAAAAAGATGAAACGCCTGAGCGATTTGCCCCGCCACCTACTCAAGAGCAGGCCCCGAACCAGAATTTGCCGCCTGCCAATACTTTACCGGCTCCAGATTCAGAGACTCATCAGATGTATCATACAGTAGAGCCGGGTGACACCCTCTACAGCATTTCACGTCGCTACCAAACCAGTGTCTTAAAAATTCAGGAGCTCAATAACCTATCTGACACCCTGATTAGCCCAGGTCAAAGAATCAAAGTGCGGTAATGGTTATTCCGCCTGAGACCCGACCGGAAAGTGCCACAGTTCGTACCTTCACACAAAAAATTGCGATGCGTTATTCCAGTCTCATTCTCATTCTCACCTTTCTCACCATCCAGTCTGCCATCGGACAGGGCACTGCCTACATCATCAAAGGTGGTCCATCGGTCGGTTTCCAGCAGTGGAACGGATTCGAGCGCGATCCGCTGTTGAGTTACAATGTCTCTCTGGCCGCTGAGTCTCTCTCAGGCGATGATCAGTTTTCCCTCTTTGCCCAAATCGGCTACCACAACCGTGGGAGCGCAATTATTTATCAGAGCCAGATTCTGAATATTTTTAACGAAATCATCACCGTGCCTGACGACCGCTTTGTGTTTCGCAACATCGGCCTCCAGCTGGGTGCCAAAAGCCGTCTGCCTGTCAACAGCACCTTCCGGGGATATTACTCCTTCGCCCTCCGAGGAGAGTACAACATCAGTACCAACCTTGACCAATATCAGGAAATCAATGAAATCGCCAGAATACCCTTCTACCCCTTTGACGAGCGTGAGGGTCCGTGGGGTGTGCGAGAAATTGTATACGGTGTCAGCGTAGCCGGCGGACTGGAATTTTCATTCAGCGATTTGGTCATGGGTGTCATCGAACTATCTGTTCACCCCGACCTTGTCGCACAGTATGAGCAGCCAGCACTGGAAAATGTAACCAGTCCGATTACAGGCAATCGGATTACCATCCCTGAACGAAGCATCCGAAACACTACCCTCGAACTAAGTATCGGATTGCGGCTGCTCCGAAAGGTGGAGTATATTGATTGATTCGGC
>CAZMSQ010000002.1:83263-94617 GCA_964569025.1 uncultured Saprospiraceae bacterium | reverse complement strand
ACTAAGTATCGGATTGCGGCTGCTCCGAAAGGTGGAGTATATTGATTGATTCGGCAGAATATGAAATAGGAAGTGAGCAACACACATCCTTACAAGGTTACATCAGGATTTATCCCCCCAGTGTAAGACCATCATCGGGATATTGGTATTGAAAGCCAATTGCTTGGTGGTACTTTTGTGCAGAAGGTTTTCCCAAAAACTCCGCCGGTGGGTCACAATCGAGATGAGATCGACTTCATGCTCAATGGCATAGATGCTTAACCCTTCGGAGGGTTCTTCATGGTAGACAGTTGCAGTTTGGAAAGATGGGACTGCCGTTTTCTGTTCGAAGACTTCTTCAAAAATCTCCTCCCGTAAAGCATTCTCGTCGGTTTTTCCCTCGCTGACGTGCACAAAATGAACACCAGCCTCAAAAGGGGCAGCAAATTCGAATAATTCCTCAATCATCTCATCCTCGATGCTTTCAAAATTGCTGGCATACAGAATTCTGCTGATGGGCCGGTATGTGACATCGGCAGGCACCAACAAAACCGGGCTCCACGCTTTTCGCGATACCGATGACGAAATGCTGCCAAACAACTTATCAGCCACCCCATGCTCACCTGTAGACCCCATGACCACAAAATCGCAGTCGTCCTGTTTCGACAAATGAATCAGTTCGTCAACCGCAAAGCCGACTGTCACGTCATGGCTGATGGACACATGCGGGTTGTCTTCCGCTACTGGCAGCCGGTACTTCTGTACAAACTCTCCCAATGCTTCTTTTTTGATGGATATCAACTCACTGTCTCCGGAAAAGGATGGTACAGACGGATCAAAGGATGGATGGTACACATGCACCAAATGGATGGAGGCGCTGAATACATCTGCGAGATGCTGGGCGTACTGAAAAGCATTGGCTGAGGCCTCGGAAAAATCAGTGGGAACAAGAATGTGTTTCATGTGCTCAGATTTTGAGATTATCCCTCTGCCAGTTTTTTGATGATGTCGTAGGTTGTCACGATACCAACCAGCTCATTCCCATTATCAACCACAGGGATGGCGTGAAACAGGTTTTCTTTAAACACCTCAAGGGCTACATTGATGCGGTCTGAGGGTTCAACTTTTGCAAGCCCCTTGGTCATGATATCTTTAGCCTGATAGGCACTCAACCGACTGTCATTGATGAATGCATCGGTCTCACTGTTGGTGTACCCTCGCATGAAGTACAGAAAATCGGACTTGCTGATAATCCCAATGATGTTTCCATTGTCAACAACAGGCAAGTGGTGAATTTTCCGCCCCTCGAAGTTGGCCTTGACATCTTTGAGGGAATCTTCAGGACTGACCGTTATTAGGTCAGTGGTCATGATGGTTGAGACTGGATCGAGAATATTCATGGTATTGTGAAGAATTTGTGCTGTAATGCGAATCGTTCATTCTTCGCAAAGTACGGAAATAATCGGGCTCACCGGAAATGATATCCGCCTCAATTTGCATGTGATAAAAATCATCTGGTCAGCCCTCGTGGCGCAATGACTCAATTGGGTCAAGGCGAGCTGCTTTCATAGCTGGATAAATTCCTGATACCAAACCGACAAGGAAACACACAGTAAATCCCATTATCACCCAGTCCCAGGGAATGAGGAAACTTCCACCCATAATCCATGTCACGACATTGCCGATAAGGATGCCCAACAGGATACCGACGATGCCCCCCAACTGGCAAATTACCAGCGCCTCTGTCAGAAACTGCATCATAATAGCCCGTTTGTTGGCACCCACCGCCTTGCAAATACCCACCTCACGAATTCGCTCGGTCACTGAAACCAGCATGATATTCATCAGACCGATGGCTGCACCGAGGAGGGTCATCAGGCCGATGGCAATGGCCGCAAAGCGAAGATTGGCGGTATTATCCCGAATGAGCGAAAGGAGGCTGTCGCTCTTTACAATACTGAAGTCATTGTCTTCTCCAATACGCAATTTTCTCACCTGCCGCATCAGCCCGATGGCATCTCCTGAGGCTGCGTCGAGCGATTCAGCATCATTGACAGCTACCGTAATCTGGTAGTTGGTATTGTCTCTGGCATATCTTTGTCTGGCAATTGGAAGCGGAATAAACACTTGCTTGTCGCTGCTCTGATTCATGGAGGAGCCCCTTGATTTCAGCACGCCGATAATGGTGTATGGGACGTTGCCAATGGAGACTGATTTTCCGATTGCACCTTCAGCATTCCCTTTAAACAGGGTTTTCACTAACTCCATGCCGACAATGGCACGGGCCTGTCCATACTGAATTTCAGCTGATGAAAAATTCCGGCCTTTATCAAGGTCGTACCCAAACACATCGAGGTAGACTTCGTCAATGCCAGTCACCGGAATATTTGGGTTGGTCTCATTTTCCTTAAACGCCACCACTGCATTGCCAGTGGCACTGAGGTGGATGGTCACCCGGCCGGGAAAATCAAAGCGCTTTTTGAAGTCCCGCGCTTCGCGAAATGTGATGGGATCAGCAGACCGGACCGCCATGCCTCGTCGCCTGCCGCCGAGATCGTCAGTACCCGGTTTGATGGAAAAAGAATTGGCACCAACGGTTGAGAAGTTATCGTTGAGCGCAAAAATAGCGCTGTCAATGGCCGTGAGAATGCCAACCAGAGCCATGATGCCGAAGGCGATAATCAGCAGGGTCAGGATGCTTCTCAGCAGATTGGCTCGTACATTTCGGAGAGCCAGTCTGATATTTTCAAGTGTGCTCATATTCGGGGCGTAAGATGCAAATTGTCTTCCTTTCTGTGTGTAACTCTTCGATGAATCAGCCTGCCTTTTAGACCACCTCGCGAAAGGGCAGGCCTGCCATACCTGATGCCTTAAGGCGATTCATCACCCATGGGTGCAATGCCGGCGAAGCAGCCAGAATCTGCCCGCCAAAAATAGCATGGTTTCCACCTGAAAAATCCGTAACAATTCCTCCGGCCTCTTCAACCAGTAAATGGCCGGCAGCCACATCCCAGGGGTTCAGCCACGGCTCGTAGAAAAAATCGAAACGGCCCGCGGCAACCCAGGCCAGATCAATGGCTGCAGATCCGATACGCCGGAGCCCTCTTGTCTGTCGCAACATATCAGCATACATCAGCATCATGGCCCCTTCAGCATCTCCCATCACATACGGAAACCCTGTTGCACCCAAGGACTTGCCCGGCTCCTGGTTGGCAGACACGGAAAGTACTTTCCCATTCAGAGTGGCGCCGCACCCGTTTGCAGCAGAAAACAACTCGTCACGAAGCGGCTCATATATACATCCTATCACAATGCTACCAGCGTCTTCAAGGGCCACACTGATGCAGAAAGCCGGGATCCCATGTAAAAAGTTGGTTGTCCCGTCCAGCGGATCAATGATCCACCGAACTGCCTGCCTGCCCTGCTCAACGGTGCCCTCTTCGGTCACAAATCCCGCTGTTGGCAGACACTTGCGCAATCCCTCTACCAACATCTGCTCGGCCGTTCGGTCTACATAGCTAACAAGGCTTTTCAGCGATTTTTCCTGTACCTCGGCCGTACGCACAGCCCCCAACTGATCCTTCAGATATCTCCCGACCACCCTCACTATCGCTTCAACGCCAGTCTGCAGTTCCTGCAGTGTTGCCCTATTCATCATATATGATTGTTGCCCGAAAATAATCCTAAGTGAATCCCGAAAATAATGGTTTTGTCCCTTTCTTTTGACCCGCACAACAAAAGTGCCCTTCAACTGTCCTAATTGAAATTAGGTCATAGGGGCAAGAATCGGTTTGCGAATGATTTTATCCCCCAAACAGACTGACACCACCCGGAGAAATTCAGTGTATTGGCTCAGAAACAAAAACCCGCCGAGCAGTTGAATCGCGAACAGGAAGACGTGCTGAAATCGATTCGCGTCTCCCGGATTATCCTGCCTCTGCTCATTGGAGTTGGGGCGGTGGCTTATCTGATTTGGAAGCAATTTGACCCTGAAGAATTTTCGTCGATTGAATGGACCGGAAGGGCTATGCTCTGGATGCTCGGAGCCGTCGGGTTAGCAGCGATTCGGCACCTTGCCTATGCGTATCGGTTGCGATTATTGTCGGGCCATTTCCTCAGTTGGCGAAAATCTATTGAACTCATTTTTATCTGGGAATTCAGCAGCGCAGTTTCACCGACCAGCCTTGGCGGATCAGCAGTAGCGTTCTTTATTTTGGCCCAGGAAAAACTATCCGCAGCACGCACGGCAACCATTGTCCTTTACACCATTGTGGTTGATAGTATTTTCCTGCTTGGCTCCCTCCCGATTCTTTATCTCATTTTTGGTGCCGGCATCATGAGGCCAGAAGCGGAGGGGTACTTTGATGTCGGAGGGTGGGGCGTGTATTTTTTGATTGCTTACGCGGTGATGATGGGTTACAGCCTCCTTTTTTTCTACGGCCTTTTTATCAATCCGGCACAAATTGGCCGCCTGCTCATCGCCCTGACACGGTTCAGGCCCCTACGTCGATTCAGGATTCAGGCCACTGAAACGGGTGCCGGTATGAAAATTGCTTCCGAAGAGCTCAGCCGGCAAGGGAGGATGTTTCACCTTAAAGCCATGATAGCCACAGCCTTGGCATGGGTACCCAGGTTTGCGCTGCTCAACTTTCTCATCATCGCCTTCATTCCTGAGCTTCCCCTTGATTTCATGACCCAATTCGGGCTCTACGCGCGCCTCGAGACGATGTTCTTTATCATCGCCTTCAGCCCGACACCGGGTGGGGCCGGCCTGATTGAATTGCTGTTCAATGGATTCCTGACCGATTACGTCACCAACCCCACGGTCTCAACCACCATTGCCACCCTTTGGAGGGTGGTTTCTTATTGGATCTACGTGCTGGCCGGAGCCATCATTATTCCGAATTGGCTACAAGGTATATTGCGTAATCGGCGGGAAAGGAAACGTCAAAAAGACTCACAGGAAGTGTCTCACTGATTGGCTACCATAAGCAGAAGTGCCGCACGTTGTCTGTCATCATGACGGTCGAGAACATCTTTCGCAGATATCTCGAGCTTGCGAGATCGGTCGGGATCTTCGCTCAAACTCAGGATTTCAGAATCTGTTTCAGCAAGCTCCTCGGCTAATTTTTGGTCAGGCCAGGCAGTCATACCTGCCAGTTGTCCGAGATTGTTGGCGCTCAAAATGTGACTGGACCGCACATAGTCGGGCAATCCATCAAACCCGATGGCCTCGGGCTTGACCGCCTGCACGATGGTATGAATGGCCTCCCCGCTGGCACGCACATAAAAGGCCCGGCCCATGCGACCCATGAGATCCATTTTGTGCGGATTGATGCGATCAGGCCGGTCTGTATCAAAGACATCTTCCGAAATGTGCATGCGGACCACATCGCAAATAATGAGGTGTCCGGCCCCTCCATGTTGCCCGAGCGTTACAATATCTCTCACCCGGCATTCAAGATGAGCCGGCGACTCGGCCACCCTCGGTGGGGCAACAACCTCAGATGGTACTGGGGTCAAACCGGCCTTGACAAACTCATCGACCCCGGCCGGATACTCGACACTGGCCACCGCCATTTGCCGAACTATACCGTATGACACGGCGTTAATGACACATTCTCCGCTTGACTCTATATTGTGAAGCGTATCTTTGGTAGTGTTGTCAGCCACCCGACGGTTTGAAGAGAATACAACCGTCGGTGGGTTCGAACTGAACGCATTGAAAAAGCTGTAGGGAGCCAGATTCGGCACTCCGTCAGGACCAAGCGTGCTTACAAACGCAATGGGTCGCGGTGACACCGTACCGAGCAAATATTGGTGAAGGTCTTTCGTCGCAATTTTTGACGGATCTATCGTGCGCATCATAAGCATTTTCATTTTGGGAGAAAGGTAAGAAGAAACCAAAACCCTCTGTTATGTCATTCTTGAAAAAATACGCCTGGCTCATTCTCCTCTTGACGCTTGCAGGCTATTTTATTGGCAGATATTTGTACATGAAACCCTCATTCATCCATGGAGAAACAGTCCCCGACTTCATGGTTGTAGACCGCATCAGCGGCGACTCCCTCCTGCTATCAGATTTGCGGGGTTCGTTTGTGCTTATCGATTTCTGGGGGAGCTGGTGCGGCCCTTGCCGCCGTGACAACAAGGCGCTCAGCGAGGTGTATCTCGAATTTTCCGACCGGACATTCCGCTCTGCCAATGGTTTCGAAATAGTCGGCGTTGCCATTGAACAGAACGAAAAGGCGTGGGCCGCAGCTCTCGAAAAAGACAACATCCCATGGCCTTATCACCGGATTGATTATTCTCCAAGCCTGCGTTTTCTCAACGGACCGGTCGCTTCATTATATCGCGTCAAACAAGTCCCAACCAAATACCTCATCAACCCCAAAGGCGTCATCATGGGCATCAACCCTTCTGCCGAAGAACTCAGAGACATGCTCGCTTCCGCCACAGACTGACAGATTGGCGCATCTCTCCGGATGGCAAAGAAATTGTTACTCTCCTACGGCAAGTTTCTTGTATTGCCCAACAAAATACACACACAATCATGGAACAACACGCACAGAATACAACTGAAAATCCTCAGGCCGACGAGCAGGTAAAAGCTGGCCAAGATGTCCCTGAATCAGAGTCACATGAATCAGAAAATACTGAAAATCAGGTTTCTGAAGAAAGTGCACCTAAAGAGAATGAATCTGGTGATTCGTCACCAGAACAGGAATCCAACGATTTGGAGGCTCAGCTTTCTGAACTCCGCGACAAATATCTTCGCCTGATGGCGGAGTTTGACAATTACAAAAAGCGGACGTTGAAAGAAAAAATTGATCTGATGCGGACTGCTGCACAAGACACGATGTCAGCCCTGCTTCCAGTATTGGACGATTTTGACAGGGCCAAGAAAATGGCAGAGGCAGAGGGTTCTGCCGAAGTATTCAGCGACGGTGTTCGGCTGGTGTATCAGAAGTTGTATCAGGTATTGAAAAACAGGGGGCTTGAGCCTATGGAAACTGAGGGGAAGGAATTTGACCCCGAAAGTCATGAGGCAATCACGGATATCCCGGCTCCCACCGAAGATATGAAAGGTAAAATTGTGGATACCATTGAAAAGGGGTACACATTGAATGAAAAAATCATCCGCCACGCCAAGGTCGTGGTGGGTCGGTAAATTTCCATAGAGTCATGGCAAAACGAGATTATTACGAGGTACTGGGTGTCCAGAAAGGGGCTGAAGCCAAAGACATCAAGAAGGCTTACCGAAAGGTAGCCATGCAATACCACCCTGATAGAAATCCGGGCGACAAACAAGCCGAAGAGAAATTCAAGGAAGCTGCAGAAGCCTATGAAGTGCTGAATGACCCGGAAAAAAGAGCCCGGTACGATCAGTTCGGGCATGCCGGCGTCAATAATGGCGGAGGTGGATTCTCCGGAGGTGGCATGAATATGGAAGACATTTTCAGCCAGTTCCAGGATATCTTCGGCGACTCAGGAAGTCCCTTCGGAGACTTCTTCGGCGGGGGTGGAGGAGGTAGAAGGCGCGGCAGAGGACGTGGTGAGCCAGGCTCAAATCTGCGTATCAAGCTCGCCCTGACCCTCGAAGAAATCGCCAAAGGAGCCACCAAAAAAATCAAAGTCAAAAAACAGGTCACTTGTGACGCCTGCTCAGGCAGTGGAGCCAAGGATTCCGGCTCAGTTGATACCTGCGGCACTTGCCGGGGTTCCGGGGTGGTCCGTCAAGTGAAAAGCACATTCCTCGGCCAAATGCAGACCACAGCTACCTGCCCGTCTTGCCGTGGCTCAGGAACAGTGGTGACAGCCTCCTGCCCCAAATGTAAGGGTGATGGCAGAGTGTACAGCGAAGAAACCATCGAAGTGGATATTCCGGCAGGTGTAGGAGAGGGTATGCAACTGTCCGTATCTGGAAAAGGAAATGCCGGCAGACAGGGAGGTCCTCCCGGTGACTTGTATATCAGAATAGAAGAAAAACCACACCCTGACCTACAGCGTGATGGGGAAAATCTGGTCTTCGATCTTTATCTCAATTTTGCCGACGCCGCACTCGGCACTTCTATAGAAGTACCGACCATCGAAGGGCGAGTCAAAATCAAGATTCCTGCAGGTACGCAGTCAGGAAAAATATTCAGGCTGAAGGAAAAAGGGCTCCCATCTCTTCAGGGATACGGCAAAGGTGACCAACTCATTCACGTCAATGTCTGGACACCCAAGAAATTGACTTCAGAGGAACGAGAACTCCTCGAAAAATTAAAAATGATGCCCAATTTTGCGCCGACTCCAGGTAAATCCGAACGGAGTTTTTTCGACAAGATGAAGGATTATTTCAATTCATCTGACTAACCAGCCTTACCGGATATTGAATCTGAGAATTTGTCCCCTCTTTTTCTCATTTCCCTCATTGGAAATGTAGAGGTTCCCTTCGGCATCAAATGCCAGACCCTCCGGTTGTGTATGGACTTTGCCAGGTAATTTCTCCACCTGACAAATTTCCCATTGATTGTCAAATACGACCAGAAGATTGCCTCTGGCAGATGACACGTACCAATGCTCGGTATGGGGGTGCTTCGCTATGGCAGAAGGCCCAAAAAGAAATTCATCCGAGTCTGTCTTCTCCAGATATTTCTCAAAATTCTCACCCATCCCATTCTCCTCAATCCACTGCATAAGATTCGATTTGCGAATCTCTGCAACGGGTTGTTCCCGGCACTTTTCTTCAACTGGAGCAAAAGCAAAGACCACTCTCTGAGGATCGTCTTTTCTCAACGCTGCAGCAGGAATGGCCTTACAGGCCAGAAGCAATGTGCCGGACTCATCATCCCAAACAAGCCCTTCAACGTCGTATTCGCCATCCAATTCGCCATCGTGCTTGTTGACCTGCAATTCTTCTCCATTCTTCCACCCTTTGAGTTCATAGAGTTTCGAGTTACTTTTCAACACCCACAAAATTTCATCATCTGTAAATTCCAGATCTTCGTAGTCACCTGATTTCCAAAAATCCAGCTGCCGCTTGATTTCACCCGTCTTAGAGTCGAGAAAAAAGAGAATTCCTACCTCATCCTGCACTGCAACGAGTTCGCTGAAATCCGGAGTAAAGGCAATACCTGAAATCTCCGTTAGCACATCGGGCAGCTCCAGAACCTGATCCGGTGAATCCAGATGATACGGTATCGGGCAGGGTTCTTGAACTTGACAGCTTCCTGAGGGCAGTATGAATCCAAAAAGAAACAGAATGAAGAAGAATGGATGTGGCATTGCGATGTGTGTTGATGTCAAACAAAAACGCCAGACCGCAAAGAAATTGCCTTGCAGTCTGGCGCCTTCATGAAGATTCGTTTGGAATCAGACCTCTGAAGGAGCATTGGTCCGAAAGACCAGACCCTTGGGATCGCTGTCAATCAGGATGGTGTCACCGGGTCCGTACTCTCCTGACAGAATCCGCTTCGAGATTTCATTGATCACCTCTTTCTGGAGCACTCGCTTCATCGGACGGGCGCCGAATTGAGGATCATATCCGAGATCGGACAGAATCCGCTCAGCCCCCTCAGTCAGTTCAACCGAAATCTGCTGTTTTGCCAGCAGCTTCTGGGTGCCTTGGAGAAGAAGATGGAGAATGCTCGTTATTTGAGCGCGTGTCAGCGGCAGGAACACGATGGTCTCATCGATCCGGTTAATAAACTCAGGCCGCATGTTTTCCTTCAGCAATTCAAGAACTTCCAACTTGGTGGTTGTAATCACTTCAGAATGACGTGATTCGTCAATTTCCCGAAGGTCCTCGAAATTTTCGAGAATGGTATCTGACCCGAGATTTGAGGTCATAATGATGATGGTATTCTTGAAATCGGCCACTCTGCCGCGGTTGTCTGTCAGTCTGCCATCGTCGAGTACCTGTAAGAGAATGTTGAACACATCCGGATGGGCCTTTTCAATTTCATCGAGCAGGATAATGGAATAAGGGCGGCGACGCACAGCCTCCGTAAGCTGCCCACCTTCATCATATCCGACGTAGCCTGGAGGGGCACCGATAAGCCGAGACACTGTGTGCCGCTCCTGGTACTCACTCATGTCAATCCTGGTAATAGCCCGATCATCGTCAAAGAGGACATCTGCCAGTGTTTTGGCCAATTCAGTCTTGCCAACTCCCGTCGGACCCAGAAAGATGAATGAGCCGATGGGGCGGTTTGGATCTTGTAATCCTGCACGTGAGCGGCGAACTGCATCGGAGACTGCAGCCACAGCCTCATGCTGACCAATGAGCCGCTGATGGATTTCCTGCTCCATATTGAGGAGTTTTTCTTTCTCACTCTGCAGCATTTTCGCAACTGGAATACCAGTCCATCGTGAAACGACATCAGCAATGTCATCGGCTGTGACTTCCTCGTTTGTAAACCGATTCTGGTCGGGCAGGCTATCGAGCCGTTCTTCGGCGGCTCGAAGCATGGCCTCCTGCTCCTTGAGCTCACCATACCTGATTTTCGCCACCGCCTCGTAATTGGCTTCGCGCTCTGCTTTTGCGGCACTGGTTTCCAGTTCCTCAATCCGCTTTTTGATATTCTGAACCTGATCAACTATTTCCTTTTCGTTCCGCCAACTGGCCCTTACCGACTCAAGTGATTCACGCGCATTCGCAATCTGGGCGTTTATGGCCTCGAGTTTTTTCTCATTTCCGGGTTCCTTCTCTCGTTTGATGGCTTCCCGCTCAATTTCAAGCTGCCGCATTCGGCGCTCCATTTCATCGACCTCCTCCGGCACAGAATCCAGTTCGAGACGCAATTTAGCCGCAGCCTCATCGATGAGGTCAATCGCCTTGTCGGGCAGCTGACGATCGCTGATGTAACGGTGTGAAAGCTCTGCGGCTGCAATCAGTGCCTCATCCAGAATGGCAATTTTGTGGTAGATTTCATACCGCTCCTGAAGACCTCTGAGAATGGAGATCGTGTCTTCCACACTGGGTTCATCAATCATGACCGTCTGAAACCTGCGCACCAGAGCCTTGTCTTTTTCGAAATACTTTTGGTATTCATCAGTAGTGGTCGCTCCGATGGTGCGCAAGTCGCCACGGGCGAGAGCCGGCTTCAGGATGTTGGCCGCATCCATGGCGCCTGAGCCGCCTCCTGCCCCAATCAGCGTATGGATTTCATCCACAAAAAGAATTACCTCACCGTTTGAATGGACCACCTCCTTGATGACTCCTTTCAGTCGTTCTTCAAACTCACCCTTATACTTAGCACCGGCAATCAGTGCTGCCATGTCGAGTGAGTACAAACGCTTAGTGCGAAGGTTTTCAGGGACATCACCTTTGAAGATGCGCCACGCAATACCCTCTACAATAGCGGTCTTTCCAACCCCGGCCTCTCCAA
>CAZMSQ010000002.1:0-83163 GCA_964569025.1 uncultured Saprospiraceae bacterium | reverse complement strand
ATGCGCCACGCAATACCCTCTACAATAGCGGTCTTTCCAACCCCGGCCTCTCCAATCAGAATGGGGTTGTTTTTTTTCCGGCGTGAAAGAATATGAAGCACCCGCCTGATTTCCTCGTCACGCCCAATGATTGGGTCGAGCTTGCCATCTTCTGCTTGTTGGTTCAGATTGATGGCGTATTTGTTCAACGCATTGTACTGCCCCTCGGCACTTTGGTCAGTCACCTTCTGGCCCTTCCTCAACTCTTCAATGGCTGTCTCCAAACCTTTTGCAGTCACCCCATTCTCTTTCAAAATGCGCGCTCCCTTGTCATTGCCGTTAGCAAGGCCTAATAACATGAGCTCCAGAGAAATATACTCATCGCCATAATTCTGCATCCGCTTGCGTGCAAATGAGAGTGCCTTGTTGGCATCATTGCTCAAATACTGCTTACCATCACCCTCCACTTTCGGATACGTTCCAATGGCTTCATCAAGCTGGCGTGTCAGAGCCGAAACATTGACTCCCATTTTGCCTAACAAAAACTCTGTTACATCTTCATCAGTCTCCATGATGCCCCGAATCAAATGCGGGCTGTCGACCATCTGCTGCCCACGATCAGCAGCAATGCGCTGAGCATTCAAAATGCTTTCCTGCGCTTTTATCGTGAAATTGTCATACGTCATAAATCATCGTTTTTGAGATCCACTTTTCCTGTGCAAATCTCCAGCCACCCGATTTTTCATGACGGAATGGCGCATTTTTTCACAAAAAGCAGCGCCTTCCTGCCACCCTGTCAGGATGCTATAACCCCATCCAGCCTCCGCCATCTCAATGCAAAAGCAGGTCAACTCCAATCAAAAGGATCCCACCCATCAATTGGAGGGGGCTTATAGGCCTTTTTTGTCTCCCAACGTTTTTTCTGCCGCTCAAGAATCAGCCGAGCTACCCCTACATTTCCAGGCTCCGGCGCATCTGGCCTCAATGCTCGGTTCACCTGCTCTTCAGAAACATCCAGACGGTAAAGGAGGCTAAAGAGATACTCTGTCCGGTACTCCAACATCCAGTCAACCTGCCGGGCCAGCACCTCAAGCAACTGCTCCTCAGTCAGCACATCTTCAGGGATTTCAAGCTCAAGATCTTTCGCAATCAGCTCGCGCGCCTCTTTAGGAAATGATGCCATAGCCATTGTAATTTCAGCCCCAATATACCATTTTCAGCATGCTGGCGCATACCCCGACCCGGTCGGACCGCTATAGCGGTCCGACGGCTATAGCGGTCCGACCGGGTACAACTCCCTACCACCCCGGCACGATATTCAAGGCAAACACCCTTCGTCCGTTGTTTCTCAGTTGCCATGCGTAATAAGGCTCAAGGACCAATGCCCCGAACAAATTGATGCGCAGTGCCACCCCTGTTGTAAAGAGTGGGTGAGGTGCAGGCCCATTGGCCTCCGGCTTCAGAGTGATATCGCCAAAGCGATCATAGGCAACTCCACCGTCCAGAAAGATCGAAAGTTCTGTAAAAAACACATTCGATGGAATCATGGCAATCTGGCCCGGACCAGATAACGGAAGCCTGATCTCAGCATTGGCCACCAGCAACCGGCTGCCTGTCAGCTCTTCGAAGGTAATGCCGTTTTCGCCTTGCTCGGAAACTGAAAGCACAGTATATCCATGCACCAGCGACTGGCTGCCGAGATAGTAGGGCAGAAGCTGATCGGCATCCCGACCATAACGGCCAATGTGCAGGGCCCGAACCGCGAGACTGACCGGTCGCATGTACACATAGCGGCGAAAATCTGCAGTCAACTGATAAAAATTCCAGTAGCCAAAAAATTGCTCCACTCCCAACCGATACCGATACCCCTCAAGTGGGGAGGCAAGCCCAAACCAAGAATTGTCTGACACAAGGGCTGCATTGATGCTGCTCAGGCTAAAACCCGGCGGAGGATCTTCGACCTCGCGGGTCGATCCGAGAAAAAAAGCGCCATCTGAGGTGTAATAATTATTGAAGCGCTCAACCCGGTAGTTGTATCTCGCATAAGAAGCCCCCGCCTCAACCCTGAGCGTTCGGGAAAATGCGCGCTGCCCGAATACCGCTGCCCGGTTTTCGAACATCCTGATGAGATTGGTTGGCAAATTGACTGCCTCCACTGGCTCTCCTTCTATCAGGACTGTGTCATATTGCAGTGGCAGGTAATACCCGCTGCGGTAGGGAATATGGGAAATAGAAGCACCCCAAATCAATGGTTTCTTCCTGTTGAGCCAGGCCACTTGCCCACCAAAATCATAGACCTGCCCGTTGATATTGAGCCCTGCATACATTTGCTGGTTGCCGAGAATATCCCCAAAAAGCATATCGACCCCACCGGCCATGCCGGCCTGTGTGCCAAACAAACTGTTGCTGCCAATACCAAGGCCCGTGCCCCCTCCGATGTAGTCAAGCCGAAATTTTGGTTTGTACGCTCTGTGCTGCCAAGCCGAAGAATCAACCGGATACAGCTGATTCCTTGCCACAAGACTCTGAGTTACCTCCCACCCCGTACGGCTCTCCTTGGGCAAAGTTGCCGGACCCCGATTCAATTCTCCCGGCTCAACCTCCTCACGAAACAACTGGTCAAGATAGACCTTGATCAGGTCATACCCACCATCCCGGTGCATTGAATACACCAACCGGTCACGATTCCTGAACTGCCCGATACTCATCGCCGGTGCCTCATGGGTAATGCCACTTATTCCCGTCTTCAGCCGCGACAGCTGCCATACCCTCCCCGTTGCAGGGTCCAGCTGGTAAAGGTCTCGATACCCGTCACGGTCGCTGAGAAACAGGATTCGGCCCTCACTGTCGAAAAGTGGATTGAGCTGGTCAGACCCCGGAAATGGATCATAATGAGTCACTTCTCCTGTACCAATCTGCAACACCGCAATATTGAATGTCTGCTGATCCACAGGCCCCCCTCTCAAAGCACTCATCTTATCTGTCGAATACACGAGTTTCTCGCCATCTGAGGAAAACTCCGCTTGCATCTCTGATGCCCTGTTGTCGGTCAGTTTCCGAACCGATCCATCCTTTAAATGGAACTCATAAAGATCTACCTGCCCCTCGACCATTCCGCTCACTACAATCTTGTTCCCATCAGGTGACCAGGCTGGATTCGCAAATGCAGGCACTCCCGGAATGGCCAGCTCCCGGACAGTCTTCCCATTCTGTACATCCTTGAAAATAAGCGCATTCTTCCCTCCCACAAATGCCACAGTAACAAACTGCCTGCTATCCGGCGACCAGGCCCCTGCCGACTCGATAGAATGATACTCATCAATGTGACCGTCGCGTGTTGTACTGAATACTTTCCTGATGACCTGCTCACTGGATACATCAGCCAAAAATAAATCCAGCCCAAACAGGTCTCTCTCCGATAGAAAAATGACATACTTCCCGTCCGGACTGATCCGTGGCGACACTGCAATCCGGCCCGGCAATTCTTCCAGCAGGACGGTCCCCTCAATGAGGGTGCGGGATTCATCCCTGACCATAGGGCCATAATACTCCTGAATGGCCTTTACCCATACGTCAGATAGTGTATCTGGCTCAAGCCCAAGCTCAAGGCGGATGGCCTCATCTAGGCCATTCCGGGCGGTAGACATAAAGAATGGCTCAATGACCTCATCTCCATAAAGGCTGGTAAGAAAAGCCCAGAATACCTGACCCCATCGATATGGGAAATAGTCCGGATGAGACAAACGCCGAAGATTCGGCACATCATCCCGCAATACCGCGTCTCGCATCCAGATGGCCGTATGCGGGTCAATCCGGCCAATCGACAGATATTCCGCGAGACCTTCCACCATCCAAAGCGGCAGATTTTGCAGACTACCTGCTGTGGTCGAATCACCACGTAAAATCATGTTGTACTGAAATGCATGCACCAGCTCATGCCCCAGCACGTGGTCGGTCTGTCGTCTGCTCATTGCCAGCGGCATCACCACTCTGTTCTTAAGAGCCTCTGTCACCCCTCCCGTTCCCGGACCAAAAATTCCGGATACTGCATTTGTCTGTTGAAAATCAGCATGATTGCTGTACAGCAATACAGGGTTAAGTCGGGTAAACGTGTCATGAAGAATGTGCAAATGATGGGCATACCATTGCTCCATCGAGGTGGCTAGTTCAACCGGCAATTCAGAGTCCTGAAGGTAATGATACACCTCAAAATGGTCTGTTTGCAGTACCCGGAAATCAAATGCCCCATACCGTGGCTTGTTTCGTCCGAAGTACTGCCCAGAAGCATCTATGGGCCAGATAAACCCCATAGACACCACCACAGCTATCATTAAATGCCAAAGTGTGCGTTTTTTATCGAAGGAAAATAGGTTTTGGAGAATGCTCATGGATAAATTCTGATCTGAAAGGTTTGTTAATTTTGTTCGCTCGCCTCAAGCCGAGGGAGTGAGGGTTGTAAAGGCATTGCCCTCCATTTTCTGTTCTCAGAATTTCAGGATATGACTGTCCATACGCTGCATACTTTGCTTCTCTCCGTATTCATTCTCACCTATACCTGCAGAATTAACGCACAGCCCAATAGTGTACTTCCGGACATTCCGTTCGAACGGAATCCGAATTCCACTGCTACCTGGAATGAGGCCATCACCTACTATACCAAACTGTCAGAAGTGACAAAATCGTTCACCTGTTCGCCTTTTGGAACAACTGACAGCGGCCATCCGCTCCACGAAGCGGTTTTCAGCATTGACGGAGACACTGATCCGGCCTCATTACGCAAAAAAGGACGTCTTATCGTATTGGTACTAAATGCAATCCATGCCGGTGAGCCATGTGGAGTTGACGCCAGCATGATGCTGCTTCGCGATTGTGCCCTCAGGCCTGATGATTTTCCGTGGGTGCAAGATGTAGCTCTGGTAGTTATTCCTGTCTATAATGTAGGTGGAGCCCTGAACCGCAACTCGGACAGCCGCGTCAATCAATTCGGACCGGAGTCATATGGATTCAGGGGAAACGCCAAAAACCTCGACCTGAACAGGGATTTTATAAAGTGCGACTCCAAAAATGCCGAGACCTTTACACAGTTGTTTCACAAATGGCAGCCGGATTTTCTCATCGACAATCACACCTCGAACGGGGCAGACTATGCTCATACCATGACCTTGCTGGCCACCCAAACCGATAAACTGACTCCGCCACTCGGAGATTGGCTTACCCGGTTTCTGCCCTCAGTCTATGCCGGCATGGATTCCGCCGGCTGGCCCTTGACTCCGTATGTCAATGTCAGCACCACCCCGGATGCTGGCATCAACGGATTTCTTGATTTGCCGAGGTACTCCACCGGGTATGCCTCCCTGTTTCACACGCCGGGCATCATGGCCGAAGCTCACATGCTGAAGCCTTATCCCGACAGGGTGCAAAGTGCCTATGATCTGATGCAGGTCATTCTTTCTCATCTGGCCGAGCAAAAATCCGAATTGCACGATGCCCGAAAAAAAGCACTGGCATACAGCTTGAAACAAGATACGTTCGCCATTGATTGGGTACCAGACTCCGCGAGGGTTGACAGCTTCTTGTTCATGGGCTATGAGGCCACGTATACTCCCAGCCGAGTCAGCGGTTTGCCCCGCCTTTCATATGATCGGGCCAAGCCATGGACCAGAAAGATTCCCTATTTCAGATATTTTACGAATTCCCGCTCAGTCACAAAACCCTCGGGGTGGCTCATTCCCGGAGCATGGGATGCGGTCCTTGAGCGGCTCCACTTGAACGGCATCCGCATGGAACAACTGAATCAAGACCACATCATTACCGCCGAGCGATATCGAATTGAAGACTTTTCTACCTTACCAGCGCCGTGGGAGGGCCATTATCAGCATCGCAATGTTGTCGTCTCGGTTGATACGGTAGAATTGCAGGCAAAAAAGGGTGATGTATTTGTCACAGCCGACCAGCCCGGGCTGAGGTATCTGATCGAGACGCTGGAGCCGCAAGCACCGGATTCATGGTTTTGCTGGAATTTTTTTGACCCCATTTTAAGCCAAAAAGAATACTTTTCGGCCTATGTGTTCGAAGATGCAGCGTCCAACATTCTTGAGGCAAACCCTGCACTTCGTGAGGCCCTTGAGCAAAAAAAGGCGGAAGATCCGTCTTTTCGCCAGTCTTCCAGGGCTCAACTTGACTTTATCTACAAGCAATCAGTGCATTATGAGCAGACCCATCGGGCATACCCAGTCTTGAGGGTCTTAGATGCGAGTGACATTGAAGGTTCTCAGGGGAGATAAGGGAAAAATCCTATTTTTAGATCCGCCCTCAGGCGGAGTTTACCAATAAGCGGCAAGCCAGTTGTGAGACCTCTCATCCCTGAATTCATTTACCGGCAATTCGAGCAGGACAATCTGCACGGTACAATGCAGGCGTACGCTATGTTTTTTGACCTGTCTGGATTCACATCCATGACAGAGGAACTCATGAAACAGGGCAATGAAGGTGCTGAGGCACTGTCTGTGTTGCTCAACGGCATTTTCGAACCCATGGTCAGGCTGGTGTATGGAGAGGGAGGCATCATTCCGCATTTTGCCGGAGACTCATTTGTAGCCATATTTCCCCAATCCGTCACTGATCCCAGGAGGGTCTTTGACACCGCATGCCGGATTCTGGATTTGTACAGAAAAGAAGATCATCGCCAGACTCCCTTCGGTAGTTTTCGTATTGATCTGAAGATTGGCGTTTCTCTCGGACAGGTGGAATGGGGAATAGTAGGATTTGCAATGCGCCGGGCATTTTATTTCAGGGGTGAGGCCATTGACGAATGCGCCCGTTGTCAGGTGCTGGCTGACAAAGAAGATATGGTCGCTGATGCAGCCCTGCACAGCCTGTGGAAGTCTGTGGGAATCTTCGGTTTTGAAATCCGACCCGGCTACTACGCTTATCATTTCGAGCACCCCGTGACAGACTTTTCCGGCATCGGAAGACCAATGCCAAACCCCCAGCAAAGCGTGTTACAACATTTTTTCCCTCAGGAAGTCCTCGAATTTGACCGTGGTGGGGAGTTTCGCACCGTCACAGCGTTATTTTTATCATTCATGGGGGTCGAGGATCACGATGCCATGGAGAAGCTGGCAACGGTGATCCTCGAGGCCGTCAATGGGTTTTCCGGATATTTTAAGGAAATAGATTTTGGCGACAAAGGTGGTGTGATGGTTGCTTTTTTCGGGGCTCCGATATCGTTTGAGCGCATCACCAACAGAACACTGGAATGCGCACTGAATATCAGTCAAAGCGTGGCAGAACTTCGACAACACATTCCCGCCCTGCGCATCAGGATGGGCATCACCTCAGGGACTGCATTTGCTGGTCTGGTTGGTGGCATGGAGCGATGCCAGTATGCCGTGGTCGGAAACCGGGTAAACATTGCTGCCCGCCTCATGGTAAATGCCTCCTGGGGAGAAATCCTGGTCGACGATCATGTTGAAAGGGAGCGAGGGTATCGTTTTGTCTTCAAGGGTAACATCACCTACAAGGGCCTTGAATCTCATGTGCCAACATTTGTCCTGCAAGGACAGGAAGGGCTCCGGCAAACCGACTATCATGGTCCCATGGTAGGCCGGGTCGAAGAACTGGACGCATTGCTCCGCTTTGCCAGGCCGATTTTCAATCGAACATTTGCAGGTATTACCTACCTGTTTGGCGAGGCTGGTATGGGAAAGAGCCGTCTGGTGCATGAGTTTCGTGAACAACTGCGCCGGGAAGGTACCTTGGGATGGTATGTGTTTCAGGCCGATCAGATTTTGCGCAAACCTTTCAACCTCTTCACCTATTTTCTCAAGTCTTTCTTCGGACAGTCGCCGGAGAAATCCCCACAAGCAAACCGGAAGCAGTTTGACAGCCATTTCGAAACTGTGCTCAGCCAGTGCCGCTCACTCCCAGAATCACACATGCCTGCTGTCATCGAATTAATGCGTACCCGGTCTATCCTTGCTGCTCTGGTCGGCTTGCACGAAGACAATTCGCTATGGGAGCAGCTGGATGCCCGCGGAAGACGTGAAAATACCTTTTCTGCTGTTCTCAACCTTATTGACCTCCTCTCATTGATCAGTCCTGTGGTGCTCGTCATGGAAGATGTGCACTGGCTTGACAGCAGCTCCCGTGAAATGACACACGACCTGCTGAAAGTATTGCGAAACCGGCCCGCCCTTCTGGTGCTAACCGCACGACCTGACGACGACGGGCAGCTCCAGCACGCCCTTGACGAGAATGTGCTCAATAAAAACCTTGTGCCGGTTCTGGAACTCGACCTCGGGCAACTCTCTGACAGCGACCTGCGACGGATGGCCGAAAAAAAACTCGGTGGCCCGATTGCCGAACCACTCCTCGACCTCCTGAAACGCACCACCAACGGCAATCCGTTCTATGCCGAACAAATGATCGGATACCTTGAAGAAAGCAACCTCCTCGAGAAGCCGGGAAATGGAGCGGACATTGACATCAGAGAAGGAGAAGAAGAAATTCGTCTGTCGGACTCCATTAATAGCATTCTGACGGCGCGAATAGACCGACTAAGTACTCTGGTCAAGGAAACCGTGAAAGCTGCCGCAGTCATTGGCCGGGAGTTTGAGCTGCCGGTCCTCTCTGAGGTCATGCGCAGCCAGGAACCGCTCGGAGAAACTGATCTGGAGCACTCGAAGGTGCTGCGCGAACAAATCCGCAAAGCTGAACGTGGTCAGATCTGGCAGGCAATGAATGAACTTCGCTACATTTTCCGCCACTCCCTTTTGAGAGAAGCGGTTTTGGATATGCAGTTGCGCACTCGGGTACGAGAGCTGCACCACCTCATTGCCAGAGCCATGGAAAGGCTTTATGCCGACAGACTCGAAGAGCGATACTACGACCTGGCCTACCATTATGGGCAAGCCCACGATCGCGAAAAGGCGATAGAATATTCTGAAAAGGCTGCCGACCGCTTTAAGCGAAACTTTCAAAACAAAGATGCCCTTGAGAGTTATGAAAAATTACTGGCACTTTTTAAGCCCTCTCGTGTCGCGGATATTGCCAGAACAATGCTCAAAAAGGGGGCCGTACAAGAGTTAATCGGCCTCTGGGAAGATGCCGGAGTGACCTTCTCACGCGCACTCGAACTGGCTGGCCAATCAAATGATCTTGTCCTCATCGGGCGCGCCAATGACAAGCTCGGACATCTTCTCATATTGCAGGGGAAATATGAAGATGCACGGCGCTTCCTCAATACAGCGGCCTCCTCTTTCGAGCAAGCCGATGATTACAGAGGGATTGTCAAGACCTACGGGAATCTCGGAGATTTGTACTTCCGCCAGGGGATGTACGAAGAAGCCCGGTCATACTTTACCCGAAGCCTCGAAATGGCCGGAAACAGTGGCCGAAGTCCGGCGGTGGCCCAAATTGCCGCCAACCTTGGCCTGACCCTTATGAATCAGGCTGAATATGAGACTGGTATTCAATTTTTAAGGCAGCAATTGGCCTACTGCACCGATGCCAATAACAAACTTGGCATGGCCATCCTGTACACCAATCTCGGCATTGTTTACGCTGAGCAAGGCAGCTACGATCTCGCTGGCGAATGCTACCGGCAGGGTCTTGAACGCAGCGATGAGCTCGGCAACAAGCAACTGATGGCCATCGGCACAGGGTGCCTCGGTAGTGTTCACCAGCAAAAAGGCGAGTACGAAACCGCCATGGAGTTGTTTCAAAAAGATCTGCTGATCTGCCAGGAACTCGGAGATACCCAGGGAATCGCCATTGCCATGGGCCTGATTGGTGAGTTGTACGCCATTCAGGGCCGCTTCCGCGAAGCCCTCTCCCACCTGCAGGAGTACCATTCCCTCAGCCAGAAAATCAACTATCGAAAGGGCGTCGCCAAAGCCGTCAATACGCTGGGAGATGTCTATTTCTCCCTCGGCGACTACGACAGCTCGGTTCGGTATTACCAACACGCAGTCGATATCGCACGAAAAATCGACAACAAGCTGGTCCTCGCTCAAAGTCTTGTCGAACAGTGCCAGCCTCTCCGTATGCAAGGTCACTTCGAGCGTTCCAAAAAACTCCTCGCCGAAGCGACTGAACTGGCAAGACTGCTTTCTAACCCCGATCTCAACTTCTTCCTCAGCCTCCAAACCGCACTCCTCACCAGAGATCAAGGCGCCCCTACCGAGGCGGTCACCACCCTTAGCACGCTCCTACAATCAACCGAACGGATCTCCCAGAAAGCCCTCCTCACCTACGAGCTCTGGAAAACCACCGGTCTCGACTCCTGGAAGTCACAGGCACTTTCCCACTACACCACCCTCCAGTCAATCGCCAATTCTCATACCGTCCGCTCCCGCCTCGCCGAACTCAATTGCTAAGCCTCCCAACCCATGTTCAAAATTTGGACTGACTCGGTCGGACCGCTATAGCGGTCCGACCGGGTCAGTCCAAGCCAAGCTTACCCAAGCGACACCCTGCCTGATGCCTGACCATGCCAAATCAAGGCAAGGCGGATTGAGTTGCCTCAGCTCAGAGAGGTGCCGAGAAGTTGCTGAAGCGTTTGTACAAGTTGCGGGGGCATAACAGGAGGCGCTGGAGGTGACGCAGAGGCTTTCTGGAAAACCGAGTCGGGAGATTTTCGGGCGTGAGCCAGAAGGGAATTGCGCTCTTTGCGGGGGATTTGGGAAAATGCGCGCCGCAGAATGACCAGCATTGACCCAAATTGTTCAGCTGGCAGGGCCGCAACCCACTGATCGAGGATCGCCCACAAGGGTGGATGGTGGAGCAGGAGCAGACCACTTTGCTGAAGGAAGCCCTCCAGCCAAAAGGCACTGGCTTCGGGATCCTGACCTGTAGAGAGGGCGTATGCAAACTCTCGGGAGGTCTGGGCTGTGGTGATGCAGGATTTGTCAAACAACAGCCGGCACAGGCCTCCTTTCACAAATGGATGCACATTTCGGTGAGCCTTTGTGGCAAGCAAGGTTTTTATCCATGTATCATGGTCGACCCTTCGGTTTGACGCTTGCAAATGGTGGCTTGTCTCGGAAACGAGGGCGAAAAATTCTTTGCTTTTTGCCTCATCAAGAGACGCTCCGGCATTGGGCAGACCCACAAAAATGCGCGGCAATAAATGGTCGAGCACCTGCTCAATCGAGCTCACGTCACTCTTCCGGGCGCTTCCATGTTGCTCTGATTTTAACAAAGCCGGAATGCTCTGCATGAGAAGCCAGACATCTGTGGTAGAGGCAGCCACCTCCTCAAGACGTTTGATCAGGTAACTGATTGGTTCTATCAGATTGGCCTTCAACGCAACGTCTGTCAGGTCGGTGAGCTCGGTGAGCTTGGTAGCCTCTCCGGCAAGCTTGATAACCCGGTTTGTACCTGCCTCTTCAATGGTAGAGCCATACACAGATGCCTCGGCAATTTGCAATGGAATGTCCGGGCTCCAAGACAACCACCAGAACTCGTGAAAGGTGCCAAGAACCTTTCTCTTGGTCTTTATCTTTACACCGTATGAAATTCCCAACAACGCCATAGAATGTATCAGGTAGCTGGTTTTCAATTGATTATCTTTTCTTAAATCCAGTTCTTTGGATACCCAATTACACCTCCCCCCACCCCAGTATCTGGTCAGGCGAGCTTTTCGGATGCGCATATCGATGTCCTTTTGAAGTGGCACCACGGGCACCTCGGGTCCAATAGTCCCGGTACGTTCTCCGATGATCAAGCGCTTTTCAATAAGATCCAGCCATTTTGTGTCGCCTTCGCAAAGTACCGACAATGCAGACTCTCTCAATTCGTCCAGTCCGGGTGCCGGTCGCTGCCTCATGGCGGCGAGCGTCTCTGCAAGACGAGCTGCTTCAATGACATGCGCTGAAGATACATCATTGCCTTCATCCCGTAACAGCCGCGCCGCTTGCGTCATCCAGCGAATCGCCACCTCACTGCGGCTTTCAAACAGCAGGTCATACCATGCCGGCGAAATCACTCCTGCCCCATACCCATTCAATCGGGAAAGTTGGCTGTAATTCCAGGGGATCCAGGCTGCCTGAGTCTTTTTCTTCTTGACTCCCTTCAGCAAAGCATTGTCGGCTTTTGCAGGAATCTCATTCCATGCAGCAAGTGCGGGAGCATGCCATGCACCGCATACCACTGCTATGCGTTCATGACCATCTTTTATCGCCTTACGGATACATTTTCTCATGTGCGCCTCCCGCAACAGTGTTTCTTTGCGCTTTTCAGGCACTTCCTCCCGCAAGGCTCTCATCAACTCAAGAATGACCCCAAAAACGCCATCGACCCGTTCCCATTGCTCGAAGGTTTCTTCCCACCACTGCTCTCCATCCGCACGACCCGATAACTTTGCCAGATACCCCAGCGGGTCAAGCCGCACAAAACGGTCGTCTTCATTCTCATTCTCTTCAATATTCAGAGCCAACCGATTGGAAGGCCTCCCTTCCCATTTTTCCTGAAGACCAACTGGCAAATCAATGAAAGAAACCGAAATTTCCTTCCCCAATGCAAACTGAATAGCTTGCCACTCTGGTGAAAATCCAGCAAATGGAAAATACGAAGCCTGACTGAAATTAAGCGGATCATACACCATCAACGCAATTGGAGGCTCCATACCCTCTGCTGAAGCATAGGCAAGCAGGCTATTCGCATCCGGTGGGCCCTCAATCAATACGGCCTGAGGGTCGAAAGCCTGCAGGGCATTAATAAGGTTTCTTGCGGAGCCGGGGCCGTGATGCCGAATTCCGTAAATTTGAACATCCATAGACCAGGAATTCACTCGTTCAATCAAAGAAATACTAATTTCGGGGCTTCACCAAATAGAGTTGAGAATGGCTGATTTACAAACGACCATTGAGGCAATCTGGGACAATCGCGACCTGCTCCAAAATAAGGATGCCCGCGATGCCATCAATCAGACTGTTGAATTACTTGACAAAGGATCAATCAGAGTGGCAGAGCCACTCGAAAATGGGTCGTGGAAGGTCAATGACTGGGTCAAAAAAGCCGTCATCCTCTATTTTCCAATCCGACAAATGGAGACTATTGAAGTTGGCCCTTTTGAATTTCACGATAAAATCCCTCTCAAAAGAAACTTCGCCAGCCAGGGTGTCAGGGTGGTGCCCCATGCGTTAGCCAGACACGGCAGTTATATGGAGAATGGCGTTATCCTGATGCCATCATATGTCAACATCGGGGCCTGGGTTGGCTCCGGCTCAATGGTCGATACCTGGGCAACCGTCGGCTCTTGTGCCCAAATCGGACGAAATGTCCACCTCAGTGGTGGGGTCGGTATCGGCGGGGTCCTAGAGCCACCTCAGGCTTCGCCGACCATTATTGAAGATAATTGCTTTATCGGTTCCCGCTCTATTGTGGTGGAGGGCGTTCATGTCGAAAAAGAGGCCGTGCTCGGGGCCAATGTTGTGTTGACGCAAAGTACACGTATCATCGATGTAACTGGTTCTGAGCCCATCATCTACAAGGGCCGCGTTCCTGCCCGCTCTGTGGTCGTGCCGGGCACATGGCCCAAGGAATTTCCCGCTGGTACCTTCCAGATTGCTTGTGCTTTAATTATCGGCCAGCGTAAGGAAAGCACCAACATGAAAACCTCCCTGAATGAAGCCTTGCGCGAATACAGCGTCGCTGTCTAAGGCCAGTCAGTTTGCCAACAGGAAACAATCCGACCGAGATCCGGGAATGCCGAACATGGGAAGACCGCGCTTTGGCCAGGATGGTGATCAATTCCTCCTGCGCCTGAAGCTTATTTCATCCCGAGCGGCGCCTCACGGGACTTAAGTAAGAATGCCTGCAAAGGCCCATCATTGTTAGCCACCAGAACCAGCTGACCCTCTGGGGTGTTGACTGTCACCATATTCTTGGCATCAAGTGGCGCAAAAAAGCCACTGCTTGCCACACTCTGAGGTGCCCAGCCATCTGGAAGATTGAGCAATAAGAGGCCATTGCCAGAGTCCCATCGAGGAGTCTCAACTTCCGTCTGATAGATATTGCCGATCACCAGGATGTCCTTCCGGCCATCACCGTTGTAATCAGCAGTCTGAATGGTCATTACAGGTGAGAGTTGAGCAAGAGACGGCAAAGGCTCAAAACGGAATGTACCCCCATCGTTGATAAAAACCCCTGTCGTAAACGTCTCTACTTTCTTAGCTAACGATTGCTTCAGACTCTTTTCACCGAGAATGTCCGGCAAATCCGCTTCCGCAAAGTCGACATAACTGCGGTACTTTGTCTTGATAAATGGCATCTGCTCAGACGAGCACTGGAGCCCCCTCACCGGCACTTTTTTGCCCTTATACTCCTTTGATAATACCACATCACAGGTGTTGTTGTGATCAAAATCGTCAGCATAAACATATAACTTCGGGCTTTTGGAGGTCTGAAACTTGGTGTTCTCGCCCACATTTCCAGCTACGATGTCCAAATCGCCGTCGCCATCAATATCGGTCACATCGAGACTGTACCACCACCCCTCAGAATCAGCTGGCATCAGTGAGTTGGTCTGATCTGTCATTGTGCCATTCTCCTGGATCAGAATACGAACCGGCTCCCACTCGCCGGCAATGACCAAATCAAGAGCGCCGTCACCATTGATGTCTGACCACTGTGCCGCATTGACCATACCAAGTTGGGCCGTTGGCATC
Source organism: uncultured Saprospiraceae bacterium (assembly GCA_964569025.1). Lineage (GTDB taxonomy): Bacteria > Bacteroidota > Bacteroidia > Chitinophagales > Saprospiraceae > CAZMSQ01. The sequence goes on along the minus strand of CAZMSQ010000002.1, from coordinate 68,512 downwards.
ATCGTAGTATCCAACACGAGTGTCCCCGAATCATTTCGCAAAAACAAACTCAACTCAGCATACGGATACCGGCCTGGAACCACCCCTCCGCCGAGAAATAAATCCATATCCCCATCGCCATCCGGGTCTCCAGGCACAGCAATACGACTGTTCAGGGCAATTTCAGGCATTACATCCCGGCCTGCAGCCACAAACCCCCCACGACCGTCGTTGAGATACATTCGGTCCACAAGTCCGGCAGACCTGGCCTCAAATTCATAGCCGCCGCTGACCACATATAAATCCTGATCACCGTCCTGATCTACATCAAACACAGCAGCATGAACGTCTTCATACCCGGCATCATCGCCAAACACATGTCCCTGTCGGAATGAGCCATCAGGTTTTTGCATCCATACAGCCGATGCCTGACCAATGGCTCCCCCGGCAAAAAAATCATCAAGGCCATCACCGTTAAAATCTCCCGAAACAACCCCCGGGCCCAATGTCGAATGTCTGTATGGAAGCAATACCTGCTTTGAAAAATCATCAAACTCATTCTCCTGATGGCGAAATTCGATCCCCAAATCAGCAGGGTCAATGGCCATAAACACAGGACTCTGCGCATCATCAGTGATGGCCAGTTCTGCTGAAGCATCTGACGGATCAAGATTGATGACCTGATTGGCATCCACGTCAGTCAGAATCTGCTGCCGGCCGTCAGGCCAGATTATCTCTACCCGGTCAATGCGTGTGATGTCTCCAAGTCCAAAATGAAGGGTATGCTCAACAGCTGAAGCAAACCCGCGCACCGGCTGATATTCTTGCATCTGCCGTGAGCCGTCTGGCATGTTCAGGAAAACCTTTCCCCCTAGGCCTGTCTGATCGTGAGGGAAATTAAAGCGAAGATAATTCCGACCAAGCTCCTCTGCCCGGTTCCTGAACAAAAAGGCATGGTCATCAATGTTGTTGACCAGCAAATCAAGATCTCCGTCCAAATCAAGATCAGCATAAGCCGCCCCATTGGAAAAGGATGGCAGAGAAAGGCCCCACTCTTCAGATACGTCCTCAAACCGCAGATCCCCTCCATTCCGGTACATGAGGTTGGGTAAATTCAGCTCCGGAAGATTCTCATAAATTTTGATAAGCTCCGGATGACCCACCGGACTGCCCTGAATGGACTGCTTGAGAGACTGAATCTTCTTCCTGATATCATTGTGCTGGTAGTTACGGCGATTCCCGTTGCTGATATAATAGTCCTTAAACCCATCATTGTCAAAATCTGCGAGCAATGATGCCCAACTCCACTCCGTCTTGGAAACCCCCGCCAGATCAGCCATACTGCTAAATGACCCATTGCCATTGTTGATTTGCAGACAGTTGAACATATAGCCATAATGGCGATTCAACTCCTTGATATTATACCAGAAAAAGTTGACGTCCATAGAGGCCATGTTGACCTTCGACCGGAAATGGTCAGGCGTAGCCATATCAACCACCGCCAGATCCGGAAGCCCGTCATTGGTGAAGTCCGCAGCATCGACACCCATTGAAAACCAGGATGTGTGCCGGGTGTATTCCTTAATACTTTCCTTAAACGTGCCGTCTTTTTGATTGATGTACAGAAAATCAGGTACTGAGTAATCATTGGCCACATAGATATCTGTCCAACCATCATCGTTCAAATCAACGGTGACAAGACCCAGACCATAGGAAAACTCCAGGACACCGGCCTCGGTGGTGACATCCACAAATTTCCCATCCCGATTCTCAAGAAGCCGGTTCGAATTCTGACGCAATTTTTCAGGATAAGGGAAAATCTCTTTCTCAATCTGCGCATAGGGAATGCGGAAAAACTCTGACTCGTTGATGATAAAGCAATCAAGATCCCCATCCTTGTCATAATCAAAAAATGAAGCCTGAGTGCTCAGATTGGCATCAGCCAACCCATACGCTTCCGCAGACTCCGTGAATGTCAAATCCTGATTGTTGATAAAGAGCAGGTTCCTCCTCCGGCTTTTCTCATCAAAATTGGGCCCTGCCTGGCATACATAGATGTCCAGCCAGCCGTCTCCGTTCACATCAGCCATACTCACACCAGTGGACCAAGCCTTTCCCTGATTGATTCCCGCCTTTTCGGTTATGTCTGTAAATTTGAGATTCCCCTCATTGAGATACAGCTTGTTCGGCGAAGTATTTCCTGTAAACATCACATCCGGAAGCCCGTCATTATTGACATCCCCGACAGCCACTCCCCCTCCGCTGTAGTAGTACTCAAAAAAGAAAATATTATTCAGAGAGCGAATGTCCTCTTCAAGGTCATTCCTGAAATCAATCCCTGAAGTCCGAGCAGAAACCAATTCGAACAACGCAGATTGCCCGGATTGTGATTTAGACTCCCCAACCTTCCCGGCATCCCCGCAAGATGCCATCACAATCAAGACAAACAGCACACACAACTTAGCAACACGCGTCATAACTCACATTTTTCTTCAATTTCTAAAATCCATGAAGTCTATTTGGGCTGTAAAGACATCTATTCGCATGAGAATATTTTCTGATAAATTTCCGCTACAAAACAGTCTGTACCGACAGCTCCAAAAACCTCACATCTATTCTGACTGCGGCAAATTTCCATAAATGTCGGCAAGAATACAATATGCAGATCATTTTTCCCTTCCCCTTCTTTTATTTACTCGGTCAAATTCTTGTTACCTTGGGTAAATGAAGCCATTTGCCTTCTCCAACTTTCTCCCTATACTTTACATAATCCTTTCTGCTGTCCATCTATATGCAGAATGGGTTATCTCAGAAGGCCTTATCCTCGTCACAAAACCGCTGTTACTTGCCATTCTTGCCATGTGGGTTGTAGTCAGGCTCCATCCACTGCAGACACGATTGTCGAAATTTCTGCTCGGTGCGCTCGTATTTTCTTGGGGGGGAGATATCTTTTTGATGCTGGTCAATTACGGACCGCGGATTGACTCACTTTTTCTAGCCGGATTGAGCAGCTTTCTTATTGCCCAACTCTGTTATGCCATTGTCTTTTGGTCTTTCCCACGTGCAGGAAGTGGGCACATCCGAAAAGCATTCTGGAAAGGATGGCCTCTCCTAATGTTTCTCGCCGCCATAATTGGCACCCTCTGGCCCGGACTCAGTGATGGGTTGCGAGTACCCGTTGTCATCTATGCAAGCTCTATCACTGCCATGGCAGTTTCCGGAATGAATCTGAGAAATGCACTGTCAAGAGAAGTGTATCTCGGGCTCATGAGTGGCATTCTTCTATTTCTGATTTCCGACTCACTCATCGGCCTGAGCAAATTCAGGCCAGATTCATTCTCTCTTACAGCAGGGCGTGTGTGGATCATGGCCACCTACCTTGGGGCTCAGTTACTAATTACTGCGAATGTATTGAAAGGGCTCAGCGAGTCTGACAGTACTGTCAGATAGAGCCATAATCTTCGTTGTATAGGAGTGCAAGCATAATCTGACCGACTGCTCTGAGGGTGCGGGTGTCGATGACATCCAAATCATCGCCATGAGTGTGCCAGTGTGGTCCAAAGCCGGTTTCTGACCCCATTGGTTTATTGATGATGTCAATCATTGGAATGCCTGCAATGGTATTGACAAAATAGTGATCATCTGTCACTGCCCCGGCTGCTGCAGCTGTATCAAAATAATTGCCGAAACCCATTTCCAGTGCCAGTTTCCAAACTTTTTCCACCACCTGGGGGGCGAAATGCATGGAATACCCTTCCTTCGGAAAGCGGGCATTGGCGGAGCCGACCATATCAAGGAGTACGCCGTATTCTGCCTTGTACCCACGCCGGTGTGGTGATGCTGACCAGTGCTGAGCACCGAGACACCAGCTCTCCGGACGGGGTTGCTCTCCGGGACTGGAATCGTACCCTTGGTCTTCAGCATCGAAAAATACAATATCGATGCCTATATCAATGGGCTGAAGCTGAAGCTGGCGAGCTACCTCCAGCAAAACCGCAACACCCGAAGCACCGTCGTCAGCCCCTGGAATCGCCTGATCGCGCTTTGACGGATCAGGGTCATAGTCGCCTTTATGCCGGGTGTCCCAATGGGCAGCCAACAGGATGCGCCGCTTTGCCTCCGAATTGTAAGAGCCAATGATGTTGTAGGAAGGTTGTTTGCCAAGGCCTGTCATGTTTGGGGTAAATTCCTGGACGATGGTTTCAGCTCCGAACTGCTCCAGCTTTCCTACCAGCCAGTCTTTACAAGCTTTGTGGCCTTCAGTGCCCGGGACCCGGGGACCAAAATTCACCTGGCCAGACAAATAGGCATATGCAGAATCTCTGTCAAAGACCGGAACCCGCAAAGGAGGGCGGTTCTGGCCCTGGTTCAACGGCTCAGAGGCCTTGTCTGATTGAGTGCGGCTTTCTTCCGCGCACCCTCCTGTGGCAGTCAGAATGACGGCAAGAGCAGTAATGAGAACCAAAAGGCGACCAACGGTATTGAAGACGATCATGGCAATTGTTTGAGCAGTGTTATCCTTTGCTCCAGGTCGTTCCGTCCTTACTGTCCTTCAACTGTAAGTGAAGCTCCTGAAGTGTATCTCGAATCTTGTCAGCAATACCCCAGTTTTTTTCAGCCCTGGCTTCCTGTCGCAATTCGATTATGAGTTGCATGACCCCGTCCAGCAAATTATCATCTCCTGCCGCAGATCCAGTTTCATCAGTAAGGCCAAAAACCATGACTATGGCATCCCTAAAGGTGGTTTTCATCAACTCCAGGGTGGAGGGGTGAAGATCATCCCAGTTTATATGGCCTTCATGCAGACTATTGACCTGAGTCACGAGCTTAAAAAGTGAAGCAAGGGCCCGGGGAGTGTTGAAGTCATCATCCATTTGTTCGAAGACTTCCGCACACTGAGCCCTGATACTGCCATCAAAATCACCTTGCTGACCCTTTCCCGGATGGGTCATCTCCTCTAGCTTTTGCCAGGCCTGCATCAGACGGTTATATCCTTTTTCTGCAGCCAGAAGTGCCTCATCAGTAAGATCGAGCGTGCTGCGGTAATGAGTCTGCAACATAAAAAAACGCACAACCATGGGGCTGTACCCCTTGGAGATGTGAGGGCTTTCTCCACTGAAAAGCTGCCCGGGGGTCAGGGTGTTGCCATCACTTTTTGACATCTTTCGGCCGTTCATCAGCAGCATATTTCCATGCAGCCAATACCTCGCCGGAGAAATTCCGCAAGCCCCCATGTTTTGAGCAATTTCATTCTCATGGTGCGGAAACTTCAAATCCGAACCCCCGCCGTGAATGTCAAACTCCTGCCCCAAATACTTGGTGCTCATGGCCGAACATTCCAGATGCCACCCTGGAAAACCAACGGACCAGGGAGAGTTCCATCGCATCAAATGGCGCGGATCTGCCTTAATCCATATGGCAAAATCTGCCGGATGATGCTTTTCATCCTGGTTTTTTAAGTTGTCACGGCTCTCCGAAAGCAGGTCCTCCACCTTCCGACCCGACAGCTGACCATAGGCATCGGGGTAGGCCTCGATAAATTTCATGGTATCGAAATAGACAGAGCCATTCTCCTCATATCCAAATCCCTTGTCCAGAATCTGACCCACCATTTCAATTTGCTCGAGAATGTGACCCGTCGCCCTCGGCTCTATACTTGGAGGAAGCGTGTTAAAGATGCGCATCATGTCATGAAACCCGTTGGAATACCGCTGTGCAATTTCCATGGGCTCAAGCGACTCGGCCCGGGCCTTGATGGCAATCTTGTCTTCCGCATCTGTATCAACATCTCCCTCCAGGTGACCGACATCCGTGATATTGCGAACATACCTGACGCGATAGCCCAGGTACAACAGGTAGCGATACATGATGTCAAAACTCACAAAAGTGCGGCAATTCCCGAGGTGTACGTCGCTGTACACCGTGGGTCCGCACACATACATGCCGACAAAATTGTCGTGGCGGGGCTCAAATGTCTCCTTCTGGCCTGTCAGGCTATTGGACAGCCGTAAATGGTGTGCTTTCATGCCGCAAAAATAGGGAATTTCAATGGGGAATTACTCAGGGCACAACCAGCCTGAAGCCCACGCTGTGGATGTTTTCAAGCAGGATGTCAGGGTCATCCTGCAAATATTTGCGCAAACGGGAGATGAAGACATCAAGGCTCCGCCCAAGAAAGTAATCATCATCTCCCCAAATAGCCCTGAGAATATCCGGGCGCTTTAAAATTTCATTGGGTCTTCTCGCAAAATACCGCAGCAAATCTGCCTCCCTCTGTGTCAGCTGCCTTGACGATCCCTGATGCATCAGCGATAAATTGGGGTAATCGAACTGATACGCCCCCAGGACAAACACATCCGATACGTTTTGATTGTCGGTTTTACTTCGCCTTAAAAAGACTTCAATTTTGAGAATGAGCTCTTCCAGACTGAATGGCTTTGTCAGGTAATCATCGGCACCAATGCGAAGTCCGTGAATCCGATCCTCCTGCAATGACTTGGCTGTCAAAAATATAATTGGTGTATGCCGGTCTTTTTCCCGAATGCGCTCCGCTATGGTAAACCCATCGATTCCTGGAAGCATGACATCGAGAATGCACAAATCAAATGTTTGATTGGCAATGGCCTCTATGGCCGCATGACCATCAGCACAATGCGTTATGCGATACCCGTGCAATTCCAGATTGTCCCGGGTTACAAAGCCGAGACTCTGGTCGTCTTCCACATACAGCAAATGAGGGGGGGCAAGATGGGATTCAGTCATTTCATCAGGTGTTTTCTTTACATTGACAGATTTGGAATTGTCTTGTTTTCCGTTTCCGAAAAGCTTTTCTACCTTCATTGGTTAGAAGCATGGCTTTACTGCTTTTTCTTTGACTTTCAAGACTGTCTATGGAACAACAATCTTCATTCATCAGCCGGGTTGCCGGTGCCTTGGTCATCATCATGATATTGGGGTACATCCTGATTATCGGAAAAGCCATTCTCATTCCTTTGACATTCTCCATTCTCTTTTCCTTCCTTTTGCGCCCCCCAACTGCTTTTTTCGAGCGCCTAATCCGAAATCAGGTCCTCGCCATTTTGCTAACTTTCTTACTTTTTTCAGCAGTATTAGCGGGCATGATCGCCGCTTTTGCATACCAGCTGGTTGATATCGTGCAGGCTTTACCATCAATTGGCAAAAAGGTAACCCAAGGACTGGATCAGATATTTTTGTGGCTCAAGGAAAATTTTGCAATTTCTCCCCCCTCCTGGTCAGAATGGGTTCAGGAAAATGCCTCCACACTGATTGAAACGCCCTTTTCCATTGTTTCTCAAAGCCTCTCTTCCTCTACTGCTGTCATTGCTGGATTGGGTCTGACCCTCATTTTCACATTCTTCTTTCTTCTTTATCGTACTTCCTTCAAAAATTTCATCATCTACCAGTTCAACAAATCCCATCAGGATCAGGCCAAAAGCGTGATTCTTGAAATTCAGGACATGCTTCAGAGCTACCTTCAGGGTCTTGGTACGGTCATTCTCATTCTGGCCGTCCTGAACAGCACGGGATTGTGGCTCATTGGCATTGCATATCCTGTCTTTTGGGGCGTTCTTGCGGCTTTCCTGGCTGTCATCCCCTATATTGGAACCATGCTTGGTGGCCTTTTTCCGTTTTTATACGCATTGGCTACCGCTACCAGCCTATGGCAGCCTGTCGCAGTCATTATCCTCTACCAGGCCATTCAGCAAATTGAAGGAAACTTCATTACCCCTCGAATTGTCGGGTCAAGTGTGCAAATTAATCCGCTGGTAGCCATGATTTCACTGTTTGTCTTCGGGATGATTTGGGGGATTGCAGGAATCATCCTGTCAATTCCGGCCATGGCAGTAATCAAAATCATCTTTGACGAATTTGACGGGCTGAAGCCTCTGGGGGTATTGCTCGGCAGTAAGGTACATCAGGATGAACACGTCTTTGCTGATGAATTTGACGAAGACCGGTACCGCCTCATCAATTACTTTTCCGACACACAGTCACGCAATCAAAAGCCTGGCCCCCCTTAGTGAGCCAGCACAGAAAAGCGAGCGAGATATCTTTTTCCACTTGGACCAGTGGTAATCAGGTCATACATACCGGTTGGCAAATGGCTGACTTCAATCCTATCGGACAAGGGGCCACGGAGTGGAAAAATATGGCCCGATTGGTTGACAAGCAACCATAAAACCGGTCGCTCCGGCCATTCAACATTGATTGCAGTCGTTGAAGGGTTCGGCCAGGGGGTCAGAAGTTTGGGAGGAAGAGAAATCGGAGAATGCAGGGATGTGGTCTGTTCGTCCCAAACAGCCCAATAGGCATCAAATCCACCAAGTGCTTCCAACTGCTCAGGTGGGAGTGTCAGACTCCCCGAAAAACCACCACCTATGGCAGGCTGCCCTCCCGGCAATACGGTCACCGCAGCGGCAAGTGACAATTCATTCGAGTGGAGGGGAATGAGATTCTCAAACTGGCCGGCAGTATCCAATACCACGCAGACGCTCTGCACCATACCTGAGGGGGAGATTGCTGTTTGGCCACCAATTGTCAGGCTTTCGCTGTAGTGGCCCACCAGATAAACCTTTCCACCCCCGATTGCCAGGGCTTCCCCTGTCTCTTCTCCGGGATCCTGAAGAGCCAATGCCCAAATCGGGCTGCCATTTCGGTGATATCTGGCTAAAAAGATGTCTTCTTGAAAATCAGCAGACTGAAGCGGAATTTGATTGCTGAATGTGAGATTTCCAACAAGATATCCTGTGAGATAAAAAGTCCCAGCCTCGTCAGTGGCCAATGCCACTGCCTGGTCGTCCCATGCCCCCTTTGCACCGGTCATCCAGAGTGGAGTTCCGTGTGCATCCATGGAGGCCAGAAAAATATCAGTCCCTGAGGCTGCAGCCGTTAGTGTATCGCCAGCAAAAGACACCGTACCCTGATAATTGCCGGCAAGGACCAGCTGACTCCCGTCAGAGAGAACGGTGAGGGCGGTCGCTCTGACGGTACCAGCATCACCTATCACATGGACCCGCTGTACCGTGCCTGATGAGTCATGTACTGACAAAAAGGCAGCCGGATTGCTGGTTGCCACTATGACTGTATCTGCAAGTAAGCAGGATTCACTCATATAACCGCCCAATGCAAACCCGCCTCCAGAAAGAGGTGCAATACCAGTGATTTGCTCCAGACCGGTGCCACTGCATTGGGTCACATCAACCGGCACCCCCTCTGTATTCCATCTTACAACAAATGCACCGGAACTCCCGAAATCAGGCGTAAACAGACTGTCTCCAATCACTATGAAATCGGTATAAGTCCCACCTGACCATACCTCTCCATCAGGTGTTGCAACGAGAGCGGTTGGAAAATCCGACTCAGGACCTTTCAACTGCCTGACCCGAATCAACTCACCATCTGGCTTGTACCAGGCAAGAAAAATATCAAATCCACCAGCAGACTCGAGCGTTTCAGAACCAATTTTCACCTGCCCCCGAAATGACCCGGCCACAACCACATATTCCTCTGAAGCTGACAAATGGGTCACCCACTCATTGTCAAACCCAGAAACCAGACGAGCTACTGCCCACTCCTGAGCCTCCACAGATGCATTAAAAATGGTCATGCCGGCAAGTAGAAGAAGCAGGCTTAATCTGTCAGACAGTCTCATTGAATAGTAAACGAAGAAGACTACCCACTTTGTTCTCACGGAAAATCAGGCATGAAGCGCCTTTCGATACAGCCGGGAGCGCATCAGACCCCATTTGCAGAGGCGGTGCACCAAAGATACCCTCAGCACACCGAGGCCATAGGTGGTGCTTCGGCGAAGATTGATGGAAGATGCCTCTTCAAAATAACTGGTCGGACAGGTCACCTCGGCAATGTTGAAACCGGCATAAATTATCTGAGATAACATCTCATTGTCAAAGACAAAGTCGTCAGAGTTTTGCTCAAAAGCAATCGTCTCAAGCACCTCCCGGCTGAAAGCGCGGTAACCAGTGTGGTATTCCGAAAGCTTGTAATTAACCAGCAGGTTTTGGGTGAATGTCAAAAAGCGATTCGCTACATACTTGTACAGAGGCATGCCTCCCTGCAAAGCTCCCACGCCGAGAATTCTGGACCCCAGAACCACCGGGTACAACCCGCTGCCAATAATACTCACCATGGCCGGAATCAGCTTTGGCGTGTACTGGTAATCAGGATGAAGCATAATGACGATGTCTCCCCCCAACTCAATTGCCTTTCGATACAGAGATTTTTGATTACCACCGTACCCGAGATTCTGCTCATGCCTGATGATGTGCTCTATACCAATGCGCCCCGCTAACTCGACCGTCTGATCCTTGCTGGCATCATCGCAGAGTATGACTTCGTCAACCAAATCTCTCGGTATCTCGTGATAGGTCTTCTCAAGAGTCTGAGCTGCATTGTAAGCCGGCAATACAACCACAACCTTTTTATTGAAGTACATGGATGCTGGTTTTGACGCCAAAGATAGGAGAAGCTGTGAAAAGGAAAATTCAGACACAACCTGACGTTTTGTCGGGAAGCGCCGCCAAAAATCCCCTTTTTTCCCGTAAATTTGAATGAATATGACAATTTGTACACCCCAAAGCAACTGTTGAGTCTGTGGCATAGAGATTGAGCAAGCCTAAGGTTCCACAGGATGCCATTCGCCGGAATGCATCGCATTTTCTCAATGACCGCACAACACTGCCTGTATGTTTGAAGAATGGCTTTTTCCCCATAACCTGAATGACGAAAGCGATTTCATGCCGATAATGAGCCTCGATGAAGAAGATGAAAATGAGACACAGGAGTCCATGCCCGATCAACTTCCCATCCTGGTATTAAGGAATACCGTGTTATTTCCAGGACTTGTTATCCCGATTACCATCGGTCGTGAAAAATCTTTGAAGGCCGTTGACAATGCCTATCATTCCAATCGACTCATTGCAGTACTCGCCCAGCAGGACAGCGACAATGAAGATCCCGGAGTAGAAGACCTTTTTACTGTCGGCACCATCGCCAGAATCATCAAGTTGCTCAGGATGCCTGACGGCACAGTCACAGCAATTCTACAAGGACGCAAGCGTTTTACTCTGGGTGCCATTCTTTCAGAAGATCCCTTCCTGCTCGGAGAAACCCGTCCTCTCGAGTACTTGCCAGTCAAAAACCCGGTCGAGTTTGAAGCCATTATCGCCTCCATCAGAGACATGGCAAAGCAAATCATTGAACTCTCACCAAATATTCCAGACGAAGCAGTAGTCATGCTTCGCAATATTTCAAAAAATGCATTCCTCCTGAATTTCATTTCCTCCAATTTGCGCATCGACGTGAGACGCAAGCAGAAAATTTTGGAAATGAGTGATCTCTATCAAAAAGCAGAGGTTGTTTTCGAACATGTCGGCAAAGAGCTGCAGATGCTCGAAATCAGAGACCAGATTGAGACCAAAGTCAGAGGAGATATCGAACGGCAGCAGCGGGACTATTTCCTCAACCAACAGCTCAAAACCATTCAGGAAGAACTGGGTCAAAACCCGCAAGAAGAGGAGCTTGAAGAACTTGCCGCAAGAGCGAAAAAAAAGAAATGGCCAGAAAGTGCCCGTGATATCTTCGAAAAAGAGTTGAACCGCGCCCGACGCACCAATCCGCAGATGGCTGAATACTCCATTCTGCTCAACTATCTCGAACTGCTTCTCGACCTCCCGTGGGACAAATACACGAAAGATAATTTCGACCTCAGAAAGGTCCAGCAAGTGCTTGACAGAGATCACTACGGATTGGAAAAGGTGAAGGAGCGTATCGTTGAACACCTCGCTGTGTTGAAGCTTAAGCAGGATATGAAGGCTCCCATTATTTGCCTGGTCGGCCCTCCTGGTGTCGGCAAGACTTCTCTTGGTCGCTCTATCGCAAAAGCCTTGAACAGGAAATTCATCCGCATGTCCCTTGGTGGATTGCATGACGAATCAGAGGTGAGAGGACATCGCCGGACTTACATTGGCGCCATGCCTGGTCGAATCATCCAGTCAATCAAAAAAGCCGGGTCATCCAATCCGGTTTTCATCCTTGACGAAATCGACAAGGTAGGCCGTGATTTTCGGGGAGATCCATCTTCAGCCCTTCTGGAAGTGCTCGACCCGGAGCAAAACACCCATTTCTATGATAATTATCTGGAAATGGAGTACGACCTTTCAAAGGTTTTGTTTATTGCCACCGCAAACTCATTGGCGCCCATCCAGTCGGCCCTGCTCGACAGAATGGAGGTAATCCACCTTGAAGGGTATTCGACAGAAGAAAAACTGGAAATTGCCAAACACCACCTGATTCCGCGTCAGCGGACCGAGCACGGATTGAAAGGAAATCAGATTCGGCTGCGCAAAGATGTAGTCAGGGCTCTGATTGAAGACTACACACGTGAATCAGGCGTGAGGAGCCTTGATCGGGTCATCGCAGCAGTGATGAGACATGCCGCAAAAAAGGTAGCGCTCGAAGAAGCTCAGAGTCTCTCTGTCAAAAAGGAAGAGCTGACAGACATCCTCGGTCCGTCGAAGTTCGACCTCGAATTATACCGCGAAAAGCAAGCTCCCGGGGTGGCCATCGGGCTGGCATGGACCAGCGTAGGAGGTGATATTCTTTTTATCGAATCAAGCCTGAGCAAGGGATCCGGCAAACTGACACTGACCGGAAATTTGGGAGATGTGATGAAAGAATCTGCCACCACTGCCCTCAGTTATATCAAAGCCCACTCTGATGAAATCGGCATAGACCCTGAGGCATTCGGCAAATCTGATATTCACATTCACGTCCCCCAAGGTGCCATCCCAAAAGACGGCCCCTCTGCCGGAATTACCATGCTGACCGCTCTCGCTTCTGTATTTAGAAATAAACCACTCAAGCCACACCTCGCCATGACCGGTGAAATTACCCTCCGCGGGAAAGTCTTGCCCGTGGGAGGAATCAAGGAAAAAATCCTCGCCGCCCGTCGGGCTGGACTCAAGGAAATCATTCTGTGTAAAGACAATGAAAAACAAATTCTTGAAATCGAACAAAACTACCTCAAAGGATTGACGTTCCACTATGTAACTACAATGAAGGAGGTACTCAGTATCGCTCTTGGCCTGTAAAAAAAGCAGCTTGCCTGTGAGCCAAGCCGACTCCGGAACAATCAGCGGACTCCTCCCCGCGTTCATATAAAAATGGTCCAATTTTGAACAGGAAGCTTTCTCTTTTGGTCTGGTGCCTGCTTTTCACCTTCTCTTTGTACGCTCAAAAAGACGGCAGACAAGAACAACTTATTCAGTTTTCCGGCGTCGTGCTCGACGGAAGCAACGAGCAACTTCAGCCAATCCCCTATGTCAATGTCCTGATCAAAGGAGATCTGAGAGGTACATTTACCGATTTCAAAGGATTTTTCTCAGTGGTTGCCAGGCCAGGCGACAATGTCGAATTTTCTGCAGTGGGCTACAAAACAGTCCTCTACAATATCCCCGACACCCTGCAAGATTCACGATACTCCATTGTCCAACTCATGACCCAGGATACCATCAACCTCCCGGAGACAGTCGTATTCCCGTGGCCGAGCCGCGAACACTTCAAACTTGAGTTTCTGGCCATGGACGTCACTTCCGATCTGCAGCGCCGGGCAACTGAAAATCTCACAGCCGAAACCCTCGAGCGAATGCGCAGTACGGTGCCTTATGACGGTAATGAATCAGCTGATTTTTACCTGCGCCAGCAGGCACGAAGTTATTACTACACCGGGCAGACCCCACCCATGAATATCTTCAACCCGATGGCCTGGAAAGAATTCTTTGATGCATGGAAATCCGGGAAATACAAAAAGAAATAATCAGGAGCCAGCCCTGAGAAGCGTATCGATTTCTCCTGCCATCTCCATGCCGGCCGTGTGCCCGGTCTTCTGAAACACGACCTTCCCATTCCGGCGCAATTCAACCTCTACCCGAGCAGTCAGACTTTCGTTGACCTTCCCCGCCATCGCCCCTTCAATGGGCGCAATGAGAGGCGTCCCTTCCGCCTGATGCGCTACCAGACGCAACTCCAATTGTTTTCTGCGAAAAATGAGGTGAACCTCCCTCCCGGAAATGTTGATTGACATCGCAGACCTGTTATAGGTTGCAAACTCATAGAGATGGCCCTCTAATAGAAATCCGACAATGAAACCCACAAACGAGGACCCAACCCACGGGATATTTGCAACCGAAGCCATCAGAGATGTGCGTTCGCATTCCCCAAAATCATTCGTCTGCATCCAAATCCAGGCGCTCGGAAAAGACCGACCCCAGTCTTTCTCTATGTATCCTTTCCCACCCGAAAAATCAATTTCCTTCCCCTCAACATTGAGTTGACCAGACAACCTGTGGTCTACACTGACAACGCCATGGTAACACTCCATGAATGGGACAAAAGAATACCACCCCATAATCCCCGGGGCCAGTAGCCTTGAAGGCCATGGATAAATGTCATGCAATTCCAATTCGCCGCACAATCCCGTCAAATTCAGACTCAGACGGTTCGGGCTGAAAAAATTTCCCGCCAGATCAAGCTCAAATCGGTGGGGTGAAGGGCGGAACTCGTCAGCAGAAAATTCGTGATAGGTAGCCTTGCGGGAGAGACCATCCATGACCTGAATAAACGCGTGAGGGGTGCCCTCAGCATCATGGGAAATACCTGGGATGATTGCAAGAGCCCCGTCTCTTTCTCTGGATACGACCTTAAAGTACCAGCCTTCAAAATAGCTCTTTCTCTTTCCCCAGCCATGATACATATCGGGATTCCACAATGCGCGCCACCGACGGAAAATTGATTTCATCTTCCAAAGATGAGAATTCCGGTGTCAATACCCAAACACTCAGACGCACCCCGCTTCAGTGGCCTTGCAGGCGGGGCTTGACACTTCATCCAGCCCGCCAAATCGATACCCTTGAGAGGCGAAATATGCAAGTGTTGCAGGTAACGCGTATTCAAGGCGATCCCACGCTTTGATGCTATCGTGAAAGACGACAACAGAGCCTTTCATAGCATGACGCCTCACATTGTCAAACACCTGCTGTCCAGTGAGCTTTCGATCAAAATCTGCACTGAGGACATCCCACATGACCAGCTCGTAGCCTGCCCTCACTAATGACTGAGACTGAGATGGTGTGAGCCGGCCATAAGGGGGCCTGAAAAAAGGTGAGTCGACAAGCGAACGGCACTGCTCGGCATTTTCGAGGTAAACATCAGCTTCTGTTTCCCATCCGTTCAGGTGATGGAAGGTGTGGTTGCCCACGGTGTGCCCCTGCGCACAAACCATCTGATACAAATCCGCATGTTTGCGCACATTGTCACCGACACAAAAAAACGTGGCTCGTGCCTCGTATGCTTCCAACTGTTGCAAAACCCATGGGGTGACTTCAGGCACAGGACCATCGTCGAAGGTCAGAAATAATACCTTCTCGTCTGCCGGTACGCGCCAGAGCATTTTAGAGAAAAAGTGACGGAACATTCCCGGGGTCTTTACAAAATACATCAGCAGAGTTGTGGATATCTGAAATTATTACCTTTGCACGCTCTGAGTGTAACGCCCGGAACCCACAAAACGCTGCAAAAGTGAACATATGTGTTGGTTCCGAGAGCCGGAATTCGAAAAACATCCACTTTTTATGGACAAACCCAGACTTCGATTTGCTCCAAGCCCGACTGGGGCGCTTCACATCGGCGGAGTTCGCACAGCCCTTTACAATTACCTTCTTGCAAAAAAATATAGCGGCACTTTTATTTTACGCATTGAAGACACCGACCAGACCAGGTTTGTGGAAGGGGCCGAACAGTACATATCAGAAGCACTGAAATGGTGCGGGATCATCCCGGATGAAAGTCCTGAAAAGGGGGGTGAATTTGGGCCGTACCGGCAGTCAGAACGGCGTGATATTTACCTGCAATATACCCGGCAACTGATTGACTCCGGCAAGGCCTACTATGCCTTTGACACACCGGAAGAACTCGATGCGCGCAGAGAAGAAGAAAAAAACAAGGGGAATCACAGTTTCATGTACGGGCAGCAGAACAGGTTATCCCTGAAAAACAGCTTGAGCATGCCCCCTGAAGAAGTTACCCTACTTCTGGAGCAGGGTGTTCCCTACACAGTCAGGCTTTTGGTCCCCGACAATGAGGACATCGCGATTCTCGATCTGATTCGGGGGGAGGTGCACATCAATACCTCAGGACTTGATGACAAAGTTCTTCTCAAGGCTGATGGCTTGCCTACCTACCATTTGGCGAATGTGGTCGATGACCACCTGATGGAAATCAGCCATGTGGTGAGAGGTGAAGAATGGCTCCCCAGCACCGCTCACCATGTATTGCTGTACCGCGCCTTTGGCTGGAGACCGCCCCACTTTGCCCACCTGCCACTCATTCTGAAACCAGTCGGATCAGGAAAACTGAGCAAACGGGATGGAAAAAAACTCGGTATCCCAGTCTTTCCAATCAGCTGGGAGGGACAAACGCCAGAAGAAAGTTTCGAAGGTTTTCGGGAATTCGGCTTCGACCCTGCCGCAGTCGTTAACTTTTTGGCGTTCCTCGGCTGGAATCCCGGTACCGAACAAGAGATCTATTCCCTTGAAGCACTTATCAATGCATTCTCAGTAGACCATATCGGCCGATCCGGAGCGCGGTTCGACTATGACAAAGCCCTATGGTTCAATCAACAGTACATTATTGCCTCAGACAACGCCAAACTATGCTTGGCTGTTCGACCGGTTATTGAAGGGCATGGTTACCAGCCCTCTGATGATTTCCTGACTCATTTTGTAGAATTGTACAGAGAGCGCGTTCACCGATATCCCGAATTCTGGGACCAGGGGTATTATCTGTTCGAACCAGTCCGCAATTACGAATCAAAACCCATCCGGAAAAAGTGGAAGCCGGAACGCGCAGATGTACTGAATGAACTGCTCGCTCAGCTCAAAACCCTTGAACCCTTTTCTGCACAAGCCATTGAAGCAACCGTACAGGATTTTCTCGCAGAAAAAGAACTCGGTTTCGGAGATGTCCTTCCTTTCTTCAGAATCGGCCTTGCCGGAACGATGAAAGGTCCTGCCGTGTTCGATATTATGGCGCTGATGGGAAAAAAAATGGCGCTTGAGCGGCTGGAGGCTGCATGGTCCGTATTTGACGGCATGCTTCAGAACTGACACCCTTCCCTGCTAGCCTTTTACTGCCCGCTGAGCGCCTGCCTTTCAATTCTCGCAGCATTCTTCTCCGAGAATTCCTATTTTTGGATGTATATAGACAAACGCTTATGGGTAAAGACCGAAAAGAAAAGCCTGACAAGCCAAAAATCCACGAAGAACTCGAAGGATTTGACATCTCTATCAATGAGTTTGGACAAATCAGAACGAACTTTGATGTGACAAAGGTGAATAAATTTCTGAACGAGCACCTCAAGGATAAAAAGTTGGAAGACCGGGAAGACTGGAATTCCGATGAAGAAGAGTGAGAATCGGTATCTTTTTTGCATCCCAATACTGCAAGCACATGTTATGAACATAAAATCCCTGTTCATTCTCTCCTTCATTTTCTCTCTGTGCGGCATATGCCGTGTTCAGGCGCAGGTGGGCGTTGATACCTCCGGGCCAACGTTTGTTAACTTTCCGACTGATCAGCTGGAATATTGCGAATCAGCAGACTATCAGGCATGGCTTGCTAGCCAACGTGCCTTTGCTTCTGCCGAAGACGACGGATGTGGACTGCTGAGCATCACCGATGATGCTCCACCAGACTTTACCAAGGACTGCGGCAGCGTTTTCATCGTTTTCACAGCAACTGACAGCTGTGGAAACACGACTCCGTGGGGGGTCATATACGAAGTACGAGATACCGTCGCCCCCTCCTTTATTCAACCTGCAGACACGATTGTCGTGCCTTGTCAGGCCGTGCCTAACCCAGTATTGCCAAAAGTCGATGACAATTGTGACAGCTCCCTGATTACTTTTTTTGAGGAAACCCTTATCGAGAATGGGTGTGGGGGAGAAGAAGTGCGAAGACGGCGGTGGATTGCCGCCGATAATTGTGGTAACTCAGATACGGTTTGGCAAATAGTCGTTTTGGTCGATACCACTGCACCCGTCATTTCCGGAGTGCCTGGAGACACGGTTGTCAGTTGTGACCAAATTCCTCAA
Organism: uncultured Saprospiraceae bacterium; assembly: GCA_964569025.1. Classification (GTDB taxonomy): domain Bacteria; phylum Bacteroidota; class Bacteroidia; order Chitinophagales; family Saprospiraceae; genus CAZMSQ01. The sequence continues at coordinate 50,345 of CAZMSQ010000002.1, read as the reverse complement.
CCACCTGTCATCGGTACCGACCTCACAGCAACTGACGTATGTGAAGGCATTCTTACTATTTCGTTCCTCGAGTTTACTTCCCAAAATCCGGATGCTGACTCATGTGGACATTTCTCCTACACACTGACAAGACGGTGGATTGCCCGCGACGATTGCGGAAATACAAGTATCGATACCCAACTCATAAAAGTAGTGGATACCACTGCCCCTCTCATTTTGACAATTCCTGATATTACAGTCGATTGCCAATTTGCAAATATTCCCGACTCTACTGGCATTCCAGATGTAGAAGAAAATTGCGATACATCATACCGCCTTTCATATTCGGATGTGCTCCAGGTGGGAAGCTGCCCACAGCAATATACCATCCGGAGAACATGGTCGACCATCGACGCCTGTGGGAATACAGATTCTGCTCTTCAGCTCATAGTTGTAAGAGACACAGCCCCGCCCTTTGTGGTAACAAATCCATTGTCACCAACGCTGACCTGCTCCGGGCCGGAGCAGGTTGATTCAACGTTTGGAGAGTGGCTCGACAGCCTTGGGTATGCTGAATTCAGTGATCTTTGTGGCTTTGTGACCGGATTCGCTGCAGTACCTGGAAGCTATACCCCTGATGATCCGGCAACCTGGCCGGGAGAGCATCCTGCAACACTGGATACGCTTCCTTGCACAGGCATGAGTTCAGAGCCAATCAGACGAGAAACAGTTGATTTTGTGTTTCTGGATGAATGCGGCAATGCAACAGTCTCTACTGCAACATTCATTGTATCAGATACAACCCCTCCTGCTATTTCTGTCTGCCCGCCAGACATCACCATTTTCACAATGGAAGATGCATGCGATGCTTTTTTCGTACCAATGCCTCCTGAAGCAATTGATGCATGTACCCAAACCTTTTTTGCCTACACCTCAGATGGTACAGATACCCTCCCTTTTGACCCATCCCAAAGTCCAGACCCTCTATTATTGACAGAGGGAATGCATGAGATTACTTTATTTGCGACAGACTGTTCAGGAAACAGGTCAAGTTGTACACATCTGGTCGAAATTGTTGACAATCAAACGCCATCTATCGTTTGCCCTCCGGATCAAACCATTAGTTTTCCGCCAGATCAGGACTGCAACCAGGGCTTTGAAATCCGGATCGCAGCTCCGGTTTCCACAGACAATTGTCAGCTGACCGAAGGGACCTACTTCAGTCAGGGAGCGTCGCAAATTTCCGGGACATTCTTACCTGACGCTGACAGTCTTTCAGTCATCCTCAATTCTGGCCAGACGGTACTCAATTTCACCGCCAACGATCTCAATGGACTATCAGACTCCTGTCAGGTGCTGATTGAACTTATTGATGGTCAGGCACCAAACGCCATATGCCAGCCTATAGAGATTGAAATTAACCCTTCTGGTTTGACACCTTATATACTCACCCCTGTACAAATAGATGGGGGGAGCACCGACAATTGCGGAATCGTCAGTTTTAGCTTATCGCACGACACACTCACTTGCAATCAGGCTCCGGGTCTGATTACCGTTACTCTCACTGCTGCAGATGCACAAGGCAATACCGCCACATGCGAAAGCCTGGTCAAAATCAGCACCATTCAACCCGAACCATCATATCTAAATGGCCTTTGCGGCGGTGATACGCTTGAATTGTTTGCAAACCCTCCGGTTTCTCCAGTTCCCTCATCCATTGCATTTGATTTCATGTGGTCTGGTCCGCAATCTTTCAATTCAACACTCGAAAATCCAAAGCGCCCGTCTGTAACGGCGATGGCCAGTGGTACATATGGCCTTACTGTCACGGGTACCACCGGATGCACAGCCAGCCAAACCGTCGAAGTGGTCATCACCGAGCAACCTGCTCCGCCGGTTCTGAACATCGCAGAGGCTTCTATTTGTATCGGAGAGGCTGCTGTCCTGCAGACATCTCCCTATTCAGGAAGCACTGTGTCCTATTGCTGGTACCAGCGAATTGGCGGCCAGGATACACTGATTGCAGTGACACTCGTCCCGCAATTTACGGTCGAAGACTTGCCAGCCGGAACATGGACATATGCCGTTGAGGTCAAACGAAACGGATGTGCATCCGGACTTTCTGCACCGGCATCAGTACAAGTCAACAATCCGCCAATAGCCATCACGAATGATGCAGTAATTTTGAGATGTGAAGGTGAGAGTTTTAACCTTGGGACGCCCGTAATCGGACCGGGATATACATATCAGTGGATTGGACCCGGCTTTTTTTCGGCTCTCGCAGTACCCCCTGAGCAAACAAATATCAAGCCCTCTCAATCAGGCACCTATGAGCTGGTCATTTTCCTCGACGGATGTCCTTCTGACCCTGCCTTCACACAGGTCGAGATCACTCCCAGTCCTCCGCAACCTGACCTCGCCTCAAATGGGCCTGTCTGTCAGGGCGATGAGCTGACTATTTTTACGGACTTGACTGATGGTCAACTCTACTCCTGGAAAACACCGAATCTGGGAACACTAACTACTACAGAGCCAGTGCTTTCAATCCCATCCGCTGCTGCTGCAAATAACGGTGAATGGGAGGTGGTTGTCACCATAGACGGATGTGAATCACCGCCCTCAGAAGCTGTCTTTGTCACTGTAAACCCCATCCCTGCCATTAATGCTACCAATAATGGCCCCGGTTGTGCGGGAGGTGATGTGCAGCTTTCAGCATCCGACTTTCCAGGTGCTGCGTACTTTTGGACTGGTCCGTCAGGGTTCCAGTCAACGCAAAAAGACCCTCTGGCAACTGCTCAATCAGGTTGGTATGTGGTTACAGCTACAACCCCTCCAGGGTGCACAGATACCGACAGCACGCTGGTCGTTGTCAATCAGCCACCTGTGATTACAGGGGGGAGTGCAAGCCCGCAGGGATGTGTTTCAGGAGATCAGGATGTTGTCCTGAATGCCACTATATTTCCACCAGATAACGGCACCTATCAATACAATTGGTCAGGACCAACCTCTCCTGTTTCATCTGGCCCTCAGGCTATTATTCCCGATGCCACCGGCGATGATGCAGGTCCATATGTATTGGTGGTCACAGATAGCTTTGGGTGCGAATCAGCGCCTTTTTCCATTCCGGTAGATTTGACTGATTCTCCGGTGACGCCCTCTCTTCAGCCTACTGGGCCGCTCTCTCGTTGTGCAGGTGAATCTGTCACAATCAGTACCGGGACATCATACACCGGATCGGTCACATACATTTGGAATACCCCGGCTGGCACAATCAACACGAGTATACCGTCACTTACCATCAATACCCTGCAACCAGCATTGCACACCGGGGCTTACTCCCTCATGGTTATCCGAAACGGTTGCCCATCGAATACGTCCGGAGAAGTGGTGCTCACTGTCCACGAAATCCCCGATGCGCCCACTGCCGGGGCTGTCAGTAACAAGGTTTGCACAGGTGATACCCTGCAACTCCTCACGACCTTCAAGCCGGGTCTCCAGTATGAGTGGACCGGACCCAGTGGCTTTGCCGCTCAAACAGCCAATCCAGTGCGATACCCTGCTTTGCCGATTCATGAAGGTTCGTATGCAGTCAGGGTCACTGAAAATGGATGTACATCTCCATATTCAGCCTTCGTAGCTATCAGTATTCTAGACCTCCCCTCACCCCCTCTCATCCAGCAAAATGGCCCCCTCTGTATTGATGAACCGGGAGCCCAGCTATCACTTACTGTTTCCAACGCACCTTCGGGAGCTACATTTCAGTGGTTTGATTCAAATGCGGATACCGTAATCGGTGGTCCATCTCCCGCAACCACCCTGTTGCTCGGCACCGGGCAACTCCCGGGGCCAGGAGGGTGGTCTGTCTATGCCCAAACGACCTCCTCTGATGGATGTTTGTCTGACCCCTCTGTACCTGTCGTTGTGCAACTGGATGCCATTCCAGCCCTTTCTGCCTTCGCTGGTGATAATCTGGCTCTCTGCGAGTTGATGTCAGTCACCCTTCAGGCACAGCCTCCATCGACCGGCACAGGTTCATGGAGTCAGGCCGGAGGACCACCAATTACAATTAACAACCCGGGACAAGCCGCCTCCGTTGTTTCAAATCTGGAAAACGGCGAAATATACACTCTGGTGTGGAGTCTCTCCAATGGTGCTTGCCTGAATTACAGCAGTGATACGCTCGAAATTCGAGTTGACTCCGAAAACGAGCTGTCTGAAGCAGGAGCCTTGATCAAAATCTGTGACAGCAGTACCGTCCTGCTTGAGGCAAGCCCCTCAGCATTTGGAAATACCGGGTTTTGGAGCCAAAGCCAGGAGCAAATTGCCCAGGGAATCGCCATCAGTGACCCAGCCTCTCCGAATTCCGAGGTGACAGGGCTCTTGCCGGGAAATATTTACGTCTTCACCTGGACACTCTCTAACCCAGGGTGCGGAGATATCTCTTCAGATGCCGTGCAAGTCAGAGTCGGAGACGCCTCTGAGAATGCTTTCGCAGGGCCTGATTCCGATGTGTGCGAAGAACGTGACGCCACACTCAACGCCCAGCCCCCCCTTCGCAGCATCGGGCAATGGATTACCCTCAATCCAGGTGTCTCAGTGAGCTCCCCATCAAGCCCTTCAAGCTCCGTGAACGGACTTCTGGAGGGTGAAAATCGCTTTGTGTGGTTTCTGACAAATGATGGATGCCCCATCTTTTCAAGAGATACGGCAAGCATCTTCTTTTTTCCTGTTCCGGAAGCTGTCGATGATATCATCAGCACATCCTTCTCAACATCATCTGAAATTGACGTACTCGCCAACGACCTGCTACCTGATGCCGGTTTCGAAATAGAATTGGTCAGCAGTACAGCATTCGGTGAGCTTGATCGCATCGGTATCGGAAGCTGGGAATACCGGCCAGCCGGCAATTTTTTTGGAGAAGATCAGTTCGTGTACCAACTCTGCAGCCCGATTTGCCCCGGACTCTGTACACAAGGAATCGTCAGGATTGTCGTCGCAGAAGGCAATGACTGCACGCCTCCATCCATTATCACCCCAAATAATGATGGCATCAATGATGCATTTATCGTGCCGTGCCTGTCTTCCGGAAATTATCCGGACAATACAGTCGTTATCTTCAACCAGTGGGGTGATGAGTTGTATCGGGCAAATCCCTATAACAATGACTGGCAGGGTACCTTTGATGGTCAGGTGCTGCCGGCATCTACCTATTTTTACCATGTCGACTACGGAGACGGCAGCGCACCCGCATCCGGGTTTCTGATGATAGAGCGTTGATATCCTGTAAATTCAAGCTCATGAGAGTTGCATTCTTCTTCCTACTTTTAGCTCCGGTCGTCCTGTTGGCTCAACAACAGCCACAACTGACCGAATTCATGTTTTTCAAACAGGCCATCAACCCGGCATACGCCGGCCATGTTGAGGGGGGAAGTATCTCGGCCCTCCACCGCAGCCAATGGCTGGGCATAGAAGGCGCTCCGACAAGCCAGTTCGTCAGTTTTCATATGCCCCTGCTCTATCAGCGGGTCGGAGTCGGACTCAATCTGAGCCGTCAAAGTATCGGAGTTACTGAAAGCTGGACAGCAGACGGGATGTACGCCTACCGATTCAAATCAGGCCCGGGTGAGTTTAGTATTGGCCTTCAGGCCTCCCTCCGGTATTGGGGAATTAACTATCAGGATGAACGACTCAGAGCGACTCAGGGTCTGACATCAGATGGCGCGATACCGGTCGGCAACAAAAACAGATACGTACCGAATTTTGGCTTCGGCCTCTACTATTCAAGCAACAAGTTTTACTTCGGAGCCTCCGCCCCAAGACTGCTCGAAGCTGATATTGACTTTAGCGAAACGGCACTGACAGGTGGAACAGAAGTCAGACACCTCTACCTAATGACCGGGGTGGTCATTCCTCTTGGCGGTCAGATTGATATCCAGCCCCAATTCTTGTTCAAATATGCCGGCAATGCACCTCTCGATGCTGACTTTAATGTGATGGCCATTCTCATGAACGCACACGCCCTCGGATTGACATACCGACTCGGTGGTTCAAGCATCAGAGGGTTTGGAGAATCACTCGATGCCATACTGAGTATCCAAGCTTCAGACCAACTGATGATTGGCGTGTCTTACGATATTCCGCTCTCAGAGCTGCAGGAAAGCACCGCCGGAAGCATTGAAGGAATCGTCCGGTGGTCCATCAATCCGCCTCAGGGAACTGAAATCCTGAGTCCACGATACTTTTAAGCATTCTTACTCATGCACCACTTCAGTCTGCCGGTCCTGTTTATGTTGTGTGTGATTCATTTGCATGCCCAACGCAACCCTGCCCCCAATCAAGTTTTGACAAATCCCGTCCAGATAAAAAATCTGGAGTCGGTCAACACACCCGGCCTTGAGTTTTCTCCTGCCTTCTACCTGAACGGAATCGTATTTTGCTCAAGCGGAGATGACATTCCAAAACCCGGAGAAGACAATACCTTCTTCGAATTGTATTACGCTGATGCAACAGCCACCGGTAAACTCACCCGGCCACGCTCTTTTTCCTCCACACTTAATTCTCAGCTTCATGAAGGTCCGTCGACCTTCAGCACTGACGGAATGCGGATGTTCTTTACCCGGAACAACTCAAAGGCCGGAGTTAGAAAAGCAGATGCCTCGGGTGTAGTCAGGCTTAGTATTTTTGAAGCGACAAAAGGACCTTACGACTGGGAAAACATCCGACCCCTTCCGTTTAACAATGAAAACTATTCTTGCATGCACCCCTGCCTGTCTGCAGATGGAACAACCCTCTTTTTTGCATCTGATATGGAGGGCGGATTCGGTGGCATGGACATCTACAGGTCAACACTCACGGATGGTAAATGGAGTACTCCTGAAAATTTGGGGAGTCGCTTTAATTCGTCTGCCAATGAGGTTTTCCCATTTATCTATCAGCAAGGGCTGCTGTTTTTTGCTTCGGACCGTGACGGGGGGTATGGCGGACTTGACATTTACACATCCGAAATTGGTCGGGAAACAGCTCCTCTTCTGCTGAAACCACCATTCAACAGCCCATCCGATGATTTCGGGCTCATCCTCAGACCCACCGGCCAACAAGGCTACTTCACTTCCTCCCGGGCAAATGGTGCCGGCAATGACGATTTGTACTTCTTTGATGCAAGTGAATCTTATTGGGGAGAATTAGTCAAAGGAGAACAAGTCGTACAACTGACCGTTATTGATCCCCTCCGCCAAAAACGCCTTGAAGGAGCCGCCCTTCGCCTTTTTGCAGACTTCGGAAATGGTTTCGAAAGACAGGAAGGACAACTCTATGACAAACGGCTCGTCCCTTCAGAATATGCCCGAGAAGAGCTGATTTTTCAAACCTTCCAAAGAGATGAAACTGAACTCGGCCCCCCAGATGCACTCACCAATGAACAAGGCCAGGCACTGATGTCTGTCCAACGTGGTGTAAAGTACCTCATTCAGATAAGAGCCAGTGGATTTCAAATAATGGAGTACCCTTTTTCTCTCGAATCATTAGACGGAGACAGCATTCTCGTGGTCAGACTCGACCGGGAACAGTGTGTAACCAGAAAAGGGCGCCTGATTCAAACTGAAAACAAAGAACCTCTGCCAAACGGAATTATCAAAATCCAGAGCCTCTGCCTCGAAAAACCGATGTACCTCTCTACCGACAGTCTCGGTTTTTTCTCATGGTGCTTCCAGCCGGATTGTAATTACCTCATCAGCGGCTTGCAGGAAGGATTTCTGACACAGTCGATTCCTCTCTCTTCTCGAAATATGACCGACAGCCTCCACAAGGTGCTTGTCATTTCAATTGAATCCGAAACCCAAAGCCTCCCCCAGTTTCAGTCGCTTCGCGAAGGCAGTGTCATTGTACTCGAGAACATTTATTACGACTTCGATAAGTCAGCCATCCGGTCAGGCGATGCAGCAGAGCTCGACCAGCTTGCCAGAGTTATGTTGCAATATCCCAGCATGGAAGTTCAGCTGATCTCTCACACCGATTCTCGCGGTAACCGCAGGTATAATAAAGTCCTCTCTGAATTGCGGTCTGAATCGGCCCGGGACTACCTTGTAGCAAAAGGAATCTCTCGAAGCCGGATAACAACATTGGGGAAAGGAGAGAGCGAACTTCGCAATGAATGCGATGACAAAACACCCTGTCCGCCGGAAAAACATCAGTACAACAGAAGGACCGAAGTGGTGGTCACGAGAATAGACAACCAAGACAAGATTAAATTCCAGTCAGGAAAACTCCGCAACAATTGAAGGCAAAAATCCTTCCCCTTACACCACCCAATTTGTGGAAACCAGAACGGAAGAGTTGTGAATTCATCAAACCTGCTGGAGCAAGAATACGAGCGATTCATCGCTTTCGGACAAATTTTGGACCGGAAGATGCGTACCTATCTCGTCACTTACCTTCGTCAAAAACTCGAACAAAGCGTTGTTGAAGAGCCGGCGGAGTTGGATAACACTTATCTCCGATACTTCACTCAGGCCATCGATCAACTGACAGGAATACAGGGCCTTCTCTCGCTGTGTGCCGGTAATGAACAAATTACACGACAAGTCGTCATTGACACCCTTCGGTGGCTCAGAAAATCCTGGACTAAAAGCCGGGTCAAAAACCCCTACGAAGATGAAATCCGCCGACTGGAGCAGTGGTCAGTGACACCTGTGAAGGCAGTTGCTGAGCGATGGCCAGTGCTACTGAATACAGTACGCAACCTCTATCCTAAAGAGCAGCTTGACAGCAGCTTTTACTCGGCTAAGTTCAAAGGTCTGTTATTGCACAGATCACCAGAAAACCTATCTGCTGAAGGGTTGAGAGAAGTCGATCGCTTGCTTCACGACTTGCTGGCCAAATGGGATGCCCTTTTACATGCGCGTATTCTCGATTTTCAACTCAACACCCTCCAGCGTGAAATCGAAGAATACACAAGCCTGACCGCAGCAAAAGTGGAAGAATACCAGCGCCTCGTAGAACTCGTGTCGCCATTTTCTGAGTATATGGGCAGGTATTGGGACCTCTCAAGAGCGCTGTGGAAGGATACGTCGTTTGATATTGTCCGCCAATATCATGAATTCCTTCAAAATGAATCGTCCATCCGCGAACTGGCCGACCTGCTTGGTCAAATGCGGGAAGCAGAGCTGGAAATAGAGGAAGAGCAATTTGAAAAAACCATTTCCAGACAGGAATGGATCAGTGATCCCCTCCAGAAAGCAGAATTGGTGGGTGTTGAAGAAAGCGATGACCTGAATAATCTGCTCAGTGCAGAGGCAGGCTTGCTCGGTGATGATGATACAGAGTGGCTCTTCCTCCACAAATATGCAAACAGGCGTTTGCTTACCTTTCAATACGAAGACCGCCGACTCGTGACCAGCAAGCATACAGAGGTAGAAGTCAACAGAAAGGTCAGACAAAAGGAAAAAGGGCCGTTTATTCTCTGCGTAGATACCTCCGAATCAATGGCCGGAAAACCCGAACAAATCGCAAAAGTTATGAGCATGGGCATTCTCAAAATGGCTGCCCGTGAAAACAGAAAAGCTTTTCTCATCAATTTTTCTGCTGGCGTAAAAACGCTTGATTTACATTCTATTGCCGACTCTATTGACCAAATTGCAGCATTCCTCCGAATGTCCTTTCACGGAGGTACGGATATATCTCTGGCACTGAATGAAGCCCTTCGGCAGCTCGAAAATCAGGATTACCACGAGGCCGATATTCTCATGGTGTCTGATTTTATCATGTACCGTGTCGACCGGGATACTTTGCAACAAGTGCATAAAGCGCGGCATAGTCGCGGGACCCGTTTTCACAGCCTCACGCTTTCTCAACGGCCAAACCGGAAAATTCTGGAAGCATTCGACACCAACTGGGTCTACGATCCGGAAGGTAAAGGAATCGTCAGAGAATTGAGGCGTTCACTCGAAGAAATCCGATGAAGGCAGAATACTCAGACTTCTGCACATCTGGAGGAACCTGGGCGTGTCGAAAGTTCGGCCACGGGAATTCCCTCTTGGTAGCTTTCCACGGCTTTGCTGACAATGGAGCCTTGTTCGAACAAATGGCGCAACCGATGGAGCACGACTATACCATATATGCTCCTGACCTCCCCTGGCATGGCACAACCCGCTGGCAGGAAGAATCATTCAGCCCGGAAGATGTCGCTCAACTCATTTCGCGCATCGAAAAAAAAGAAAACAGATCGGTGAATACTCTTGCAGGACACAGTCTGGGTGGTCGCGTCGCGATGGCCATGTTTGTAAGAAACCCCGCCGCTTACAAGAAACTCATCCTCATCGCGCCCGATGGAATCCGAACCTCATGGTTGTCTCGCTTTGAGCGATTTCCTGCATGGGCTCTAAACAGGGGGATGGCCCTGATTGACCGGTACCCAGAAAAAATTCTTTCACTACTGCAGATACTACATGCCGTTCATTGGATCAATTCCCACTCCCTTAAATTTTTCAGAAGATATCTGTCGAATCCCGAAGAACGTTCCCGTGCATTCCGAATCTGGTCCTCATCAGGTAAATTTCAGGTTCATCCCCACGCACTCTACCTGGCTGCACAAACTGCCAAAAATCCAACGCTTTTGGTAATTGGCGGCCGACGGGACCCCATCGTTCCTATTAAGGAACTGCGCGCATTCGTAAACAATATGCACCCTTTTGCATCCCTTCTCGAAATGCCCGGAAAGCACTGGCTGGTCAGCAACGAACTTGGCCAAAAACTCGCTTCACATCAATAAGATGGGTAGAAAAGGAATGAAAAAGATGGTCTCAATCATGGAATGTGAACCCGAAGCCCTAACTGTATTGAAAATGTGCTGATCCGATCCCGGGTAGGACCAAACTGATTTCCAGAAAGCAACTGCTGGTAAAATGGCTCACCAAAAAGACCGATCCGGGGATTCGCCATATACTCGACACCTAATCCGGCATTCAAGGTAAGCATGGTGTTGTCTTCAAGATTCCCACCTTCGAATAATCCCTGGTCGTAAGATTTCTGACTGATGACTGAAGCCTCAGGAAACTGGTCCGGAATGTTCAGTGCCTCCGGGGCAAAACTCGGAGGAAGAAAACTGTTATCTGCAATGGGTTGGGATCGATCATATCCTGAGGTCATGACAAGGTGAAGTGCCCCGCCCCCCAGCAAATACGCTGACCAACGGCCCGATCTGACAAACTTGTATTTCACATGCAATGGCAGGGTCATGACACTCAGTTCGATCTCCCTCAGAGCATCCGTATAGCTATCGCCATTAGGATTTCCCAAAACTTCCTCAATGTGTCGTGGTGCATAGGACTTCACAGAATACCCCAGAGCTGTGGCAATTTCCCATGAGTTTTTCAGAAAGGCCACCTGTAATCCGCCACCGAAACCGACTCTGTACCTTCGGTATGGTTGACTCAGTAAATCCCGATCAAAGGGACTTTTGATGAAATTATAATCCACTGAAGAAAAAATTCCCAAACACATGGATCTTTCAGACTCAGGAACCGAAGGTGAGGGAAGAACCGGTAGTAATGGATCGGAACTGATTGAAGGGGCTGGAAGATCAATTGTTTGAATGTCTGAAACCTGCCGGTCAGAAGAATACTCAGCAACAGTCACAAAATTGGAGAACCCATTGTCTTGAGATCCTGAAACAAAAGGAAGACCAGTCAGCGGTAATGACTGAATCAGGCGGGCTCGATTACTACCCCCTGTCTTTGTTTGTGCGCCTTTCTGTGTGCTTTCTTCACCCTGCTCGGTCAATTTCGGAAAATGATCATTGTCTGATTGCTGAATCATTGCGGAAAATTCTCGGTCAGCCGCCAAGGACGAGAAATCCGAAAACTGCAAATCACTCTGTGGTATAATGGCGGCAGCAAGCTGCTCATCGGCTGTACGGTAGCATGGTGTCCATTGCCATGCCATCCAGAATAGCAAAAGAAGCAGAGCTCCTTCCATGAATTTAATCCTCAATGTATCCGTTACTCTGGATGCAAATAATTGCAGCATCTCCTCCATTCTGGCCCATGTGTAGGCTGACCCACCCATTGGGGCATTCATCAACTTTTCGGCAACCAGATCATCAAATGTATCAGAAGATTTCTGCGGTGCTACATCGAGGCTACTTTCAATACGCTCCCACAACTCACCAGAATTCCCGGCACTCACTGTTGAAAGGCCTGCTTCAAGCATCTGATCAAACTGACCAGATATATCCTGCTGACCCAATCGGGCAGACAAGATTTCCCACCTGTCAGCGTCTGGGACTCTCACTTGATTGAGTTTCTTACGTATGTCCTGCTCAAACCGCTCAGAAGCCATGACTGACCTGTTTTTCTGTCAATAATTGCTTCAACTTCAACCTGGCTTTCACAAGATTTGATCTGGATGTTGACTCCGTAATGCCTAACTGTTCGGAAATCTCCCGATGTGAATACCCTTCGACCACGTACATATTGAAAACCAATCGATAGACCGGAGAAAGAGACTGGACAGAAGCGAGAATTTCCTGTTCCGACATCTGACTGATTGCGTCAGCCTCTTCATTGCTCAAGTCAAAAGCCTGTTCCAAATCTTCAGTCCGCCGACGCAGTTCCCTGCGGTAGTGATCTATGCAGGTATTCACAATGATTCGACGCATCCATGCACCCAGCGAAGTACCAACCTGATATTTGTGAATATTCCCAAGAATTTTCAGAAATCCATCGTGCAACAAGTCGAACGCCTCACCCTCGTCCTTTGCGTATCTCAGACACACCCTCATCAGCAAGGCATAATGCTCTTCATACAACATCTTCTGAGCCCACCTCTCCTGCCTGACACAAGCGCTGATGAGGTCCTGCTCATTGAAATTGAGTGGCAAGACAAATTCCATGACTGACGAGTTAATATGTAATCAGAACTTATTCGGCTCTGTATCCGAAAGGTACTTACAATTCACCAAATGTTCAACACGCATCTGGGTTTTCTCCGTCAGATGGCCCTTCCACATACCCGGCCCCCTGCAAAGTAAATTTCTCTGGTATGGCGTCATAATGGGCCATCAGACAGCGACCAGCAATCTCATGAGATGGTCCAAATGCAATCAAACCCTCTCTATGCCCCCCCATAACAATCAACCCATACGATTGAACCGCAAGTGGTCTGGCACATTCCAGCAGAGCAGTTGCCATCTGTGGCGTACCATACCGAGCTTCATCAGGTGTTGTCGGGAGTCTGCCCTTCCAGTATCTCCACATTCCGAGATGGTGAATGTGCATGACCGCCCGGATTGCGGGAGTGGCCCGATAAATGGCGTCATGACTCATGCTCTCTGAAGATGCCACGACCGGCCCCTTACAAATCACCGTATTGGCCGAAGCATCAGCGTCTTCTACCATTGCAAGATGTTCTGTTGTCAATTCAGAGACTCCCCCAGTGGCAGACCCGGTAATCAGAAAAGTATCACCCCTCAATCGCTCTGAAACATTGCCATACCCAATTCCGTCAGGAAGCATGCCAATGAGACCGTGAACAAAAAGACGGTTTCGCCAGTCCAATAATTCCTTCGGGTAGACTCCCACAAGAGGTGGGGTCTGCTCCCAGCGAGCATCAAATTTTATGTAGCCTTCTTCGTGCACAGCAGATTGTGTGAGTTGTCCCAATTTACAGTATCTTTCGGATTTGAAAAATATCCTCTTGCAATGGCCTTGGTCAGGGGTACAGCGTGAATGAACTGAACGACTTTTTTCGTTTGGGTGTTTCATGAAAGAGGCTAACAGGCAAAACATGGTGAATCACAGAGCCATACCAGTTGTGGACTTGCATCAGTACGATAGTACTGGTGCCGATGGAAATTCTCCGTTCGTCAAAGCACTGGGCAATGCATTTCGGGAAGTCGGATTTGTAGGGATTGTCAATCACGGAGTTGATACTTCACTGATTGATGCATTCTATGAAGCCTCCAATCGGTTTTTTGGCCTGCCCGAAGCCATAAAATGGAATTATGAAATTCCAGGACTCGCCGGTCAGAGAGGCTATACTTCATTCGGAAAAGAGCATGCCCGCCAGTCAGATGTTGCTGATCTGAAGGAGTTTTTTCAAATCGGTCAGGATTCACCGCCCCCGGGTGGAGACCCTTCTGAATATCCTTCAAATGTAGTCGTTACAGAAGTTCCAGAGCTTTCGGAACTCGGAGCCCGGTTGTACCAATCATTCGAGCAAGTAGGACGAAAACTGTTGAGCGCCATTGCTTTATATCTCAATTTGCCCGTTAATTTCTTTGAAGAAAAAGTAGACCGCGGAAACAGCATCCTGAGAGCCATTCACTACCCCCCAATCACCCGGGAGCCAGCATCTGCCATCAGGGCTGAACAACACGAAGATATCAACCTCATCACCCTGCTGGTTGGGGCCTCAGCCGGAGGGCTTCAAATTTTGGGAAAAGACGGGATGTGGCTGCCTGTGATTCCAGAGGAAAATGAAATAGTGGTGAATGTTGGAGATATGCTGCAGCGCCTGACCAACAATTATCTCTGCTCAACAACCCACAGGGTTGCAAATCCGCCCCGTGATGAATGGCATAAACCCAGACTTTCAATTCCATTTTTTATGCACCCCCGCAGCAATATGGATCTCACCTGCCTCCCCGGGTGCGTTGACGAAAACCACCCCCCGGCCTGGGCTCCAATTACTGCTGGTGAATACCTGAATGAACGACTGCGCGAAATCGGGCTGAAAAAATAATTTCCCACACATCGCTTTCTTTCATTCAATCAATAAACAATGTCATTACTCCGTTTGTCACACAAGCGAAAAGCCTGACTCACAATTCAACTGACTGAACATGAAACCTGTCTATCTCATTTTTAGCCTTGGCGGATACGAAGTCGTACTCATTCTCGCCGTCGTCGTTCTGCTTTTTGGCGGTCGCAAAATTCCGGAACTCATGCGTGGCCTTGGAAAAGGTATCAGAGAGTTCAACAACGCGCGGGCAACGCTCGAAAGCGAAATTAAAGAGGGAATGAAAGAGGCCGACAAGAAAAAACTTGAAGAAGAAAAGAAAGATTCGTAAAACCGCCATTAAGGTGAAACTCAACACGGCTTTTTAGACGAAAGCCAGAAAACTCATCGTATGAACTATCTGATGCACACCCTATGCAGCTTTGCAATTGCTGTTTTTCTCCTAGGCCCTGTCAATGGATTCGCCCAGCAATATGGTCACCTCAACCTCGGCAATCTGCTCGAAATGATGCCTGAACGCGAAGCTGCCGATCAAGAACTTGCCGCTCTGCGCGATAAGGGCCTTGCTAAAGGAGAAGAAATGATAAAAGTGCTTGATGAAAAGGTAAAAGCCTATCAGCAGGCCCGCCAATCCGGGACGCTGAATCAGATCCAGTCTTCCGAAATGGAAGCTGAACTGCAAGCTATGAATCAGGAAATTGTCCAATACGAAAAGCAACTTCAGGCCGAGCTGGCTCAAAAGCGTCAGGAATTGCTGTCACCAATTCTGATGAAAGTAGATACTGCTGTGAAAAGCGTCGCCGCTGAAAATGGATTCCTCATGATATTTGATACCAGCGTCATGAACGGAGTGCTTTTTGCTCAGGATTCTGAGGATGTGCTTCCATTGGTGAAAGCAAAACTTGGAGTCGAATAAAATGCAGAGCCCTCTCTCATGAGAATTACCCTCACACTCTTCCTCATTTTCACGGGCTACTTTCTCTCATCAGCCCAAACCTTCCAGCCCAAACAATATCAGGGTGAGGAAACAGGAGTTGTGTACAATCGCGAATTCTCAATCAACTTCAAGCTCCATACCAACGGGCCTTCGTTTCCGCTGGCACTCGGCGCAAACTTTGGCAAACTCCGGACATACTACAAGAGTACGTATATGTTTGTGGAGGTTGGAGAAATCAGGCACCCGAAAGAATTCCGGCAAAGTGTCAATGCGTTCAGCCTGATCAGTGCCCGAACACCCAGAGCGTTTGTGTTCGGAAAACACCATAATTTTTATGTGCTGCGTGGTGGATGGGGAGGCAAAAAGTACCTGACCGAAAAAGCTCGCCAACGCGGAGTGGCAGTGGGATACTCATACCAGTTTGGACCGGCCCTCGGGTTACTCAAACCATACTATCTGGAGCTTTTCAAACGAGTAGATAACGGCAGCATCATTGCCACAGAAAAATATTCAGAAGAAACCGCCAGCCGTTTTCTGGATCGCAATTTTATCTATGGAGCCTCTTCATTCTCAAAAGGTTTTGGAGAGCTTACCCCTCGTCCGGGACTGCACTCACAAATCAGCCTTCACCTCGACTGGGGAGCATTCGACGAGTTGGTCAAGGCCCTTGAGGTAGGTCTGATGGCAGAATTTTTCTTCACCGACGTGCCCATCATTGTTGAAAACGAGAACATCACGAATTCCCCTCTTTTTCTCAACCTTTTCATTTCTCTCCAACTCGGAAGGCGCTGGTAAATGCCGAACTTTGAGTGCTGTGAGGTGTTTCTCTTCACAACTGCATCAACGATACAATTCAAATTTCCATGGTCGAACTTCCTGTTGCAAGCCAAAACCCCGAGCGCCAGAAACGGCCCAAGTGGCTGAGAGTGAAGCTTCCTGTCGGAGAAAATTATAAGAAAGTCCGTCATCTGGTCGATGAATACAAACTGCATACCATCTGCCAAAGCGGAAACTGCCCAAATATGGGAGAATGCTGGGGCGCTGGCACAGCTACGTTTATGATTCTTGGAAATACCTGTACGAGGTCTTGCTCTTTCTGCGCCGTGAAAACAGGACGGCCGAATGAATACGACGAAGATGAACCCCGCAGAGTCGCTGAGGCCATCTCACTGATGCAGGTCAAGCACGCTGTCATCACCTCAGTAAATAGGGACGAACTCAAAGACAGAGGGGCTGAAATCTGGTACCAGACCGTGAGGGCAGTGAAAGAAATCAGCCCTGAAACCACCATCGAAACCCTCATCCCGGATGTGCGCGGTACCTGGGACGCCCTGGAGCGCATGATCAGTGCTGGTCAGGAAGTGGTCTCACACAATATGGAAACTGTTGAGGCCCTTTACCGCAAAGTACGTCCACAAGCCAAATACGAGCGGAGCCTCGAGCAAATTCGACGCACCAAAGAATTTGGCAAGCGCACGAAATCAGGGATCATGGTCGGTCTGGGTGAAACAGAAGAGCAGGTCTCCAAAATAATGGATGATCTGCTTGAGCATGGATGCGATGTGCTCACCATCGGGCAGTATCTCCAGCCTACCAAAATGCACCTCGAGGTAGCAGAGTTTGTTCACCCGGATACTTTCGAAAAATACCGTGAAACCGGTATCAGCAAAGGTTTCGCATTTGTCGAAAGCGGACCTCTGGTACGCTCCTCATACCATGCCGAGCGTCACCTCTAAACGCGAAATCTAATCGCAGAACCCTCCAGCCCAGTCCATTGATCCCGAAGTCTCTTGCCAGGAGAGAGAAAGCAATGTACTCGTCTTTAAGGAAGAGGGTCTCTTCCTGTAAAACAGTTCACCCTCAGTAAAATTCGGGTGCTCGGATACCGACGCCCTGAAAATCTCCGTTACAGAATGGTCTATTGTTCTTTGGCCATACTCTGTATTGATGCCATCATCCTGGTTGCTCATACCGGTCTTTTTGTTTCACCTGACAGCTGGCATTTGCCAGCAGCACAGAACAACCGGTGTGCACGCTTCTGAGAATATCGTGCCCAACCCGGGCTTCGAATTGCTTTCTTCGAATCCAATCGGGTGGTTCTTTAAAGGTGAGCATTTCTCGGAAGTCATGAAATACTGGGACTCACCCACAAATGCCTCGCCCGATGTATTCGGTCCGGAGATCAGGGTGCCGTCCCACTGGGCTGAAAAGGGATTTGGCAACCAAAAAGCACATGGAGGCAACAGAATGGTTGGAGTGACTTGCTATGGGTGCACTGACGGCAAACCACACTGCCGGGAATATATCCAGATTCAATTGGCTGAGCCGTTGGTTGTCAATCAGCGTTATGCATTCGAATTTTGGGCAGCACCTCTCGCAAATGCGCTTCTAATCAGTAATCTGGGCGCCTCATTTACAGAAGACAGAATCTCCGTACAGACGGATAAAGTCCTCGACCAATCGCCCGATGTCATGGTCTATCAAGTAGTCGGGCCCTCCCCAAACGGATGGCGAAAGCTATCGGCCGAATTTCAGGCGGCTCAGGCCTCCAATTTTCTGACCATCGGTAATTTTTTTCCCGATAGCCTGACTTTGACTGAAAAGCAGAACCCCACCTTGCTCAACTTCGGATATTATTACATTGATGATGTAAGCCTTCGGAAAATCGAGCCCATTCTCGAAGTTCCTGTGCCGGAAGATGACCTGACGAAAATACCACTCGAGGAAGGGCTAGTCATTCGGTTAAAAGAAATTTTCTTCGAAACGAATCAGTATGAGCTGCTCCCGCGATCATTCATAGAACTCAATAAGCTGGTTGCAATTCTCAGCTCGAACCCTGACATGCTTATAGAAGTACGCGGACATACAGATAACCGAGGTGATAACGACTACAATCTGTATCTTTCTCGAAAGCGAGCAGGGGCTGTCGCTGAATACCTGATTCAACAGGGTATCACAAGAAAACGAATACAATTTCAGGGATTCGGAGATACCAGGCCCGTCGCAGACAACTCAAGCCCCGAAGGGATGCAACAAAACAGGCGGGTTGAATTTCTCATTCTCAAAAAATAACTTCCTCATGTTGCAGAATTGTCTGGAGCGGGGCCGCCTGGAGGCCGGCTGCGATGAAGCCGGACGAGGTTGCTTGGCTGGACCCGTCTGTGCCGCTGCTGTGATTCTGCCTGATGGGTTTTCACATCCGGAGCTCAATGACTCGAAAAAATTGTCAGCGCCCGCAAGAGACTCACTGAAAGAAGTAATTGAGAATGAAGCCCTTTCATGGGCAGTTGCATGGGCAAGTCCGGAAGAAATCGACCAGATCAATATCCTGCAGGCATCCATTCTGGCCATGAACCGGGCAATCACCGCACTGTCCATGCGGCCTGATTTTCTGCTGATAGATGGAAATCGGTTCACCAGTGACCAAGGCCTGCCGTTTTCATGCGAAATTCGCGGCGATGCCAGATTTTTGTCGATTGCTGCAGCCTCAATACTTGCCAAAACATGGCGCGATGCGTATATGGCAGACCTTCACCAGCAGTTTCCGGGCTACGATTGGAGCCGGAATAAAGGCTATCCGACAAAAACCCACCGGGAGGCAATTGCCAGATTGGGGACCACACCCCATCACCGCACATCCTTTCGACTGCTCCCCGATAATGAACAGGCGCGCCTGTTTTAACGAAATGATATGAAACGCGCCTTTGCCTCCAATTTAGTGCTGCTGCTCGGTATCAATTTCCTGATTAAGCCACTGTATATCTTTGGCATTGACCGTGAAGTCCAGAACGCTGTCGGACCGGAACAGTACGGCCTGTTTTTTGCCCTGCTTAACCTTACCTACCTTTTTCAGATTGTGAACGACTTTGGACTTCAGAGTTTCAACAATCGGGAACTCTCTCACAAACCTGAAAAATTCCCGGTACAATTCAGCTCCCTGTTGGCTGTCAAATTCGGGCTGTCTCTGGCATTTCTGCTCATACTAACCGGGGCCGCTGCACTGACAGGATACCTTTCCCGCCAACCCGAATGGCTACTCGGAATTGCCGCTAACCAAGTTCTCCTGTCACTGTTGCTCTTTCTCCGATCCAACCTTGCAGGACTGGGTATGTACCGGGCTGACAGCCTGCTGTCGAGTTTCGATAAACTGGTAATGATTTTTCTCGTTGGATTTTTTCTTCTAAACAACCCTGAAAGCATATCCATCCCGCTGTTTATCGTGTGCCAGACAGGAAGCTACCTGCTGGCAATCGGTGCTGCTGTGGCAGTGCTACGGCCAAGGCTCAGGAAAATCGTATTTCGGATCCGAATGCCAATGGTACGATGGGCTTTGCGCAGCAGCGCACCCTATGCGTTGGTTATGTTTCTGATGTATGTTTATACCTACATCGATGGGGTGATGATTGAGCGCCTTCATTCTGATGGAGCCTATGAAGCTGGCATCTATGCTTCCGGGTATCGTCTGCTGGATGCGATCGGAATCATCGGCTACCTGTTTGCAGGATTGCTGCTGCCGATGCTGTCCAGACAACTCGGAAGCGGGCATTCTGTGCGACCACTTCTTGATATGGGGGCAGGGACCCTTTGGAGTGTAGCTGTCGCGGTAAGTATTGTGACTTTTTTCTTTAGCACCCACCTTTCCGAATGGCTGTATCTCGCCGCCAACAACTCTTGGGGTCAGGTTTTGGGCAGGTTGATGCTGTCATTTCTGCCATGGAGTCTGACGTATATTTATGGGACATTGCTCACCGCCGCAGGTCAGCTTGCGGCTATGAACAGACTCTTTGTTGGGTGCATCCTGCTTAATGTGCTCGCCAATCTGCTCGTAATACCCAAATACGGTGCAGCTGGTGCCGCCCTAACGACCCTCGCCACGCAAACCCTGGCCGCCGTCGGTCAGTACATTCTGGCAGTCCGCAAATTTGCAGAGTTACGAGCCTCCACCTTTCCTGTAAAAGGCGTCGTGCTGCTTCTACTGGTCTTCTTCAGCACTTGGATTCTTTCTACCTTTGACGCGCTACCGTGGATGCTGCGCATGTGTTTAGCTCTCGGTATTTCAGGGTTTCTCTCTATCCTTCTCAAAATGATTTCCATCAAAGAATGGATTCATCTGCTCAGTACCCGGCACAAAGAATAGAACCATCTCCCGCCGCGTTATCACTTGCACATATTGACTCAACACCTTCCATATGGATCAAAACCGCGACAGTTTATTGGATGTCTTGCGAACGCTCCTCAGATGCCGACGCCCCATTCTCCTTACCACAGGAGGCGCAGCCGCAATTGTTGCGTTGTGCTCGCTGCTCTTTCTCGACAACTATTATCAGGCCACCACGCTGTTTTACGCAGCCAGCCCTGATCTGGCCAGACCGGAGGCTTTTTCAGATAATCAGGGTGCACGACAGGAGTTCTTTGGAAACGAACAGGATATCGATCGACTGTTATCGATTGCAGAGTCTGGGGAGTTGGCAGACTCGATGATTCGAATGTTTAACCTCTTCGAACATTATGACATCGATACATCCAGGCCAAAGGCAGGTTTTTTTGTCAGAGAAGAGTTTTACAGTCTGTTTACCGTGATGCGTAACGAACTGGGAGCCATTGAAATTTCGATAGAGGACAAAGACCGCAAACTGGCGGCCACGATGGCAAACGCCGCCCGTAGACAGATTGACAATATATCGCGCCGGCTCATTAAAGAAAGCCAGGAGCGGCAAATTTCGCATTACGAGCGTACTATGCGTGAACAGGCGCGATCGTTGGCCGAATTAGGAGATACCCTTCGCCGAACCCGTGAGCAGTATTCCATTTTTAATACCAACAGCCAGGGAGAGGCGCTTGCAGAACTCCTTGCTACCACACGGAATACGCTCATTGGCCAGCAGGCAATGCTTCAGAGCCTCGAATCAGCCGGGCCACGATTCAGGGACTCTGTCGTGATGGTCAGGGCAAAAGTCCGATCCACTTCCCGTCAGCTTGACAGCCTCAAAACCCGGCTGAGCACTTTCAATCAAGGAGTGACACACATCGAAGTAATGGAGCGCGAGTTGCGGGAGGCTGCCCTCCGGCAAAGCGAAACAAAAGAAAAATACAAACTGCTGCTTACCTCCCGGGAGTCAGATATTGCCGCCATCCACTTGGTGGAAGTGGCTCAGCCCCCACTGATTAAATCACGCCCGAAGCGTTCGCTTCTGGTGGTCGGCTCAGCCTTTCTGGCTTTTTTGTTCAGTGCACTTGGTTGCCTGGCCATTGATTCGTGGGGAAATATATCATGGAAGGAACTACTGAAAGAACCCGGGAATGGCTAATGGTGCAGCTTCAGCACGGTGGGCTCCGCGACAGCTTGCGCTCTGGAGTTTTTCAGGGTTGATTGTAGTCAGCCTTGCCGGTGCCGTGGTATCTGAACTCCCGCTCCTTGCTGCAATTCCTGTTGGTCTTCTTGCAGGGTATCATTTTCTACGATCCTTCAGCCTTCCATTTTGGCTGCTTCTCTTTTCCATCCCATTCTCAACCGAAGTCTCACTACCTGGCGGACTGGGCACTGATTTGCCCTCAGAGCCTTTGATGTGGGTGATTTTTGGACTGTCAATTGTTTTCCTGGCCCGACATGGGGCTTCCCTCTCCGCTGCCCCTCTTCGCCACCGCATTACACTGTTATTGATCATCCATCTTGCATGGATTGCATTCTCCTCACTCCATTCTCAAGCGGAAATCGTCTCTTTGAAATATCTGCTCGCCAAACTATGGTATGTGGTCGCTTTCTTCGGGCTGGGGGTCTGGTGCCTCAATGAAAAAGCAGCATACAAGCGGTTCTTTTGGTTGATTTTTTCCGGCCTGAGCCTGACAGTCGTGGTTGTGCTAATCAGACAGGCCATGATGGGGTTTGCCTTTGACGGCATCAACACCGTCATGGGGCCCTTTTACCGCAATAAAGTCATGTATGCATGCCTGATTGTGATGTTTCTTCCCTTTGTCTGGTATGCACGGAGATGGTATGCACCCGGAACCCGATGGAGGTGGGTGCTGAACGCAGGCGTGGTTCTTTTTCTGACCGGAATCTACTTTTCTTACACCCGAGCTGCCATGGGGGGGGTGTTGATAGCGATTGTAAGCACGTTCATGATCCGATGGAAAATGACGCGCTATGTCATTCTTGCCGCATTACTCACCACCGGAGTTCTCCTGACCTGGCTAAGCACCCAGTACACCTATCTGAAATTTGCGCCTAACTATGAGCGCACCGTTTACCACGAAAAGTTCGATAACCTGCTGGCTGCCACATATAAACTGGAGGATATATCCACTATGGAACGGGCCTACCGATGGGTAGCTGGGGCCTATATGGTTGCAGACAGACCACTACTCGGTTTTGGACCGGGTACATTCTACTTTTTTTACCGATCCTACACAGTGCTCAGTTTTCAAACCTATGTCAGCGATAACCCTGAAAAATCAGGAGTCCACAACGCCTATCTGATGATTGCAACCGAACAAGGATTGCCCGGACTGCTCGTGTATCTGGCCCTTATTGTTGTAGTCCTTCTGGTAGGAGAAAATACCTGGCACCGACTCGGTCCGGGCTGGCGAAGAGACATGGTCATGGCAGCACTCCTCTCTCTCATCATCATGCATGCCCTTCAGATTATGAATGATCTGGCAGAAACTGTCAAAGCCGGATCTCTTTTTTTCCTTTGCACGGCCATCATCGTCAATATGAGTCTGTACGTCTCCTCGAAAAATCAGAAGGAGTCAGAAACGTTGCCTCCGGAAGAGCCAGCTCCTTGATTCAGATGCCCCGATCGTCGATGTCCAGCTCAGGGGAGTTCCTTATCTTTGCGCCAGTTTTCGCCCGCCTCTAAAGCACTGGATCTATGTACAGGACTTTCGATACACTGGACCTCCCTCAAATCGACCGCGACATTCTCGAATATTGGGAACGTGCACACATCTTCAGGAAAAGCGTTGAACAACGAGACTCCGGAAATCCCTTTGTGTTTTACGAAGGCCCACCCTCTGCCAACGGAAAACCGGGAATCCACCACGTGATGGCGCGCACGGTCAAAGACCTCTTCTGCCGCTACCAAACGATGAAAGGGAAACGCGTAGATCGGAAAGGCGGATGGGACACTCACGGCCTGCCAGTCGAGCTCAATGTGGAAAAAGAACTCGGTATTACAAAAGAAGATATCGGGAAAAATATCAGCGTAGAGGACTACAACCGGCACTGCCGCGAGACGGTTATGCGGTTTAAGGATATGTGGGATGACATCACCCGGAAAATGGGCTACTGGGTAGATCTCGACAATCCATACATCACTTTCAAAAATGAGTATATCGAGTCTGTATGGTGGCTCCTTGGTCAGTTGTACGAAAAGGGATTGCTGTACAAGGGCTATACTGTCCAACCCTATTCTCCTGCTGCTGGAACAGGTCTGAGCTCCCATGAACTCAATCTTCCGGGATGCTACAAGGAGGTCAAAGACACAACAGTTGTCGCTCAATTTTCTGTCATCCGCAATGACCAGTCATCCTTTTTATTTGAAGACGATACTGAGGATGTTCGGTTTATCGCCTGGACAACCACTCCCTGGACGCTTCCATCCAATACAGCCCTTGCTGTCGGGAAAAAAATCACATATGCCAAGATTCGCACCTTCAACCGGTATACTGGGGCTCCCGTCAGTGTGATTCTTGCCAGAGATCTGGTCAATGCATGGTTTACTGCTGAAGGGGCTGAAGCAGAGATGCATTTCGAGACGGGTCAGAAAGTCATCCCGTGGAGAAGTGGAGGAGAATTTACCGGTTCTGAACTCGAAGGTCTCCGCTACGAACAGCTCCTCCCGTTTGCCAAACCTGAAGAGGGTGACGCTTTTCGAGTGGTCACGGGAGATTTTGTCTCCACTGAAGACGGAACTGGCATCGTCCATATCGCACCAAGTTTTGGGGCCGATGATATGCGGACAGCACGCCAGAATGGCATTGGAGCACTCACTTTGGTTGACAAAAGCGGGCGCTTTACCGAAGAAACCGGAGAGTTCGCAGGGCGTTTCGTCAAGAATTACCAAAATGACGAAAATTGGGTCAACCCAGATATTGACATTGCGGTGGCACTCAAACTTGAAAACAAGGCGTTCCACATTGCAAAATATGAGCACAATTATCCTCATTGTTGGCGAACCGATAAACCGGTACTCTACTATCCCCTTGACAGCTGGTTTATAAAAGCCTCAGCCGTAAGGGATCGAATGGTAGAACTCAACAAAACCATCAATTGGAAACCTGCCTCAACCGGGGAAGGAAGGTTCGGAAAATGGCTTGAAAATCTGCAGGACTGGAACCTATCACGCTCTCGCTACTGGGGCATTCCGCTGCCAATATGGAGGACAGCTGAGGCAGACGAAGAGATTTGCATCTCGTCCGTTGGCCAGCTAAAGGAAGAAATTGAGAAAGCCAACCAGCAGCTTGGTCTGAACCAACAGGTGCCAGAAGATCTCCACAGGCCGTTCATCGATGAAATAACTTTGGTTTCCTCTGATGGCAGATTGATGAAACGGGAGATTGACCTGATTGACGTTTGGTTTGATTCCGGGTCAATGCCCTATGCTCAGTGGCACTATCCTTTCGACAAATCCAGTGGCTTCGAGCAAAAATTTCCAGCTGATTTTATCGCTGAAGGAGTCGACCAGACCCGCGGCTGGTTTTATACTCTTCATGCCATTGCCACCATGGTCTTTGACAGTGTCGCATTCAAAAATGTAGTCTCAAATGGTCTCGTACTCGATGCCAATGGAGAGAAAATGTCAAAAAGCAAGGGCAATGTCGTCGACCCATTCTCCACCCTCAACAAATATGGCGCGGACCCGACACGCTGGTACATGATGGTTAATGCCAATCCGTGGGATAATCTCAAGTTTGATCTCGGTGGCCTCGAGGAAGTGCGCCGGAAATTCTTCGGTACTCTGTATAATACCTACTCATTTTTCGCCCTCTATGCCAACATCGATAAATTTGCCTGGCAAGAAGCACCAATTCCTTTAGAGGACCGTCCGGAAATAGACCGGTGGATTATTTCCCTGCTCAATTCTCTGGTCAGAGAGGTTGACCGTGATTATGGCACCTACGATCCAACCCCCGCAGCACGAAAAATACAAGAGTTCGTGACTGACAACCTCAGCAATTGGTACGTACGCCTGTGTCGGCGCCGATTCTGGAAAGGAGAGTATAATGCTGATAAAATCTCTGCTTATCAAACGCTCAGCACCTGCCTGTCCACAGTTTCTCAACTGATGGCTCCGATTGCGCCATTCTTCGCTGACTGGCTTTATCGAAACCTCAATGAGGTCACCAAACGATACACTGGAGAATCCGTCCATCTGGAACTCTTCCCCGAGGTGATCGAATCTGCCATTGATAAAGATCTCGAACAGCGTATGGACTACGCGCAGAGAATATCTTCTCTGATACTCTCACTCCGCAAAAAAGCAAACATCCGTGTGCGACAGCCCCTAAAACGCGCTCTGCTGCCTGTTCTCGACCCGGGGTTCCGCCAACAGGTAGAGCAAGTGCGAGAACTGATTCTCACGGAAGTTAATATCAAAGATCTCGAATACATCGATGACACCTCAGGAATCATCAACAAAAGTATCAAGCCCAATTTCAAAACGCTGGGTAGCAGACTCGGCAAGGATATGAAAGAGGCCGCCAGATTGATTTCTGAATTGTCACAAGACGATATTTCGAAGATTGAAAAGGCAGGTTCATACGTTCTGGAAATCAATGGGATCACTCACAATCTGACACTTGAAGATCTGGTCATCACATCCGAAGACATCCCCGGCTGGCAAGTGGCCTCAGATGGGCGACTGACGGTAGCCCTGGATATTCATCTCGACGATACCCTGATTGCAGAGGGCACTGCCCGGGAACTGGTCAACAGAATACAGAATATTCGTAAAGACCTTGATTTTGCAGTCACAGACCGGATTAATGTAGTGGTCGAACAACACCCAATGGTTGAGCCGGCTGTCGGGCAATTTGCTGCGTATATCTGCGGAGAAACGCTTGCTGACAGTCTCACAATAGACTCTGCCCCCACAGGCGGGCAAAGTGTCTCGTTGCTTGATGATGTGGATGTCAAAATTGATGTCAGGAAAGTGACGGATTAATAAAAACGGCTCAGATACCACCCTGCGATTATTCCTGCAAGACCAGTAATTACACTGCCAATCAAATACATGGAGGCAGATGCAGTTCGACCCAGCTGGAGTAACTCAAAGGCCTCAAATGAGAATGTAGAGAATGTAGAGAATCCGCCGCAAAATCCGGTCAAAAGCAAGAGTCGCCATGTCACGGACATTTCTGACTTCGCTGCGATTCCTGCCAAAACGCCAAGAAGCAGACAACTTGTGAGGTTCACAGCAAAGGTGGGCCATGGAAAGGAGATTGCCCAATTGCGAAGCCAGAAAGACATTCCGAACCTGAGGACACTGCCCAACCCGCCACCAAGAAAAACCCACAACACATTCATAACCAATTTTATCGGAAAGGTACGGAACTTCAGACCATTCGCTCTTCAAGTCTCCGCCGTTTTCTGATGACTGCATAATTGAGTAAACCCGAAGCCACTGAGGCAGATACAAAAATCAGAATCACCACCAAAAGGGCATTCAAGTCCTGAAGGAGAATAGCCACAAGCAGAAAACTCAAATTGGCACAAATAAGCAATAATGTCGCCTGTCCGTGACTCATTCCAAGATCAATCAGCATGTGGTGAAGGTGAAGCCTGTCAGGGCTGAGAGGACTCCGTCCCTTCCAAATTCGCAAAACAAACACCCGCAACGTATCAAACAGTGGAAGAATCAGCAAACCCACAGCCACGGCAGGTACTGCCTCAAACATAAAACCCCGCGGATGATATACCCCGGATTCAAAATGGTGAATCCGAAGAAAATGGGTTGTCAGCAATCCGATAACCATCCCGATAACCAAGGCACCGGTATCACCCATAAAAATGCGGTTCGAAAAGTTGTAATATAAAAATGCCAGCAAGGCACCGGCCAGCGCCCAGCCAATTACTGAATAGAAATACTCCCCTGCCGAGAAGAAAAAGCTACCGAAAAACAGGGCACACAACAGACCCATACTTCCGGCAAGTCCGTTAATTCCGTCAATCAGATTGAAACCGTTTATAATAACAAGCATTGTCAGAACCGAAAATAATCTGCTGAACCACCACGACAGTTCATACCAGCCAAAGATTCCAAAGAAACTCGGTATCACAGCACCCGTTCCAAAAACCAGCAACCCGGCTGTGACCAACTGGCCAAGAAGTTTCTTTCCCGCCGGAATGGGGTACAAATCATCCTTGATGCCGACCATGAAAAGAATCGTCATGGCCGCAAATACATACCTCGTCTCAAGATATTCTGCCTCTGGCATCCATAAGACGAGAGCCAGCACCAATCCTCCGAAAATACCTACTCCTCCTAATAGGGGAGTTTGTACAGTATGGGATTTTCTTTCAGATGGCCTGTCTAACCAGTCCCTCACCTGTGCAAGGCGAATTATTGAGGGAATCGCAAAAGCTGTGATAATAAGAGCCGTGAGAAACGCAAGCGTGGGAAAAATCATACCTCATGGAATTAATCGGTGATCGAAATGGTGAATCAGATGCGTCTGATGGTCTCATTCGAGTACCGATTGAGTATCTGCTTCTCTTTAATAGATGCCGCAGAGGGGCAAATTCCATAAGGTTTTGGAAATTTTTTTTCGGATTTTCGGAAAAAATCTCCTGTACAAATTTCCAAAATGGTTTGAAACCACAAGAAATGGCACAAATAACTCGATCTGTTATTGGAGCCCGCTTTGGTTTTGATAATACAGGAAGGCCCAAAGGATAATGAACAGGAACAGGGCTATAAAGAACCACATCAGACAGTAGCCTTTTTTACCTGCATTTTGTATTTGATCAGCCATTTGAAAGCCTGTTTGAGTCAGAAAAATTGGACGTACAAAGAAAGGGAAATTTGAAGAAAGAAAAAAAGTGATTTATTCCCTAAACCGGTGCACATTTTTCAGCCAGCCACTCGCATTCTTCCCGATTTAATTGCGGTGATAGAAGATCGTAAACTGTTTTGTGATAAGCGTTGAGCCATTGACATTCTGATTCTGTAAGAAGTGTCTTATCAATCAGCGCCTTGTCAATTGGAAACCATGTCAGGTTTTCAAAACGCAGCCACTGAACCCCATCCGCGTCCTGACCAGCTTCAACGGTCAATATCAGATTTTCAATCCGAATACCATAGGACCCTTCTTTATAAAAACCCGGCTCGTTGGAAGAAAACATGCCAGCTGAAAAGGGAGTAGTCCCTCTTGAGGTCAAAGTCGGAGCAAATCCCTGCGGGGGCTCATGGACATTGAGAAACACGCCCACCCCATGACCGGTGCCATGGCCGTAATTTAAATGTTCATTCCACAAAAACTGTCGGGCCAGTATGTCAAGCTGAATGCCACGGGTTCCTTCCGGAAATACACACTCTGATAAGGCAATATGCCCTTTTAAGACAAGGGTAAAGTGCTTTTTTGATGCTGGGTCGGGCTCACTTAGTGCCACAGTACGGGTGATGTCTGTCGTTCCATCACGATACTGGCCCCCTGAATCAATCAGTAAAATACCTTCAGGCTGTATGGTAGCACATGTTTCCGGCATAGCACGGTAATGGACAATGGCTCCATTGCCTTTGTAACCCACAATGGCATCGAAGCTTTCACCATAATAACCTTCCTGTTCAGACCGAAAATGGGCCAGCTGTTCGGCCACCTCTGTCTCAGGAATACCTCGTTCTGGAAGTGTCGACTCAAACCATCGGAAAAAACGAGTGAGCGCTACCCCATCTTTCACCATTGCGCGGCGGATTCCCTCGACCTCAACAGTATTTTTTATCGCTTTTAGCCCAATCGGAATGGTCGATCCTTCCGCGACAGGCGCTGATTGAATTGCGTCAAACAAGGCTTTGCTCGTCGTAGCAGGATCAATCAGAATTGTTTCATCAACACTGAGAGACTCTAAAAAAGGATGAATCTCATCGTACGATTTCAATTCAACTCCATCTTCAGTAAGAGACTGTTTCAGTGTTTCTGTTGGTTTATGCTCATCGATAAACAACCATGCCTTCTCTTTGCCGACCACAGCATAGGAGATTGCAACAGGATTGCATTGCACATCCGACCCACGCACATTCATTGTCCAGGCAATATCATCCAGTGTACTCAGCAAGTGGAGTGTGGCCCCCTCCTGATGCATTGATGACCGAATGCGACCAAGTTTTTCTGCTCTTGATTCGCCAGCATACTCAACCAGCTGTTCAAAAACTTCTTCTGCCGGCAATCCGGGAAGATCAGTGCGAATGGCTCCAACCAAATCTTCAGTTGCAACCAGTTCAATGCCTTTTTTTGAAAACTCCTTTTCCATCCGCCTCCACTCTGCGAGTGAAATCACCCAAGGGTCACATCCCACTTTTCCACCCCGATCAAGGTGGTTTGCCAACCAGCCGACATGCTCAGAAGCCCCCTGCACACCCAATTTGTGAAGTTCAAAATCACTGACAGACAATTGCTCCTCCGCCTGAAGGAAGTATCTTGAATCTGTCCACAATCCTGCATGACCATGAGTTACTGCGCACGTCCCGGCAGAACCAGTGAAACCGCTGATCCATTCCCTGGCCTTCCAATACTCCGCAACGTACTCGCTCTGGTGTGGATCACTGCTGGGTATGATGTACGCATCAATTCCTGCTGATTGCATAGCCTCACGAAGCGCCCCTAACCGTTGATTAATTGTCATTGAAAAAAGGGTTTTACAGTGTTGATGTAATGAAATTGGTCATTTTGGTATACAGGTGTAGACGCGTGAGACCCCCAAAGATTCCATGATTGCGGTTTGGGTAGAAATAAGTCTCAAACTGCTTGTTGTGGCGAACCAGGGCATTGGCCATTTCAGCAGCATTCTGAAAGTGAACATTGTCATCGGCCATGCCATGAATCAACAGATAGTTCCCCTTCAGACGGTCAGCGAAATACACTGGCGAATTATCTTTGTACCCCTCTGGGTTTTCATCATCAGTGCGCATATACCGCTCTGTATAAATAGTGTCATACCATTTCCAGTTTGTCACTGGTGCTACCGCAATGGCTGATTTGAATACGTCATTCCCTTTCAGAATGCACAATGAAGACATATACCCCCCATAACTCCACCCCCAAATGCCAATACGATCAGCATCTATATATGGCAAAGAGCCAAGATAGCGTGCCGTTTCGATCTGGTCAATGGTCTCAAATTTTCCAAGTTGCTGATACGTCATTTTCTTAAATTCCTGACCACGAGCCCCGGTCCCGCGATTATCAACGCTTACCACAACATATCCCTGCTGTGCCAGCATTTGAAACCACCAGTGATTGAAGGCATCCCATTGGTTTTTCACGGTCTGACTACCAGGCCCTCCATACACAAACATCATCACCGGATATTTCTTGCCCTCCTCCATAGCTGCCGGCTGAATCATTTTCCCGTTTAACTCAACTCCTTCAGAAGTCGTAAATGAGAAAAACTCAATCTGACTCCACCCGTATTCACCCTGCAAGTCAGCCATCCCGGCATTGTCTTCAATAAGCCTGACCTGAGCACCGCTCCGGTCATACACCGCATATACCGGTGCTGAATTGACCGTCGAATGTGTGAGAACGAAATAATCAAAAGTGCTGCTGAACTGTGCATCGTTCCAGCCGTCCAAAGAAGTCAGTCGAGTCTTCTTCCTGCCCTTTAGATTGACAGCATACACATGACGTTCAAGTGGCGAAGGCTCAGCTGCCTGATAATAAACCATTCCATTCGCTTCATCAACTCCATAGAAAGCCGTGACATCATATGCATCAGGAGTCAGTTTCTGAGCAACCTCCCCATCCATGGTGTAGAGATAAATCTGATTGTATCCGTCCTGCTCACTGGTCCAGATAAAATGCTTGCCGTCTTCGAGAAAAGTTAAATCATCATCTACATCTATATAATAAGGATTCGTCTCACGAAGCAACACCCTGGTTCTCCCAGTCTCTGCATCAGCCAATAGCAATCGCAAATCATTCTGATGGCGGTTCATGTAGAAGATGCAAAGCTGAGAGGTGTCTTTAGTCCAGGAAATACGCGGGATGTAATATTCCGGCCACTCATCACCTAGAGCAACATTTGTTGTGGTACCCGAAGTAATGTCATAAATATGAACTGTTACGATAGCGTTTTGCTCGCCCACTTTTGGGTATTTAAACGTCACATACTCAGGATATGCATCATCCCGATGCATGGTCATGGTAAACTCCCGAACTTCACTCTCATCAAAACGCATGTATGCAATCTTCTTTCCGTCAGGAGACCATTGAAATGCCTTAACAAAAGCAAACTCTTCCTCATACACCCAATCAGTCGTCCCATTAATGATACTGTTGGTCTGCCCGTCTGTCGTGATGGCTTTCTCAGTTCCGGTGTTTAAATCTTTGACAAACATATTATTATCTCGAACAAAAGCTACTTTCTGTGCATTAGGGCTAAACGTAGCATAGAGTTGCTTCCCATTCTCTGACAAAGGAGTGATGGTAGAATTCTCGCGATCCCACACATAAAAAGTACCCCGGCTTGACCGTCGATAAATTTGCTCATTGTCTGTTTGAATGAGAATGCGCTGTTCATCATCAGAAAAAGTGTATCCATCGATTTTTCCAGAAAATGAACCCTCACCACGAACCATATCAGCCTGAAAAATAGTAGTGGTCTGTTCACCTGTTGCAAGACTGTATTGGTTGATCGCGTTGTCTTCGAGTCGGGTATAATGCTGCCCATCATTCAGGACCCTGAAGCCGGGTACCGATTTGGGATAAAACGTGTAGTCTCTCCAAATATCTTCCAGTGAAATCGCCTTCTGAGCAGTAAGAAAGGGAGTGAGAATAATGAGAATGAGAATGGAAAATGATAACTTCTTCATAATTTGAATCTCTGGTGTACACGAACAGGCACCCAAATTATGACAATAGGCGCGCTTTGCCAAACTGAAAGAAATGGAATGGAGAAGACTCTCCGGCATGAACAACGTTTAACCCAGAGCGGGTTTCTCATACCCAAACAATCGGATATCCTCATCAAACGCCTCGGCAACAAGCTCGATTGTCCTGGATGAGTAATACTGACGGTAATCAGAGTACCGAGGAGACTTATTCAGGTGCTGAAGCCCTGCCAGGATACCAAGTCTGCGACAAACAGCCTGAAAATCCCGCTCTAGGTGCTCGTATTTTCCAATAAAGTCAACCAGACACTCATCGCCTTCGAAAAAAAAATCCTTCTGAAAATGGACATTCCTGTTCACCCTCCAGTCTATGTACTCCTCAAAGTCCTTTAACATACTTATTTCCTTGTGCTGGAAATGATCAGGCGAGGACCTCATGTACTCGTAAAGAGA
Source organism: uncultured Saprospiraceae bacterium (assembly GCA_964569025.1). Lineage (GTDB taxonomy): Bacteria > Bacteroidota > Bacteroidia > Chitinophagales > Saprospiraceae > CAZMSQ01. Next base: position 17,195 of record CAZMSQ010000002.1, on the reverse strand, counting down.
TACCTGATGGTCCCAGGGGTTACGGACAAAGCCGAACTTAAAGTACCTCTTGAATATACCAGCAGGAATTTCTTTTTTCAGTTCAGCCGCGGTCATGTGATCGCTGAGCCTGTATAGTGAGTTATTGGACCAGACGCTCAGTATTCGTTTCTGCAAAGCAGTTAATTCACCCAATTCGGCAGCAGCATTCTTCGTACCAGATAAACTTCGCTTGATACTTACGCCGGCTACTTTATAATTATGTATGAAAATGAAGTGTTTATGATGTGAAATAAGCATTGTCCAGATTTGGAAAAGCCTCACAGGATGGCCCACACTACTAGTGACTCAATTAACAATCAACTTTAGAATGAAAACTTTTTCAAAGAGTTAGAATCAATGAAATATCTCCTTCGCATCAATTATAAAACCCTTAAAAACGTATACGGGGATTTTTTCATTCTCAGTAAACGGATTTGGCCGTGGTAAAGCATAGAGACCAGAATCGGCCAGATAGTATGGCAACACGGTTTTTTCTGCCGGGTGAACAACCCAGTATTCTCGTACCCCAACTTCCTGATATAACTCAAATTTATCTGTCAGATCCTTTTGAGCCGTGCTCTCTGACAGAATTTCAATAATCCAGTCCGGCGGCCCCATACACCCTCTGACATCGAGCTTTGATTCATCACAAATGACACACAAATCAGGCTGCACAACTGTGTTGATTTGCTCGCCTGTCTGACTTGGCAATTTCAAGCGCACATCAAACGGGGCAGTAAATACCTTACATGACTTCGTTCTCAAATGATTCCAAATCACTCCGTGAATATTACTCGCACACGTTTGATGGGCTGTGTTTGGGGCGGGAGACATCTTGAATACTTGCCCGCGAATCAATTCCACAAGTTCGTCAAACTGCCATTTCAGATAATCTGCATAGGTGTACCGGCACGAAGAATTGAGCTCTCTGATATCTGTTATCATTTCAGGCTTTTACATAAAGATACAGGATCCCACTGTATTCTTCAATCTCCTTCATTCCAGTTTACACCTTGATACAGGCTTTTTCTCGGTGATTTTGAAAAACAAACCATAACAACGCTGTGTTGCTCCACTACCTGATATATGTCGTACCCAATTTTGGGGTGTGATCTTCAAATTTTTGGTACCAGACATAAACAATCAACCACAGAGAATTGTCTACATTTGACGTTGTTATTATTATTAGACTAAGTCTAAATAACTATCAAAACCGAGGTCATGAGTGATTCAATGCAAACGCTCGAGAAGCATACGCAAAGTGAGTATAAGTACGGTTTTACAAGCGATATAGAATCGGATACCCTACCGAAAGGTCTGAATGAAGACATCGTGAAAGCGATTTCAGCCAAAAAGCAGGAGCCGGAGTTTATGCTGGAATGGCGGCTCAAGGCATTCCGTCAGTGGGAGCAGATGAGAGAGCCTTCATGGCCAAATGTGGACTACCCACCTATAGACTATCAGGATATCATCTACTACGCGGCTCCGAAGCCTAAGAAGCAGCTCGAAAGTCTGGACGAGGTCGATCCGGAGTTGCTGCGCACCTTCGAGCGCCTCGGGATTCCCCTCGAAGAGCAGAAAATGCTTAGCGGAGTGGCCGTCGATGCCGTTTTGGATAGCGTCTCAGTGAAAACCACATACAAGGAAAAACTTGGCGAACTGGGAATTATCTTTTGTTCCTTCTCCGAAGCAGTGAAAGATCACCCTGAACTCATCAAAAAGTACCTCGGCTCAGTTGTTCCGGCATCCGACAACTACTTCGCGGCGCTAAATTCAGCCGTATTCAGTGACGGCTCCTTTGTGTATATCCCGAAAGGAGTGCGCTGCCCGATGGAATTGTCAACGTATTTCCGAATCAATGAACGAAACACCGGTCAATTTGAGCGCACGCTCGTTGTCGCCGAAGAAGGAAGCTATGTCAGTTATCTCGAGGGCTGTACCGCTCCGCAGAGGGATGAAAACCAGCTGCATGCGGCAGTTGTGGAGCTTGTAGCTCTGGATGATGCAACCATCAAGTATTCAACGGTGCAAAATTGGTACCCTGGAGACAAGGATGGGAAAGGCGGCATCTATAATTTTGTAACCAAACGCGGACTCTGTGCAGGTAACCGCTCCAAAATTACATGGACTCAGGTTGAAACCGGCTCAGCCATCACATGGAAGTATCCCAGTTGTGTGCTCAAGGGTGATTATTCTACTGGCGAGTTCTATTCTGTAGCTGTGACTAATAACAAACAGCAGGCTGATACGGGAACAAAAATGGTGCATATCGGAAAGCATACCAAGAGTACCATAATCTCAAAAGGTATCTCTGCCGGTCGCTCACACAACTCTTACCGCGGACTCGTCAAAATAGGTCGCAAGGCAGAACAGGCCCATAATTTTTCTGTTTGTGACTCCCTGCTCATGGGTGATCGGTGTGGGGCTCACACATTCCCATATCTCGAAGTCGAAAACAGTTCTGCTCGCGTTGAGCACGAAGCCACCACCTCAAAAATTGCCGAAGATCAACTCTTTTATCTGATGCAGCGAGGCCTGAGCGAAGAAGATGCCATCAATATGATTGTCAGTGGCTATTGTAAAGAGGTATTCCGCGAATTGCCGATGGAATTTGCCGCCGAAGCAAAGGCACTCCTCGCAATTTCTCTTGAAGGTAGTGTCGGATAACTCTTAGGCTGCCATTCTCATTCTCACAATTCCTACAACAAAACTTATCATGCTGAACATAGAGAATCTGAAAGTACGCATTGAGGACAAAGAAATCCTCAAGGGAATCACACTCACCGTCAATCCAGGTGAGGTACACGCTATCATGGGTCCCAACGGGTCCGGAAAAAGTACCCTTGCCAATGTCCTTGCCGGACGAGAAGACTACGAAGTTACAGGAGGCTCTGTTACGTACTTGGGTGAAGATCTACTCGACATGGAAGTCGATGAACGGTCACGGGCTGGTATTTTCCTTGCTTTTCAGTACCCAGTCGAGGTACCAGGTGTAAGTATGGCTACCTTTCTGAAGGAAACAGTCAATGCAGTTCGAAAAGATAGGGGTCTCGAAGATTTGAGTGCCGGAGAAATGCTCAAACTGATGCGCGAAAAAATTGAATTGGTCGGCCTGAAAGATGATATTTTGAAGCGATCACTGAATGAGGGTTTTTCAGGGGGAGAAAAAAAGCGCAATGAAATGCTCCAGATGGCAATGCTCGAACCCAGACTTGCCATCCTGGATGAAACTGATTCAGGACTTGATATTGATGCGTTGCGTATTGTTTCCGACGCTGTGAATAAATTGCGTACTCCTGATCGTGGATTTCTGATTGTGACCCACTATCAGAGACTTCTGGATTATATCGTTCCCGATTTTGTGCATGTTCTGTACAATGGCCGCATTGTCAAGTCTGGAGACAAAACCCTTGCTCTTGAGCTTGAAGAAAAAGGGTATGACTGGATCAAAGAAGAGGTAGAAGCTATTTGAGTCCCGTCCCTTTTTCATTCTCCACTCCTTTTCAAATCAGTATTGGTTATGTCAACGCTTACTACCGATCAATTTACAGATACACGCTTGTACTTCCGGCAACATTTCGAGCAGTACGCGCTTCACCTTCCCGGCAATACCGACCAGCAACTCCATCAGCTCAGAAAGACAGCCATGGATCGGTTGGACTCGCTGAGTTTTCCAACCAGAAGGGATGAGGAATGGAAGTATACTTCTGTAACTCGCCTGCTGCAGCCACACTATGCAGACGGCCAGTCCGAAGTGAGCAACGACCCTCATGGGAGTGAGGATTTTGCTTTTCCAGATGAAATCCGTGTACCAATTATCAATGGTATCCCGCACATTCCTGAAAATCTTCCTGAAGGATTGTCCATTTTCAGAATTGATGAAGCGTACCGAACAGAGAAATTTCGTGACACCATTAATCACTGGATGAAAATCTGGACAACGGAAGAAACAGATCCGTTTATCGTCCTGAATGCAACTTTGGCAAGGGGAGGGGTGTGTATCCATGTCTCAAAAAAGGCGGTTATCAATAAGCCTGTACATATGGCCTGTATCAATGTGTCTGGTGCAAGTCCAATAGCGGTACATCCGCAACTTTTTGTAATTGCCGAACCACACAGCGAGTTGACCCTGATAGAGTCTTATCAGGCAGAAAAGGATGAATCCTTGCCTTCTGCCTTCTACAATGTAGTAAACAGACTGCATCTTGATCAGAATGCTCGAATTCGGCATATCAAGCTCCAAGACGGGCATGATGAAGCATTCCACATTAATAATACGCGCGCCGAGCAGGCGCGTGACAGCGTCTACTCGCACTATGCCGCCGAAATTGGGAGCAGACTTGTTCGAAATAATCTGCATGCCATCCATCAAGGGGAAGGTGTTCATACCGACTTGTATGGCGCATGTCTGGTCTCAGGGAAACAGCATGTGGATAATCATACATTCATTGACCATGCTATGCCGCATTGTACGAGTAATGAACTGTATAAAAACATCATTTCTGATCGCGGCACAGGGGTATTTAACGGTAAAGTGATTGTCCGCCAGGATGCACAAAAAACCAACGCTTTTCAGCAAAACAGCAACTTGCTTCTTTCTGACAAAGCAGTCATGGACAGCAAACCCCAGTTGGAAATTTTTGCAGATGATGTCAAATGCAGCCACGGAGCAACCATCGGTCAGCTCGATGAAACAGCCGTTTTCTATCTGCGATCAAGAGGCTTATCTGAACACGCTGCCCGCAGATTGCTTCAGGTAGCATTCCTCGGAGAGGTAGTGGATCATTTTCCATCTGAGGCTGTTCAGGAGGCTGTTGAAAAATTGATAGGGAGAAAAATGAAGGGAGAAAACATTACACATTAACTCTGATTGGCATGAGCCGCGAAACTGCACATACTACGCTCCCACTTGAACGCCTCCGTGCTGACTTCCCGCTGATTCACGGGCAAATGAATGGCAAGCCACTGGTGTTTCTGGACAGCGCTGCCTCAAGCCAAAAACCGGAAGCCGTAATCCGCTCAATAGATACTTATTACCGCACTCTGAACGCCAATGTCCACAGGGGTGTCTACCGGCTTAGCCAAGAGGCAACTGCTGCCTATGAAGAAGGAAGAAAAGAGGCTGCTGCCTTTTTGAATGCCGCTTCAGAATCTGAAATTATTTTACTGAGGGGCGCTACCGAAGGTATCAATCTCGTAGCCTCTTCTTTTTCCCGGGCCTTCATCAAACCCGGTGATGAGATTCTCATCACTGCCATGGAACATCATAGTAATATAGTTCCCTGGCAACTTGCCTGTGAATATGCAGGCGCAAAGCTCAAGGTCGTCCCCATGAATGATGATGGAGTGCTACAGATGGATGAGTTTGAGCGACTGCTGACTGAGAAGGTGAAAATGGTAGCTGTCGTCCATGTATCCAATACACTTGGGACCATCAATCCGGTAAAAGAAATAATCTCCAGGGCACATCAAATGAATATTCCCGTCTTGGTAGATGGCTGTCAGGCTGCGCCGCATATGGAGATTGATGTGCAGTCTCTCGATGCAGACTTCTACACTTTTTCCGGGCACAAAATTTTTGGACCGACCGGTATCGGCGTTCTTTACGGAAAAGAGTCCTGGCTGGATCGGTTACCACCGTATCACGGAGGTGGTGAAATGATAGCTACATGTTCATTTGAGCGGACAACCTATGCTGAGTTGCCCCATAAATTTGAAGCAGGTACCCCAAATATTGCCGGTGGGGTAGGCCTTGCAGCAGCAATAAGATATATTCGTTCTATCGGGTTTGATGCCATCCATAATCACGAACAAGCACTGCTGGATTATGCCTCAGTCCGACTCCTAGAAATTCCAGATCTTAAAATATTCGGTACCGCACCCGAAAAAGCAAGCCTGATTTCCTTTCTCGTAGACGGTCTTCATCCATTCGACATTGGAACATTACTCGATCAGCAAGGCATTGCAGTTCGTACCGGACACCATTGCACCCAACCAATTATGGAACGTTTCAGTATTCCGGGAACTGTCAGGGCCTCATTTTCAGTTTATAATACGCTGGAAGATATAGATAGGCTGACTGATGGCCTGAAAAAGGCCATTACTCTGCTCAGCTGATTACATTCTCCTTTTTTCAAATCTGTCGAAAGGAAATTCACACTATGGCTGAACACATCAATGACATTCAGGACTCAATTATTGGAGAATTCGAGCTGTTTGACGAATGGTTGGACAAATACCAGTATATCATTGATTTAGGAAAAGAACTTCCTCTTATTAAAGAAGATGAAAAAATTGACGAACGGCTCATCTCTGGATGTCAAAGCCGAGTATGGCTCAAAGCAGAACATGTTGATTCGAAACTCATTTTTTCTGCAGACAGTGACGCCATCATTACCAAAGGTATCATCGCATTACTCATTCGGGTGCTTTCTCAACAGCCCCCCTCCGATATAATTAACGCCAACCTTTATTTTATAGACCGCATCGGGCTTAATGACCATCTTTCACCAACACGTGCAAACGGTTTACTCCAAATGGTAAATCAAATGAAACGGTATGGTATTGCCTATACCCAAGACTAATCCGAAAATTGACTGTCCTGAGAAAGAGGAACAACACATCATGGATAAAGAGGCACTGAAGGAGAAAATAATTGGACAAATCAAGACAGTTTTTGATCCGGAAATTCCTGTGAATATCTGGGAACTCGGACTCATCTACAGCATAGAGTCTGATGTCGTAGGAATGGTTTCAATCCGCATGACGCTCACTACCCCCATGTGCCCGGTCGCAGATTCACTTCCAATGGAAGTACAGCAAAAAGTGATTGCTCTACCGGAAGTGACTGATGTCGATCTTCAAGTCGTTTTCGATCCGCCATGGAATAAAGAAATGATGAGTGATGAAGCGCGCCTGAGCCTTGATATGTTCTAATACCTTTATGTTGGTAAGAGGTGAGTTGCAGTGGAAAAACTGCATAAAACTAATTGGTCTTCCACATCAATTCACAAACAGCATTACTCATCGTAAATGAATGAGGATAACCTTCGAAATTTCTACGCCTTTCTTACCAAAATCAACATTTTATTCATGCCTTTTTTAAGCAAATTTTTCTTTTTTTTTCACCACCGTACATAATCCACATAGTGTTGAATAAAATTATAGAAGGTTGATTGTCCGCAACTCGACTTTGTGGATTATAGCATAGAGATGGTGAAAAAAAGTGGATTGTCTGAATAGCAAAGACTGTGAAGAAAAGTTATCCCCGAATCCACAGCCCTGATGATGATGAATAGAATTTTTAAATTTTTTGAAAAGTCAATACCACCAGTGTGGATTGTGGAGTGGAAATGAAGTTTATCAGACAAAAAAGAAACCCTTTTAGCTGATCTTTGTCCAGAATTTTAAAAGCAAAAATCAATGAAACGCGAAAAGGTAAATGCGGTAGTAAGTCGGTGGTTACTGGTGGGAGTGGTACTTGTTTTTTTTCAGGTCGCCATTGGGGGTATCACCCGCTTGACGGATTCAGGTCTCTCAATTACAGAATGGTCAGTGATTCAAGGAACGCTTCCTCCATTGAATGTAGAGGAATGGGAAAATGCTTTTAATCTGTATAAGGTGGCTGCTGGAAAACAATATATGTCCCTACATGCTGATATGACCCTTTCTGGATTTAAGGTCATTTTCTTTTGGGAATATTTCCATCGCCTCTGGGCGCGTATGATGGGGTTTGTATTTTTGATTCCCTTTCTGATTTTTATGAGGAAAAAGATGATCCCAAGATGGCTTTTATCGAGACTTGGAGTCGTAATCGCCTTAGCATCAGCGGCTGCAGTATTTGGGTGGATAATGGTAGCCTCTGGTTTGAATGATGATAATCGGACCTGGGTGAGTGCCTATAAACTTGTCATTCATCTGATGATAGCGACGAGTTTGTTGGGATACTTGTTTTGGACGTGGTTAATGTCCCTCGGAAAAACTTCTGCTCCCGGAATGCATCCAAATGTAGGAGGACTTGGCGTCTTTACCCTTGTTGTGTTATTGTTGCAAATTGTATTAGGTGGGCTTATGGCTGGCATGAAGGCAGGACTGATTCATCCGCATTTTCCAGTATTTTCTAATGGGCGGCCATTTTTCGAGGCTTTAACAGATTTTCAACAGTTAAATACGGATAACATTGTGAATTATGAACCAAATCTGTTTGTTAAATCATGGGTTCAACTCCTACATAGGGTTGGGGCTTATGTATTAGCGGTTTTGGTTGTTATACTAGTGAAGAAGGTGTTGCAAACCCCAGGGCAAAAGCGTCTTGGAATGTCACTTTTTGGTCTGTTAGGCCTTCAATTTATTCTCGGGGTTATAACTGTTGTGAATAGCGTTGGACAAATACCGGTGCTCTGGGGTGCTGTTCATCAAATGGTTGCTCTTATTTTGTGGATAACTCTATTATATACTTTTTATATATCAAGAGATTCTGAAATAATTGTTGATAAAGTGTGAATAGTAGAAGTTGTAAATAATTCCTTACAATAAATTAACATTCTATATAATTCTAAATGAAAGAGTTACGTAATTTTTAGATTTTTTACCGGTTATCCACAAGTATTGTATAAAAATGTAAATGTCTCTTGTGATTTTTCTCTGATAAAGAGCTTTTTTTATGTTTGATTTTTTTATCAATTGTTTTATTCACATATTTTCCACATGAGACTGTTTTCACTATCTGTTTGTATTCCCGGTTTTCTGTTTGTGGTCTCAGGTATTTGGATAGAGCATGAATATTATGTCAGCAGGTGTGTTATGAATAAGATTTCAGAGGAGTCAAAGATTGAGGTGTCCATTCATCTGTTTGCCGATGATCTCGAAATGGCCCTCAAGCATCAAGGAGCAATTTCATGTCACATAGGAACCAAAATAGAACACGCAGATACCGATTATTGGATTGAGAAATATTTAAAGGAATGCTTTATTGTTGAGGACAATATCGATACGCTGGACTTGACTTACTTAGGAAGGGAGTCAACAGACGATTTACAGGCTGTATGGTGCTATTTGGAGGTTGACCTACCTGGTAATGGAATCGATAAACTGAAAGTCACGAATCGTGTACTGATGGATATTTATGATGATCAAAAAAATATTGTAGAACTAAAGCAGAGCGGAATACCCAGAGATGTATTCATGTTGCGAAAGGGTAAAGAGTCCCTGAGCGTGCAACTGTGAAAATTGCTAACTTTACCAATTCATCATACACCACCTTACTCTCTGGTGGGGAATTTTCAGCGAGAATGGTATATTTAAGTCACTCTCGGCTGACAAATCTTTTGCAGATACATGAATTATCCATTACAGGAAGAAGATTCATTTTCCTTCATTGAAACGAAGGGCGGGGATGAGACCTTGTTACTTCTTCACGGATTATTTGGGGCTCTAAGTAATTTTGAGGGAATCATCAATCACTTTGGCCAGCGCTACAATGTAGTTGTTCCGATGCTTCCTATATTTAAGCTTCCCATTCGTAAGGTATCCGTAGGAGGAATGGTAAAACATGTTGCCGAATTTGTCCAATCGCGTGGGTATGGAAAGGTGCATGTGCTTGGAAATTCCCTCGGTGGGCATATTGCTTTGTTGTTTGCTCTTGATTACCCTGATAAAATTGCGTCCATTACTTTAACAGGTAGCTCTGGGTTATTTGAAAATTCACTTGGCTCATCATTTCCGAAAAGGGGTGATTATGAGTTTATCAGGAAAAAGACAGAGGCAATTTTCTTTGACCCAGCTGTCGCAAACAAAGAATTGGTAGACGAAGTGTTCGACACTGTAAATGACAGGAACAAAGCAATACGAATCATTGCCACTGCGAAATCTGCCGTCCGACATAATCTTGGTGATAAGTTGCACCAGATTAAAGTTCCGACTCTATTGATTTGGGGCAGGCAGGATACAGTGACCCCTCCATTTGTCGGGGAAAAGTTTCATGAGCTTATTGAAAATTCCCAGCTTGAAATTGTGGATGATTGCGGACATGCACCTATGATGGAGTTGCCGGCATTATTCAATTCTATTCTCGAAGAGTTTCTCTTGCGTGTTTCTATTGAGTAGGAAAAATAAAGTATTGGTTGTCAATTCTTTACTACTCTTCTCTATTCTCTCGCATTGGGTTTGTACCTCGTTGTCCTCTTGATCTACTTTGAAAGAGTTCAAAACGATCGAGTGTATGTCTTGGTGGGAAGTAATTGTTTCCAGTATCTGTGTCTGCGGTTTCAAAGAAGGGATCAAGGGTAAATTCTTTCACTTCTTGTCCAGTTGGAAATACCTTCGTGACCGTTGTGTCATCCATTTTCCAAATTTCTGCTGGTATTCGATGTAACTCTGTACTCCCGTCCATAAAAGTAAACTCAATAAAAATAGGCATTGGGATACCGCCCACGTTTTTAAAGCTTATTTCATAGAAATATGTGGTGTCATTCAAGAATGCCCGATCTTCATCACTCAAGGTATTGAGGTATGCCTGATAGTTTGCTCTGTCCTTTTCTGTAACATCCAAAGGATCATAGTCTGTATAAAAGTCCCTGAGGGTGGAATCTATTTCATCTTGGGTTGACCTAATGAGTTGCCGGTTGCGGATAGCAGAAATATTTACGGAATCTCTGATATCGATGGTACGAGTAATCGGATTTTCTATATCCGGATTTTTGGTATCCACCCGCATCCATCTGACTTGTTCAATCGCAATGTCTACATAATCTGTTGTGAAGAACCAGGCTCGCCAAAACCAGTCCAGATCAATTGCTGATGCATCTTCCATAGTTCTGAAGAAATCAGCTGGTGTTGGATTTCGAAACTTCCATCGGTTCGAGTAGACCTTGAAAGCGTAGTCAAATAGTTCACGACCCATTATTGATTCGCGCAAAATGTTTAACGCAGTCGCAGGCTTGCCGTAAGCATTATTACCAAATTGAAAGATAGATTCTGAATTTGTCATAATAGGGCTGAGCATTTCTTGAGAACTGCTCATATAGGGCACGATTTTATGGGCCGGTCCTCTCCTGGAAGGGTAGTTCCGTTCCCATTGCTGTTCTGTCAGAAATTGAAGAAACGTATTCAATCCTTCATCCATCCAGGTCCATTGGCGCTCATCAGAGTTGACGATCATCGGAAAGTAATTGTGTCCGACCTCATGAATGATGACACTAATCATCCCATATTTCGTCCGTTCTGAATAGGTCCCATCAGGCTCTGGCCTGCCTCCATTGAAACAAATCATCGGATATTCCATCCCGATTCGGTCTGTGTGGATTGACCATGCTACAGGATACGGGTAATTGAAGGTGTAGTGTGAATACCATTTGATTGTATGGGCTACTGCCTGAGTTGAGTACTGGCCCCATAATGGATTCCCTTCTTTCGGATACATTGACATTGCCATTACAGTGGAGCCGTCCTGTTGTTCTACTGCCATTGCATCCCATATGAATTTACGTGATGATGCAAAAGCAAAATCTCTCACATTGGTTGCCTTGAAAGACCAGGTCTTCGTATCAGTTGATTTTTCTTTTTCATTTTCTTCTGCCTCCTCTTGGGTCACAATTACAACAGGTGCTCCAGTTGATGCGCTGGCTTTGTCAAGGCGGTTCAGTTCTGTTTTGGTTAATACATTTTTCGGATTTTGGAGCTCTCCTGTAGCTGCCACATAATGATCCGAGGGTACGGTTATTCGTACATCATAATCTCCAAAAGAGAGCGTAAATTCCCCCCTTCCCAGAAACTGCTTATTCTGCCATCCATCAACATCATTGTACATACACATGCGAGGAAAAAATTGAGCGATTGTGTATAGATAGTTATCATCCGCCTCAAAATATTCATACCCAGATCTTCCGCCCACCTCGTCCCGGTTATTGATATTATACCACCATCTTATTGAAAAGCTATATGAGCTTCCGGATTGGAGTGGTTCTGGTAAATCTACCCTCATCATTGTTTGTACGATAGTGTATGAGAGTGGTTCGCCACCTTGTGCAGTAACTGATTCTATTTTAAATCCGCCATCAAAAGTGGGGGTAAAGGATTTAATTTGCCCCATTGTCATTCGATCATCCAGTTTGGACTGTCTTATTTTATAACTGTCGGAATCAAGTGCGCGTACATTTTGATCCAGTTGAAGCCATAGATAAGTAAGGGGTTCAGGCGAGTTGTTGGTGTAGGTAATTGTTTCGTTGCCATACAGGCGTTGTGTTTCGTCTTCGATCCGAATATCCATCATGTAGTCAGCCTTATTTTGCCAGTATTGGAAACCAGGCGCGCCTGCAGCATTTCGGTAGACGTTTGGTGTTGGGAGTTCTTGATAGAGCTGTCTAAATTTATTTGTGTTGGTGTTCGGGGTTTGGGAGTTGAGTGATGTTATGGTAGCAACGATTAATAGGTAAGAAATGAAGATTACTCTTGCCATGATTGGTTATTAACTTAATTATTGAAGGTGAGGTTTACTCTGATTGGTTTTGTGGTTTGCGAGTATTTTTAATTATTACAAAAATAGGAAATTAGCTGTATTCATTTTTATTTGGTTAAATGTTCCACGTGGAACAGCGGAAATATTCTTAAAGAAGTATACTGGCTAAATAGGGAATATTTTTTTCGGATATTGACAATGGAAATAATAAAATTGATAAATATTAGGGTCCTATTATACTATGTTAAGCATTAGCCTCAAATGGCCTGGAGTAGGCTTATTCATTAAGAAATAAACTTTAGGATCCGTTGGTGACTGATCCAACTCCCATGATAGTATTGATCTCCTTCTTATGAGCTGAATAATGAAGGGGATTTTGCCTCTTCCTATTATTGATTGTACTTACTTTGAATATTGACGCGGTTGAAATTCTAACAAACAGATTCCATATTTGCTAATTAAGGTATGTTCGTTGTACGAGGGAAGTCTGCCCATTCATTCTAATTCAGCATCAAGAGGGAAAGTCGATGGTGGATTGTGAATTGGCGGTATTTTGATGGGAAAGAAGCCATTCTTTTAATTCACTAAAATCTGGTTGCAGTACTTGTGAGGGACGAGTGTCGTGGTCTGCATTTTTATTCTTTTGAATTTTCAAGTATTGGTATGCGTCAATAGGTAGGTTTGCAAACTTTATTGGGTGGGCTGTTGCGAGTAATGTAGTATGGGCTTTAGGCTGTTTTTCCATCTGTATGAATGCTGAGTACGCACAAGATGTATGTGGGTCGCAAATGTATCCGGTGGTGGCATGGAGTTGGTTGATTGCGAGAAGTGATTGCTTATCTGATATACTCAATGACAATATTTCCCTTTTAATAGTGTTCCACGTGGAACCATACAGGTCTTTTATTCTTGCAAAGTTTGATGGATTACCAACATCCATTGCGTTTGAAAGTGTTTGAATAGCTTTTTTGGGTAACCAGGAGGCAGTGTTTAGATATTGTGGAAATATGTTGTTCGCATTTGTTGCCGCCACTATTGTGTTAATCGGTGCACCCATCTTTCGGGCAATTAGGCCAGCTGTAAGATTTCCAAGGTTGCCAGATGGTACAATGACTGTAAGTGGTGTTTTTTGTTTCCGCTGTCGAATGATTTCGTACCAGAGTGGTATTTGTGCGAGGAGTCTTCCAGTGTTGATGGAATTCGCCGATGTAAGATTTAATCTGGTGTTGAGTTCTGAATCAGTAAATGCTGTTTTTACCAAATGTTGACAATCGTCGAATGTCCCATTTATTTCAATGGAGCGAATATTTTCTCCGAATTGGGTGATTTGGCCTTGTTGGTAAGGTGTAATACGATCCTTTGGGTAAAGGATGGTGGTTCGGATTCCCTCTCTATTGGCAGTATGAGCTGCAATAGCGGCTCCAGTGTCGCCAGATGTTGCAACGAGAATATCCAAGGGTCTGTTTTCTTCTCTATTAAACCAGTGAAATAACTGTGCAATGAACTTGCCTCCAAAATCTTTGAAAGATGCTGTTTTTCCGTGAAACAATTCGAGAATTGAAAGTGGATCATCAAGTGTGATCAGCGGAATCGGAACATCAAATGCATCATTGACAATTTCGCGAAAAATATGGCGAGGGATTGAATTACCCACAAATGGATATAATATCTCAAACGCCAGCTCCTGCTGGGTTAGTTCTGAAATACTATTACATAGAGATTCTGAAAAACTGGGGATTGTTAAGGGCATATAGAGGCCACCATCAGAGGGTTGAGACCTAAGGACAGCTGTGCGGAAATCAACTGTATCAGTAACTCCTTTTGTACTTCTATATCGCATGAAAAGGAATAATGACACTAATAGAGGGTCACTCCAGATTGATTGATAGCTGAGACGTACAAAGTGTGTTCAATGCCATAGTCAGTATACAACCGTGTAAAGTGTTCGCCGATTCGTTCTGCCTCATTTGAATTGTGACACAAAGCAAAAATTGACGGGCCTGAGCCGGAGATGCTGCAGCCGATTGCTTCTTCTTCCAGTGCTATTTGTTGAAGTTGGCGAAAATGTGGGATAAGATGGGCGCGTTGGGGTTCTATCAAATAATCGACCATACTTCGGTGAAGAAGGTCAAGGTCAGACCGGAAACAGGCTGCAACAAAAGCCCCGAGATTGGCAGCTTGTTTACCAGCGTCAGATAATGGAACAGTCGGGCTTAAGATGGCCCTTGATTCTGAAGTCAGGACTTCAATGTTCGGATGAAGGACAATCACATGAAGTCCCGAAGGCAATGGAAGTCGGATGATATCGGCTGTTGCATGATCTCGTATGAGTTGGAATCCACCAAGCAGGCACGGGGCAACATTGTCTGCATGGGCACTGCCACAGGCTATGCGTTCGGCTTCAATGGCAAAAGGCAATAAATCACGGCGCTCCAAAGGCCTCCCAAGAAGTTCATTTACTGCGAACACCCCAGCGACAGCCGATGCGCCACTGGAGCCGAGGCCGCTACCAAACGGCATCCGTTTGTGAAGCTCCATCTCGATGCCAACATTTTGCTCACCTATGTGTGATAACATTCTAAGGGCAGAAATACCAGCTGTATTGAGGTTTGGATCAGATGAAAGCTTACCGCCATCTCCCGTTATTTTTGTAATCTGAAGCCCCCGATTTGCAGACTTCCGAACCACAACCTCATCGCCAGGCTGGTGAATGGCAAATCCAAGTGAGTCAAAGCCGCAGGCAACATTTGATACGGTGGCCGGGGCAAAAACTTTGAGGCCGGATGATCTCATGACGGGAAAGTTTAGCGCGAAGGTAATAGAAAAAATCGCCAGGGTTTATGTGCCCATTCCCCTGCATAGTCAATGCCAATTCGGGGTCCACAAGAAATGGATTCTCGTGTATACGTTTCTTTTGATTCACTGATCCAAATAGGAGAGTCCACATCGCATATATCTATGCCAGAGTGAAGAGTTTTGATACCGAGCGCTTGTGCCAATGTACCCGGGCCAGCACAAAGTTTTTTTGTCACTTTTGCATGGGACCTACGGCTGAGCATCGTACCTGTTCCGAATGTCGGTTTGATTGCCCGGATCAGAACAGCGTGAGGGACTCCCTCTTCTCCTGTTACTACATTGAATAAGTGATGAATCCCATAACACAAATAGACATATGCTGTGCCACCCCGATGAAACATGTCCTCAGTGCGTGCTGTACGTCGGTTGTTCCAGGCATGCGATGCACGGTCTTCAGGACCGCGATACGCCTCAGTTTCAGTTATGACTCCTCCACTGAGCTCACCATCGAAACAAGTGATAAGAGAATGTCCAATCAATTGGCGACTGATTCCAACTACGTCTGAATGTGAAAAAAAATCTCTTGGTAATCTGTGATGTACCAGAGCTTTCTGTTTTTCCATCATCAGGAATGATTATTTGCAGACACGTCCTTCAATACCTCGATGAATCGATCAATATCGTCAACAGAATTATAGAAATGTGCAGAGGTACGGATTCCACGACCTCGCAGAGAAACCTCAATCCCTCGTTTTTGTAATTGTTGGAAAGTTACCTCAGTTCCCTCCAAAATAGTGATGGCAGAACGGTGTGCACCCTTGTAATTGGAATACACTTGAAGGGATGTATCTTGGGTGATTCTATCCCGTAAATAGTCATTCAGCGCATAGACTCTGCGGCAAATCAAGTCTTGTCCGATGTCCTCAATGAAACGAAGCCCGTGACCTGTACGAAGAATATCAAAAACCCTGTCATGGCCAAGCTCAAATCGCCGTGCCGTCGGCAGCACATTTCCATCTTTTTCCCAAAATTGCCAGCCAATGCGTTGAGGATTTGCCTCGAGGAGTTCCTTGCGAATATACATGAGTGTATTTCCAAATCCACCCATCATCCATTTGTATCCGCTGACAAATAATACATCAACTTGACTTGATTTGACATCAATTGGTTGGTAACCAAAAGATTGAGTGCTGTCAAGCACAAATAGCTGATTTCGAGACCGGCACAGTTGACCAACGGCAACAGGGTCAATCTGGTATCCTGTATGCCATTGAACCTGGCTGATCGTGAGGATATCTGCGGGACAATTGGCAATGGTTTGTAACGGAATTTCTCCATTTTCAAGAGCGTGAAAATCATGCATCGTGAAGCCAAACAATTCCCATGCAGAACGCACCGTCGGAAAGTCATCAGCCAGTGCTGCAACCGTGCGCAGATTGCCAAACATCCGGGCAAGGTATTGCATTCCGATTGCCACACTGGGCACAAAAGCCACTTCACCAGTATCCGCACCAATCATGCGCGCTGCGAGTTCCCGAACTTCCTGAACACGATCCAGAAGCTGCAGAAATGCCCTGCTTCCGCCTTGGGCATAAGCCCCCAGTTGCTGCTGCATAAAATCAACCATCGATTCAGGAATCAATCCGGTTCCGGCAGTATTGAGATACGTCAAATGACGGAGGGCAGGAAATTGTGCGCGTGTAGAATCCCAGTCAGTTGTCATGGGTTATGGTAATTACTGTGATAAAAATTGAAAATACAGAATTCCTGATGAAGTGAAGTGTATGTTCCCCAACCCGGCCTCCGAATACATCATCCTGGAGCTGAGTCGGTCTACGGCGCACCAAGCCCGGGCCGTAGAGCTGTACAACAGCTCAGGCAAGAGGGTATGGCGTGAGGCTTTGAGCGCTCAGCTGCGGGTGCG
>CAZMSQ010000001.1:211916-467931 GCA_964569025.1 uncultured Saprospiraceae bacterium | reverse complement strand
CTCGTTCGTCTTACCTTTCTAAGTGCTTCTTCCCCCGCAGTGTCAATGAACGTTTGGCAACCGGAGCTGCCTTATTTTTTCCACCTATCTTTCAGGCGGACTGCAAAGATACATTCTTCTCTTCACATGCGCAAGTAATGGGTAGTTTTTAATGGCTATCGAATAAACTTCATTCAGAATCTTCGGCCATCTCACTCATTCTCCAAAAGCGCGGCGCAAAGATACACTATCACTTACGGATTGGCAAGCTATTCTCAAAAATACCTGCCCGATTGGAGCCGCTCCAAATCGCAAAGTAGAGGTAATCTTGCAGGCTACATTCTCCAACCCCCTTATTCTCGACCACATGCCGTAGCTTCTCTGTGTAAACCGCTCTTTTACGATGGATAATTTTTTTGCGTTCACCTCTTTAATTCCCTTCGACGCTCTTTTCTGTACTCATAAATGGTGGTGATACCCATCAACATCAATAGTGAGTACAGGGAATCTTCAATTGGAATACTGACAATCCGCCATCCAGAAAACTCAGGCGGGTGATACAGCACTATCGGCTCATTAGTAAATCCCCCTGTCAATACACCGTCAACGAGCAAAAAAGGAATCCAACTGACGAGCCAGGCTAAATAGAATCTGCCACGCCAAATTCCTGGGTGCCTGAGGAGGTGCCAGATCAGAAATGAAGCTGTCAGAAGACAGGTCGTAGTGGTGTATATCCGATCGTAGTACAGAATCCCGAATGCACTGAGTGCAACTATCAAACCGATTGTAATTTGTCTTTCAATCCTCCGAAGATAATCTTTGGTGATATAGGCATTCAGGCACTCATATATAAAGAGGCTCGAAAAAGGAACCGTCAGAAAAAAAACGACTTCCTCCCACGGGAGCCCAAAAAATGCTGGCCCTGTAAGATACCCGGGATGAAACCCCCACACCTGCCAAGACGTGAAGACTATATCCCATCCAATGAAAAACAAGGCAACAAGAAGAATTGCAGGAAAGAGGTCTTTCCATCTTGAGTAGTAGTGCACTTTCCGATCGAAACTAAGTGCAAAAACGGGGCCTACGGACGCAATATGCAAAAGTGCATACAGCCATGAGGTTTCAAAAAGCCTGACTGCCGCGAATTTCGGAGGATTGTAGTCAAACCCGATAAAGGAATTTGAAGGCAGGATTAATCCATTCAGGAGTGCCCAGGCTGCCATAAGCGCGGCTACCAACAACAGCAATCTTTTCTGAAACCCGGCCAAAAGAGGGAGATTAAATGAGGTTCAGACGATTCTTTACGGCCGTGCTGAACAACAGCATCATCTTGCGGCTATCAGGAACCCGGATTCGTTCTTCCTGCACAAGATGAACCGGTGCACATCTGATTTTTTCGAATAGTTTCAGGTAGTACACGTATGCAAGATACACTCCAAACCGAGCCCCTTTTGGAAGTTGGAGAATGCCGAGGTAGGCATCGTCAAAATCCTTCTTAATATCTGCTTCTATTTCAAGTTTATCTGCTGCTGTAAACGTCGCAAAGTCAACTCCCGGGAAATATACGCGCCCGCGCTCCAGGTAGTCACTGCGCATGTCCCGGAGAAAATTCACCTTTTGAAAGGCTGCGCCAAGCTTACAGGCAGGCTCTTCGAGACGTGCATATTGCTCCTTATCTCCTTCGCAAAAGACACGAAGGCACATCAGGCCAACGACCTCTGCGGAACCGTAAATATATTGGTTGTACAGACCGGGATTGTACGCATTATTGTACAAATCCATTTCCATGCTATCGAGAAAAGCATCAATATGTTTGCGATCAATGCCATAAGCGTTAACGACTTCCTGAAATGCTTGAAGAACCGGATTGAGGCTTATTTTCTCAGAAATAGCACGATGTGTTTCTTCACGGAAACGTGCAAGCAGCTCTTTCTTGTCGTACTCATGAAAGGTATCCACAATTTCGTCCGCAAACCTTACGAAACCGTAAATGGCATAAACCGGGGACCGATATTTTTTATGGAAAGCCCTGATTCCCAACGAAAATGAAGTACTGTAGCGCTGAGTGATAAGCTTGCTGCACTCCGAGCATGTTGTCGAATAAAGGTCTTTCATTTATCACAATTTGACACGTAACACTACAGCAACAAAGTTGTTGGATAACTGTCAGGTGCTCAACCTAAAAATCGCATCACCTCTTTCGCAACGACCTCTCCGGATATAATTGATGGAGGTACACCGGGGCCGGGCGTTGTCAATTGACCCGAAAAAAACAGACCCTGGGCCTTTGGGTTGCGGAGTTTTGGTTTCAGAAATGCTGTCTGGAACAGTGTATTGGCAAGACCGTACGCATTTCCTTTGTAAGCGTGATAGTCAGCTTTAAATTCTCTGTGTGCGTAGGATCTTTTATAGATGACAGACTCTCGAATGCTGACCCCCGTAAATGCTTCAAGACGGTTCATGACCATGTGGTAATACCGTTCTCGTACGGTCTCGTCTTCATCACCTTGGAGGTCGGGTGCCAATGGAATAAGGACAAAGATATTTTCTTTGCCCTCAGGAGCGACTGATTGATCAGTCACTGACGGACAGCACACATAAAAGAGCGGCTTTTCAGGCCATTTTGGATTTTCGTAGATATCAATTGCATGCTGAGAAAAGTCTTCATCAAAAAAGAGGTTGTGATGAAGAAGGCCTGGCACCTTTCGGTCTACTCCGAGATAAAAAAGGAGAGAGGATGGTGCCATGGTGCGGGTATCCCAATATTTTGGGGAATACATCCTTGCATGAGAATCGAGCACTTCCTGCTCCAAATGGTGGTAGTCTCCTGCCGCAACAACCGCATCCGGGTTGTACACTCCCTGAGAGCTGTGCACTGCTTTCACTTTCCCCCCACTGACTTCAATCCGATTGACTGATTCTCCGAAGTGAAAGTGTACCCCCTGCTCCTTGCAAACTGTGGTCATGGCACTCGCGATATGGTGCATCCCTCCATTTGGATACCATGTGCCCAATGCCATGTCAGCATAATTCATCAGGCTGTAGAGAGCTGGGGTCTTTTGAGGAGTGGCGCCCAGAAAAAGGACCGGAAATTCAAGGATTTCGATAAGCCTTGGATTTCGGAACAACTTTCTGATGCTCTTTGAGATGGAGGTGAACATTTCCAGTTTGAAAAGGCTGGAAAGAATGCGCAGGTCTGCAAACTCAAGGATACTATGAGAGGGCTTGAAAACAAATTCAGACATGCCCACCTCGTATTTGTATTGCGCCTCTCTTAAAAAGACCTTGAGTTTCTTTCCAGCCCCTGGCTCAATATCTTCGAAAAGCTTGAACAAACCTTCTTTTCCAGCGGGCAGTGAAATCACTTCCCGTTTTTCCGCATCAAATACAACCTGATACGATGGGTCGAGACGGGTAAGCTTATAATAATCTGACACTTTCTTTCCAAAAAGGCCAAAGAAGCGTTCAAACACATCAGGCATCCAGTACCAACTTGGACCCATATCGAACATGAAGCCTTCTGCCTCAAATGTACGTGCCCGGCCTCCTGGTTGTTGGTGGGCTTCCAGAACGTGCACCTCCGCTCCATCCCTCGCGAGCAGGGCAGCAGCAGAAAGTCCGGCAAACCCGGCACCGATTACGACAACTTTTTTTTGCACCTGTTTTCTTTTGTTTGAATAACAGCGGGTCTCTCCTTCTGTTCAGCAAAAAAACATCCCCGACAGTGACATATTTTGCCTCTGCCGGGGATGTTCTCTCATACCGGTAGTTAATACCGTTTTCTATTCCTCCTCTTCGCCGCCCTCCAGCTGCTCTTTCAACTGAGCAAGGGCATCGAGGTCACCGAGTGTGGTACGCTCAACCTTTGATTGCGCTTTTTGAAGGTCTTTACGGACCTCCTTTTCCTCTTTTTCCTCTGCACGAGCGGTCTCTTCCTTTGCCTCTTTGCGGATATCCTCCAGATAACGCAGGTGTGAAACGAGGATTCGCTTGTCATCACGATTGAACTCGATAACTTTCACTGTCAGGCTTTCATCAACCTCCGGGAAGGAGCCATCTTCCCTTCGGATATGTCGAGAAGGCGAAAAGGCCTCAAGACCATAGGGCAGCTGAACAATGGAACCTTTGTCTTCACGGCGGATGACAGTGGCTTCATGGTAAGAACCAACTGGGAAGACATTCTCAAATGTATCCCATGGATTCTCTTCGAGCTGTTTGTGGCCGAGTGAAAGTTTTCTGTTTTCCTTATCAATTTCGAGAATCATGACATCCACTTTCTCTCCTACTCCCGTGAATTCAGATGGGTGAGAGTACCGTTTTGTCCATGAAAGATCCGAAATGTGAATCATTCCTCCGATACCCTCCTCGAGTTCTACGAACACACCATATGGAGTCAAATTCTTTACCTCACCATTATGGCGACTTCCTTCAGGATAACGGGCCTCGATTTCACTCCACGGATCGCGTGTCAGTTGTTTCAGAGAGAGAGACATCTTGCGATCTTCCCTGTCAATCGTAACCACTTTGGCCTCATGCTCGGTACCGACCTTGAAAAACTCTCTTGCATTGACAGGTTGGTTGCTCCAACTAACCTCTGAGACGTGAATAAGTCCTTCAACACCCGGCTCAATTTCCAGGAAGGCACCATAATCCTCAATATTGACGATACGGCCTTTTACAACCGCACCTTCCTTGATTGTATCATCGAGCACATCCCACGGATGAGGCTGAAGTTGTTTGAGACCCAGCGAAATTCTCTTTTTACCTTCATCGAAATCAAGGACAACCACATTTATCTTCTGGTTCAACTCAAGCACTTCGCTTGGGTGAGAAATCCGACCCCAGGAAATATCTGTAATGTACAGCAGACCATCCACTCCACCGAGATCGAGGAAAGCACCGAAATCTGTGATGTTCTTGACAATGCCTTCAAGCACCTGACCTTTCTCGAGACCAGCGATGATTTTTTCGCGCTGCTCTGCGAGATCGCTCTCAATAAGCGCCTTGTGTGACACTACAGCATTCTTGATGGCCTCGTTGACTTTGACCACTTTAAACTCCATGGATTTACCCACGTAGGCATCGTAATCAATGATGGGCTTGATATCGATTTGTGAGCCCGGCAGAAATGTTTCAAGACCCCCGCAATCTACAATCAAACCACCTTTGGTCTTACTGATAACAGTTCCTTCAATGACGGTTCCGTTTTCGTATGAATCTACAATGCCATCCCAAGCTCTGAGTAGCTTTGCTTTCCGACGAGAAAGCACCAGTTGCCCACGTGCATCCTCAAGGTGTTCGACATATACCTCAACTTCGTCACCGACTTTTAATTCACTCTTATCTCTAAATTCAGTGCGGGGAAGCAGTCCATCGGATTTGTAGTTGATGTCAAGGAGTACATCATCATCATTAAAGGCAGTTACTTTTCCTCTAACAATTTCATGCTCCTGCACAAACTTGAATGTAGACTCGTACTCATCTTTCATCTTTTCGAAATCAGAGTCTGAGTATACTTTTTCATCCTTGTTTCCTGCTGACCAATCGTAATCATCATGGCCAGTCACATCCTCTCCTTCTTCCTCGATTTCTTCTAACTCATCCTCGTCATCATCTCCATCATCCTGTCCTGCTGCGGCATCAGAATCCTGTACAGATTCATCGTCAGAGTCATCTGTTGAAGGCCCTTCTTCGTCCTTCTGATCTTCGGTTGTCTCATCAGATTGAGTTGGTTCCAAATCTGGAGTCTCATCTTTTTCGAGATTTTTTTCATCTGTCATCATAGCTAAGTAGTCACCAATTATTTTCCCCGTTGGGACGGACGGGTTTGAAGTGAACGGATACAATAAAGCGGCGCAAAGGTAATACTTTTTTGGCGATAATACAGGTTAGCTTTCAATTCTGATTTGAAATATCGTGGATAAACAGTCAGTGCGAATGGGATGGGTGATGGCAAATAATTTTTGGAAAAATGTGAGTTTTGCTCTTATCTTCACAAACAGCATTTCCAGCAGCAGAAAAAGGTTTTGCGGTCACTTTTTTTGGTGAATTTTCACTATTACACAAATTTTGTGTTGATTTTCAAATATTTACTGCAACCATTATGGCGGAAGAAAGACCCTGGCTGAAGAATTACCCGAAAGGCGTACCTGCCAATATTGACCCTCAAGAATATCCTCAATTGATTGATATGATTGAGGAGGCATTCAAAAAATATGCCCGGCTACCTGCATTCCACAGCATGGGAAAGGAACTGACGTATCAGCAGATTGATGAGTTGTCTGGTCGATTCGGCGCTTACTTGCGATCACGCGGTCTTGAACCTGGAGACAAAGTGGCGATTATGATGCCGAACCTGCTCCAATACCCTATTGCTCTTTTTGGCGCACTTCGGGCGGGGCTCGTGTTGGTCAACACCAATCCGCTTTACACCCCTCGAGAGATGAAGCACCAGTTTTCAGATTCTGAAGCCAAAGCTGTTATCATCGCAGAAAATTTTGCTTCTAATCTTCAAAAAATACTCAGTGAAACCAAGATAAAAACCGTCATTGTAACAAGTATTGGGGAACTGCTTGGGCCCCTCAAAGGAACACTTGTCAACTTTGTGGTGCGCACGGTACGAAAAGGAGTCCCCAAATTCAACATTCCAAATTCTGTCACTTTCAAAGAAGCGCTTCGGAGGGGGAAAAAGTTCTCGTTGGATCGTCATTCAGGCAAATCTGATGATGTCATCATGCTCCAATATACAGGAGGCACGACTGGAGTAAGTAAAGGGGCCATGCTGACTAACCAGAATATGGTAGCAAATATGGAACAGATCAGGGCTGTCATGAATCCTTTTTTAAAGGAAAGGGAGGAGAATGCCCTTTGCCCCCTCCCTCTGTATCACATTTTTGCATTTACCGTCAACTGCCTGGCGATGATGAATATAGGCGCGCGGAATATTCTCGTAGTCAACCCGCGCGACCTAAAATCTGTGATGAAAGAGTTTAAAAAGTTTCCCATTAACCTGGTGACCGGCGTGAATACCCTGTATAATGCTTTGCTGAATCACCCGGATTTTAGCTCGCTTGACTTTCAGCCACTCAAGGTCTCTGTTGGCGGTGGGATGGCCGTTCAGCGCTCAGTTGCTGAGAAATGGCAACAAGTCACAGGGTGCCCTCTTTGTGAGGGATATGGCATGACCGAAACCTCTCCGGTTGCAACCGTGAACCCTCTCGATGGAACACACCGCCTCGGCTCAATAGGATTACCGGTCCCCTCAACAGATGTCAGGATAGTGGATGAGCAGGGTCGTACCCTGCCACCCGAAAAAGCCGGCGAAATTCAAGTCAAAGGCCCTCAGGTCATGAAAGGCTACTACAACAGACCTGACGAAACTGCGAAGGTGATTTCCTCTGATGGATGGCTCTCTACCGGAGATGTCGGAATGATGGAAAATGATGGGTTTTTCTCAATTGTCGACCGTAAAAAGGATATGATTCTCGTATCCGGATTCAACGTTTATCCAAATGAAATTGAAGAGGTTCTTTCCGGACACCCCAAAATCCTCGAAGTTGCAGCAGTCGGAAGGCCAGATGAAAAATCAGGTGAAGTGGTGAAAGTGTTTATTGTAAAAAAAGATGCATCACTCAGCGAAAAAGAGGTGATTGAATTCTGTAAAGGCAATCTTACCGGTTATAAAATCCCGAAAGAAGTCGAATTTCGGAAAGACCTCCCTAAAACTAATGTTGGAAAAATCCTTCGAAGGGAGTTGCGCGACGAAACAAAAACCAATTGAAACCAAAGGGATATGCCTTGGAAATATCTGAGCAGTGAATCGGGCCCCGACCTCAAAATTTTCAAAGTCAGGTTCGACGAGCTCATTAATCCGCGTAATCAGGCTGTTGCGAGGGTCACTGTTTTGGAATCGAAAGACTCTGTCAATGTGATAGCTTTGACCCCTGACCAGGAAGTCATTGCCATCAGGCAGTTCCGATTTGGAATCGGAGCAATGACCATTGAACTCCCGGGAGGCTTAGCAGAACCCGGAGAAGAGCCCATGCAAGCAGCTATGCGCGAGTTGCGTGAAGAAACCGGTTACACAGGTTCAAAGTGGCATTCACTTGGACACATTCAAAGTAATCCGGTCTACATGAACAGTCGCATGCACCATTTCCTCCTTGAAGATGCGAGCCTGACACATCATCCTGAGCTTGACGCCGAAGAAGATATTGAGGTCCTGACCCTTTCGCAATCAGAACTTATCCGGCTGGTCGAAGAGGGCGAGATCCAACACCCACATGTCATCTCAGCCCTTGCAAGAATCCTTCCCCTTTGGAAGAACGGATACGCCGAGCGCTGATCTATGCATCCTTCTCAAAAGAGCGAATCAGAAGGATCCTATTCTGAATGTGATTTTTCCCATCAAACTGTTGAACGAGTCCTGATCAAGGCCCTGTGGCAGATTTTCAAGACCATTCACCACCCTGTATGCTGCACTGAACACAATATGCAGGGAGTTTGTCAGATTCAATTCCACCCCGGCCTCAGGCACGAGCGTGAAATGCTGATCTGAAATCCGATCAAGCCCTTCATCATCCGGGTTGAGCCGTACCTTTCCCCAGCCCAACTTCACCGATGTATACGGATGAATGACCGCAGTCCGTAAGGGCGAGTAACCCATCCATAAGCCGCCATGATTGAAGTGGAGTTCATAGGTATTCCCCCCTCCGTCAGAGAAGGTCGGGAATCGAGTACCTTGACCATAGCCCCCAAGAAAAAACCCGTTAAATACTGCTGCTCCACCGCCTCCAACATCAGTCCCAAATTGACCATTAATGGTACTCATTTCTATAAAAACCGAACCAAATGCCCCACCATCCGAGTTCTCACCAATAAGCGTGTTATCTTTTTGGGCTGAGACAACCAAAATGCTGAACATTGAACAAGCGAAGAAAAATAATCTCATTTTCATGCTCCTTTACATTGACTTTGAAAAAATGAACGCTGACGAATGAAAGACGGGCGAACCAAGCGTAAGGTTGCACCACTTCAAAAGAAATGGGGCAAAATCTTCTGCATTGTGGAGGTCTTTCTGAAATTGCCCGAAACAATCAGGAATGAAGAATCCGTATTTCCTTATCCAGAAGCACCTTCCCGCACAATGAGCCGGAATCCATTGCCATGAATATTTACAATCTCCAGCCGGGAGTCTCTTTTCAAATACTTCCGAAGCCTGGTGATAAAGACATCCATGCTTCTGGCAGTGAAGTAATCATCTTTTTTCCAAATCTTCACCAAGGCTTCAGACCGCGGCAGTACATCATTGAGGTGCAGACAAAACAACCGAAGCAATTCAGCCTCCTTCGGAGAAAGCGTTTGAGACTCAGGAGGAGTCGCTCCTCTGAAAGTAAGCGTACGTAAGGGATAATTGAACAGGAAATGACCAAGTTCAAATTCGTCGGCAGTTTCTTCTTTTTCAGATGGTGGCTTGCTTCTTTTCAAGACAGCCTGGATTCTCACCAATAATTCTTCGGAGTGGAAAGGTTTCGTGATGTAGTCATCAGCTCCAACCCTGAACCCTTCGAGCACATCTTCCTTGAGTGCTTTCGCTGTTAGAAAAATAATTGGAAGCTCTGCATTCTCCTCCCTAATGAGGCGTGCCAGGGAAAAACCATCCTTCCGGGGCATCATGACATCCAGAATACATAAATCACATGCTTCACTCATAAACTTCTCATGCCCTTCGACCCCATCTCTTGCCAAAATCACTTCAAACTCATTCAGTTCGAGGTAAGACCTCAAAACATCTCCAAAATTCTGGTCATCTTCCACAAGTAGAATTCGAGTTCCCATGTTCTATGTATTCGGTAAAGTCATGAGATGAACGCGCTGAGACTCATTACAACAGCAGTAAAAGTTTGATGACAATACACAATTACCTACTCTTACATAAACGAAACTCAATGCCTCTTTCTTGTATGGCACTGGGATGATTCAGGTGGAATGGATTCTTGGCCTTATAATTATCAGCTTTGTACCTGATGGGCAAAAGGCAGGAGAATACTGAAGATACTCCCCTTTCCTGGCTCACTTTTGACTGAAACTGAGCCGTGATGCGCTTCTATGACCGCCTTAACATAGCTCAATCCGAGGCCAAACCCTTTTACATCGTGCAGGTTCCCGGTAGGAACCCGATAAAATTTATCAAATATGAGTTTTTTTTCCTCTCGGGTCATGCCGATTCCGCAATCCTCTATCTTAATCTGTAGTCCTTTTGGTACATTCTTCGTTTTCACAGTAATCTCTGGGCGTTCTGGAGAGTATTTATTCGCATTGTCGAGCAAGTTATGCATGATATTCGCAAGGTGATTGGGATCACCCTCTACAACCGGCTCACTGGCTTCCAGAAATTTTTCAATATGGCCATGGCGGCTTTCGACCTGAAGATTCAAGTGATCAACGGCTTGTCTGATGAGTTGATGCATATCGACCCGGTCAATCCGCAAATGCATTTTTTCCCGCTCTATCTGGGCCATCTGTAACACGCGCTCTACCTGCCCGTGCATCCGCCTGTTTTCTTGCCGGATAATTTCGGCAAACCGATGCAATTTGGCCGGATCTCCAGCAACCCTTGGGCTTTCAAGAGAGTCTGCTACCAGGGAAATTGTTGCAATCGGGGTTTTAAACTCATGGGTCATATTATTGATGAAGTCCGTCTTCATTTCAGATATTTTCTTCTGGCGGAAAATGACCTGAATGGTGTAAGCAAACGAGAATAGAATAATGCCGGTAAAGACAACCGATGCAAGCAATGGGAGCCACACAGATTTCCACACCATTCGAGCCTGGGCGGGGAAATGAATCATGAGCATCCCTGGGGATTCAATGTCGCCCGGAAAGAGATGCACTTTATATTCGGTATTAAGCAGGTAATTTTTAAGCATCAGATCCGATGCTTTGGGATTGATATCTTCGTATACATAATGGCCATCCCGGATGACAAACGTTCCTTTTTTGCTCGAAAAGACACCGTAATAATAGGCTGTGGAAATCCCATGGCTCTCCAGTTGCTCCTCGAGCGACTGATTAAGAGCCTCCAGGTCGATTCGTTCTTCCAGCGGGGGTGGGTTCAGTGAATTGGCGACCTTCTCCAGTGCGAGCCGGCGCATTTCCGGCACTCCGAGATTGGACTGAATCGACCTGACCATGATGTTGGTACTGTCTTGCAGAAGCAAGCCAGCAGGAGTGGATTCACCCTCCGACTCAGTTTCTCGGGCAAACTGTCTTGAAAAGCCACTGCCCTTCAGCTCAGGCATAAAAAGGGCGGCTTCCTGTCGCATGTCTTCGAGTGTCTGCAACTTACCAGCAACCCGGTTCAGAGTTTCAAAGACGCTTTGGTCAAATCGCGTTCGCTCCAAATCGATAGACCAATTGATCCAATAGGCCTGCAAGACGATGCTTCCAATAAGCGCCAGCCCCATTAATACAATTATGACCCATATTGCCCGCTTGTTCATATGACATGCGCGTTACTTCCAAGATAACAACCAATCCCTGAACCTGTTTCAGGGTGACCCTTGAAGCATATCCAATCACAAACCGGTACCTGGTGATCAATTCAATCTGAAACGAACATTGATTCCCGAGCGCCAATTGGTAATGGGGAATGCATTTGAGACATATGGGACTGAACGGTTATAATCCAGAAAGAATCTGAGTGAGAGCTGATCATTCAAATCGTATTCAGCTGAGGGTGAGAAAGTAATTCGACGAGCACCACGGGTATCTTGCGGAGCTCCATCCTGATCAATCAAATGGACCAGTGTTCGGTCATCGCCAAAAGAAAAGTCGATCTGAATATTGAGGTCCTTGGTCCGATCTTGTTGGGTTGGATCGTTTGGATTATTGTTGTTGTTTTGTTGTTGCTGCCGAGCTCTGGCGCGTCTCGAACGTTCGGTTTCAAGAAACGGTAAGCTGAAATCCTTGAGCACATATCCGAACCCGAAAACATAGTTTGTTCGCTGCGTTTCGACCAGCTTGTAATCGACAAAACTCAATGCGAGGTTCCGTCCTCGCTGCATGTCGAGGCGGATAGACATTTCATTTTGAAGCTTCACATCCAAACCAATCAGAGGGGCAAATTGCTCGGTAATTTGAATATTTGGGATGACATAAGCCGAAAAGAAGTCGAAATTGTCATTCAACGAGTTTGCTGGCGCAAACACACCCTGCCCGTTTGTCTGAAAATCGTTGATGGTCATCGTTGACCGGTATCCGTGAGTCAAATTAAACCCACTGAAGATTTTATCCATCCCCGGAAGCCGAGCTAAGCCGTTGTAGGAGACCTGCCAATTGAGTTTCGGCAGCAAACTCTTGAAATCGCTCTTCCCACTGATAAGCGGAAACGTGTTTGGATCCTGCCCGGTATAGGTTGCCAGAAATGCAGGAATGAGTACATCCTGTGACAATGCTCCGAAACCATCGGTAAATCCGAGGGCAGCCTGTTCAGGGTCCTGATGAGGAATCCCAATATCGCCAAGCCTTCTTGAAATAATAACTCTATTGGCTTCAAAGCGCTTAAATAGAATCTCCGGATTCTCCCCGAAAAGGGTATTGAGCATGTTGTAGGAGACCGTGAAAGAGCCATTTTCTCTTGGATTCATATGGACAATCTCAGAGGGATCCACATAGTTGTCAAGGACAGAATCTCTAAAGCTCAGCGTCAGATTATCAGTATATTGTTTATTGGCGGAAAGCTCGACCCTGAAATCCGTTATCGGCTCGATGGTGATTCTCGCATCTATGGTTTGGGAGTAGTTTTGAAGCACCTCCTGACTCAGGAAATAACTTTCGGTCATCCAGCCCTGGTCAGCTGCTCTCCTGAGCCAGTCATTTTGGCCAGGAGCTATATCCGGTTGCCAACCGGCCACAAAGTCCCACCCCGGTGCATTGAAGCCCGAGCTCAGACCCATCAAACTGCTTCGGGGCATAAATCCAGGCACGATGGTTGAGAAGTCCTCGCTGACTGTTAACCGAGCCTTTCGGAGCATCATGAGAGGTCTGATAAGAGCTTTGGCAATGGCGCTGGGCTCTCCTGACTTCCCTTTGTCATCATCTTTTCCGCCCCTGGTCGCCGGGCCTCCGCCTCCGCCTCTCGAAGAGCCTATCCGGCTTCTTGACCCGGAGTTTCCTCTATTGATTTTCCTGAGAAAATTTGACTTGTTGTACAACGTCTCAAAGTTCAAGTCCCCACTAACCTGCCGTGTTTGATTGTTCGAAATGACGTTCCCCAGCGAATCCATGTTCAGGGAAGCCGCCGCCCATGAATAAGAGGCATCGTATTGGGCCTTTACATTGACCCAGTCAAGGAACGGGAAGTTTTTTGTCGGGACATTGTAACTCACATTGAGGTTGTGGACATAATTTTTTGGGCGACCAAGCATTAGAATGTTGTTCCAGATGCTGTCGCGGCGTACTTGATTGGAAATCCGGTTGTTTTCTGCATCAAATTCTAGTGGTTCGTCAATCACTGAGTTCACATTTGCATTGTAGTTAAACCTCAGATTCTTAGCGATGTCCCAATTCAGTGCATACTGCCGGTTCCAGGTAAAGAATTTGTTGAAGAATGTATTCGCCGGATTCTGGATGTCCGTCCCGGTAAAGCGATATCTGGTAATCCGGAAACTTCTGTCAAGATCCGTGGTAAACCGGAATGAGTTGGGTATGAGATTGATATTCATCTCAGACAACCATTTGAAATACTTATCTTTCTTGATGAGTTTCTTGAATGGTGCAATGGTAAGCGGCGTCATTTGGTATCCGTATTCAAACCCGCCATTGTGCACTGTGAGCCTGTCTTCGAGAACCAGGGGAGTGCGCCTGTACGTTTCCGTCCAGCCGTAAGTAAACCTGAAATTTTCGATATCCCAGGGCATAGGTTTCCCGCCGCCAGTTCGTTCTTTCCTCACATTATTGAAACCAATACTCTGGATGCGGGTAAAGTCTTGTGCGAGTTGCCGGATTGAATCACGCTCACCCTGAGAATCTGCATTATCGAGTTTATCCTTGAGCGGCACATCAAAATCGTAGGGATCGAATTCTGGGTTTCGGCGCTCTTCGTAATATTGGGCGAGGAAGGGAATCCGGATTCCGCTGGACTCTGGAAGGAACCGACCGAGTTGAAGTTCGGCGGTGGTGTTGTATACAAGAACCTCTTCTCTGCTCCGCTGGTTCACGCGCTGATCGATTGCTCCGTAACCAATTGAACTGTAATTGCCCTCCAGATTGAGCTCTCCCAAATCCGCCAGTTTCATATCGACCCTTGACATCGCAGCATAGCCGGGCCTGTCATCCAATCCACTCAAGCGCAGCTCATTGACCCACACCTCGACGCACTTGCCACTGAACGTAAAGTCAGTATTATTTCGCACCCCGATCATGATAGACTTGACATTGCCAAGGTTTGGATTCCCGATGATGCTGATGGTGTTCTCCGGATTTTCAGGGTCTGCAATTTTAAAGAACCCTCCCGGACCGGACTCATCATTGCGCTGAAGCTTGAGATCTCTCAGCATTTTCAGCGAAAAGTCGATGTTATTTTCAGGATGCCAGACCTCATCAATGTATTCATCATCTGAATTACGCAGTCCAACAATATTCTCCGCTTTCGAAAACGTCAATGGCACCTCGTACTCATAGTAATTGTTGGTGAAATCGCTGCCAATTCGAACGAACACTGATACATCTCCATCTTCAACAATCGGAGAAACCTCCGGACGGTCTACCTCAGCGTGGACAAACATTTTCATGCGGTCATAGACACGCATATCGTATTGGAGATTGCGATAGACAGCTTTGTTGTCTCCACATGGCATATCACATACTGTCAGGGAGAGGGATTGCTCATTTTGAAGGGCATCTGGAAAAGGGCCAAGTGATTGCTCGCGCTCAATGCCTCTCGGGAGCACGTAATTGAATGGAGCCCGGGCCCCATTTTCTTCGATATTGACGTCATTGATGTCAAATCTTGAACCTCTGGCTGTGCACTGGACCGGCCCATCTTGCCCTTTGACATCGAGTCGCAGACGGTAACGCCTCCAGTTCGATCTGACAAGCTCCAGCCGTGCGAAGCGAAGCGTCGTCTCTTTGTTAAAACCTGTCAGGTACATCCGGATAAATCGCATGGACCGAAAATCCTGGACGTTGCCCACCTTTTTGGTATACTGATCGATAGGTACCTTAAAGCGATACCAGACACCTGTTTCTCCTTGCAGGGTATCCGTCACAAATGGAAGATCTGCGAAATTGAGCCCAAATCCGGAATAATTACCTGAAGACAACTGATTTCCACGTCTGAGTGGGATGTGGTATTCATAATATGCCTCCGTTTCATTAAGGGAGTTATCGAGATTGATATCTTCCCTGTCGGGTCTGGCTGTGGCATTTCCCGGAATTCGTGTGCTCGCATCTACCACGGGAGAGTTCCCCTGGGGATTGTTGAAATTATAGTACCGGTCATAGACACTTTTGTCTCCCTCAGTTCTGAAATTGGAGTAGTTGTCATTAGCCGGATCACGGGACACGGCATCAAGGACCTGCGGAGGAGCACCGCCCGACTGGAGCGCATTGAGATACTCTTCAAAAAACTGCGCCTCTAATTCATCTGCCATTCCGTCGAATCCAACATCCTGCAAGGCTCTGGCCGCCTCGTTCTGATCAAATGCATTGATGAGGGAGAGTTTTCTTGGAATGAGTCCCAGATTCGTGGTATCAGGAGCCGGTTCGTTCGCATCACGTGGCAGCCCGTCTTCGAAAAACATGCGAGAATCTCGAAGAATATCCTCCGATATATTTCCAATATTAATGTACAAATCACCTTGCTCTGTGATTTCGCCATTTCGGTTTTCCATGAAGGGATTCAGCAACCAGAATTCGACGAACTCGTAGTTTGCCTGTTCGAAATCTGTATTATTGATCCGGCGCATCATACCGGCCCATCTTTCTTCGGGCTCTTTCAGATAGACCGTGGTATCATTCTCGATATTTACAAACTCGAGGCCCGGAGAAAAGTCCGTCCCATCAGGCAAATCAAAATTATAGGGGCCCCTGCGATTGGGATAATAGGTCAGGTCGAGGGTTTGAATAAAATCATTTTGATTCGGGGCGATAAAAGCATTCTGGAAGATTTCCGTCTGACGCACCAGTTTGGCGTATGGGTCGACCTTGTCTTCATCGTTACGCAGAGTAATATCTGTTCGGTACCAACTCAGTTTGGCTCTGTTGACACCTGAGCGAAGATCATTAATCAGATTGGCCTCTGGATACCGTGGATTCGGACCGTCGTCCTGAGGAACGCTCGACATGACCCAAAACGTTGTTGGGAGTCTGAGGTCGTCACTTGTGGTACTCCCTTCAAAATCATCGAGATAGACTACGCCGCTCTTGTCTTTGTCGCCCTCTTCATCCTGCCCCTGATTGATGGCCCGGCTATGGCCTGGCTGCAGGGCTGCAAATTCTGTGGTCAATGCGAAAGTTGAAGGTGCCTTGGTTGAGACAAATGGAAGGGCATCGACTGCACGGGTGAGCCATGGGGCATCGGTGCTGTAATTCAAATCAAACCCGTATACCTTGTTATTTATAGGATCATCTCCCAAATTGACTTTTCGGGTGAAAGGCCGCTCAAAGAGATGCATGTAGGTACCCCCAAGAGTCAGCTTTTTGCTGGCCATGTAGTCGGCCCGAACCCCCATCAGAGTTTTTGTCTGGAATCCAAATAGAGTCTTGTCCTCGAAAGAAACATTGATCGGAACCCCTGATGAAAGGTAGGCGTCATTGAGAATACGCACCCTGCCTATGCTGTAGTCGACTTCATAATCCACACCTTCCCGAAGCGTCTGGCCTCCGGCCCTTACTATCACCGAACCACGCGGCAGGTTGAAAGCACCGAGCGATATTTCGCTGGACACACTTGATTTGTATTGCCCACGAATCACAAAGCGATTGAGGGAGGGGTATTCGCGGGCTCTCCAAACCGTTGAATCATAGAGAACCTGATAGACGTATTCCTGCTGTATTTCGGGATCATCGGGCAACTGCCTGGACAAAGAACTGCCAAATGGCTCCAGCACAGGAAACATCATGCGTCCTGTGCGAGGGAAGATCGTCAGCCCCGGCACATAATCGAATACCCCATCGGGAGCAGGGTCACTTTGCACATTCAGATTGTCCAGGTTGAAAATCTGAAGCAGGGGCACCTCAGGAAGAATCGGAAGAAAACGCTTCTGACCTCCTCCCGGGTCATCATAAGCGATATCGAGGTAGAAATCTTCGCGGTTTGCCTGATAGGCCCCGAGTGAATAGACATTCTTCATCATCAAATCCCACAAAGGGATTGTGACATTCGGGGTTGTTCCTTTGAGCATTTTGACGAACAGGACTCCGCTTGAATCAATGTCATAATTGTCTTGCGAAAACTGGCCCACTTTGTAGGTTTTCCCGTTAAAATCATACTCGAAAGCAACGCCGAGCACCTGATCGGGGCGCACATTCACATTCAGGGAGATAAAACCGAGTTCTTGGTGAAATGTGTATTCTGAGGTATTGAGCTTCCTGGCCTGAATTTTTTCAAAATCCTTCCCCTGCTGAAAATTAAATGGAGGCGACTGGAGCACCCTCACCACGTTTTCAGACTTACTGGAACCAGGGGTGCGAAGTATTTCCTGCAGGATATCATTTGCGTAAACGCCATTTCCGATATTTTGGCCGGGCAAAGCCTGACCCGTAACCGGGTCGAAATGCCTTGGGGAGGGTGGCTTGAATCGGAGTGAATCGGAGGCTGTAAAATTGGATGGCTCACCAAGGTCAGCGATGGCAACAATGTCGCGGATATCCTGAAATTCCTGCCTATCATTGGTGATATATACCTCCAGACGGCGAATTTTAAACTGGCTGTTAATCTGTGGCAGATTGGCACATGCCCGTTCGAAGATATTTCGGTTAAAATGAGTCAAAAAGAAGTGCCTGAACTCATCATATTCATCTGCCCTCACTTCAAATCGCCTCAGCTGCGCTCCACCGTCCAGCTGAATCTGCTGGCGCTGAGAGCGCTGTTGGGAGATAACAGTAGTCAAACGAAGGCGGCCAAACTGAAGCTCTGCGAGAATGCCAAACAAACTTTGGCTGCCCTGAATCAGAGAGTTACGCAGAGGAAGGCTGACATTTCCAGCCTCAATGCGTTTCAGGATATCGTCTTCACTGAACTCTGCGCTGTTGTAGTCCAGTTTCATTTGATTATCGAAGTCGAAAGTCGCACCGGTGTTGTAATTAAAGGCGAGATTCAGTTTCTTCCCAATCCGGCCTTCCACGCTGAGGTTGATGTTCATATCAAAGTCAAACCCAGCCTGCCGCTGTGCCCTGATTGGAATATTGGGATTCAAAACACGCTGATACCTGCCTGCAAAAATCAGGTCGA
The DNA here is from genome assembly GCA_964569025.1 of uncultured Saprospiraceae bacterium. Lineage (GTDB taxonomy): Bacteria > Bacteroidota > Bacteroidia > Chitinophagales > Saprospiraceae > CAZMSQ01. Next base: position 449,498 of record CAZMSQ010000001.1, on the reverse strand, counting down.
TATTTCCACGTGGGGTAATTTCTATATCCGTTCCGCCGAAAAGTCTGTCAATCAGCAAATTCTCAATATCAATTTCCTGAATCGGGTCGATAAGGCCACCTGATCCTGCTCCTGTGTTGATTCCAGATAGAGACTGAAAATATTGGCGTTCTTGTTGTTCGGCACTCCAGTCAAGATATTCCTCGAAAGTCATATATGAGGGAGTTCGGAAAAACTCTTCCCCGATTCGCTCATAGATGATATAATTGCCTGTTTCGGGGTCGTATTCAACTGTTTGCTCTACGGCAGCAGGGTCCTCGAGATCATAAGGATTTGACACAGGATCGTTGAGAAAGTCATTTTCCCGGTCAGTGAGGGGTGGGATGGTATCCGATACCGTTTCAAAGAGACATACACCTGGCAGGGGTCCGTCCATGTAGACTCTATATGTATGCCCGCTTGTAGAAAAAAGCAGAATGCAAAAAGTGGCGAAGCTGTATAGGAAAATCTTCATGTGTATTCTGAACGGACGTCTCAACTGCCTTTCGAGCGCTGCGCCCTGAAAACTTTCGGGGCTTTCATTGATGACTGAAGCAAGGTGCAATAAATTGTATGCCTGACAGAGATTCTCCCTGACACGGTTCATGGAAAACGGACAAAACTTCCTTTCATTTTTTGATTGGTCAAAAAAAGTTTCAGTTTTTCCTGAGATTCATCTGGACTCTGTTCAGAAACGGCTTTTCTGCTGATTGAAAAGGGCATCTGCGGAAGCAGATAATTATCAGGCTGACAACAACTTGAGGGCAGCCTTGATCAAATCTCCCGGAGATGCTGTATCTGGATTCTCTTTCGCTGCCTGGCCAAGTGCTCGCTGCGCCCTTGGACGCGGTATGCCGAGACTTTCCAGTCCCATTAACGCTTCCTGATAAAGGGTATTGCCTGTTTGAACTGCTGTAGGTGCGATAGATTGACCTCCTTCCTTCAGAAGCCGATCTTTCAAATCAAGAATGATGCGCTTGGCCGTTTTCGCACCGATTCCTTTGACGCCCTTGAGCATATGCTCATTTTCGGCAATAATCGCATCTCGAAGAGAATCTGTCGGAGCCGACGACAAAATTTGCTGGGCGGTGGAGGGACCTACGCCAGATACACTGATGAGGTGCGTAAACATGAGGCGCTCAGCTTCGTCTGCAAATCCATATAGGGTGTGAGAATCCTCTTTGACATGGAGCCACGTCAAGACTTTGGCAGACTCCATTTTTTCGAGCCTCGCATAGGTTGAAGCGGTAATGGAGATGTGGTACCCCACACCAGCCGCTTCGACGACTACGTAACTCGGATGCTTGACGGTGATTTCGCCTTTTATGTAGGCTATCATGTGCAGAAAGACTCAGTGAGGTTCAAAGTTAGGAAAAAACGGCGGTGGGCAAGCGTCCCATCTTGAAATACAGACGCTTTGACCTGCATTTTCGGCATAAATTCCGTATTTTTGCACGCCAAAAGGGCACCTTGAACACAATAACAAGGTGCATCATATTTCATTACTTCCAAACTTTCTGATGTATGGCATTCGATCTTGGCATGATTAAGGCGCACTATTCCCGCCTTCCAAAAAAAGTTGAAGAGGCCCGAGCAGCTCTGGGCAGACCGCTGACACTGACAGAAAAAATCTTGTATTCTCATCTTCACGGGGAGTCATCCCTCAAGACTTATTCGAGAGGATCAGATTATGTCTTTTTTGCACCTGACCGGGTTGCCATGCAGGATGCCACCGCTCAGATGGCCCTCCTTCAATTTATGATGGCCGGCAAGTCCGAAGTCGATGTTCCTTCTACCGTCCATTGTGACCACCTCATTCAAGCAGAGTCCGGAGCCGATAAAGACCTCCAGACAGCCATTACGGACAATTCAGAAGTCTATGGGTTTTTGTCATCTGTGTCCAATAAATATGGTATCGGGTTCTGGAAGCCGGGTGCCGGGATTATCCATCAAATCGTACTTGAAAACTATGCGTTTCCCGGCGGGATGATGATCGGGACTGACTCACATACACCAAATGCCGGAGGTCTTGGCATGATTGCCATTGGCGTTGGTGGCGCAGATGCCGTAGATGTCATGGCAGGCATGCCGTGGGAACTCAAGATGCCGAAACTAATCGGTGTCAAACTGACTGGAGAGCTAAGCGGTTGGACGTCAGCCAAGGATGTCATCCTTAAAGTTGCCGGAATTCTGACGGTCAAAGGAGGTACTGGAGCTGTTGTTGAGTACTTTGGGCCAGGTGCTGTAGCTCTCTCCTGCACAGGAAAGGGAACGATTTGCAACATGGGTGCTGAGATTGGCGCCACTACTTCAACTTTCGGATATGACGAGGCCATGAGCCGTTACCTCAAATCAACCGAACGGGCTGATGTCGCAGATTTGGCAGATCAGGTCGCTGAGCATTTGACCGGCGACCCGGAAGTCTATGCGGAGCCTGAAAAGTACTTCGACCGAGTCATCGAAATTGATCTCTCGACCCTCGAGCCACATATCAACGGCCCCTATACTCCGGATCTCGCATGGCCGATTTCCAAATTTGCAGATGCTGTCCGCGAAAACGATTACCCTCAGAAATTGGAAGTCGGTCTGATTGGATCATGCACCAACTCTTCATACGAAGACCTCTCTCGGGCCGCCTCTCTGGCCAAGCAGGCCAAAGAAAAACACCTCAAAGCAAAATCGGAATTTACCATCACCCCCGGATCCGAACAAATTCGCTACACAGTAGAACGTGATGGCATTCTGGACACCTTTGAAGAAATCGGCGGAGTCGTCCTCGCAAACGCTTGCGGTCCCTGTATCGGTCAATGGGCCCGCCATACCGATGATCCCAACCGGGCCAATTCTATCATCACTTCATTTAACAGAAATTTCTCAAAACGAAATGACGGTAATCCCCATACACGGTCTTTCGTTGCCTCTCCCGAAATCGTCACAGCCTTGGCCATCGCTGGCGATTTGACCTTCAACCCCCTGACTGATACTTTGGTCAATGAAGACGGAGAAGCGGTCAAACTTGATCCGCCAACGGGTGTCGAACTGCCAATCCGCGGTTTTTCAGTTGAAGACGCCGGCTTTGTACCCCCGGCAGAAGACGGAGACACGGTTGAAGTCAGCATCAATCCGAATTCCAACAGACTTCAGTTCCTGACACCTTTCGAACCCATCACCCAGAAGCAACTTACCAGCATGAGATTGCTGATCAAAGCCAAGGGCAAATGTACCACAGACCATATCTCTATGGCAGGGCCATGGCTGAAGTACAGGGGGCACCTCGACAATATCTCTGACAATTGCTTCATTGGCGCAATCAATGCGTTTAACGAAGAAATGAACAATGTTGCCAACTATGCCGCTGACGCTGAACAGGCTACCTTCATGGCCGTGCCTGACTCTGCTCGTGCTTATAAAAAAGCAGGGATCGGTACGGTAGTTTTTGGTGAGGAAAACTACGGTGAAGGGTCCTCCCGTGAGCATGCCGCCATGGAACCCCGGCACCTCGGTGTCAGAGCGGTTATCGTCAAGTCATTTGCCCGTATTCATGAAACCAACCTGAAAAAACAGGGAATGCTGGCATTGACATTCGCCAACTCAGAGGATTTTGAAAAAATCCGCCAGAATGACACCATCGATATTCTCGGATTCGATGACATGGCTCCAGCCAAGCCGATGACTGTGGTGCTGCATCATGCGGATGGCAGCAAGGAAAGTTTTGAAGTGAATCACACCTATAACCAAGCACAAATCGACTGGGTAAAAGCAGGTTCGGCACTCAATAAAATTCGTCAGGACCTGGCATCCTGATTTTACCGAACTCTCATGAAAAAGGGGATGGCAATTGTAATTGCCATCCCCTTTTTTTGGTGCCCAGAACAGGACTCGAACCTGCACGACCTTGCGATCACTACCCCCTCAAAGTAGCGCGTCTACCAATTCCGCCATCTGGGCTGAGGTAAAATTCGGGTGGCAAAGATAGGGATTCCAAATCCATTCTTCCAACTTTTTTCAACCCATTTTTCAATGCCAAATGCCTTTGGTAGTGCCATCCATCAACGACTCTATCGCGTTGAACAACAACAGCGGTTTCTGGGGGCGCCAGTTGACATCATTAAAGGGCTCTCCGAAGGCAAGATAATGCTGAAGACCAGTGCCTTCAAGCTCTTCTTCGACATGCTTGAGCGTATTCAGCAGACAAATCCACCCGCCTTCCTCACATGCCTCTTCCTGCCATTCCTCGTAGTAACAATCTTCGTCTCCATGAAAATTCAGAACATTCTCACAAATAAGAATAAACTTTGTGATTCCTGACTCCTGCATACTGTCAATGACCTCCCGTTTGAGAATCATGATATCATTATGTATGGCATCATTCCATTCTCCAATGAATTCGAGAATGGCATACCGACGTTCATAATCGCAATAGAGCACCTTGAGGTACAACGTTGGAGACCCGATGGCATCCCATTGTGGGTGAATGAAATAATTGTAAATTTTGTTGGTAAAGCGAAACTCGTCATATTGCCTCCCATAAAAAGGAGATAAATGATCTTCAGCTGCAATATACTGGTCTCTCCAACGGAAATGTGGTTCTATATCATGCATATTCACACTCATTCAACCTGCCTGAAATCAACTTACACCCATGTATAACCGCAAAGCCATCGATTAAAATGGTAGTGTGGCCTTTCAGATCAGGGGACCAAATATACTTGCATTCCGTGAAGGTGTCAATGCATCCAATAAGATTTCAGACATTATGAAATTTGTGGTCATCACTGGTCCTGAGTCTGCCGGGAAAACAACTCTGGCCAAAACTCTTTCAGAACAATTGGGGGCGCTGTACGTCGAAGAATATGCTCGTCTATATTTGCGAGGGTTGGAGCGTCCGTATGATGAACATGACCTCCTTGCCATTGCCCGGGGCCAGGTGAACTTAATGCAGCTAGCAGCAACCCAGTCACAAGAACCTTACATCATTTGTGACACAGATTTGACGGTGATGAAAGTCTGGAGCGAGGTCAAATATGGTTTTTGTCATCCATGGATTGATAAGACCCTTCGCGAGGCTCCAGCTGATTTGTATTTGCTGTGCCGCCCCGACATCCCATGGGCTGATGACCCACTGCGAGAACATCCGGAAGACAGATCCCAACTATTCGATCGTTACCACACCCTCCTGTCCTCCGAGCAATGGCCATTTGTTTGCATTCAGGGTCAGCAAAAGCAGGTCCGGATTGATCAGGCTATGCAGGCAATTCACGCACATTGCTTGTAAAATGGTTGCAGCTCTCGTTCAATCACAGTATATTTGACATCTATCTCACTGGGGTGCCTTATTGATACAGGCTGAGATCATACCCATCGAACCTGCCCGGGTAATGCCGGGAAGGGAGTTCGCAGCAATGGATGCTGCGCGGGTTTCTTTCTTTTCTTATTGCCTCAGATACGGCTCACTTCCAGAAAGGAAAGGGTGACCCGGGTCTGCGTAATAACAAGATTGAAAATGTCAACCAACTTATTTACAGTCGCTGAACCCCGGGCGTGCTGAACGAAACATCCAGTCAACGATGAAAAGGATACTTGTTCTGCTTGCCTTCGCCTTGATTACACTGCCTCTCGCTGCCCAAATAACGGTACGGGGCGTGGTTACCTCACAGACTGCTGACCCCGAGCCAATCGGAGGCGCCACAGTCTACGCCCCTGACCTTCAGTTAGGGACAACCACAGACTCCCTGGGAAAATGGGAATTAACCCTTGACCAAACCAAATTTGCAAAATACGTGCTGCTTCAATTCCGCTCGGTGGGTTTTCAATCTGCTGTGGTGACCGTACAGCTAAACGGCCAGAAGGATGATTACCGGTCTGACATTTCGCTCCGGCCTGAAGTCTATCAGCTTGAAGGACTGGTTGTCAGAAGCGTGCGGGTTGAGGAAAGGGAGCCCTTTGTCGGATATAACCTTAGCGGTGACCAACTTCGTTCTCGAAATATCGGGCAAGACATGCCCTTTCTTCTCCGGTTTACCCCTTCAGCAGTTGTTACCTCAGATGCTGGGTCCGGATTCGGCTACAATGGCATGCGCATCAGGGGTAGCGACGCAACCCGCACAAATGTTACCATCAATGGCATCCCGTTGAATGATTCTGAATCACAGGGCACCTTTTGGGTTAATTTGCCGGATTTCGCCTCATCGGTCAGCAGTGTACAAATACAGCGCGGAGTAGGCACATCCACGAATGGGGCAGGTGCATTTGGGGCAGGCGTCCATTTGAGCACACTGCGACTTCATGAGGACGCATACGGACGGCTCTCTCAGTCATATGGCAGCTTTAACTCTCGAAAAACTGCCCTTGAATTTGGCACCGGTTTGACTGGCAAGCAGTTTTCCATCGATGGGCGCATCTCTCGCATTCACTCGGATGGATACATTGACAGGGCCTCTGCTGATCAGGAATCTTATTACCTTTCTGCAGGATGGTGGGGCCGCAAAAGCAACGTTCAGGCCATCGTCTTTCACGGGCAGGAACGAACCTATCAGGCATGGTTCGGTGTGCCGGCCCAATATGCAGAACAGGCTGATCTGCGAACTTACAACCCCGCGGGGCAGCGGTCAGATGGAACATTTCACGATGATCAGGTCGACAATTATCAGCAAACCCATTACCAGCTGCACTACCAGCAATCACTGCCTGATAACTGGGCATTACACCTCGCTGGGCACTACACTCGCGGGGCCGGATATTTTGAAGAATACAAAGATCGCGAACTTGAAGCAGCCCTGTTTAGCCCGGAAGCTACCTTCAGTTTCTACGGCCTCGCCAACCCAATAGTTGGTGGTGACACCCTTCAATCAACCGATCTAATCAGGCGGCGATGGCTCGACAATCACTATGTCGGAACGGTATTTAGCCTGGAGCACTCAGCAACAGCATGGACATTGACTCTGGGAGGTGCCGCCTCACGCTATTTCGGCCGTCATTATGGCGAGCTTATTTGGGCTCGGTTCGCCTCAAACAGCGAAAAAGGATTTCGGTATTATGATGCGGATGCCGACAAAACAGACGCCAATGTCTATGGAAAAATCGACTGGTCTTTCACGACTGATTGGTCCGCATATCTCGACCTGCAAATCAGGCATGTTGACTACTCGCTTGAAGGTCTTGACAACAGCCGTACCGACCGGCACCGATACACATTCTTCAATCCAAAAGTGGGGTTGAGCTGGCAATCAGGGCCCACCTCAAGGCTTTTCCTCTCGCTGGCAGTTGCCCAGCGCGAGCCGGGAAGATTTGACTTTCTTGATGCCGGCCCTGACCGGATCCCTCGGCCAGAGCAATTGCTTGATCTGGAATTGGGGTGGAAAAAATCCTGGTCAAAGGCATCTCTGGCCATCAATGCGTTCGGGATGTACTACCACGACCAGTTGGCACTAACAGGCACCATCAATCAGGATGCCCTCCCAGTCAGGGTCAACATCCCAAAAAGCTCGCGAATCGGCGCAGAAATAAGTGGTAACTGGCAAGTCTCCAGCGCACTGAATCTCTCCGGCAGTGCTGCCCTCAGTGACAATCGCATCGCTTCTTTCACCGAATTTATCGACAACTGGGATACCGGGCAACAAGAATCAGTACTACACACCAACACCCATTTGGCATTCTCCCCACCTCATATAGCAGACTTGAGCGCAGAATATCTCATTACAAATCTTGACCACCTTCAGCTTTCAGCCCAGCTGATTTCCAAATATGTGGGGCGTCAGTACATAGATAATACCTCCCGAATTGAGACTTCCCTTGACCCCTATTGGTTTTCAGATGTCGTGATCCGTTTTGATGCCCAAACAACCGTATTTCGGGAATTTTCGGCATCTCTCCTGGTCCGAAATGCATTCGATGCACGGTTTTCAAGCAATGCATGGACGTATCGATACATTTCAGGCTTTGATGCCCGGCCATCTGATCCGTATGCACGGCTCGAGCAAGGCAACACCTACAATCTCACAGGATTTTTCCCACAGGCCGGCAGAAATATCATGGTCAGCCTGACCGTGGGTTTTTAATTTGAAGAATGGCTAAAAATTGTAGTTGATTCCGAATCGAAGATCAAAGGGAAGTTCAATTGTGTTCTCAGGGGTGTTAAAATTGTAGAGAAGAAGCATCTCAAACCCGAGAGGGTACCCGCTGGTATACCCCAGACCGGCGTAAAAGTTCTCCCGGGTTTCCTGTATGGTCAACAATTCTCCTGGAGCGGTCTCGTAGATGAGCAAGCCTCTGTCTTCGAGAAAAAGTTCGCGGTTCTGAAGTTCGAACTCTACATGGGCGAAAAAGCTGCGGTAGGCTTTGTAGCGGGCAAAAATGCCGCCGCTAAGCGAAAATGTACTTTTTTTCTCGTTTGTGAAGCCGAGGAATTGACCTGTGGCTAAATTCGGATTATAAACTGCTGCATTTCCTCTCACATACTGGTAATCGAACCCAAATCTTGGCCCGACAGAAAAGTCTTCCGTGATTTTATATCCCACCATTGGCGCCAGCCCAAAGACAAATTGGTTATAATCTCCGGACCCTGCCAGAGCAAGATTGAACCCTCCTCCGTACCAGAGCCTGCCCGTCAGGTTGCCAGTTTCTTCGAAATATTTATCCGCTCGCCCCGACCGCTGGGCGTGTGTGTCAGGGGAAAGACCGAACATGCCCAGAATGAGCGCGATGACCAGAAGCAACCTGAAAAATCTTTGAAAAGAACCCATAATGAGACTTTTTTGAAAAATGGACAAATCTACATGAATCTCTTGCGCTGTACTTGCAAAAAACGATCTCAACACTGGAAAGATTATGCGTTGCATTATGAACACACCGCTATTGCAATCCGTTCGCAAGCGCGTATTTTTGTCTGAAATGTCGGCTTGGAGAAGAAATACCAACCCATTCTATTGAGCCAACCCCAAATTCCCTCTTATTTTTGTCCAAATTTTATCAATACACAGTACCACCTGCTATGAAGAACACGCTCTTTATCCCGCTGATTCTGGTTCTCCTTTCGTTTTCAGGATATGCTCAGGAGCAATTCCGAGGCGAGCTGCACCCCGGATCCTTTCCAGCACTTGAACAGTACTTTTATTCAGCCAGTGTGTATCAGTTTGACGCCGGTGCCCTTGCTGAGGCAGCCCGGGAGGCTGGACAGCTTGACTTTCAGTTGCAACTTGGCTCGCAGCATGACTGGCCGGTTAGCATTGTGGCCAATGACATGAGAACCGATGACTACAAATTGAGGGCCATGACGGAAAATGGAGTGGTTGAATACCCGCGGTCTTATGTCCGGACCTTTAAAGGGTATATGGAGAATGGTGAAAATAGCGTGCGACTGACGCTGGACAACCATTTTCTGTACGGGTATATTGAAGAGGGAGATGTGCGATGGTTTGTAGAGCCACTCAGAACATTTGTAAAAGGACAGTCGCCGGATTTATTCGTCGTCTACCGCGAGCGCGATGTTGTCCCCTATGAGGGAAATTTCTGTGCCGCCTCGGAAATGATTGGCCGTGACCCGGTACCGCACAACCAGCAACAAGACCGATCTGCAAACAACTGCTGGGAGGTTGAGCTGGCTATTGCTTCTGATTACCTGATGTTTGTAGAATACAATATGGATATCGCCCAGGTGGAGGCCCAGACAGAAGGGGTCATGAATAACGTTCAGGGCAATTATGATGATGAATTCGGTGACAATATCCTGTTTAATATCGTAGAGCAATTTGTTTCCATCTGCTCTACCTGCGATCCATGGACCAGTTCTACAAATGCAACACAACTCTTAATGAGCTTCCGTAACTGGGCTCCAAATGGATTTTCTGCCGAGCACGACCTGGGGTCATTATGGACAGACCGGGAACTTGATGGTTCAACCATCGGGATCGCCTACCTGACTGCAGTCTGCACGAATTTTGGATATCATGTCCTTCAAGACTTTTCTACAAACGCCAGTTTTTTACGGGTTTTGACAGCCCATGAAATTGGGCACAACTTCAGCTGCACGCATGACCCCCCAAACAGCAATACAATCATGGCGCCAGCTGTCAACAATACAAACACTTGGTCCAGCCAGTCATTCAATCAGGTCAATTCTTATCTGCCATCAATTGTCGAGCCAGCCGGCTGTTTGGCTACCTGCCCATCTCTTAATCCGCCAGTACCTGATTTTAAGGCACTCCTCACGAATCTCTGCCCCGGCTCATCTGTTCAATTTATCAATCTCAGCACCGGCAATTCGAATAGCGTCATATGGGATTTCCCCGGAGGGAATCCGACTGTATCTTCTGATCTCAATCCGGTGGTGACCTACAATAACCCTGGAGTATACAGTGTCACACTCACTCTCTTTACGAACCAAGGGACCTTTCAAGAAAGTAAGCCCGGTTATATTATGGTCGGAGACGATGGGCAGGAAGTTCTGTTTTTCGACAACTTCGAGGCTGGAATTGCTCAATGGAGTGTTTCCAATCCTGACAATTCAAATTCATGGTCAGATGCAGCGGTTGGAGGTGCCCCACTTGGCTCTACAGCGGCGGTGATGACCAACTTCGACTATAACGCAATAGGCCAACTCGATGGCCTCGTTTCTCCAATTATTGACCTGACCGGTCGTGCCACAGCCAAACTCTCTTTTGAGCACGCTTATGTGGGAAGGCCAGGAAATCTCTACGACAAGCTCAGAGTTCGTGTCTCTACCGATGGTGGCAACACCTTCCCTTTCACCCTCTTTACGGCACAGGAAAACGGGGGTGGCACCTTCGCCACCGCCTTGCCACTTTCTGATCCATTTGTGCCAGCGGATCTGGATGACTGGTGCTATGGGGGTGGCTTTGGGAGTGTGTGTTATGAGGTAGACCTCAGTCAATTCGGAGGGGAACCGTTTGTGGTGATAATGTTTGAGAATGAATGCGGATTTGGCAACAACCTGTATATCGATAACGTGGTTGTTTCCGGAGGGTGCTACATCCCCGCGCCATTCGCAGATTTCACGGCACAACCCACAAGTGGGTGTGCACCACTGCTGGTCAGTTACATTGATTTGTCAACAGGAAATCCAACCTTTTGGAACTGGACCTTCCCGGGGGGGATTCCCGAGACCTCCACAGACCAAAACCCGGTCGTGGTATACAATGACAGAGGAGTCTTTGATGCCTACCTGACCGCGGGGAACGTTGGGGGAACAGATGACTTTTCCATACTGAGCTTCATCACTGTCGATGATGTGCCCATCGCTGACTTTTCAGCCACCATCGATGGCAGTACGGTCTATTTTGATAACTTTTCGGAATTTGCAGACATCTATGATTGGGATTTTGGAGATGGTGGCACAAGCTCGGAAGAGAATCCGGTCTACACTTATTCCGATGGAGGCACATACACAGTGAAGTTGACTGCTTCTAACAGCTGCGGCACTGATATTGCTGAACTTATCATAGATATTCAGGCTGCCCCCTCTGCCGGATTTTTTGCAGACACCCTCAGTGGTTGTGCCCCTCTGACCGTGACTTTTGCAGATACGTCAACCGGTGATGTCGAACAGCGGTCATGGATTTTCACAGGCGGCACACCTGGTACAAGTTCTGACGAAATGCCAGTTGTGACCTACGATAGTGCCGGGTATTTCCCCGTCACCCTCATAGTCAGCAATTTCCAAGGCGCTGACACCTTGACGATTGACAGTTTCATTCAAGTACTTGAGCCTCCAGTCGCCTCTTTCTCAGACAGCATTGTCCTTGACACAGTATTCTTTACCAACACCTCCATGTGGGCAGACTCTGTTGAGTGGAATTTTGGTGATGGCAATAGCTCAACCGAAACTGACCCAACGCATGTATACGAAGAGGATGGCACCTATACCGTTACATTAATCATCAGCAACATCTGCGGAAGTGATACCACAACAGGGACCATCGTGATTGCGACCCCACCTGAGGCCGGTTTTGGTGTCGACACAGTCAGTGGCTGTGAACCATTGACGGTCGTCTTTTCAGACTCCTCCACATCGAATACCGACAGCTTACAGTGGTTCTTCCCCGGTGGGGATCCTTCGAGTTCTACTGACACAATGCCAGAAGTAACCTATACGCAAGCTGGCATCTACGGCGTGACCCTCATCGCCATCAACAATCAGGGGGCTGATACATTGACCATCGACTCATTCATCACGGTCAATCCACTGGTGGAAGCGGATTTTGAGTCGCAAGTGAGTGATCTCCAGGTCGAATTTACCAATCTCAGTGTCAACGCCGACAGCACGATGTACCGTTGGTTTTTTGGAGATGGGGATTCAAGCCAACAGATTTCACCAGTACATACCTATGCAGCAGACGGCTTCTACACCGTAACCCTGATTGCTTCAAACGACTGTGGCAGCGATACAATCTCCAATACCATCGCAGTTGGCAGTCTACCAACTGCGGCATTCACCCTGAGCCCAGAGACAGGCTGCCTCCCTCTTCAGGTTCAATACACCAATGCATCCAGCCTAAATACGACGAGTTGGTCATGGAATTTTCCAGGAGGAAACCCTCAATCATCCACTGAAGAAAATCCTCTGGTCACTTACTCCATTTCTGGCACATGGGGGGCAACACTTATTGCTTCCAACGGACTTGGCAGCGATACCTTTATCCTGCAGGGTGCAGTCGTGATTGAAGATGTCCCAACGGCTGATTTTGATTATTCCTCTGCAAATCTGGATTTCTCCTTTACAGACAATAGTACCAACGCAACTGGGTGGTCCTGGGATTTTGGCGATGGTCAGAGCAGTACAGACGAAAATCCCGATTATACCTATGGAGCCCCTGGCATATATACTGTCACCTTGATTGCTACCAATGCCTGCGGAGCAGATACAACTGCCCAGACTGTTGAAGCAACATCTCTGCCGGTTGCGGGATTCAATGCCGATCAAACAACTGGTTGTGCACCCTTCACTGTGCAGTTCCAAAACACTTCATCAGGAAATACAGATTCTCTCCTCTGGCAGTTTGAAGGCGGAAACCCGTCAACTTCCAATCAGGAAAATCCAACCGTTACATGGGATGAACCCGGCGTTTACTCAGTCAGCCTCATCGCATTCAACGCCCAGGGTTCGGATACGCTCATTCAGGAAGACTTTATCGCTGTTGTAGTACCCCCTGTCGCAGTATTTACAGCAACCATTGTAGAACTTGAAGTCACCTTCACCAACTCTTCCACTGGAAACGGCGACGTCTTGTGGGATTTTGGAGATGGGAACACGAGTACTGAAGACAGTCCTGTGCATGAGTATGATGCAGATGGGGTGTATACTGTTACTTTGATCATCTCTAACATTTGTGGCGCCGATACCTTCTCACAAACACTCACAGTAGGAACACCGCCAACTGCCGGCTTCTCAGCCGATCAGACTGGCGGTTGTATTCCAATGACTGTCCAATTCCAGAGCGGCGCATCAGAAAATACGGTCTCTGTGGAATGGAGCTTCCCTGGCGGAAGCCCCGCAACCTCAGCCGATGAAAACCCTGTGGTGACATATTCTGACCCAGGACTTTACAGCGTGACAATGATTGCCACAAATGCCCTCGGTTCAGACACGCTGACCTTGACTGATTACATAACCGTGGGGGCACCTCCACAGTCAGGTTTTACAGGCATACAAACTGGTCCGGATTATTCCTTCACCAATACCTCAACAGATGCAACGGAATATCTCTGGGATTTCGGCGACGGCAACGAGAGCACCGAAGAATCACCATCTCATTTGTATGATAATGGTGGCACCTACACTGTCACCCTGATTGCAACAAACTCCTGCGGCAGTGACACTACCTCTCTGGAGATTGATGTCGTTGCACCACCTGTAGCGTCATTCAAGGCCAATAATACCAACGGCTGCAGTCCATTGGTCGTAGAGTTTCAAAATTTGTCTACAGGTGAAGGCAATGGCTATTTCTGGGAATTTGAAGGCGGAGATCCTTCTACATCCACAGAAATCAATCCAGTCGTCACTTACAATCAGGGCGGACAATACACAGTAAAGTTGACGGTGACCAATATCGCAGGAGAATCTGTTGCAACCGAGATTAATTATGTAACCGTCCTGCCAGATCCGACTGCCGGATTTTCAGCCCTTGGAGACCTCGAGACCGTCACCTTTACCAATACAAGTACAAACGCAACAGATTTCCTCTGGGACTTCGGTGATGGAAATGGGAGCACCGAAAGCAATCCTGTCCATCTATATGCCGATTTCGGTTCTTATGAGGTCACCCTTACTGCATGGAATTCTTGTGATACGGTCAGCGTGACACAAACAGTGGTGGTGTCTACCCTTCCCTCGGCAGCATTCACATTCACCCCTCAGAATGGCTGCCTCCCGCTCACTGTTTTATTTACAGATGGGTCAAGCAGTAATACGACCGGTTGGCAGTGGTCATTCGAAGGCCCTGAAACGCTAGGCAGTACCGAACAGAATCCTGAGGTCACCTTTCAAGTTGCAGGCACTTATTCGGTGACTTTAATTGCTTCCAATGCTACCGGGGCAGATACCCTTGTCATTTCAGATGCTATTACCATTCTTGGACTTCCAATGGCAAACTTTGCATTTTCTTCCAATGACCTGATTTTCTCATTCTCCAACCTATCATCAAGTGGAGATGCATATGCGTGGGACTTTGGCGATGGAGCGGCAAGTGACGAAGAAAACCCTGTTCATACCTATGCTGAGCCCGGTTTCTACGACGTCCGGCTGGTGACTACAAACGGTTGTGGGTCTGATACGGCTCAAATAACAGTCACTGCGCCTGAAAACGGAGCAGCGCCGATTGCCGCTTTTGAACCGACCGATTCTGTGGTCTGTGTTCCGGCAACGATATCATTTACAGACCTTAGTACAAATGCGCCAACCAGCTGGGCATGGTCATTCCCTGGTGGTGAGCCAGCATCCTCGACTGAGCAAAATCCTGTCGTTACCTACAGCACTCCGGGCAGCTGGTCAGCTACGCTCATTGCCTCGAATGCATTTGGCCACGATACAATCACGATCCCTGTTGCCGTCACAGCAAGTGAACCTCCAAGCTCCTCCTTTGATTATTCAGTTACTGCCGATACCGTCCAGTTTACTTCTAATGCAGTCGGAGCATCAACTCTGCTTTGGGTGTTTGGAGATGGCGCCATCAGCATAGAGCCTGACCCAACCCACGTCTACGGGGTTTCTGGAGAATTTACAGTTTTCCTGATTGCGGGAAATTCTTGCGGGACTGATACCTCAAGTCAGGTTGTCAATGTGGTTGTCACATCCACCGAAACCCTCCCGGGGCAGGAATGGCTTCGTGTATTCCCCAATCCGAACTCTGGATTTTTCACCCTGGATGTCAAGGCTGCGCCTTCCCCTGAGCTGAACATCAAACTATTTGATATTCCCGGCAGACAGTTATTGAACAAGGAGGTCGATTTTCGGGCTGGTTCTGCAGTTGAAACATTCACCGTGAGTGATCTTCCAGCCGGAACATACATTCTCCAACTGCAAACCGGCAATAAAATGGTTCAAAGAAAAATCATTGTTTCCGAATAAGGAACACGAAAATCTATCTTCAAACTTTCAAAGAAAGCCGATGCATGCATCGGCTTTCTTTGTTTTCACCAAATGTATGGAAGGAAATAAGAGAGCCCCCTCATGGAAAAATCTGACACTACCGTAGCATTCATTGAAATTTCCGAAAAAGAGTAGGTACGAAATTTCGTACCGCTGCAAATCGAAATCATTCAGCAGCTTAAAGATTAGCCATGCCAATCAAAGCAAGTCAAATTCCATAATTTCCAATACGGTTTACGAAATTTCTTCTCGAAAATTGTTGTGCTGAGAAGCCATAAGTATTTATATTTATTATAAGGTTTTTGTAAAGTTAATCAGGAAGCAAGTTGATTCCTCAGATTAGAACGCATTCCTTGTCATTAAGCCACAAATGAGACATTATCCCAAAATGGCATGTGTGCTTTTTTTTAGAAGACTCCTTCTGTTTTCTGGCGATTTACTTTGCCTACAAACGCACCCGCCGGCAGGTCGAAGATTCCGAAAGTCTGCCTGAAGGCACCCCTGAAATTGAGGAAAAACCATTCCAGGAAACAGTTATTTCATTCATTGACAATCACATCGATTCAGTCACAGTTGAGTCTCTGTTGGATCATTTTGGAATGATCAAAAAGGATTTCTACAAAGAATTCAAGATTCATTTCAAGCAAATACCCGGACAACTCATAAGGGACAAACGCAAAGAAAAAGTCATCCAAGCTCTCCAAACCAATCCCGATACAGATATTACAAAACTGGCTAAAGAAGTTGGTTACTCAGAGCGGCATATTCAGAATATCTTGAACAGCAAGGATTTTTCAAAGCTCCGTGAAGGAAGAGCATAATTTCTTAGCACCTGAAGATGGTCAATAAACCCTCGTATCAAGAGAAAGGAGGTGAAGATGCCTATATTTGTATCTTTATAAACCAACCGGAATCAACTTTGGCGCATGCTCGTCAAGACAATTACTCCTTTCCTTCTCTTCTGTGCTGTGTTCGTGTTATTCCATTCACAATTATGCGCTCAGTGTATCTGTGCCGGATGCCCACAACCCATTCCGGATGACAATACCAGAAATTACATCCTTCGTGTAGATAGCGCTCAAAACAATGATTTGGGGAGCCCAAACCAAGGCGTTTGTCAAGTCACATTATCCTTTCAGCACAGTTTTGTCGGAGATTTGAGCATCTCGCTGAGCTCGCCCTCAGGGCAAGTTGTGAACCTCATTGGGCCAGCACCCACTACCTTATCGGGTCAGACAGACTTCAGCAGTTGGGATATTCGGTTTGTGCCTTGTGGGCAGAGTGCATTTCCTGACCCCGGATTCCCGGCTGTGTGGACCAATACCGTAAATTGGGGGTTTTTCCAAAATTTTACCGGATCCTATCATCCACATTCGGATTGTCTTGAAGATTTTGACTCCGGTCCGGTTGTTGGCTTGTGGACGCTGAGCATCTCGGACAAGAGCCAGATGGATGCCGGATTATTGACAGATTTTGATATCAGTTTTTGCGATGAGTCAGACCTCGAATGTGTCCCGTGTCAAGCTCATCCTGGTCAAATCAGCCCCGACTCCCTGTTTTATTGTTCGGGTGATTCTGCTACCAATGCCCCGATAAGCCCTGCACTCACTTTTCCAAGTGGTTTCCCTGATTCTGCTGAATATCATACCACGCTTGTTATTGCGAAGAATGATACCATCATTGATTTCGCTGACAGCCTGCTGTTAGGCGGAGCAACACCTGGGGTGTATCAACTCTGTGGTTTTTCTTATGCACTTGAAGATTCAGCGCTTCTTCCCAAGCCTTCCAACCACCATTTATTATCCGCCCTCAGGGAAGACCTTTTGGGAACCATTCCCTCTTTCTGCGGCTCCCTTTCGGATTCGTGTATGACAATCATCCTCTTATCTACCCCTGATCCTATTGACACAATCGTCACCCTCTGTGCTGGTGAAACTACCATTTTTGCAGACAGCATGCTTAAGCAGACAGGAGTGTATGAATTTGACCTGCTGAACTCAGAGGGGTGTGACAGTTTCGTCAGGGTACAACTGACCATACTGGACACACTTTTAAGCACCCTTGACACGACCATATGCAGCGGTCAAAATATACAGATTGGCAATCAGTTATTTGACCAGCAAGGCAACTATCGGGTGACCTTACCGAATGCGTCGCAAACAGGGTGCGACAGCACCATTGCGGTCTCTCTCACGGTCGTTGACCCAATAGCCATCGTTTCAACGCCGGACCCCTTGACCTGCGTGAGAGATACTGTTTTGCTCAACGGGATTGCATCCCAGACTGATTCATTCATTGCATTCAGCTGGAAATCACTATCGGGCACACCTGATCCAATCCCGACCCATACTCCTGTTGCGTCTGTCTCTGAAGCAGGTCTGTATCAACTCACGGTCTCTTACCCGAATCCAGGGTTCCCTCAATGTGCTGACAGCACCCAGGTGTTAGTCTCTATTGATACGACTCCCCCTCACCTTCTGGTCACCCACTCAGATTCTGTAATCAGTTGCCTTGTTACTGAAATCACGCTGGATGCTTCGCCTTCTCTCCCAGCAGACTCCCTGAGCTTCTTGTGGAAGGGTCTGAATGGATTCCAATATACTGTACCATCCCTCCTCGTTTCGGAACCAGGCATCTATCGGCTTCAAGTTTCACGAACTGATAACGGGTGTATTGATTCAGCCCTCATCACCATCGAAGCCGATACCAGTTTGCCAGTGGTCACTACACAATCAACCACCATAACCTGTGTACATCCATTAGCTGAATTAACCGGAACCATACTTCCGGCTTTCGCAAGCGGGATTTGGACCGGGCCTCAATCATTTACATCCACAGCTCCAGACACATTCACCTCCCTGGCAGGAACCTACATTCTGACCGCAACACTATCCAATGGATGCAGCGCCAGTGCCTCGACGGAGGTAACCACTGATACGATAGCCCCACAACTGACTCTGACCGCCGAAACCATTTCCTGTGCTGATACACTGGCTGTGCTTTATGCTCAAATCGAACCGAGTGCCGATTCTTTCTTGTGGCAAGGACCACAACAATTCACTGCAAACACTCTGGAGGCGCTCACCCCGCATCCTGGTCTATATGTCTTTACTGCCAAAAGTTCCAATGGTTGTCTATCTACAGATTCTATACTCGTACCGGCCGATACGATTGCACCACCTCTTCAGGCTTCCACAGATACACTCACATGCCGCGACACCATCGTCTGGTTGACTGGGCAATCGTCACCAGGCACCATCCTCGTCTGGAATGGACACCCTCCGGGAGATTCGCTTATGGTCACCGATCCCGGGACATTCGCCCTTATGGCCACCGGAATAAACGGGTGTTCTCAATCTCTTACGATTACCGTTGAGCAGGACACTTTCGCGCCACCACTCTTCATTCTGCCACCTGATACATTGACCTGCAAAAACCCCACCGCAACGCTGGTCGAGACAACTGGAAATAATACAAAAATCCAGCTGAGTTGGATTTTTCCAGATGGACAAGTTGTTATTGATTCGGAATCCATTGTTGTAACCACGCCGGGTGTGTATATTACTGAGGCCCTATTTGAGAATGGATGTCTGTCAACTGACACACTTTCAGTTCTTGTTGACACCCTTTCTCCTGATGCTGCCATCGCCAGTTCTGGAAATCTGACCTGCACTATTCCTGAGGTAACTCTTGATGGGACACTTTCCTCTGGGGCACATGATCTCAGCTTTCAATGGCTCTTTTTTAACTCCCCATTCTCCACAAAAGAGTCAGTAAACGTCATTCAAGGCGGCACCTACAAACTGATTATCACCGATACCATCAATGGGTGTAAGGATTCCGCCCATATTCAAGTCGAACAGGATACCATTGCCCCGTCAATTCAGTGGAACACACCAGATACAATCACCTGCTTACTGCCCAAGATTGTGATTCAACCATCCGACTCTGTCATACCAAGTAATCTGCTTTTCGAATGGACTTCATTGGGCGCGTTCATTGAATCCGGATTCCAAACTCCCGAGCCAGTTGTCAGCAGTCCTGGCATGATTGCGGTGACAGTCAGCCATCCCACAAACGGTTGCATGTCAAAAGATACATTTACCATTTGGGCAGATACAGTTGCCCCGCTCGTTTCACTGGGACCGGACATTGTTAGTCAGTGTGAGGATGACCCTCTTCAGATTGAAGGCGTTTTCACACCAGGCGTGGCAATCTCCTGGGTCGCGGTGGAAGGCGAAATTCTTGAAGGCTCAGAATCTCCCAACCCCCTGGTCACAAGACCAGGAATCTACATAGCAACTGCCCAATCAGCTTCCAATGGCTGTTCTGCCCGTGATACCATCGAAATCCTCCAGTCCGTTTTTTTAGAAGAAGCTGCTCTGGATGACAGCCTCAAGGTCTGTTGGTCAGAACCGGTTTTCATCTCTGGCAACCTTCCTCTGGACCCGATTACCGGCAGGTGGTCCTCGCCAACAGGAGCCTTCATTTCAGACCCCACAGCTGCTACCACAGCGATCATCTCCAATCCTCCACTTGCTGCCCATCTTGTGGTATGGACGCTGTCTTCCACAGAATGCCCTGACTATGACGCAGACACGCTCATTCTCCTCAGCAGCCTACCACCTGACTTATCAGATGACATTTTCATTATTCCTACCGGAAGCAATATGGCAGATATTCCGATACTTGCCAATGACCAGATTCCATTTCTGCCGGTCCCTTCGATTCTGAGCGAACCAAATCATGGAATGGTCCTCCTCGGATCTGACAACAGCGCTCAGTACTCAGCCAACCCGGGTTTTTGCGGAACCGACTACTTTTCCTATTCAGTGTGCACCCCTGAATGCCCAAATCAATGCGATACAGCCATTGTGTGGGTAGAAATAACCCCCACCTCGCTCCTTGAACCGGAAGGGATTCCTAATGCCATTACTCCCAATGGAGACGGGAATAACGACCTGTTCATTATTGAGTTCTTGGAGGATGGGAATTGTAGAAACAGATCAGACTCTGAACTTGTCATTTTGAACAGATGGGGTGATGTGGTCTACTCTGCCAAGCCGTACAAAAATGACTGGGGAGGGCAAGGCCCTGACGGCTCAATGCTTCCGCAAGGCACCTATTATTACATACTCAAACTGGACGTAGCGAACGGGCTCATTTTGAAAGGCGACATCACAATTCTTCGGTAACCATTTTGGGAGGGCGCTTCATCATCAGAGCTGATAATTCGGCTCGAGACGGCCCTGACGCTCTTCATTATAGAAGTTATTAATGATTCCCGCCACCTCGTCCGCGGTATCAACGACATGAATCAGGTCAATATCCTTCGGGCTGATTTTCTTTTCACGGGCCATGACTGACACGATCCATTCTTTCAAGCCACCCCAATAACTCTTGTCGACAAGAATGACCGGAAGAGGGCTCACCTTGTTTGTCTGGACAAGTGTCAGGACCTCGAAGAGCTCGTCAAGGGTACCAAAGCCTCCGGGAAGAACCACAAAGGCCTGGGCATATTTGACAAACATGACTTTCCGGATGAAGAAATAGTTAAAGTTTAGGTTGAGCCCCGGATCGATATAGGGATTGTTGTTCTGCTCGAACGGGAGTTGGATATTCAAGCCTACTGATTCTCCACCAGCCATACTGGCCCCTTTATTCCCGGCCTCCATGATACCCGGACCGCCACCCGTAATGATTCCGTACCCTTCGTCAACCATCCGACGTGCAATCTCAACTGCCAGCTGATAGGAGGGGTGGTCTGGCTGAGTTCGTGCAGAGCCAAAAATGGAAACACACGGACCCACCTTATTCATGATTTCAAGTCCATCGACAAATTCTGCGATGACCTTGAACATTGTCCACGAATTTTCAGCCTTGAGGTCAGACCACTTTTTACGCTTATGGGAGTGGATATCTTTGGGGTCAGCATCGGTCATTAGTACCGGCCGCTCCTGATCTTTTTGCTGCATACCTTGGAAATCTAAGTCTCCCTTTAAATAACGGGGTTGACATACTTGTTCACATCCTCACTCTGAATAGAGTTTCCACTCAGAATGACAAGACGTTCTACAACGTTTCTGAGCTCCCTGATATTGCCGGACCATGGCAGCTTTTGGAGGGCTACCAGAGCCTCGCCAGAGATGTTTTTTGGTTTCACTCTTTGGTCCTCACAAATCAAACCAATAAAATGATCAACAAGCAACGGAATGTCCTCGAGACGATCTTTCAGGGGTGGCACTTCGATGATGATGACTGCAAGTCGATGATAGAGGTCTTCCCGAAATGTCCCGCGTTTAATTTCTTCCCTGAGGTCTTTATTGGTTGCCGCGAGCACCCTGACATCAACCTGGAATTCCTTGTCGCCACCGACACGGGTAATTTTCTTTTCCTGGAGTGCTCGGAGGACTTTTGCTTGAGCAGTCAGGCTCATGTCTCCGATTTCATCCAGAAAAAGAGTACCCCTGTTGGCTTGTTCAAACTTACCAATGCGCTGTTTATGGGCCGAGGTAAACGAACCCTTCTCATGCCCGAACAATTCACTTTCGATGAGATCTGAGGGAATCGCTGCACAATTGACTTCGACAAGCGGAGCGTCACGACGCTCACTCTTTTCATGAAGCCATTTGGCCACAAGCTCTTTACCTGTTCCGTTGCTGCCAGTTATCAACACGCGTGCATCTGTAGGTGCTACCCTGCTGATGGTCTCCTGAATCGACTTCAAAGCCGCTGAGGCACCTATCATCGGAGACAAGGAAGACTTTTGAATTTTGCTCTTGAGCGTTTTTGCCTCAGACACCAAATCGGATTTGTCGAGTGCATTTCTCATCGTAATCAGGAGGCGGTTCAAATCTGGCGGTTTTGAAATAAAATCAAACGCCCCTTTCTTAACTGCATCGACAGCAGTATCGATATTTGCGTGCCCTGAGATCATGATAACCGGCAAATCTGGTCTGATCAACCTCAAACGCTCGAGTGCATCCATGCCATCCATCTTTGGCATTTTGATGTCCATCAGGACAACATCATAGTCTTGTTGCTTGATACGTGCCAACGCATCCATTCCATCGGAAGCCTCGTCTACCTGATATTTTTCAAATTCCAGAATTTCACGAAGGGTTTTCCGAATACTTGCTTCATCGTCCACTACAAGAATCCTCGCCATGCTGATTGTCATTAAAGTGAAGTATTGCCAATCAGCCAAAGTAGATACTCTTGGCTGACAAGGACAAAAATATAAAAAATGCTTGTCATGTTAACTAGACAGTGGCTTCCGTTGAAGCTGGCGGATGCCGAGCCAGGCCATCAGGCCCACTCCGGTTCTGAGGCATTCCTCATCGACATCAAAGATATCAGTATGAACGGGAGCTGTCATTCCGCCGGACTCACTGCCAGTACCCAGACGATAGAAGCAACCCGGTACTTCTTGAGCAAACCAAGCAAAATCTTCCGCAGTCATCCGTTGGTCGAGTGAGACCACGTTGCCCTCTCCAAGAAATTGCCGTGCATCATCCATAGACCGTACCGTCAGATTGGGATCATTCTCGAGAAATGGATAGCCTTTGACAATCTGAAAGTCACAAGCTCCCCCTAGGCCCTCTATCAGTCCCTCGGCCATTTTCTTCATACGCCTGTGTGCTTCATCCCGCCACTCTTCATTGAATGTCCGGAAAGTTCCTTCCATATGCACCACATTCGGGATCACATTTGTCGCACCACCTTCGGAAAAAATCTTCCCGATCGTCAGCACTGAGGGCACCAGTGGGTCGGCATATCTGCTGACAAGCTGTTGCAAGGCAGTTATCAAATGAGCGGACATGGCAACCGGATCTATACATTGGTGAGGCAGGGCCCCATGGCCACCTCTTCCCTTGACAGTAATGTACAGTTCATCTGCTGAAGCCATGTATGGCCCGGCTCTGAAACCGACCTTACCGGCAGTGAGGGGTGGATGAACATGCTGGCCGAAGATTGCTGCGGGCTTCACGGCAGCAAAGATCCCATCTTTCAGCATCAGAGATGCACCTCCCGGAAGCTTTTCCTCCGCAGGTTGAAAAATCAAGGTCACCTTGCCCTGCAACTCATCTCTGAGCTGATTGAGCAGCCAGGCAGTACCAAGCAGTGATGCTGTATGCACGTCGTGGCCACACGCATGCATCACGCCGTCATTTTGGGAGCGATATGGCACATCATTGGCCTCATGAATCGGCAGGGCATCCATGTCTGCCCGGAGGGCAATAACATCCCCTCCGGATGTTCCGATTTCTGCAACTAAACCGAAACCCCCAATCCCCTCTCGAAATGGAATGCCCCATTCCCTTAATATCTGCGCTATAAAAGCTGATGTCTGCCGCTCCTCAAAAGACAATTCAGGATGTTGGTGAAAGTGCCTCCTCAGTGACACTACCTCTGGAAATATTCTGTCTGCCAACTCTTTAATTCGTGCAGCTTGTTCCATTGCAACCCTGAATTTGGAAAATCTATAGTAAGGATACGAAGTTTCAATATTCAAAGAATGGCGCCCATTCAAATGTCCGCGCAATCAAAATACCCGGGCATGCAAATAAAAGAGTCAATAACAAAAGCAGTATCTTCTCAGGCGCAGCTGACATAATAGCGAGTGATATTCCGGAAATATTAGAATTTCCAAATGTGACTGCTGTCACAGACTCAAGACATGACCACTGCCTATCTTTGCTTTCATTCTTCCAACAATATAAAAAAAATTTTACACATGAAACTTGAGCAAATTTATACCGGATGCCTGGCTCAGGGAGCCTATTACATCGAATCAAATGGTGAGGCTGTCATCATTGACCCACTGCGTGAAACGCAGCCATACATTGACAAACTTGAAATGGAGGGTGCAAAGTTGAAGTATATCTTCGAAACTCATTTTCATGCTGATTTCGTTTCTGGCCACATTGATCTTGCCCGAAAGACGGGAGCCACCATAGTATATGGTCCTACTGCAAAAACCAGCTACGATGTCCACGTGGCAAAAGATGGTGAGACTCTAAAAGTTGGGGATCTGACCTTCAAGGTATTACACACCCCGGGCCACACCCCTGAATCTACAACCTATTTGCTCATTGATGCTGATGGAAAAGAGCACGCCATTTTCAGCGGTGACACCTTGTTCATCGGCGATGTGGGCCGTCCGGACTTGGCTCAAAAAGCAGCAGACATGACGCAGGAGGAGCTTGCAGGCATGCTGTATGACAGCCTCCGTGGAAAAATAATGACCCTCCCTGATGAGGTGATTGTCTATCCCGCTCACGGTGCCGGATCAGCCTGTGGGAAAAACATGAGTAAAGAAACCTGGGACACACTCGGACATCAGAAAGCCACCAACTATGCACTCCGTGCGGACATGACGCGTGACGAGTTTATTCACGAAGTCACCGAGGGCCTGCTGCCCCCGCCTACCTATTTTGCAGAAAATGCAAGACTGAATAAAGAAGGCTACCAGGACTTCGATCAGGTACTCGAACGCGGCTCTATTGCCTTGAACCCAGATGCGTTTGAAGAAGTCGTCAATCAGCACGGTGCATTGGTACTCGATACACGTCATGAGCAGACGTTCAAGGATGGGTTTGTCCCCAATGCCATTAATATCGGTCTCGATGGCAGTTTTGCTCCTTGGGTCGGAGCTCTGATTCCTGATCTGAAACAACCCATTGTGGTTGTAGCAGAAGAGGGTCGGATTGAAGAAACCATTACAAGGCTCTCCCGGGTTGGTTACGATAATACCCTTGGATATCTGGAGGGTGGAATTGACGCCTGGAAAAAAGCAGGTAAGGAAGTCGATTCAATCACTTCAATCTCTGCGGAAGAATTCGCAGGCCGTTTTGCCTCACTCAGCGGCGAGGTCCTTGATGTGCGCAAGCCAACTGAATTTTTGGCCGAGCATGTCGAAGGAGCGCACTCCTTCCCCCTTGATTTCATTAATAAGAACATGAATAAGCTCTCAAAAGAGAGCACCTATTTCCTCCACTGCAAGGGAGGATACCGATCGATGACCGCCACTTCCATTTTGAAGTCACGCGGATTTGAAAACCTGATTGACATTGCCGGTGGATTTGACGCAATTGCCAAGACAGATGTTCCAAAAACTGATTATGTCTGCCCCACAACGCTCACTAATGAGCAGATTGAGGCGGTCATGGCCTAAATGTACATGACAGAAGGTGAATTGATGAGCGGTGAGGTTGGAATGCCTCACCGTTCTTCTATTCTCAATATGTTCCTCTTAAAAAATCTTACACCATGCAACTTGTCATTGAACAGATTCTTAGCTGGATTTCCCAGCCCTGGCATTGGGCATTTTCTGGCTTCATGATTGCCACAACCATGTTTGTCCTCCTGATGCTGAATAAAAGTTTTGGCATGTCAGCCAATTTGCGCACCATGTGCAGCATGATGGGAGGTGGCAAGCGGGCGTCTCTCTTTGATTTTGACTGGAAAACGCAACGCTGGAATCTGATGTTTATGGTTGGTACAGCCATTGGAGGGTTTGTCGGTGCACACCTTCTTGCCAGCCCTGAGCCCGTTCAGGTCTCTCAGGCAACAGTTGCCACCCTCGCAGAGATGGGCATCTCCACCCCACAGACTTTGGCAGAGGGACGGGGATTTCTCCCCCTGCAGATATTTAATTTCGGGGCCTTGGCTACACTGCAGGGACTCATACTAATTATCGGAGGCGGATTTTTGATTGGCTTTGGCACCAGATACGCCGGAGGGTGTACGTCTGGACATGCAATAAGCGGATTATCCAATCTGCAACTTCCTTCATTGATCGCGGTCATCGGATTCTTTATCGGCGGGCTTGCTATGTCGTATTTCTTTCTTCCGATGATTCTCCAACTCTAACCACCCTCCTCCTTCACGCCAAATCTGTCATTCTCATGAAACTTCTTAAATTTCTTCTGCTCGGTATCGTTTTTGGTGTCATCATGACAAAATCTGAAGCAGTATCCTGGTATCGAATCCAGGAAATGTTTCACTTCCAAAGTTTTCACATGTACGGCATCATAGGGTCTGCTGTGTTTTTCGGAGCCCTCTATGTAGCCGCCATCAAGCGTTTCCAATGGAAAAGCTGGACCGGTGAATCAATCCAACTCTCACCGAAAGAAATGAGCATACCCAGATACCTGTTTGGCGGAACCATTTTTGGTCTCGGGTGGGCAATGACCGGCGCATGCCCGGGCCCTATGTATACACTCGTAGGTCATGGGTACTGGATTATGCTTGTCGTTATTGCGAGTGCTGTAGTGGGTACCTGGACCTATGGAATGATCCGACACAAACTGCCTCATTGAACCATCATAGGACTGAAGGCGTTTCTACTACTCAGTAACCTGATTGAAATGGCCATGCAAACAGGGAATCATATAGTTCAGCACCATCGTTCGTGTTGATTCCTGCTTGCATGGCCACACGCCATTTCCTTTTACAGCCGGCGTGTTTTTCACCATTCTGCAATTGCAGATTGTGCGGTCAGATAACAAAGAGTACCAATGGAAGAAACGCGTACAATCGATAATGCTCTGGCCGAAAAACTGGAGAGAATCAGCAGGATTCTCAAAACCATCGCCCACCCGCTGCGGCTTGGCATCGTCCACCTTCTCGAACAACACCCACGCCTCTCGGTATCCGAAATCTGTGAAATGCTCGGCAGTGAGCAATCCCTGACTTCACATCACCTCCAAATTATGCGTCTGCAAGGCATTCTCAGTTCAAAGCGAGATGGAAGAAGCATGATGTACTCGCTCAAAGAGCGTGATGTCTCCCTCATCATTGAGTGCCTCGAAAACTGTCAGTGCACCATGTAACCCAGCCTTTTGGCATGCTCATTTATTGACAATCCGTTATTTTTGCACATATTCATTTTTTCCCTGACCTTCCCGACTCGGGTTGCTACTCACGTATGACTATGAGCATATTCAAAAAAGGATCAAAAGCATTCAGCATATTTGGATTTGTCTGCCCAAAGTGCCATAGTGGAAAACTCTTCCTGACGCCTCCATTCTCCTTTCAAAAACCGTTTGTGATGCATGAAACATGCAGCAACTGCGGACAAAATTTCCTCCCCGAACCTGGTTTTTACTATGGCGCGATGTTTGTCGGATACATCTTTACGGCCTGGCTCGCCATCGGTCTTGTCATGTTATTTCACTGGATCATTGGATGGAGTATCGAGGTCTCCTTTGCCCTCCTAATATTAATTTACGCATTCTCGTTCATTTACTTTTTTCGATTGGCACGATCCATTTGGATGAATATTGTTTTCAAGTACGATCCGCACCTCGATCAGTCTTCCTCAAATCGGTAATCAATCACAACTCTTCCCCTCAATTACTCAGTCTTCAGGTATGAAAGAGAAAGAAGAAATTCTGCAGGCGATCCGGAGGAAATACCCCCAACTCTCTGAGCCCCGTCTTCAGGAGGAAATTGCCGAACATGGGAAACTGCTCCATTTCAATGCCGGAGATACACTCATGGACTTTGGCAGCTACATAAGAATGGTGCCAATGATTATTGAAGGAAGCATCAAGGTATCCAGAGAAGATGAAGACGGCAATGAACTCTTCCTGTATTATCTGAACGCCGGTGATACCTGTTCAATGTCTTTC
This sequence comes from uncultured Saprospiraceae bacterium, assembly GCA_964569025.1. Taxonomy (GTDB): domain Bacteria; phylum Bacteroidota; class Bacteroidia; order Chitinophagales; family Saprospiraceae; genus CAZMSQ01. The sequence goes on along the minus strand of CAZMSQ010000001.1, from coordinate 421,241 downwards.
TCTTGCTGCATGATGAACAAAAAAAGCGACATCCGCACCGTTGCTGAAGATGACACCACGCTGATTGGAATTCCCATCCAATATGTTGATGAATGGATGAGCAGATTTAAAAGCTGGCAACAGTTCGTGATGCAGTCATATGACCTTCGCATGCGTGAGCTGGTTCAAACCATTGACGAGATTGCCTTCAAGCGAATGGATGAGAGGCTAATGAATTACCTCGAAAAAAAATCTGAGGCTGCCCAATCAAAAGTCATCAACTCCACCCATCAGCAAATCGCCTTTGACCTGAATGCTTCAAGAGAGGCAGTGTCCCGTCTTCTTAAACAAATGGAAAAGGAAGGAAGCGTACAGCTGGGAAGGAATAAAATTACACTTCTTGACTGAGGGGACTCCGCAAAGATTCCTCTGCGACCTTTCACCGAATAATCGTCAGGTCCCCTTTGATCACCTCCCCATCAGGCACCTTGATTCTAAGCACGAAATAGTATGTCCCTTCCGGTAAATCCCGACCACTTTGGTCTTTCCCGTCCCAATCATTCATATAGGATTCTGATTCGAACAGGACATCACCCCATCTGTTGAAAATCACCAGTTTTGGGTTGGGATATCTGTCACTAAATAGATCCAGAAAATCAAAAACCAGCCTGTCATTTGCACCATCACCATTTGGTGTAATGACATTCGGTACAAAAATACTGTCTAACTGAAAAGTTGTGGGTTGTTCAATGACAACTGTGATCAAGGCCGTATCGCACAATCCAGGGCACTCATCATGGCACAAGATGTATGAGAATGTCAGTGTCCCAACATAAAGCGGAGGGGAAACAAGCGTTATTTCGCCTAGCCCAGTCACTTCGGCCCGCCCCAGGGAAGGTTGGTCAAGCAGCGACACCGACCAGCTAACTCCTGGTAGTTCATCATTGTCTGTGACCCCAATGGGGAAGCTTCCACCCCCATAGGGGATAACAATGTTGTCAGGTACCGCCAGCGGTGTTGGTTCGATGTCAATAAAGACAGTATCAGCATCGTAATCAGGACAGTCTGGAGTGGAGAGTGTCCACACGAACTGATTGACCCCTGGGATGATCCCATCCAAAACAGATGTCAGCGGCTGAGCGGGATTATCAATCTGCCCACCGGTCAGAGAGCTCCAGTTTCCTGACGAACCCGAAGGGAGCACGGCAGAGAGAATAACTTCTTCGCCCGGGCACAGACTCTGGTCACTTCCTCCGTCTGCTTCAGAAAGCAAATTCACCATGGTTACTTCCACCGCATCAGTCGCATCACACCCGTTCGTCAAATCAGTTACAGTCACAGTAAACAGCCCCGGGCCTTGCACGAGCGGGGAGGTCGTCTGTCCGCCACTTACAATAGTTGACCCTGTCCAGAGGATATCCACATCCCCCCCCTGGCTGCTGACCGAAACTGTAAGCACAACGGGCGTGTCTGTGCATCCCATATCAATATCAGGTCCGGCATCAATGACGGGCGCAACCGTGTCAATGAGGACAATCACAGTATCTGTCGACGTACACGTATTTACTGTATCTGTCACCTGCAGGACATAGGTGGCAGAAGTGCCAGCAAGTGCCTGAGGAGTCGTTTGTCCGGAGAGTACCTGTACACCCTGAGGGGAACTCCAGAGGTAGACCAACTGCGGGCCAGTGGTTGATGCCGAGCCATCTAGTATGACTTCCGATACCACGCAGGTTAGTTGGTCAGGAGAGGCAATTTGTGCGATGGGTGACAGCGTATCAATCAGAACTTGCCCTGAATCAGAGGCGCTGCATCCATTTGTGAGATTTGTTACGACAAGAGCATACACACCCGGAACCATTGTTGATGGATTCAACACAGTCGGATCTAAGAGATCAGCAGACGGTATCCATTCAAAGGTATATCCTGCTCCATTGTCTGAGCCACTACCATCAACAACTACTTCGTCAGTGGTGCAATTGAGTGTCCCATTGACGGAGACATCTACAAACGGCAGAATTGTGTCTGCTGAAAGAAAGGTTGAATCAGTGGCAATACATCCGTTTTCTGAATCAAGCAGCGTGAGGATAAACTCACCCTGACCAGTGGCTGTGGGTGTAAGCGTAGACCCCCCGGCCAACAGGACACCTGTCGAAGACTGCCAGGAGGGTAGGAACTCAGGGGCTGAAGATGAGCCACTTGCATCTAAAATCGTTTCAGGAGTGGTGCAATCTACTGCGAAAGAATCTGCCAATTCAATAACTGGCAGTGCTGTATCAATCCCGACCGTGACTTTCTTGAAGCTCGTGCAATTGATGCTCTCATCTGTCACTACAAGCGTGTACTCACCTGGAGTCCCAATAAGGGCATATGTTGAGTCCTCCCCTTCGATGACATCTCCATCGATAGTTGACCACAGATACTTAATATCGGCACCCATCGTGGTTTGAGGTCCGCCAAGCCACAGTAGCGAATCGGTACATGTCAATGTTCTGTCGGATCCCGGGTCAACAATTGGAATATCCTGACTCTTCGTCACAGTGACAGAGTCAAAATTTATACATCCAGTTTGGGTGTTTGTGACCTGTAAGAAATAAAGACCAGGCTCATTGACTGTGGCAATAACGAGCGTATCGGCCGAGCTAAAGTTTCCGTTAGGAGTCGTCCATTTGTATTTGAACTGAGGGCCCTGAGAAGAAGTTGGCGAGCCCACCAGCACCGATATAGCAATGCAGGTAAGCTCTTTATCCTGACCTGCCTCTGCATTTGGCGGCAGAGTGTCCCAGACGACTTCCAATGATGAAGTAGTACTGCAGCCTGTTACATCATCAGTCACTGTCATGATATACGTACCGGTCGCATCGACAACGGGCTGCAGTGAAGAGCCCCCGCTCAGAATATTCCCCCCATTTTCTGCCTGCCAGTTGACTGAGAATGCTCCATTCACAGCAGATGCAGTCCCGCTGAGCTGGATGGTATCCGTGTCACAGGTCAAAGCGGTATCCAGACCGGCATCCGAAACTGGTGCATCCGGATCATCGAAAACTTCAATATCTGTAATGGATTTACACCCATTGAGCGAGTCAGTCACCACAAGTCTGTATACACCCAATGCACCAATGACAACCTCTGGATCATCAGCGCCTGAGAGAATGCTACCTCCCGTAAGCGCAGTCCATTTATACTCATAAGCCACTCCTGGGGCAAGAGCTGTGGCCTGAATGGTAGCCTGTTGCTCAACACATGAAAGAATGGCTGGCGTGTCAAGCTCAACCACCGGAGAGACTGTATCGGCAAAGACTGCTATCTGAGCTGAGTCAATACACCCGTTGGACTCATTCTCAACAACCAACTGATAGACTCCAGGAGCGAAGACAAATACTTGTTGCTGATCAGCCGATGCAGGATCAATCTGTCCGGAAAGAGCAGTCCACATGTAGGTAACCCCAAAACCGGATTCAAGGCTATCAGGTGTCACAATGACAGAGGCATCCTTGCAAGCAAAAGGGACCTCCTCTCCCAAATCAATGTAGGGGGAAGCAGTATCTGCAGTCACCTCAGTCGAGGATACAGTGACACAGGAAGACAGTGTATCTGTCACCGAGAGCACATACGTTCCGGCACTTCCAACTTCGGGATTTAAAGTTGACTCACCACTGAGGATTTGACCATCCTGAGTAGACCAGGCGTACACAAATGCTGCCCCAACTGAAGAACTGCCCCCATCCAAGAGAGCTGTCGAATCAGCACAGGTGAGCAGACGGGTTGGCCCTGCCTCAGCCACCGGAAAGGGCGCTGCAGCAATGACGACCGTAGTATCCAGATTGCCACAACCATTTGTCGTATCCGTTACAGACAGTATGTAAACCCCCGGCTGTGTCACCTCGGCCTGAAGAGGATCAGTAAGGGTGTCATTGACATTTCCTCCGGAAGAAGACCATTCGTACACATACTGGGGGTCAGTGGGGCCTGTACCGGCAATGATAAGCGGCAGTTCCTTGCAATCGAGCGTCACCGTGTCCACCAGTGTTGACACTGAGGGAGACAGAAAATTGCCATCTACAAAAAATGTACTGACAAGCGTATGAGTATTTGAGGCAGCATCAACGATTGTAACTGAATAATCTCCAGCAAAAATATTGCTCAGGTCCTCAGTTGTATCACCGGTATTCCATATAAAGGAATAAGGTTGTATGCCTCCTGTCAACTCAATATCAATTCCTCCTCCCTCAGGGTTTCCGCAATTCGTTTGCGTGATAAGTGTATCCACGATCCGAATGGCGCTCTCAATAAATACCGTCCCCGTCTTACTGCTAAAGGCGACGATATCACCATTTTTATCGCGCACTTCGATTTTTGTCGGATCATCCACAAACTGTAATTCTGTTGAATCACCAATAGACCCAACTGCCACGAAACAAACCTCAAATATTATGGTGCTGTCAGGAAGTGTCTTAGAGCTGAAATCCTCATCAAACCAAGAAACTGAAAGCAGTCCGACATTGATTTGTGTCAGGTTAAACTCCTGTAAATCCAAATACGGTATCGAAAAACCATCAACCCCAACAAATTTGAGCATGGAAGTATCCCATTGCAAGGTAAACTGCATAGAAAGAATGCTGTCAAACCCATTTACTACCAGCGGAATGCACACAGTATCTGACTGGTTGACCACTACTTCGTCCGTGCATATCAGAAGAGGTGAGAGAATTTTGACCAGTCCGGGGTCAGTCAGCACACCAACTGAAATGCCACTGGTTGATGTCGCTTCAAGGGGAATGAGCTCATCTGTAAACTCAACAAGTGTGCTATCTCCCGACTGACCGATGGCTGTAAAATAAAGTGTACAAAGGGGTTGATCATCCGGGAATGTCAAAGGGGTACCCCCCGGAGCTGTCCAGTCAAGCCCCAGCAAGCCGGTTGCAGTCACCGTTTGGTCAAAGTCTGACACATCCAGACCAGGGAGTTGAAAATCACCGACTGAATCAAATTGAATGATTGTTTCATCCCATGAAAGCGTGGTTTGCAGACTGCTGATATCATTAAACATGGAAGGGGTAAGTGCAAGCCCGAACGACTCTCCGGTCCCGACGATTGCATCTTCAATGAAGAGCTCAAGAACCTGGCTGCCAACTACATTCAGTACGCCTCCGGTAGCGCCGAGGCCAACATTGCTGAAAGACCCCGGTTTTGTCACTTCAATAGCGGTAGGATCAGAGCCAACAGTCAGCAAAGCCGACTCGCCCGGCTCACCAATCACCTCAAAGCACAATTCAAAAACCGGCGTTCCATCCGGAAGTGTCAGCGGTTGACCAGAAAATGGAAACCATGAAAAACTGACCTTCCCCTGATCTACGAACGTGGTTCCAAAATTTCCGGAAGACACATTGGGAAAACCAAATCCCTGCACAGAGACAAATTGCATCACCGCAGGATCCCATTGGAAAGAGAACTGAATGGTAAAGATGGAGTCGAAATTACTCGAAAGCACTTCGAAGCAAACTGTTGACCCGGGAGCCGCATCAATATTCGGAAAAAGAAGCGTAGGCTGTTGAGCCATTCCGGGAAAGAACGAAATAACTGACAAAATGAAACCTATGATCAAAGATCTGGACATGTCGAGGGTGTTTTAAGAATGCAGGCTGACGGCAGTACTGACAGATCGGACGTTTAGAAACGACCCAGAGAAAATGCGATATTCACTTCATGTGCAGGTCCGGTAAAAGGCCCAAACGACGTAAAGTGATAATCAAAGCCATAGCCGATTCGCAGGTGATCGCTTCCAAGATTGACATCGTCACCCAGCAAAACACCAGTTTCCAGGTGTATGCTACTCGAAGTCGAATACCCTGCACCAATCCACAAGTTGACGGCCATTTGGTATCGAAGGTTGAAATCCACATTGACTGGTGCTCCGGATACATATTTGACCCAGGCAGAGGGTTCAATAAAACTGCCGTCCGAGAAGAACTTATAGAGCCCGAGCATCCCATAAAAATGCTGCATTCGCTGGGTGTTGAACGAACCGTTTTCATTCCCAAATTCAAGGTCAAGGCCCAATGTTTGAGGGATGGACACTCCTCCATACACAACACTTTCCTCCAAAAAGCCGGAAGTAAACCGCTTATAAGCATACACCCCAATACCGACATCCGGGAAGAGTTTATTTTGATCCTCAAGCAAGGCCAAATCCTCCTGATCCCGAAACCTCAAATCCGAAACATTCACACGGTATTGCACCAAACCAAGATTCATACCTGCACCAAACCCTCCATAATATGGGTCATCAGAAATCACACCGGCAAGCCGCCCATAAACCCCTGTAAAACCTGTCGGTCCCGTTTGATCATGGACAATGTGCCCTCCAAAAATTGCATTGGCAGGACTGTAGTCCCTGGTCATAAACTCCCCGCGGACAACTGCAGTTCTGGGCGCACTTGCAATCTCGGTCCATTGGGTCCGATATGAAATCCCCGCTGTAAAATGATGCTCATACGGGATCCATGCCTGTGGAACCATAGCTGGATTGATGAGGCTGCCGTACTCGCGATATTGGGTGAAGAGTGGTGTTTGCTGAGCAAGCGTCATGAGGGACTGTGCCACAAACAGCAGAAGAAACAAATGACGATTCATGGGATGGTAATTTCCACAAGGGTGTAAAACGGTTCACGGGTCTCACCTGATTCCGGAGCAACCAGGGAGTAGCAAAATTACATAAAATGAATCACTGACACATGAGAAAATTCCACCCAATGTCCATCCCGATTTAAAAAACCACCTCTTTTGTCAGTTGCTGATCTTTCCGTTTGACGACAACCTCCGCCTTTTGCCCTTCTCCGTATTTTCCAAGTGCGTCCATATATCCATAGATATCCTTGACAGTGGTTTCACCGATTTTTAAAATGACATCACCATCTTCTATCCCAGCCTTTTGTGCAGGCCTGCCATCCAAAACCGCCTCAACGCGCATTCCCGGTCCGGAAAATGCATAATCGGGCATAACCCCTAAAGTAACTTTATAGCGAGCAGCACGCTGAGGCTGTTCGTCTTTGGTTTTGGAGAATTCGACAGAACCTTGTTCGTCAAGTCCCTCTATCAAGGCTGATACATACTGACTTACAGCCAGCAATCCCTCATAATTCACAAGATGACTATCATCTGATGGTTTGTGGTAATCTTCATGAACACCGGTAAAAAAATGCAGCGATGGGACATCTTTTAAGTAGAAGGATGTATGGTCTGAAGGGCCGATGCCCGATTCAGTGGTAACAACAGATTGGATACCAGCAACCTTAACACGCTCAATTACATCTGCCCAGATTGGAGAAGTGCCAGCGCCATTTATTGTCAGGACTTGATCATCTCCGAGACGACCTACCATATCCAGATTGATCATATAGTTGATCTTGTCTATTCCATCTGCCGCATCGCCGACATAGTGTTTTGAACCGTGCAAGCCCATTTCCTCGGCCGAAAATGCAATGAACAGATAATTGTTTGATTCTGCCACACCTCCCGAAAAATGCTCTGCCAACCACAAAAGGGCTGCCACCCCGCTTGCATTGTCGTCGGCTCCATTGTGAATGGCCGGATCACCAACATAGCGTGAATTAAAAGCCCCGTATCCAATGTGGTCATAATGTGCACCAATAACTACCGTCTTTGACGCTCCGTTGTCCAGATACCCGATCACGTTTTTGCCGGTACGTACCTCACCTTCACTCTGAGGTTGGGGGACATGGCGAAACACGAAGGGCTGAAAATAGGTCCCGGCCTCACCACCAGGCTGAAGACCAATCTCTCTGAATCGCGAAGAAATATACCTGGCCGCAAGCTCCTCGCCCTGCGTCCCAGTCTCTCGCCCTTCCAGGACGTCAGATGATAGATACACCACATCAACCTGAATGGATTGCAAGGCGGTCGCATCCGATACCTGCGACAAAGCGGCGAATGCGAAAGCTCCAACTGTGAAGATTGTACAAATTATCTTTTTCATCATTATTCCGGTTTTAAAATGTACTCGGTTTCTTCCTAAACACTCCGCCGTGCCAGGTGTTCTCTCATACTCATTTATAACCCCCTCCCTCATGCATGCAAGTCTGATTTTCCATCAAAAAAATCAAGAGAAACAGCAAAAATCGTAAATTCTATGTCTTTGAATCCCAGACCCTCACTGTTCAAAAGAAATTTTACAAGAGAATGAGAAAATAGGTCCTTATACTTTTCTTATATTTGCCTGATAACGAACGTAACGATTAGTGCTGCGTATGTACGCCTTGATCAACCCAAAGCCCTCAGCTTGAAAAGTGTTCACGATGAATAATCGCGCTTTCAAAACTGAAGTGAAATCAGCAACTCTCTCTGCAAACAAAACCATTTCTTCTCATCCATCATGAATTGGTGATGAATGAAAACTGATGGTTACGGAACTGGCAAAACACGGAATAATTGTCATCCTATGAAAAAATATGTACTCCCTTTGGTTGTTTACCTGGCCGCACTCGCCGCGATAAGCGCGCAGGAGTACCGAAGCATTGATGGCTCCGGAAATAATCCATTTTACCCCTCATGGGGCGCCCAAAATACAACCCTCACTAACTACGTCCCTTTCGACTATGCCGATGGGTTTGCTGAGCCGAATGGAGCAAATCGTCCAAACCCAAGAAGGATTAGTAACATCGTCTTCAATCAGGACAACCTTATCAATGACCCTCAGGGATTAAGTGATCTGCTTTGGAATTTCGGCCAATTTATCGACCACGAGGTAACATTTGTTCCAGACACCAATGAGCTTCTCGTCATTCTCACCCAGCCAACCGACCCATTCTTTCTGGGAGTACCCATTTTCATGAACAGGTCACTCTTTGACCCTTCAACAGGGACCGGCCCCGGCAATCCTCGCAGAGTTATTAATATCGTCACCCCTTTCATAGATGGCTCCGCGGTTTATGGCTCTGATGAAGAACACGCACAGTGGCTTCGAACGTTCAACGGTGGCAAACTGAAAACCTCTGCCGGCAATCTGCTCCCATTCAACACCATTACTGGTGAATTCGGAGACCCAATCGATCACTCGGCACCTGAAATGGATAATCCAACAGGAATAGACTCTTTCATTTTTGTGGCAGGTGATGCACGAGTGAACGAACAACCAAACCTCATCGCATTTCACACCCTCTTCGTGCGCGAACACAACAGAATGTGCGATCTGTTGGCAGGTTACCATCCTGACTGGAACGACGAACAACTTTACCAATATGCCCGCAAAATGGTCGGAGGATTACTCCAGCACATTATTTTCGAAGAATGGTTGCCAGCGGCAGGCATCGAACTCCCCCCATACTCGGGCTATAAGCCAAATGTCAATCCTCAGATTTCCAATATCTTCTCAGCCGCAGCTTTCCGGCTCGGCCACACCCTTCTCAATTCAACTATCCGCCGTCTCGACAATGATGGAAATGTTATTCCACAAGGTAATCTCACACTAAAAGACGGCTTTTTCCACCCATGGCTTATTTATGGCGAAGGCGGAATAGAACCACTCTTTAAAGGCATGGGGACCCAAGTGCAGCAAGAACTTGACGCCAAAATCATTGGTGATGTGCGCAATTTCCTCTTTGGCCAACCAGGCTCAGGGGGACTTGATCTGGCCTCAATAAATATCAATCGCGCCCGGGAAAGAGGCCTTCCAGATTTCAATAGCATCCGGGAAGCACTGGGACTTTCAGCCTACGGAGATTTCCTGACTTTAACCCAAAACACTCCTGAAGCCCTCGCCCTGAATGAGGCTTACAATGGCAACATCAACCACCTCGACCCTTGGGTCGGAATGCTTGCAGAAGCCCCAATGCCCGGAGCCCTCTTTGGTGAAACCATCGTCGAAATACTGAAACGTCAATTCCAGGCGCTAAGGGATGGAGATCGGTTTTTTTACGCCAATGACCCTGACCTGAATGAAGAAAAGCGAAACGAAATCCGCAATACACGCCTGGTCGATGTCATTCGGCGAAATACTGGCATCGATATCATGCAGGACGAAGTCTTTGAGGCCATGGATCATGATGATGTCCCGACCTGCCAGGCAATTGTGCCCGAGGCAACCATAGAAGGCGGACTGCAAACCGAGGACGGGCAAAGCATCGGAAACGTGAAAGTAGAGCTGTTTAACGGTTACACAATGATGCCCCACTACATGACCTTTAATGATGGGATATTTCACTTCAATGATTTGCCGACCTGCTATGATTATTCAGTAATCCCCTACAGAAATGACGACGCTGATGCAGGTGTAACAACATTCGACCTCATCCAGATTCAACGTCACATCCTGAATATCGACCCTCTGGATTCACCCTATAAACTGATTGCTGCAGATGCCAACCACTCCGGACATATCAGTACCGCTGACCTTATTGAAATCAGAAGGGTTATTCTACATGCCAGCACTTCATTCCCCTACAATACATCATGGAGATTCGTCCCTTCAACATACACCTTCAAAAACCCCGATAACCCATTGATGGAACGGATGCCGGAAAGTGTCATGTTCGATATGCTGTCCCAACAATCCGGTACACAATTTACAGGCATAAAAATTGGCGATGTAGACAATTCCGTGGACCTCCTGATTTCAGGACAAGAAGTTTCAGCTCGATCAGAACGACCTGTTCGTTATCTCACTGCTGATGACATTCGACTATCCCCAGACCAAATTTTCGAAATCCCCGTGTACGGAGATAATTTTCAGGATGTCTTTGGATATCAATTCACCCTGAACTTTTCACCGGAAAATCTTGAATTTGTTGAAATCCTTGGAGGCCCTGGCATCCAATTGAATGAAGGGAACTATAACTGGATGTCAGACGCTCATGCTCTGACAGTCAGTTGGAATGGTGATGCCATATCAGGATCATTCAAAGAAGAGCCTCTGTTTTATCTGGTGGTGAAAAGCCATTCAGAAGCCTTCCTGAGCAGTTTGGTAAGCATGAATTCAAGGTATACTGCTTCAGAAGCTTACCATCAAACATCAGGTATTCATAATCTTGGGCTGAAGTTCAATAAAAATGGAGCGCAAATTTCTGCCACAAACAAATATGAACTCTACCAGAACACTCCCAACCCGGTTGTAAACGAGACAACGATTTCTTTCTGGCTTCCTGATTCTGCTCCAGGTAACCTTTCAATAACAGACGCATCAGGAAAAATCGTTAAAGTTTTTGATTTTGAAGGAAGCCAAGGTCTCAACTCAATCCGCTTGTCAGAAAACGATCTCCCCTCAGCTTCCGGTGTGTACTTCTACACACTTCAGACAGGTTTCGGACACTTTACAAAAAGACTCGTAAAAAGGGAAAGATTTTAACTATCTTTGCAGGACACAATTCCCTAATTTTATCGGATTAAGGATTTAGTAAATGATGAGACCGGCTAACGCTTTGCGTTGGCCGGTTTTGTTTTGAGTGTGATACCAAATCAATTACACTACCCCCGTGCGAGATTAAGAGGAGCTCAGCAAACAGCCAAATTTCTTAGAAAGCCGCCAGTTTAGGAAATGTGCAACTGCAATTGCCAATCCACCAAGCGTCATTAATAGACCTTCATATTGCTCGTGAAAGACATGTGCCAGAACAATAAGTCCAAAGCCAACCAACATTGTCAGCACAGGCTCAATTCTTCCATGACCCCGCCGCCAACCGGGTAAAAGAGATAGCCAGGCAAGCATCAGGCTACTGAAAATAAAAGTAATCTCTACTGCCGGGTGCTCAAGCCATGAAAAACCGCCTAACAAACCCACCGTCAACAAAAGGGGCAACACCGAGCAATGAACAGCGCATAAAAGAGAAGCTGACATACCCAGGAAGTCAAGATTCAATTTACCAAAAAACCCCCTTCTTCGCATAGTCTTGTCCATTTTCCGCTTATCTCCCGGTTTGGCAACCAGTCCACAAACGAATCTACATGCAACAATGTTGCGAAAATACGGGATTATGGCCATAGATGCAACATCATTGCAAGGCGAGATGCCGAAAAGGATGCTGACACAAAAAGGTCATTTGGAAAAACTCAGTGGAAATAGCCGCCTCTCCAATATGAAAGGTTGGAAGAAATCATTTAACGCATTCTGGGCCGCCTGCGCTTTCGGCTTGCTGCTGAAGCACCACTCATGCCGCTTTGCTGCATAACTTTCACCTGCCCACGATTGGAGAGAACCTTTTCAAACTCTTTCATTTGTTTCTTTATCTCACCATTTGTCACTTTGAACTTCTTCGCCTTGCGAAAGTGAATTTGCGCTGCCTGCCATTTGTTTCGTGTCGCCTGGATGTTGGCAAGCTGAAGCTGAACCATAGCCGCTTCGTCTTCAGTCGGCAATTTCAGATTTTCTGCCTTGTGCAGCCATTCTTCCGCCTCATCAGTTCTCTTACGATGCAAGGCAATTGTTCCTTTTGTAATAAAGTAGTATGCCCTGTTTGCGGTATACAGCAATTTGGGACTCAGCGTCAGGCTAAGCCGTTTTTCTGCCCCGTCGAGATCCATTTTTTGCATCAACTCTGCAGCAGACTGCACCGTACCGAGCATCACATATCCGATAACAAGTACCAAACCAATAAGCCAGAATGGAAATCCATACCAAAACCCAAGGGTTGCTGATAAAACTATACCGCCAATCGTAAGGACTCCCATAAGGGCAAATCGCAGATAAATATGAATGACAAACATGAGTTATTTATTTAGTGTGTAATGCGAGAATCTGAAAACTAAGCTTCCAAAGGATTCCTGTTGAAGAGCATCCAGTTGCCCCGGAGATCAAAGTAGGAAGCCTCAGGAAAAACAGTCCGGAATGGCCCCTCGAAAAATGTACGTGTCGCACTGAGATCTCGTGCGGTTCGGGAAAGCCTGTTGTACATGAGCAATCCTCCGGGTGCAACTAGTCTTCGCAAATCTTCAAGAAAACCAATCTCCTCAAATTTCGGAGGTATTTCATCATCCTGAAAAATATCCATGGCAATAAGGTCGAAGCGCTGCTCTGTTTGCGCCACAAATAGAGAGGCATCAGCAAGGACAATCTCAACACTTGAAGATAACTCAGAAAGTGCATATTTCTGAGCTAAATACGCCACATTTTCGTCGAGTTCAACGGCAGTGTAGTAATACCGTCTTGAAAATGAGCGTTCAAGCATCCAGGGGATACTCCCAAGCCCAAGTCCCAATACCAGCATGTGGTCTATTTCAAGCCGTCTGAGGGGGATGCGTCCAAACGCCTTATAGTAATTCGCATACAAATCTTCAAAGGAATAGATGGCATTGTGGGTATACAATTGGCACCTTCCCTTGACAAGTGATACATGCAATTCCGGATTAATGGAACTGGAGGCATCCTCCAGATGAACCTCTTTGATATAACTCAACCATCTTTTCCAAAGCGGCGGCCTCATTGCAAGGTATCATTCAGGATACTCATTCATCATCCTTTTTCTCCCAGACCCTGTTTACCGCAGTTTCCTTGAAAATATGCCGGAGCACCTCTTCGTCAGCATCCGTAAATTCCACCCCTCTCCGATCCATAACTCGAGGTGCAGTCACAATTGCCTTGTCAAAGCGGTATGTCGATAATCCTGAGGCACCTCCCCATGAAAAAGACGGAATAAAATTCCGTGGAAAACCAGAGCCAAATACATTGGCAAAGACCCCCACCACGGTGCCCGTATTGAACATGGTATTGATACCACATTTGGAGTGGTCCCCCATGATGAGTCCGCAAAACTGAAGCCCTGTCGGAGAGAATTTTTGATCTGCATAACTCCATAGCCTCACCTCCTCATAGGTATTCTTCAAGTTTGAATTATTGGTATCAGCCCCGAGGTTGCACCATTCTCCAACAACAGCATTTCCCAGAAAGCCATCATGGCCCTTATTTGAATAACCCAGCATCACGATGTTATTCACCTCCCCTCCCACTTTGCACCAAGGGCCGATTGTTGTGGGCCCATATACTTTGGCACCCATTTTCAGTTGCGCACCTTCACCAAGAGCGAGTGCACCCCTGATCAGACTCCCCTCCATCACTGTGGCCCCCTTGCCGATATAGACTGGACCCTGGGTGGTGTTGATTGTGGCATACTCAACTGAAGCCCCATCTTCCAGAAAAACGGAACCGGGGTCTCCAATCAGCCGATTGGTCTGACTGAGTGGCTGAGATTCTCTTCCAGAAGTCAACAAATGATAGTCTGCCTCGACGGCAGCGCTGTTCATGGTAAACAGTTCCCATGGTCTTCGCACCTGCATCCAGCTGGATTCCGAAAGCTCATAGCCAGCCAGCTCATCAATGTCTTCATCACTCAACAAACGCTGAAACTGGGCTTCATTCATTCTGGCTGCAATCAGGTCACCCTGATGCATCAGGGCTTCATTTACCTCAAGTTCAGAAATGAGAAGCACTAATTCCGGATTGGGCAGGACACCCGCGTTGATGACAATATTGTCCGAACTTATCTTTAAAGGGAACCTTTGAGACAGGTAATCCTGAGTGATGAATGAGCCCTCTCCCCCAAGATGCCGCTCCCACTTCTCCCGAATGGTAAGTACCCCAACCCGCAGCTCAGCCATTGGCCTTGTGAAGGTCAAGGGGAGGAGATGATCACGGTCATCATTGTCAAAAAAAATTAGGTTGGTGTTCATTCGGCAGACCTCAATCGCTTAGAGTGAGAGCAGGTACGCAAAAAAAAGCCCCATTCTCAAAAACGGGACTTCTCTTTTTCCGGATTTCACTGCTAACCGGAGCATGAGTTACACACTCCTTGTAAAATAACCTACTCCTCGCCACCCTCTTTTTTGGCGAAGCGGGTATTGGCAAATTTCTTATTGAACTTGTCGATACGTCCGGCAGTATCTACAAACTTCATCTTTCCGGTAAAAAACGGATGGGATTTACTTGAAATTTCAAGTTTTACCAACGGATACTCGTTGCCATCCTCCCATACGATAGTATCTCTGGTTGGTGTGCAGGAACGAGACAAGAAGGCGTAGTCTGCAGAAAAATCCTTGAACACGACCAGTCGGTAATTCTCCGGATGGATATCCTTTTTCATGAGCTTTGAATTCTCAGGTTTGTAAATGGGTGGCAAAGATAAATCAATTTTTAAAAAAAAGAAAGTCAGGATGTTTCCCATTCATAACCCCGGAAAAAAGGCATCTTCAAGGTGCCGGATGGTATACCTTCCGGAAGGGTTCATCCTTACACCTATGATATCGAAGCGAAACATCCATTGATAATTATGGGCGCGCATATAGGCTGCTGCAGCCTCACCCAGATGCTTCACTTTATGGGCATTGACAGCATCTTCCGGACGGCCAAATCTGGCACTTACCGAACTCCGGGTCTTGACCTCTACAAACACCAAAAGGTTTTCCTTTTTGACCACAAGGTCAATTTCTGCCCTGCTGAAGCGCCAGTTTGCAGCTAACACCTGATAGCCCTTGTCCTCAAGATACTGCTGGGCAACACGCTCGCCTTTTCTACCTAGCAAAAGATGGTCTGACATGTATTGTGTCGATTGGGGTACTGTTCTGAAAGGTACGCCAATCAGCAACACAAGTCAAGCCTTTATGAGGGTTTTCTGCTATCTTCACCCAAAAAAGGGCATGCTTTACCGACAGGACCCCACCCTGACAAACGCGTGGAGCCAACTCCGCGCGCATCATTCCATGATCAAAGGGTTTCATATGAGGGAACTCTTCGACACAGACCCTGACCGGTTTCACAAGTTTTCTGTCCATTGGAAAGATTTCCTGTTTGACTACTCCAAAAACCGCATCCTCGAAACAACCATGCCTCTTCTCTTTCAATTGGCAGAAGAGATGCAGGTAAAACAGGCCATCAATGCCATGTTTGCCGGTACCCCCATCAATGAAACTG
This sequence comes from uncultured Saprospiraceae bacterium, assembly GCA_964569025.1. GTDB lineage: Bacteria > Bacteroidota > Bacteroidia > Chitinophagales > Saprospiraceae > CAZMSQ01. The sequence continues at coordinate 405,352 of CAZMSQ010000001.1, read as the reverse complement.
AGCACCGCCCTGTCCTCCATGTCGCCCTCCGAAACCGATCTGGTCGTTCTATCATGGCAGATGGCAAGGACGTCATGCCACTGGTAACCCACGAACTGAACAAAATGCGGGAATTCAGTGAATCGGTCCGAAACGGAAACTGGAAGGGTGGTACTGGAAAAGCCATTACAGATGTGGTCAATATTGGGATAGGAGGCTCCGATCTCGGCTCAGTCATGGTCACTGAGGCCCTCAAACCATACCACCACCAAACTCTTCGTACCCATTTCGTGTCAAATGTCGACGGAAGCCATATAAGCCAGACGCTTCGCACACTGAATCCTGAAACCACCCTCTTTCTTGTGGCATCAAAGTCATTCACGACTCTCGAAACCATGACAAATGCACACACGGCAAAGCAATGGTTTTTAGACAGTGGCGGGAAAGAAATCCATATTTCCGCTCATTTCATTGCCATCTCTACCAATACGAAAGCAGTAGATGCTTTTGGAATGGATTCAGCGCAAATGTTCCAGTTCTGGGACTGGGTTGGAGGGAGGTTTTCTCTGGCCTCCGCCATCGGTTTGCCTATTGCCATCGCAATTGGGTTTGAGGCATTCGAGGAGCTCCTTGCCGGAATGCACGACATGGACGAGCATTTCCGTTCGGCGGTTTTCGATTACAACCTCCCGGTCATCCTCGCTCTCATCGGTATCTGGAATACAAACTTTCTGGGTGCCGAATCATGTGCCATCCTTCCATATGACCAGAATCTGCACCGTTTTCCTGCCTACCTTCAACAGGCAGAAATGGAAAGTAATGGAAAACGAGCAACTCGATCAGGTGAGTTTGCCACATACCAGACCTGCCCGATTATCTGGGGCGAGCCCGGTACAAATGGACAGCACGCCTTCTTTCAACTCATGCATCAAGGCACCCGTCTCATCCCTTCAGACTTTATTCTCGCTGCAAACCCACATGACTCCCTGCAAGATCACCATCACAAACTCGCCGCCAACTGTTTTGCTCAGTCTGAAGCCCTCATGAGAGGTAAAACTGCTGATGAAGCCCGTTTAGAACTGGAAGAATTGGGAATGACTCAACAGCTCATTGAGCGCTTGTTACCTTCCAAAACGTTTCCAGGAAACCAACCTTCGAATACTCTGCTCATCTCCAAACTCACACCGCGTAATCTCGGCCGACTCATCGCGCTGTACGAACACAAAATCTTCGTGCAGGGAGTTATCTGGAATATCTACAGCTTCGATCAATGGGGGGTGGAGTTAGGCAAGCAGCTCGCCGGAAAAATTCTCCCGGAATTACAACAAAGTGTACTTCCCAACGGACATGATAGTTCTACTCAGCATCTTATTCAAGAGTACTTATCCATGAATATTCCGACTTCCTAAAGCTCCATAACAGTCCAATTCAATAATCCATGATTCTTATCACAGGCGCACACGGACAATTGGGGAGGGAATTTGCAGCAATCCGCTCAGCATACCCCGATTTTCAATTTCTATATCTTAACAGAACCCAACTCGACATTACAAATGCTGAGTCTATCCAAAAAGTCTTTTCCTCCAACCCCATTCAATATTGTATCAATTGCGCAGCTTACACAGCTGTAGATAAAGCTGAGAATGACCAACAATCAGCTAAGCTTGTCAATGCAGTAGCTCCGGCTCTGCTCGCAGAAGCATGCCGGAAAAAAGGAGCTACCATGATCCATTTTTCGACAGACTATGTCTACGACGGCCTCTATAATCGTCCTTTTTCGGAAGACCATCCGACACAACCTCAAAGTGTTTACGCACGCACCAAACTCGAAGGGGAAAAGAACGTGCTCGAAATACTCCCCGAATCAATGATTATCAGAACATCATGGGTTTACTCCTCAATGGGGCATAACTTCTTGAATACCATGTTAAAACTTGGACAAGAACGAAGCCAACTCAGAGTTGTCTACGACCAAATCGGATCCCCGACGTATGCCCGCCATCTGGCCCGGGCAGTTCTTGACATCATCCAAAATCTTGAACCGACTCCCCGGCAATCAGGTGGAATCTACCACTACAGCAACGAGGGTGTGTGCAGCTGGTATGATTTCGCACTCGCTATTTTTGAACTGACCGGCATTGATTGCTCTGTTGAACCCATCGAAAGCAAGGACTTTCCGACACCCGCCAAAAGGCCACATTTCAGCTTGCTGAACAAAGCGAAAATCAAGACCACATTCAATCTCTCTATCGCACATTGGAGGCATGCCCTCCAAGACTGCCTTACTCAAAAAGAACAAAATCCAGATAACGGATGATTATCTCAGCAAAGTCACATTCCCCTTTTTGACAAATTCCTCCCCATTCACGCATAATACTCTGAGATAATAGGCAAACACGTCAGGAGCCTGACGCTCATTGCGATAGGTCCCGTCCCAGCCAAAGTTCTTGTCTCTGGTTTCGAAGACTTTCTCCCCCCACCTGTTGTAAATAACCAACTCAATTTCATCAATGGGATTCCCGTACACAAACAAAACATCATTCTCCCCGTCTCCATTTGGACTGAATGCCTGAGGAATGAAAATATACGGTTCAATGCATGAACGTTCAATGACAAACACAGTCACACTTGACTCTGCCAGACACCCATTTTGGTCAGTTGCCTCAACCTGGTAGACCGTAGTTTGCAAAGGTGATGCCATAGGATTAGCCACTCCTGAATCATCAAGTGTTCCGTCTGCCGGAGTCCACAGGTAGGTTGATCCAGGGGTGCCTGAAACGAACAGCGAGGAACTGCTGCCTGGAAGAATGGTGTCAGGATCTGCAGTCACTGTCAGAACACTTCCTCCATTCACCTCAACAGCTACCGTATCTGCACCCATACACCCATACTGATTGATAAATTCTACAACGAACTCAGTATTCTGATTAGGCACTACGCTTATAGAGGAGTCGTTTAAGAGCATAAGAATCGAATCAAAAGGCTCCCAAAAGTACTGAAGGGAATCTCCGTCATATAGTGAGGAAGCACTGAGTATAAGGGTGTCATCCCGGCATATAGATACCACCGTTGGCACAATAACCTCCGGCGAATAATCCGCCACTACAACTGAATCAATCCAAAGGCATCCAAATGAATCCGTGAGCTCCACGTAATACATTGCAGGTCTTCCCGTCTGAGCGCGAACAGTATCAGCAGTACTCACCACCGAGCTAAAATCAGGGTCATCAGACCAGCGAAAATCCGCAGGCATTCCACCGCCGACAATTGCCTGAAGTGTCACCTGCCGGGGCTCACAAAAAAAGAGATCATCGGTGAGTGAATACTCAAGTGAATCAGTTACCTCAACGAATACCGCTTTCTGAATCTGACAGGTATCATTTGAAAATGGTACGAGAATGTCTACTGTATATGTCATCGACGAAACAGGACTCGCAGCTGGGTTAACTGCCACTGAATCACTCAGACTGGTTACCGGAAACCAACTGTACAAATACGCTGAATCACCAGCCGGATTAAGAAAGACTGAGCCACCAGGACAAACGCTCACTGAATCTTCCAGATCAATCATTACCTCTGGAATGAAAAGGGTATCCGAGAATGTCCCCAAACATCCATTGGCCGTAGTCAAATGAAGTGTATAGGAAAGATTGCCAGTACTGTCGGGCATTTCCTGAACCTCCTGCCCAAAAAGGGTATCTCCCGATGAAAACAACCATTGTGAGGAAATAACAGAGTCAAGAGAATGCCCGGAAGTACTCATAAGCTGAACCAAAACCGGCTTCTCGCAAGTCAGGTAATCCCAACCAACCTCAAATTCAAATCCGACCCCAGAAACCACATCCACCTCGAAAAAGAAAGTATCTGCACAGGCTACTGATGAATCGACTACAACAAATGCTTCATACACACCCGGGGCCGGATAGTCATATGACACCTCAGAACCCATTCCGATCTCATCCGGATTGGAAAGATCTCCAAAATGCCACCTAAAAAAGGCACCGAGCGGATGGGATGTCTGAAACTGAACGGTACTGTCGTTGCACTGAATAAATGAGAGAGTTCCGCCAAGAGAAGTGGTATCGAGTGCAAGCAGATGAAATGTATCTATATCAATACACCCGGACTGATTGGCCACAGAGGCACCCACAGTGAAAGTGCCGGGTTGACTTGCCGTGATTATCAGAAGGGAGTCACTCAACATGATAAATGATCCTCCCACTACCTCAACGGTGTATACCAAACTGTCTTTATTCCCTTGAGTTCCCAGCCCGACAAGAAATTCCTCGCCGATGCAACCCACTGAATCGCCCGTGATTTCAAGTTGAATCTCCTCCCGAATGACTCGAATTGTGTCAGTAATCCGGCTACATCCAAAAGCATCAGTTTGCTCAAGATAAAATAGAGCTGTGTCAATAACAGGAAGGCTGATAGATGGTGTGGTTCCAATTGTTTGAAATCCTGCATCCAACCAGAGAATCGAGCCTCCATCAGGCACCGAAACAGCCAGATTGATGGAGTCTGAACAGGTAATGGTGTCCGCTGGAAATAGATTATTCACAAATGCAGGAACAACCACGGTGACCGCCTCAGTGCGCAAGCATGTATCGGCACCAATTGCAAGTACTGTCACAGCATAAGTGGTCGTCACCAAAGGATTGGCAAATGGATTCGATGAAGTACTGTCGCTCAAACCTGAAGAGGGAGACCATATGTACACAAGTGAATCCGGACCTGTCGGATTGAGAAATACGCCGCCTGTATCACATCGGTAAAGCGTATCCGGGAAGTCAATAACCGGTAATACCGTCAAATGAAGATTTTGGCTCACCGTATCAGCACACCCGTTTTGCGTGGTGAGAATAAGAGAAGCACTAATAACTGAAGACTCAGAAACTTCGATGATGAATGCAGAATCATTTGACATCTCCCCGCTGCTCAATACCCATTGATAGGCAACAGTAGTTCCCTGACTGAATACAGATGTGGAAAACAAACCGGCGATGAGTCCGGAATCGCTGCACACTTCGTAATCTACTCCTATCCCGGCCTGAAGCACTGTATCTAAAACTGTCACTTCTCGAATCAGGCTGTCAGCACAGGATGTGCCCTGCCCGGGTGTGATCGTTACTGCGTACACCCCGGGTTGAGCGTATTTATGAAAAGGATCTTCACCTGATACTGGCAAACTGCCATCACCAAAAGACCAACCATAGGAAATTCCAGACGGACCTTCTGCTAAAAACTGAACACCATAACCATCACATTCTTGCACGGCACTCACATCAATCCCGCTCAAATCCGGAGAAACCGTAACAACCGCGGAATCGGAGTTAAAGCATCCATATTGGTTTAACCCCGTTACTTGAAAGGTATAGACTCCCGGCTCGAAAAGGAGCACCTCTGCGGTTTGTGCTGATGACAAGCCCGCAATCAAACTATCGGGTGACCATTGCCAGGCTACTGAATCCAGCGGGTCAGTATTGAGAACAGAAAGCAGAACTGGTTCACCCGGGCACACAAAAGTGTCTGTCGGAGAAAGTAATTGATTGACCATTCTCCCTTCAACACGCACCGTGTCAGATACTGTACATCCGAACCCGCTGGTAGCAGTAATCACATATGCCGACTCATTTTCGGGCAAAACGGTGAGCTGAGGTCCCAGCCCAAGTGTGTCGCCATCAGGAGATGTCCACACCACATCGGCATCTTGAACGCTTTCAACCAATAGTGTTATTTCAGACTCGCAAATCAAAGTGTCTGGGGGAACCACCACCTGAGGTGCGTCCGATGGAATGACTGTAATTTGAAATAAAAACTGACATGTATCAATGCCAGGAGCTGTAATCTGAACCTCATAGGTCGTCTCGATGTCTGGTGTGGCAATTGGATTTGGAGCAGTTGGATCATTCAGACCATCATTTGGAAACCACGCATAAGTCAAGGTAGAATCAGCCCCGGGAAATAATGCGACTGAATCTCCCCGGCAAAAAATGATGGTGTCAAGTAATCCATCTGTGGGGACAACAGGCACCAGCGTCGAAGAGGACACAGTGTCTGCGCACCCGGCAGCTGTTTCTACAATCAGCAATCCCTGCAACACGGTTGTTTGAGTCACCCAAACCGGTGGAGGTTCTTGCCCGAAAAACGTTGACGTGTCAATGAACCAATGCCAGGCAACAATGCTATCTCTTGAAAAAGTTGATTGGTCTGTAAATAGAACCTCGACGCTGTCTGTCTGACAACCGGCATAGGTCACATCAAAATCAGCCGTCACGGCCGGTACTCCGGACTGGATGGCACCAACCAAAGTGTCTGCATCTCCACAGGACGGGCCATCAGTTCTGATGAGCGTATACGAATAGATAGAAGAATCCGGGTATACAAAGACAGGGCTGTCTTCTGAGGATGTGTCACTATTGATACCAGGCAGCCCGAAATCCCAAAAATAAGACGTCGCTCCCTGACTCAGGTTGAGAAAGGCAACCTCAAGGCCATCACACGAATAGACTGGCTCTACTTCAAGTACAGGATCAATGACCAATGCAGTCACCGTTCGCTCGATTTCGCATTGTCCGGTTGAATCGGAAATGCGAACCGTGTATACCGTTGTCTGGGTCGGAAATGCATCCGGATTTGGAATGCCCGGGTCACTCAGGCCCTCTGAAGGAGCCCAATCGTATACATATCCAGATGCAAAAACCGGAAAAAGATTAACCGTATCCCCCTTGCAAAGAGTCACCGTGTCGGTAAGGGCATCAGGGGGACCAATCGGCTTGAGAAACAAAATCATTGAATCTTTTTCCACGCACCCATTTTCAGAAACAACTGTCAGAGTCAGTTCATATGGAATGTCAAACGGCTCTACCTGAAACTGCGGCTCATAGCCAGAGGCCACGACGACATTGAAACCTGTTCTCAACTCCCATACGAACGATTGAATCAAATTATTTGGATCTTCAGTCAGGTTGATGACATCAATCAAAACTGACTCCCCACAATCCAATACAAGTACATCAAAGTCCGGAACCAAACCGTCATCAAACAAAAAGACTTCCGTCGATGCTGTGTCTGCACATCCCTCTGCTGTAAACGCAATAAGTTGGACAGTATAGAGACCTGTATCGGGAAACTGAAAGACCGGTGCCTCTTCATCAGACATTCCTATCAGTTGAGAATTGCTGAAGAATTCCCATCTGAGGCCATCAGCGCCTGAACTTTGACCAGAAAAAGCGACTTTGAGCTCCCCACAGGATACATCCGGCTCCACAATTGATGCCGAAACTTCCTGACAGACTGTTACATTATACTGGAAATCACGTTTGGTTACAGAAAGGAGTTGCCCATCCCTGTATTCTTCCACACACACTCCCACTACAAATTGACCGATGATTGAAGGTGTGGCAGTCATCAGGCCTGTTTCAGAATCAATATGCAAAGGAATTCCTCCAAGCACATTGTTCAGAGAAAATGGAGGCGTTGCCCAGATAACCGTATCATAGGGAGGCGCGGAGGGGACTGCGGGCTGGCCATCGTTAATTGTTCCACCTGCAAATGGGGTGCAAAGCCGATACACAAGAGAATCTCCATCTGCATCTGTGGCCGCATGGCTGTAGACAAGTGGCTCGTTGATACAGATGGCAATAGGCGGCCAGTCATTAAAAACAGCACTGCTGTTACAAACTGACATCGCCTGCTCTGAAATGAAGGTCGTAAACGTAATACCGGTCTCTACCGGATCGAAAATATTGACAATGGTCTGGTTCCTGCAACATCGCTGATAGGCAAGTGTATAGCCTCCCTGAGCAGTGCCCGGATCAAGAACAACAGTATCCCGATAGGTGGTCGTATGTACACAAAAAACACCCGGAATCTGGAGGCATTGGTCAGAAGATTGCCCGGAGAGCGTATCATCAACCATCATAAAGGGAAGTAAGAGGGTCTCAACGAGGTTGTGATTCCCATCGAAGACCCCTACGCGTGACGTGTCATCAAAATAGGCAAGCGGATCCCCGTAAAAACAATCCCGATAAACGACCAGTGTGATTTCGAACTGATTATTACCAAGACACCGGTATGTCATCTCCCCTCCAACAATGTGGGTCGCGTTCAAGGACTGAGGCACCCCACACAAAACTCCAACCACCACAACAACCGCAAATTTGAGAATTCTGCTGCTGCGTAAGAAATCCCATTTAACAATCTGGCGATTGAAAAGCCCAAAGATAAGTGTCCGGATTTGCTGAGAGTACATACCTTCAGATAAATAAAACCAACTCCTTAAAAGACCGGACAGATCTTCAATGGAATTGGTCTGACTTTCGTAAACAGATACACAGCTGATAATTCAACCCCGCCTTGCCGCCGGGTGGCAACTGAAAAAGCTGATGTATTGACATCATAACTCAATCCAAAAATCCATGGACCGTAATACAGATGGGCTTCAGGAATCAGGGCATCTCCAAATCGGTAACCACCTCCTATCTGGAAAGATAACTCGCGACCTACGGTTTGTGAGATGTGCATCAAAACTCCGGCACCGATGAGAGTCTCCGCATATTCCCCTTGCCGCTGAGCAAGAAATTTTCCCACAACATCAATATTAGCGGCAACCGGGACAGTCCCACGGGTAAAAAGTGTGAATCTGCTGCCTAACAAACTGCGCTGGTCACCCAAAAATGACACCGCTGGCTCATTGAAGTGATTCAGCGCGACCCCGGCATCAATGCGGGTTCGCTTGTGCGGTAACTGAAAATGCCAATTTAATCCAATTGAGAACGATGAGTAGGTTGCCAGGGCAGACTCGAAATCCTCACCCGTACTCAGTGATGGATTGAACTGCTCTCCATCAAATTGATTGCCAAAGGTGAGATCTGACTGCATTAAGGCTCGCTGAATTGCGTTGAACTGAACCCCAAGAGTCAATAATTGCTGCTCCGAAAGCTGCTGAGTGACTGAAGTACTGATGCCAATATGAGTGGTCCGCAATCTCCCGTCTCCTGACTCGTCATAATTCAAGAGTAGTCCTCCGGCAAAGAGTGTATTCTCCAAGTCTTTATCATAAAACTTGATGTCACAAGCTCCGGAAAATGTCTGATACGGAACCGGCACACTTTCCCATTGGGACCGATATATCCCAGAAAAGCGCATATCACCTCTGAAAATACCGGTCAGGGCAGGGTTGACATGTAGTGGAGAAAAATCATATTGAGAAAAATGCATATCCTGGCCAGCTGCCAGCACAGCACTCCCTAAAAGCATGGCTGTAACAACGCTTCTGACAAACCGGTATGGGACTCCTAATCTCATCTGCTAATTGATCATCTCTTCACAAGATAACAGGAACGGGCACATTTCCCGCCATAAAGATATTATCAAAAATATAAAGACAAAATAGAAGGACGGCCCGGAATTTTTTGTTCCCCCGAAAAAGAGATACTTTTCGACAGGAGAAGACAAACTCTTCTGGATAAATAACCGGACTTGATGAAAATTTCGTTTTCCTGTCTTCCATTCGACGACCTGACATTGCAAGAATTATATGACATCATGTCATTGCGACAGGAGGTATTTATAGTCGAACAAAATTGCCCATACCTCGATGCTGACGGAAAGGACCAACATGCATGGCACCTGAGCGGAACCAACTCCGCCGGACAACTGATTGCCTACGCCCGTCTGCTTCCGAAAGGTGTTTCTTATACCGGGTACGCCTCCATCGGCAGGGTAGTGACAGCTCCCTCAGTGAGAAGGTCCGGAGCGGGCAGGCTCCTCATGCAGGAAACCATCCGGATTTGCCTCCAACTCTTCGGACCAGTTCCACTGAAAATTTCAGCACAGGAATACCTCAGAGAATTCTATGCTTCATTTGGATTTGACCCCATTGGAGAGACCTATCTCGAGGATGGCATCCCACATATTGCTATGATCCGGGATGAATAATCTTGACTCAGGCGAGCAATGTCTTGTGGGCTGCATTCAACATGGCACGGGCCGTCTCCGAATCTGGTGCTTCAGCATACACTCTCAGGACCGGCTCAGTCCCTGAAGGCCTGACCATCACCCATGCATCTTCACTGACAAAAAACTTGTATCCATCAAGGTCCTCGGTCCGAATGATTTCATATGTACCAAACGCAGTGTAGACTCCATCGGAACAGGCTTTCATGACGCTCTGCTTTTTATCTTCCGAAAGATGGAGGTCGTCTCTCTCAAACGCAAAGGTTCCGATTTCATCATAGACATCCTGGATGAGCTCACTCAGTGATTTGCCGGTCTTCGCCATAAACTCGAGAATCAACAGCCCAATCCAGACACCATCACGCTCGGGGATGTGCCCCTTTACAGCAAGCCCTCCAGACTCCTCACCTCCAACCAGCACATCTTCGTGAATCATAATCTCAGCAATGTACTTGAAACCAATTTTGGTTTGCTGGAATTCCAACCCGTATTTTTCCGCAAGCTGTCGCATCTTGTTTGTCACGGAGAAGGTCACGACTACTTTCCCGGACATTCCCTTATGCTTGTGCAAGTACAACAGCAACAATAAGAGGATATGATGAGAATCCACAAAATTGCCGTGCTCGTCATACATGCCTATCCTGTCAGCATCGCCATCATTGGCCAGACCGACCAAGAGTTTGTCTGATTGCCTCAACGTCGAAGAGAGCAGGCTGAGGTTCCGGTGAATGGGCTCTGGAGCCTGACCCATAAATGAAGGGTTTTCCTCACAATGAATCAGATGGGCATTTGGAAGGATGCGCCGGACCACATTCTGACCTGCACCGTACATGGCGTCATATGCCAGACTTCCGCTTGCGCTGACAAGCGCATGCATGTCAAAATGGGTATTGACATGCACGAAATACGCTTCCTCAAGATCTGAATAACTGAGCAGCCCACCTTCTTCCATTTCTGCCAAAGAGGGTAAAACGGCCCGCGGCTGGTCTGGAATCAGCTGCTCAACCTCCGCCACCTCAGATGGGACAGACGGACCGCCAAACCTGGATTTCAGCTTGAAGCCATTGTATTCTGGCGGATTATGACTTGCGGTAATGACAATGCCGAGGTCTGCCCCATGCTGCACTACGCCAAGCGATACCATAGGGGTGGATACCATGCCCTGAGCGAGGTACACCTTGATTCCATGTGCCCCCATAACCCGGGCTGTGGTTTCCGCAAAAAGCTTCCCCCCAAAACGACAATCATGCCCAATGACAACACTGCTGGCTTTGTGCTGACGAAGCCACAATGCCGTGCCTTCAGCAACTCGATTGACATTATCGACCGTATACTCCTGCGCAATAATGGCTCTCCAGCCATCAGTTCCGAATTTGATAGGTACCATCATGGAGGGAAATTTAAGATTGAGAAAACTGTTTGGCAAAAATAAGAATTTCCTCGCCGCAGCCCCCTTATTTCCGAACCACCTCCGCACCAATGGCATTTAGCCGCTCGTCAATCCTCTGGTAACCGCGGTCAATCTGATGCACATTGTGAATAACGCTCGTTCCTTCGGCAGAAAGTGCAGCAATGAGGAGTGCAACACCGGCTCGAATATCAGGTGAAGTCATGTGAATACCCCTTAATGATTGTGCTCGGCCCAATCCGATTACGGTTGCACGATGAGGGTCACATAGAATGATCTGGGCCCCCATATCAATGAGCTTATCTACAAAAAACAACCGGCTTTCAAACATTTTCTGATGAATAAGCACACTTCCCCTTGCCTGTGTGGCAAGAACCAGCATGATGCTCATCAAATCGGGCGTAAACCCCGGCCATGGGGCATCATAAATGGTCAGAATAGACCCATCAATAAATGTTTGAATCTCATAGACATCCTGTTGGGGAATCACAATGTCGTCACCTTCAAACCGCAGTTGAATACCCATTTTCTCGAAAGCTGTTGGAATATTCCCCAACTCTCCGATGCAACAGTCTTTGATGGTCAGTTCCGATTGCGTCATTGCTGCAAGTCCAATGAAACTGCCAATCTCAATCATATCTGGCAACAGCCTGTGCTCCGTTCCACCCAAAGCAGTGACTCCCTCAACAGTCAGAAGATTTGACCCAACCCCAGAAATGTGTGCACCCATGCGAACAAGCATCCTGCATAACTGCTGGACGTAAGGTTCACATGCAGCGTTGTATATGGTGGTCGTTCCTTTTGCCAGCACCGCTGCCATAAGGACATTCGCCGTGCCGGTCACTGAAATTTCATCCATCAGGATGGACGTACCCTGGAGCCCATCTGTAGAAACAGAATAGCAGCGCTTACCAGGATCATAGACAAAGTCTCCGCCGAGTTTCTGGATACCGAGAAAGTGCGTATCCAACCGCCGTCGGCCTATCTTGTCTCCTCCGGGTTTCGGGAGAAAAGCGCGGCCAAATCGAGCGAGCAGCGGACCTATCAGCATCACGGAACCCCTGATGCGTTGGGCATCGCGAACAAACTCGTCTGATCCAAGAAATTCAAGATCAACAGACGTTGCCTGAAGCCGCCATTCTTCTTCTCCAATTCGCGTGACCTCTACGCCAAGCCCACGCAACAAATCCAGCAATCGAAAAACATCCCGAATTGCCGGCACTTTGGAAAATGTGACAGGCTGATCTGTAAGCAGGCAGGCACAAAGCACCTGTAGCGCTTCGTTTTTCGCACCCTGCGGAATCAACTCACCCTCAAGTTGCCTCCCTCCCGTTACGATAAAGGAATCTGCTGGCATCATAGCAAAGTCAGTCTGGGAAATGATTCAATACTGAAAATCCTATTTTCTGCGCCGTCGGTTATTCTGCCGGCGACCCTTATCAGAGCGATTCGACTGTGAGTGTCGTTTCTTGCCGTTTCCTCCGCCCCCACCGCCGGGCATTGCAGCCTGAACAGCAAGCGTATCGAGATTTACCTCTTTCCCAACCTTAAGAACGCCGCCGGAAAGCGAGTTCAAATCATTCACAATCACCTCATTACTTACATAATGCTCTTTATTCCAGGCTTTGTAAGCCAACTTCATATACGAAGCAATGGTCACTGCGAATCCGTCACGAACAGGCCCTGCTTCCATATTTTTCGCGCGCTTTATCAACCTCTGAACATGGCTACCATAGTGTCTGTATCTCGGGCTTCCAGATGGATAGGGAAGCTTATCCGGATGGCGGTAATCGTCTTCAGGCGTTGGCTTCTCTCCCTCGGTGGGTGTCACATCGAGATCATATCCGGCAATTTTGAAGAAATGTTTCCACAACTTGACCCTGTATTCATCAACATTCCTGCTTTGAGGATTCATGATATACATGAGGTCAATAATCTCTTCCGCGTACGCCTGCCGTTCTGTCTTATCTGTTATCTCGCGTGCGTGCTTGGCGAGCTTTTGAACATTCCGCCCGTATTCCGGCATGACCAGGCGTTCTTTTTGTGAATTGTATTCCATAAAAATTTCGATGATTGACAACTGAGAGTCGTTAATTATTCTACTGTAACAGATTTGGCAAGATTTCGGGGCTGATCGACATCACACCCTCGCATTTGCGCAATATGATAGGCCAAAAGTTGAAGCGGGACGACCGAAAGCAACGGAGTGAGCGGCTCGTCCGTATCGGGAATCTCAATGGTGTAATCTGCCATCTTGGCAATTTCCTGCTCTCCTTCGGTCACAATCGCAATGACCACGCCCTTTCTTGCTTTTACCTCTTGAATATTGCTGACGATCTTGTCATACGCACTCTTATTCGTCGCAATGACAAATACCGGCATATTCTCGTCAATAAGGGCAATCGGACCATGCTTCATCTCAGCTGCGGGATAGCCCTCGGCGTGGATGTAGGAAATTTCCTTGAGCTTCAGTGCACCTTCCAAAGCAACCGGAAAATTATATCCACGCCCAAGATACAAGGCATTGGTTGCATCTTTGAATTCACTGGCGATGTATTGAATTTTCTCATTATTCTCCAACACCTTCGCCACCTTTGCAGGAATATTCTCCAATTCATTGAGCAACTGATGATAGTAGGGCTTTGGAATCGTCCCCTTCCGGTATCCTAAATACAATGCCATCAGGGTAAGCAACGTAACCTGCCCGGTAAATGCCTTTGTAGAAGCAACACCGATCTCCGGACCGGCATGAATATATGACCCTGCATCTGTCATACGTGCAATGCTTGAGCCGACCGAATTGACAATACCGTATATCAAAGCGCCGCGGTCTTTCGCTGTCTCCAAGGCCGCAAGGGTATCTGCGGTTTCGCCTGACTGAGAAAGCGCAATGACAACATCGTCCTGATCAATAATTGGATTGCGGTATCGGAATTCGGAGGCATACTCCACTTCAACCGAAATGCGCGCCAAATCCTCCAATAAATATTCTCCAATCAATCCGGCATGCCAGGAAGTTCCACACGCAGCTATGATCAGCCGCCGGGCATTTAAAAAACGATCTCGCACCTCATCAATACCCCCAAGGCGCACCCACCCCTCCGCTGCATTCACGCGGCCACGCATACAGTCTGCAATAGTCCTCACTTGTTCCGCGATTTCCTTCATCATAAAGGAATCGTAATCTCCTTTTTCCAGCATCTCAATCTTGAGATCAAGCTGCTGGACAAATGGGGCTTGCACCTCGTTGCCAATGGTCTTAATCTGAAGGTTGCCGGACTTGGATACCACTCCTATCTCCTCATCGTTCAAAAACACCACACGCTGAGTATACTCAGCAATCGGGGTCGGATCTGACGCAATGAAAAACTCATCATTCCCAATTCCAATAACCAACGGACTTGCCTTCCGCGCCACCACAAGCTTATCCGGCTCGTTTTTATCCATCACGACAATGGCATAGGCTCCTACAACCTTTGAGAGAGCAATGCGCACAGCCTCCTCAAGGGGTATTGCTGGCTGCTGATTTTGGATTTCCTCGACAAGATGGATGAGTATTTCCGTATCCGTTTCACTTTTGAAGAGATGCCCCTCTTTTTCGAGCGCTTCCTTCAATGTGGCATAATTCTCTATGATTCCATTGTGAATAATCGCCAGATTACCATTCCCGGACAGATGAGGATGCGCATTGGTATCATTGGGGGGTCCGTGTGTCGCCCACCTTGTATGGCCCATACCGACCATCCCTTCCAGATCCTTGTCTCTCGTAAAACGCGATAAATCATTGACCTTCCCCTTTTTCTTGAAGACTTTCAAATCACCATTCAAAATGGCCACTCCCGCGCTGTCATAGCCTCTGTATTCCAAACGCTTGAGACCCTTCATCAAAATGGGAAAGGCATCTTTTGTCCCGATGTAAGCGATTATTCCACACATAGTTTAAAGGGTATTTGAGATTGAGAATGGGGAGACGTTTTTTTTGTGTCTCTCACGCTGGTGAATTCTGGAAGATATCATGGCACCTCGCTATAAGTCAATGAAAGCATCATCGGGTAAGTCGAGTGACCAGGGCCTAACAATATGGTTCTGTTGGGCCGCTCCGGTTTAAGAACAGGTAAAAAATCTGAGTTAATCGTTCGATTGTACAAGTCATCTACGTATGCCTGCAAAACAATCGTATTGGAAGTCGTAGTTCCATCTATCATTCCCTGAATGGCATCAGTCAGATTGAGTGTGTAGGACGTCACCAATAAATCAGGGTCAAAATCTTCCTGACCTCCGATAATCGAAAGATTCTTCCGAAGCAGCGCCAGGCTGGCATCTTCCACCGCAACCAGATTTCCATCTGTATTTTCTCTCATTACGTAAAGCTGGGACGCTTTTTGAAAAAGCAGTGGCTTATCCTCTGCCATAGAACCTGCATAGACAGTCAATTCTGCCTTGTTGACAGCAATCCCCTCCAGATTCCTGATATTTGGAAACTCAATTTCAACTCTTGGCCCTGCCATCCCTTGCACAAAAAGCAGACTGTCTCCCAGCTGGTCGTCATAGAAAAACGCTTCTACTGGTGCTGCCGAATGATCTGTTTCAAACCTCACATTTTTGGCAAGAAGAGAACTGGAAATACCAAATCGATAGGACCCGGGTTCTCCATCTTGAGAATAGTGCAAGACCAGACCACCAGCCTGAATCCTCAGGCCAAACCCAATCAGCCCGTCTGTGGCCTCAAAATTTGGGTACAAACAAAAGCCTGCAAGCTCATTTTGCAGTGATGTGTCACTCGCATATGCTGATGCCGGAAGGTCAATCAGCCGCTGACCAAACGCAGGGTCAAGCGTGATGCGCAGCAATCCGAGAGAGGTGTCTGCCTGGTTGAGTTTTTCCGGAGTAAAGGTGCGCATGCCCAAGGACTGCCCGGTCGGAATTGATTCATTCGAGAAATACGACCGTAAGGGATCCATTGGTTCTGCCAACTCTAATACCTCAATACTCATTTCCTGATTCCAGTTTCCATAAAACGCCATGGTGTCGTAATACAACAGTAATACAACCGAATCAAGCTGCTGGTCAATGGTATCATTGATGAAATCAGGATTGACCTGCGTCAACCCAACCTCTGTATAGATGGAAGCGCGAACCGTGCCAAAAACAGGATCATCCAAATGACCGAAGAGATAGGAAAATAATGGTACCGCAGGAGCGAATGTGCGGACTGAATCTCCTGGGACAGTCCGGGCCGTCATACGGACAGTATCAGTATATCGAATACCTATCTGATCATCCTGTAGCAGCTCTCCGCCCACGAGTGCAGGTTCATTGCATCCAATGACTGCAAACAGGAGTACCGTGAGGCTGAGCCAAAAGGTGGCCAGATGTTTCATATTAAGCATGTGTTTTGGAAAACAAACAGAAAGGTGTGCGCTTTTCAGATAGCAGCGCGAAGAAACAAAATTTTCCATACAATGATACCGGAACAAGACAGAGGGCAAAGCCGGAATGATGAGCATACAGCATAAAAATACCTTGCCACTGATTATCCGGTCTGATCATTTTTCGACACCCTCAGCTCGGAGCTGATTGTAAAAGTCAATGCACGCAGACAGAAAATCAGGAGCCTCAGCATCATGTGTTAAAGTTGGCTTCTCTTCATTTTCGCCCAGTTCGCCCGAGAGCTCTTTGGCAAGATGCTCATCGAGAATGACTCCGTCTGAAAATCGAATCGCCCCCTGATGCAAATGGACTTTCTCACCCTTCCGGTAAGCCGAGAGGTCTTCAGGACTCAGGTTATTGATTGAGGCTTTCTGCAGAAATGCATCTGTAAATGTTTGATCTACCTCTTGCTGATACGCAGAGTATACCACCTTTGACTGCTCAAAAAGAGGCTCATTGCGGTAGGCTGTTTTGAGATAGACAGGAACAAGGCTGGTCATCCAGCCTTGGCAATGAATAATGTCAGGAGGCCAACCAAACTTCTTGACTGTCTCCATCACTCCTTTGCAGAAGAACACCATTCTGTCTTGATTGTCTTCAAACAACTGACCGTTGTCGTCTTCAAAGACAAATTTCCGTTTAAAGAAATCTTCATTATCCAGAAAATACACCTGCATTCTTGTCCCTGGCAATGAAGCAACTTTTATAATGAGTGGGTAGTCATCATCGTCTACAATGATGTTCATCCCAGACAATCGCACGACTTCATGAAGCCGGTGCCGACGCTCATTGATGGTCCCGTAGCGTGGCATCAGAATGCGAATTTCCATGCCCTGTTCCTGCGCTGCCTCAGGAAGCCCCCTCGCAATTTCACCTATTTTCGAAAGGCTCGTGTAAGGCTCTAACTCCTGGGTCACGAACAGAACTTTCATCTTATCCTCCATAACTTGCCTTTGGATTATACAGACACAGTAATCACTGCCACTTCTGGTAACCGTGAAAACCGAAGAAGATTCTGTTGATTCATCGTATCTCATCAAAGATACGGAAAAATCGGCAGAATCGTGAGCGTACCCATCAAAGCCGCTGCCAAAAGAAGTGCTAAGCACACAGAAATGTTTACTTTTGCGGCAAAATTGGCAATGGGGTATGCTGCTCTTTAAACAAACGGAAAAACTGCAGACATATTTGCAGCGTATGAAAAAAGCCGGAAAGACAATCGGCTTTGTTCCTACAATGGGCGCACTTCATGAAGGGCACTTGTCTTTGATCAGGCTTTCTCATGCACAACATGACCTGACTGTGTGCAGCATTTTCGTGAATCCCACTCAGTTTAATGACCCAGAAGATCTGCGTCGCTACCCTCGCCAGGTGAGCTCAGATGCGGCCATGCTCGAATCTGAAAACTGCAATGTCCTGTTCTGCCCACTTGTCAGCGAAATTTACCCCGAGGGGGCTTCCCATGCCGCTGGCCCCGACCTCCCCCTTCACGGGCTTGACCAGACAATGGAAGGTGCTCACCGCCCGGGCCACTTCCGAGGTGTCTTACAGGTCGTCTACCGGCTGCTCGATGTGGTCCACCCCGATACCCTGTATTTGGGGCAGAAAGATGCCCAACAGCACACCATCATCAGACATATGATTGACACATTGCTCCTGCCTGTCGAACTTGTCATCGGGCCTACTGTCAGAGAAAAAGATGGCCTCGCAATGAGCTCACGCAATGCCCTGCTCACTCAAGAGGCCAGATCTGCAGCACCAAGAATTTATAAGGCCCTCCAGATGGCAGCACAGCTTTTTGGCACAACTCCGGTGCCGGAAATTAGGAGAAAGGCAATTGAATTTCTCAATCAGCCCCCACTCGAACCGGAGTATTTTGAAATCGTCAACCCACGGACCCTGCAACCTATTGACTCAACCGAAGAGTGCACGGAAGCGCTCGCCTGTGCGGCCGTCAAAGCAGGAGAAGTCCGCCTGATCGACAATACTTTACTAAAAACTCAAGCATAATTGCAACCATCCGACCCGGTTTTCCTTTATGCTGAATGTGCACCTTAACTCAGACACATACCGCAAAACACCCTCGCCGCAATGCTGATACATCGCCTGAAATCGAAAATCCACCAGGCTACCGTCACTGAAGCCAACCTCCATTATGTGGGCAGCATCACTATTGATGAAGACCTGATGGATGCCGCCAACCTCATGGAAGGAGAGCGCGTTCAGGTGGTCAATAACAACAACGGTGAGCGACTTGAAACGTACGTCATCACCGGCGAACGCGGATCAGGTAAAATCTGCCTCAACGGAGCAGCAGCCAGAAAGGCAGAAATCGGTGATGTGCTCATCATTATCGCCTATGCCTTGATGGAACCGGATGAGGCTCGTACCTTTACGCCGAAAATCGTGTTTCCTGATCAGGAGAACCGGCTTTCCTGACCAATTCCAGGGTGCCGTGGCTTCAAATACGTTCCTGCTGTGAAAACCACTGTTGTCAACACCCTGAAGTTCCTCTTCTTCCTTGCCATCGGCGGGGGCATTCTTTATGTCGTTTACCAAAATCAAAATGATGCCTATCGTGCACAGTGCGCACTGGACGGCGTTCCGGAAGAGTCGTGCAGCCTGCTGCTGAAAGTGCTGGAAGATTTTGCACAGGCCGACTGGCTCTGGATACTTGTGGTATTGATTGCTTTTGTAGTGAGCAACTTCAGCAGAGCCCTCCGCTGGAATATGCTCCTCCGCCCCCTCGGTTATACCCCAACCTTCAGAAATGCCTTCTGGACAATTATGCTCGGGTATTTTGCAAACCTTGGCCTTCCACGGATGGGAGAAGTGGTGCGTGCCGGTGCCATGGCTCGTTACGAGCGAATCCCCGTGGAAAAAGTCATGGGTACTGTTGTCGTTGACCGCATTGCAGACGCCATCAGCCTGCTGCTCCTCATCGGCCTCGCATTCCTGATTGAGTTTGACCGCCTTTGGGGTGTACTCAGTGCCAACATGGCTCCCGGACAATCTATCGGTGACAATTGGTGGCTGCTTGTTTTGGCCATTGGCCTTCTGGGTTCTGTAGCCACTTTATCCTTCATTTACCGGAAACGGTTACTCAAATTTCCACTTGTCCGGAAAGTCCTCGACCTCCTGAAAGGATTTGCAGAAGGGCTCAAAACCGTGCGCAGCCTCGACAAACCCTGGCTTTTTGTGTTTCATTCGGCCATTATCTGGTTCATGTATTTTCTAATGACGTATCTGTGCTTTTTTGCGTTTGCCCCAACTGCCCATCTGACTGCTTCGGCGGGGCTTTTGGTTTTTATTTTCGGCGCTTTCGGAATCATCATTCCATCCCCCGGGGGCATGGGCACCTACCATTTTCTGGTCATGGAAGCTCTCGCGATATATGACATTTCACGGATTGAAGCATTCTCATTTGCCAATATCTGTTTTTTCTCCATCCAAATTTTTTGCAACATCCTCCTGGGACTCGTCGCTCTCATTGCTCTCCCCCAGCTCAACCGAAAATATCACCCATCTGGTCCCGGGGTTACTCCCACACAGGAACCAGCCACACCATAACAGCGTAGCAATGACCACCAAAGATGCCATCGGTGCAAAAATATTGACGCTGGAGGGACTCACCACACTCCTGCAAATCTGGAAGCTTCGTCAATTCAAAACAGTGTTCACCAATGGATGCTTTGACCTCCTTCATTTTGGCCACCTCACCTATCTCATGGAAGCAAAGACCCTTGGTCAAAAACTCATTATTGGCCTGAACAGCGACAACTCCGTCAAACGCCTGAAAGGTGCCTCAAGGCCCATCAAGGATCAACACTCCCGCTCATGGTTGCTGGCATCCATGGTGTATGTTGATGCTGTCGTTATCTTTGAAGAAGATACCCCGGAGAATCTTATTAGATCAATCACACCAGATGTACTGGTCAAGGGAGGCGATTATTCTCCAGACCAAATTGTCGGTGCCCAATGGGTCAGAGCACATGGAGGGGATGTAAAAATTCTTCCTTTTATTGAAGGGTACAGTACTACAGCCCTCGAGCAAAAAATTGTATCCGCCGCCCGGCCTTAACCGCCAGCACGCTCAGGGCGCAAAGGGAAAATGGCCGGCCCCTCATGAAAAAATCCGGAATCGGCGCCCACCTCAAGACGATACTCATTCGCAAATTGTCTGAAAAATGCTTCCAAAATCTCCTCTCGAATATTCCGTGAAGTCACTTGACGTGCAAAGCCCAAGTGCTTAATCTGACCGTCGCCCTGAAAAAACACTGTCAAAACAAGCCGCACCCCTCTGAGATCGACGCCGAGAGTGGAGGCCTTCTGTTCAATAGCTTCCAGAAATGACAACCATTGAAGACCGGCCGAATCAATACTCCACCCGCAAGCCTCAATCAATGATACCGGATGACTATTGTACAGCCCCTCAACTTGCTCTAAGTGGTCACCAGTTGGAAATGCCAAAGGTAGATTCTGCGCCGCAGCTGAAGAGCTGCTCCAGAAAATAATTGCAACAAGCCATACCGACAACGGTTTCAAATCAGTGTTCTTCATCTTTTCAATAATTTTGGGACGTCCCCTATTAAAATGAGCAGGCATGTCGATTATCAATGAATTTAATGACTACCGGTCGAGAATGAATGATGAAATTCTCTCCACTGGCAACAAGGTACTCAAACGTTTTTTTAATCTTGACACCCAATCATATCAGGATGGTGCCCTGAGCGCACGTGTCAAGGAAATGCTCGGCCTGGTGGCTTCACTGGTGCTGCGCTGCGATGACTGCATCCGCTATCATCTTGGTAAATGCCACGCCCTCGGAGTGACTCGCGAAGAAATAGACGAAATACTCGCGATAGGCAATCTTGTTGGAGGGTCAATTTGTATTCCCCACACACGCCGCGCTGTGGAATATTGGGTCGCTCTCGAGGAGTATGAACAAAAAAAGGATGAAAATTAATACAGAAAATGTGTGGAATTTTCACTTTTTACAATCTATATAGAAGAAACACTTTCCGAACCCCAAAATGAATCCACGCTTATGTCTGATTATCTCGATCAACTCAACTCAGTCCAACGAGACGCAGTCACCACAATTCACGGGCCTGTTATGGTTATTGCCGGGCCCGGCTCCGGAAAAACGCGGGTGCTGACTTATAGAATTGCACACCTGATTGAACAGCAGGTGCCCCCATGGGAAATCCTCGCCCTGACGTTCACCAATAAAGCAGCACGAGAAATGCAAGAGCGCATCGAATCCGTTGTGGGCCCCAGAGCCAATAGGGTTTGGGCAGGCACCTTCCATTCCCTCTTCGCTCGTATCCTGAGAATTGAAGCCCCTCAAATCGGATACCCCTCAAATTTTACCATCTATGACACAGATGACACCAAGAGTGTACTCAGCGCCATTGTGCGTGAACTGAATCTCAACAAAGATGCCTACAACATCAACACACTCCGGTCCAGAATCTCTTCCGCAAAGTCTAACCTCTACTCCCCCCGTGCCTATCGAATGGACGAAGTCCTGATGCAGGAAGACCGCCGAGCCAACAGACCCCGCTTTATAGAAGTCTACGAGGCCTACACGGCCCGTAACAAACGGTCCGGAGCCATGGACTTCGACGATCTCCTCTTCCGCCTGTATGAGCTTTTTCAGAATCACCCCGATGTCCTTGCCAAATACCAAAGCCGGTTTTCCCATATCATGGTAGACGAGTTTCAGGATACCAATGTATTGCAGTATGCCATCCTGCGCAAACTGGTACAGTTCCAGGGAAGTCAAAAAAATATCTGCATCGTCGGAGATGATGCCCAAAGCATCTACGCCTTCCGGGGCGCAACCATTGAGAATATCCTTTCCTTCCAGAAAGATTTCCCCCGGGCCTCAGTATTCAAACTCGAACAAAATTACCGCTCCACAAACCACATCATCGAGGCTGCAAATCAAGTGATTATCAGAAATAAGAAACAGATTCCCAAAAAAATATGGTCAGAGAAAGGCTCTGGGCAAAAAATCCAGGTTATCCGTGCAATCAGTGACACAGAAGAGGGGAAAAGAGTAGCCGACTCTATCCTTGAGCAAAAGAACAGGTTCCATCTCAAAAATAATGACATCGCAATCCTCTACAGGACAAACGCCCAATCCAGAATCTTTGAAGAACATCTCAGACGTCTGAATATCAATTACAAAGTATTTGGCGGCATGAGTTTCTACCAGCGGAAAGAAATTAAGGACTTGCTCGCCTATTTGCGTCTTGCTGTCAACTCTTCTGATGAAGAAGCACTGCGTCGCATCATCAACTATCCGAAACGCGGAATCGGAAACACCACGGTTGCCAAAATCGCAGAACTCGCAAGCCGGACCAACCGATCCATGAGCGAGTGCCTGCTTGAGGTAGAACTTCCCGCTGCCGCATCTGGTAAAATCCGCCAATTTGATCAGATGATTCATTCGTTCCGGAAAAAAGCAGCAGAAGAAGATGCTTATGAAGCAACAAAGTATATAGCCGAAAAAAGCGGATTGCTCGCTGCCATGAAGAGTGACAATTCCATTGAAGGCCTCGGCAGATTGGAAAATTTCAATGCCCTGCTTGACGGGATTCAGGAGTTTGTAGAAGATGATGTGATGCAAGGCGATGAGGTGGAAGGTGGCAAATCACTTGCCGCCTATCTTCAGGGCATTGCACTTATGACAGATTTTGACCAGAGCTCCGATGCTGATAAAGACCACGTGACACTGATGTCAGCCCACTCTGCCAAAGGGCTGGAGTTTCCATCGGTCTTTCTCGTCGGACTTGAAGAGAAACTGTTCCCTTCATGGCTCTCTCTCGATAGCCCTGAAGGCATAGATGAAGAGCGACGCCTCTTTTACGTGGTCATCACCCGTGCCCAACGCCACCTGACCCTCTCATTTGCAAGCAGCAGATACCGATTCGGCAAAATGACCTATAATCAGCCCAGCCGTTTTCTTGATGAAATTGGTGTGGACCATCTCGATGGTGCGCTTCCGCGCCGATCCGAAACACAAACAGAAGCCCGAAGCAGTGTAAGCGGCGCATTTCGTCCAGTCCGCACCAGACAAATGAAAGCCCCCGAAGTTGATATGACAAATTTCAAGGTCTCTGCCCCTGAAGAAATCCAGACAGGGATGCGTGTGTTGCACATGAAATTCGGAGAGGGCAAAGTACTTCAGGTTGATGGCGACAACCAAAGCAGGGTCGCTACCATATTTTTCAGAGAGCTTGGAGATGATTCTGAAAAGCGTATTATGCTCAGATTTGCCAAATTGCAAATTCTCAACTGATTTCGTAATGCCTCCTGCCATAAAAAACTCAGAGCTCCACACCAAGGTATTGCGCGAAGAAGCATACCGACTTGGGTTTGATTTTGTCGGTGTGGCAAAAGCGGAGTTTATGGAGGAAGAGGCGCGGAAACTGGAAAACTGGCTCGAACGGGGTCTCCACGGAAAAATGGGCTATATGGCCAATCACTTCGAGAAGCGGGTTGATCCGACCAAACTGGTGCCGGGTGCTCGATCAGTTGTGTGCCTCGCATATAATTATTTTCCGGCTCACACTCAGGAAGACCCCACAGCTCCCCGCCTATCTCGGTATGCCTATGGAGAAGACTACCATTCCATTCTCAAACAAAAACTCAACAGCCTGCTCAGTTTCCTGAGGGACGAAATCGGAGAAATCAACGGTCGCTGTTTCGTGGATTCTGCCCCCGTACTGGAACGGGATTGGGCAAAACGCAGCGGTCTGGGGTGGATTGGAAAAAACAGCCTGCTGATACACCCACAGAAAGGCTCCTGGATGTTTCTCGCCGAACTCATCACTGACCTTGAGCTTATACCAGACGGCCCCCTCAAAGATTACTGCGGCACATGCACCCGTTGCATTGATGCCTGCCCCACTGACGCAATCCGGGACTCCGGCTATGAAGTCGATGCAAGTAAATGTATTTCCTACTTTACCATCGAACTCAAGGAAAACCTTCCGGAAGAAATGCATGGGAAATTTGATAACTGGATGTTTGGATGCGATATCTGTCAGGAAGTCTGCCCATGGAATCGCTTCGCTACACCTCACAATGAGCCAGCTTTTGAACCTCATCCAGACCTCCTTGGTATGTCGCGCCGTGATTGGATTGAACTAACCGAGGAGACATTCCAGAAAGTCTTCAAAAAATCTGCGGTCAAACGCACAAAATTTGCCGGGCTTACTCGCAATATCAGGTTTCTTACCTCCTGATAAACTTCACATCAGCAACCTTTTCAGCTCACCAGCTGTTTTTAATGACAGAATCTTTGGCAACACATGCCTCTATGAACAACCAGCAGGTCTCCATCATCGATGAAGTCAAACAGATATTTTCTAGCCATCTGGAATCAAATGGTCTAAGAAAAACCCCTGAGCGCTACGCCATTCTGGAAGAAATCTACCGCCGGACTGACCATTTTGACGCTGAAGCGCTCTATATCCATATGAAAACTCGAAACTACAGGGTCAGTCGGGCCACAGTTTACAATACCCTCGAACTCCTCGTCTCTTGTGAACTGGTCAAGAAACACCAATTTGGGAAGAATCTTGCCCAATATGAAAAGTCATGGGGCTACAAACAGCATGACCATTTGATTTGCCTGGACTGTGGGAAGGTATTTGAATTTTGCGACCCAAGACTCCACCAAATCAAACACACCATGGGCGATCTGCTCAAATTTCGGGTTGCCGGTCATTCCTTGAATCTTTATGGCCATTGTCAGGGAGCCTGCCCCAGCCCGCCGGAACAAGAAGATTGAACAGAAAATTCAACGAACTCTTTGTCCTAAAAGACCATAGCCTTCCTGAGAAGTCGTATACTTGTGACTTAAACCAAACAGACAATTTCCATCTCATGAAGGTTGATGTACTACTCGGTTTACAATGGGGTGACGAGGGCAAAGGAAAAGTGGTCGATCATCTGGCTTCCGGATATGATCTGATTGCCCGTTTTCAAGGTGGTCCCAATGCCGGGCATACCCTCATCCTCGATGGCAAAAAATATGTATTGCATACCATCCCTTCAGGCATTTTCCGGGAAAATGTGCTGAACCTCATCGGCAACGGAGTGGTTGTTGACCCCATCACCCTGCGAAAAGAGCTGCAGATGCTAGACCAGGCTGGTGTGCATTGGGCAGACCGCCTGCTCCTGGCCAGAAAAGCTCATCTGATCCTGCCAACCCACCGCTATCTCGATGCAGCCAGTGAGGCAGCAAAGGGGAAAGAGAAAATCGGCTCAACCCTCAGAGGGATCGGCCCGACCTACATGGATAAAACCGGGCGGAATGGCATGCGGGCAGGAGATATTATGCTGGATGATTTCGAAGCCCGATATCACACCCTGCGCGAAAAACATCTCCAGCTCATCAAAATTTACCCTGAAATCGACTTCGATCTTGAAGCAGAGGAGGGGCAGTGGATGGACTCCATTGAACAATTGCGCTCCTTGAAAATGGTTGATTGTGAATATTTTATCAACCAAACTCTTCAATCTGGGAAACGAATTCTCGCAGAAGGCGCTCAGGGGTCAATGCTTGATATAGATTTTGGAACATACCCCTTCGTGACCTCCTCCAACACAATAACAGCCGGTGTTTGTACGGGTCTCGGTATCGCCCCCTCTAAAATCGGCGAGGTGATCGGAATTACCAAAGCATACTGCACCAGGGTTGGAAGCGGACCATTCCCTACCGAACTGACCGGCCCGACCGGGGACCGATTGCGCGAAGCAGGAGGTGAATTTGGAGCCACTACTGGAAGAGCCCGACGCTGTGGGTGGGTCGATATCCCTCAACTTCGATATACAGTCATGCTGAATGGAATCACGCGTCTGGTCGTTACAAAAATTGATGTACTGAACAGTTTCGAACGCATCGAAATGGCCGTTGCCTATGATTCTGACGGAATTCAGACTATCGATTTGCCGTACGACTTATGCGCTTCGCAAATCACCCCGGTTTTTTCCCACTATAAAGGCTGGATGACAAGCCTGGAGGATGCCCATAGCTTTGAAGAACTTCCAGAATTGGCTCAGGATTTTCTCAACGCCCTCTCGGAAGCCTTGGAGGTCCCGCTCAGTATGGTCTCTACTGGACCCGGCCGGTATCAACTCATTGAAATTCCGGTTTGACAGCAGTGACAATATATTGAAAGTCAAGTGATGTATCATCAGTCCGAATGTCAACCCAACCTGCATCAGCCAGCTCCTGTTCAATCTGACCTGGAGAAAGTTTGTACGCTTCCGGCGGACCGAATGGAAGGTTTTTCTTCTTGAAATCGATCACGAGTAATCTACCCCCCGGAGCTACCCCTTCCATCAACCTTCGCAAATAATCAGCTCTCTCAGACAGGTATATATACGTATTGACAAATACCACCAGATCAGTTTCTGAGGTTCGGAGATTGGGGTCAGCAGGCGTACACAATCTCGTTTCAATGCGATTCCGGATTGTTGGATTCAGCAGATTCTTTTTCTCATTAATGACAGCAAGAGCTGAGCTGTCAACATCGATTGCAATCACCTTCTTCGCTGTCTGGGCCATCCGAAATGTAAAATATCCATACCCCGCCCCAATATCTGCCACAGTCTCATCAGATAAATCTCCCATCCTTTCAATAACCATATTGGGCTTCTGCCAGACCTCCCGCTCAAAATTGGCAAGCACTGCAGAAAGCTGTTTATCTGCCGGAGAAGATGGTGACCCTTCCGTCCCGGAAAAAGTATCAACCCGCTCCCCTGCAGATCCAGCAGGCACATTCTGGGCCGCCGAATTGTTTCCTGATTGGCAGGAGCCCCATAAAATGACTAAGATGACAAAGAAGAGAATGACGTTCAGTGAGAGTAGCCTCAGCGGGTGCTTATGGTTCATATATCCATCTAATTGTCTGGTTAAAGCTGATACAATTCCAGCAAAATCCGTTCAAGCTCTCGTTGTACCAACCAATTCTCTCCAACGAACCGGTCGGCCATAATCGCAAAAGCCAACTGTTTTCCGGACCGTGTGCTGATATATCCAGCGTATGCCCGAACCCGGCCCATACTCCCGCTTTTTGCCACCACCTTACCCTCTGCCGGAGTGCCAGACAATACCTTCTTGAGGGTTCCTGATTGACCAGCTATCGGAAGGGATGCAAAAAAAGGCTCAAAAATGGATTGATCACGCCCAATTTTCGCAAGCATACGGGCAAGTTGGCGAGCCGACAGGCTGTTCCCTCTTGATAATCCACTCCCGTCCTTAAAAATGGCTCCAGCAAGTGCCAACCCCCTGTCATCCCAAAAAGACCTCAGGTTGTCAATACCAGATTGCATTGATCCATCACCCCCACGGTGCATCCCAATCATTCGAAGCAAAGCCTCACAATAGACATTCACACTCTCATGGTTTGCCCTCCTCACAATCTCTCGAAGTGGCGGAGAATAGTGGACTGCAATCATTTCCCTCTCCACATCTAAGAAAGAATCACCAGCCGCAAAATACTTGCCACGAGCCTCACCGGATATGGTGACTCCACGAGAAATCAGCTCTTTTCGCAAATGCTGGGCAGCAAAAAGTGGTGGATCAGGGATGGCCCCTTTGATGGAAAATTCATTCCGCCCGGCGGGGATACTCCCTCTGACATGACGGATATAGGAGTAGGGCCCTCCGAAGATATATGCTTGATCACCGCTTTGTGCAGCACCACTCACCACCTGATTCACAAACTCCAGCCCTGAAACCTCTGGCCTGGAGCCAAGAATTGACGGTGCTTTACCAACCTCGGGGTGCTGCTGAAAACTGAGTACGTACAGGTTCTCATGAATATTCAGCCCCCAGACTCCGCCGCCGTAATAGTTGCCGATATCCTGCCATTCCCAATCCCTTCCAAGTTCCTCACCAGCCATCACTGACGCATCGCCGATAATTGATCCTTCAATACGCCGGATTCCTGCCGCCAAAATTGCTTCGCCCCAATAATCCATGAGCTGGTCAAAAGACAATACACCCTCCTGCTCCGGTGAACCCAGAGAGGGATCACCGGAACCACGGATGTACAAATTCCCCTTCAAGACCCCATCTGAACTTACGGATCCTGAATGCTCCAGCCAGGTCGGAAACTGGTATTCGGCTCCGAGTATGCCGAGCGCGGTCGCAGTGGTGACTGCCTTCAATGTAGAGGCAGGGGTGAGGAGAATGTCCTCATTCCATCCAAAGATCTGATTATTCGAAGACACCTCGATGGCGCATACCCCAACGTACCCATGACGCATTTCATCACTTTGAGAAAATTGCCTGACAACTTCCCCTATCTGGGCGTACGCCATGATCAACATACTATTTGTCAAAATAATTACAGCAATAATTTTCCTCATCCGCTTGTAAATTCCCAAGTTCATTTTTCCCCTTGTACCATTGTTCAAAAAGGCAATACCTTTGACATCCACCAAAAATACAATGAATTCCAAAACAACATCAACGCTTTGCCTTCCAAGCCCGCTTCAGCCACTGGTACTTCCCGGAGCAGAAGCGGCTGGTCTGAGAATCTGGATCAAACGAGATGATTTAATCCATCCGGAACTCGGTGGTAATAAATGGAGGAAACTCTCCAACAATCTGGAGCAAGCCCGAAGCCGCGGGGCAACAACCCTGCTCACCTTCGGAGGGCGTCATGCCAACCATTTGTATGCGACTTCGGCTGCTGGAAGATTCTTTGGATTCAAAACCATCGGCATCGTCAGAGGCGAAGCACCGCCCCCCGGGCAGAGCCCGACCCTCGATCAGGCTGCCGCATTCGGCATGCACCTCCATTTCGTGAGTCGAACTGAGTATCGTGAAAAGCACAGGCCAGAAGTGTTGGGCCGTTGGCTTGATAACTTTGGCCGGGAGTGCTACGTCATCCCAGAGGGAGGCACCAACCTTGCAGGAATGGCCGGTTGCAGAGAAATTGTCAGGGAGGTGAGTTTGCAAAACCCTGACCTGGAGAACCCCATTTGGTGCGTACCCTGCGGCACAGGCGGCACACTCGCTGGCATTGCCCAAGCACTCCCTTCACACGCACGAATCATCGGGATTGCTGCTCTCAAAGGGAGCTTTCTGGATGCTGAAATCCACAAATTACTTCCCACAACTTGCACAAACTGGAAGATCTGTCATGATTACCACTTTGGTGGCTATGCCAGATACTCCCCTGAACTCATCGCGTTCATGCGCCAATTTAGTGACCAAACGGGTATCCCTCTCGATCCGATATATACCGCCAAAATGATGTATGGATTGACCGAAATGATTCGCTGCTCAACCTTCAAGACAGGAACAGACATTGTCGTTGTCCATACCGGTGGCCTGCAGGGGAATGAAGCATTCGAAAGAAGGTACAAGCTTCACCTTTGAGCAGACTTTTTCCCACTGACCCATTTTTTTCCTTACATTCGGAAAAAAAAGACAACAAAATGAAAAAGCCTTTCAATCTGAAACAGTGGGTTGACGATAACCGTCACCTTCTGAAACCGCCCGTTGGTAACAAGCAGGTCTATTTTGACAATGAAGATTACATTGTCATGGTGGTCGGTGGGCCAAACGGTCGAAAAGACTATCACTGGGAAGATGGAGAAGAGCTCTTTTATCAATTAGAGGGAGATATAACCCTGAAAATAATTAACGAAGACGGCACGCCTGAGGATATCCCCATCCGGGAAGGGGATATGTTCCTTCTCCCTCCGCGTATCCCACACTCACCTCAGCGACCAGCTAATACCATTGGACTGGTCATTGAGCGGTACAGACGCCCGAACGAAGTAGATAAACTCATGTGGTTTTGTGAAGCATGCAATCACAAACTCCATGAGGACACATTTGAGATGAAAGACATCGTGAACCAGCTCCCGGTGGTGATGAATGCGTTCATGGATTCTGAGGAACTCCGCACCTGTTCGAAATGTGGCGCAGTCATGGAAAGAGCCTGAATCATCAGTAGAAGATGAACCCGGTATACTTTGCTTCAGACTTCCATCTTGGCGTAGATGCCCATTCAAGGAGCAGAGACCGTGAGCAGACCATTGTCAGATGGCTCGATTTCGCAGCAAAAGAAGGTGCGGGAGAAATATTTTTGGTTGGCGATCTGTTCGATTTCTGGTTTGAATATCGCTCAGTAGTACCTCGGGGCTTTGTGCGACTCCTTGGGAAAATTGCGGAAATCTGTGATTCGGGCATCCCAGTCAGAGTCTTTACCGGCAATCATGACATGTGGATGTTCGGGTATCTCGAAGAAGAATTGGGCGTGACAATATATCGGAAACCAGTGACCCGCACATTTGGCGATCAAACATTTTTTATCGGCCACGGCGATGGTCTGGGACCAGGAGACAGGGGGTACAAGCTTCTCAAAGTGGTGTTCAGCAATCCCCTCTGCCAATGGCTCTTCGCCCGCCTCCACCCTGGATTATCATTTTCCATTGCCCAATATTGGTCAGGAAAAAGTCGTTTGGCAAATCCGGAGACCGGTACATTTCTCGGTCCGCAAAACGAGTGGTTGCTGCAATTTGCCGAATCACACATCAAGAATCATGACGTCGATTTTTTTGTCTTTGGCCACCGGCACCTGCCCATAGATTACCTGTTGTCGAATCAGCACTCCCGGTATATCAATCTCGGAGAATGGCTCAATTACAACTCGTATGCTGTATTTGACGGCAATTCTCTCACCATCAAATTTTTTGAGAGTGACAATCCGTATCTCTACAGCAATCATTTGCCTGATCTGCCTTCAACTACTCGCTAACCCAATTGCAACTGCACAGACGGAGAATCAGCAATTCCAGCTCCTTTATGAAATCCCGATTCAAAATGCAGGCCTCTTCGCCACCGACAAACTCGGTAACCTGTACACCGTACATCAGGGAGAGATTCGCAAACACGACAGTCAGGGCGCTGTCCTTTTTCGATTCAATGACATGCTGCTGGGACCACCCTCCGCAATTGATGTCACCAACCCACTGCAAATACTGGTTTACTACCGCAACTTTCAAACCGTCATTTTTCTGGATCGCACGCTGACCTTCAACGCGAAGGTCGAGCTCTGGCCGCTTGGCATTCCCTCAATTCCAACGGTCGCAATGGCGAGCGACGGAAACCTCTGGCTTTACAACGAAATTTCCCGAACAATTCAAAAAATCAGCCCTGACGGAATCCTTCTCACCCAAAGTCCTGACCTGACACTACTTGATAATACCACCCCACGCCCCGTCGAAATTGTCGAGCGGGACAATCTGGTCTTCATGCAAACCGAAGAAGGTAGCATCCGGATTTTTGATAATTTCGGAGGATTCATTCGCCGGATTTCACTAAAAATGCCCCTTCTTACAGGAATCCACCAAATCCATCGCACCATGACTCTTTCAGACGAAGAGAACCTGTATCTTTTTCACCCGAACGATCCGCTCCAGGAAATACGTACGATCTCTCTTCCCGATGGGCCGACTCCCCCAAGGTTCGTCGCCGCATGGCAAGATCGCTTGTACATTGTGAGGAATGAAAAAATAGAATGCTACCGGTTTGCTCCCGACCAATAGACACACCATGAACCATTGATGCCTCAGTTATACTGAAGCATCAATAGGGTGATGATTATCCATTCATGGAAGCAAGAAACTCCTCATTAGACGATGTTCCAGCCATATGCTTTCGAAGGAAATCCATCGCCTCATCCGGTTTCATATCTGCCAGGTGATTTCTCAGGATGATCATACGCTGGAGTGTTTCGCGGTCAAGCAGCAAATCTTCTCTCCGAGTGCTGGACTTAGTCAAATCAATAGCTGGATACATCCGCTTGTTAGCAAGGCTTCTGTCAAGTTGGAGTTCCATATTACCGGTGCCCTTGAACTCTTCAAAAATAACACCATCCATTTTGGAACCTGTCTCAATGAGGGCTGTTGCAAGAATTGTCATCGAGCCTCCACCCTCAATATTCCGCGCAGCTCCAAAGAACTTTTTCGGCTTGTGCAAGGCATTGGCCTCAACACCTCCTGACAAAACTTTGCCGCTTGCAGGTGCCACGGTATTATAGGCTCTTGCCAGTCTGGTAATTGAGTCTAACAGGATGACTACATCATGCCCGCACTCCACAAGGCGCTTAGCCTTTTCGAGTACGATGCTTGCAACGCGCACATGATTGTCAGCAGGCTCGTCAAAAGTAGAAGACACAACCTCAGCATTCACACTTCTCTTAAAGTCAGTAACCTCCTCAGGGCGCTCATCCACCAACAACACGATGATGTAACACTCGGGGTGATTTTTGGCAATCGCATTGGCGATGTCTTTCAGAAGAAACGTCTTTCCTGTTTTCGGCTGGGCAACGATCAGACCACGCTGACCTTTCCCAAGAGGCGTAAACAAGTCAATCATTCGAGTGCCCATATCCTTTCCTGTTGGCGAACTGGACAGCTTGAACTTCTCTTCCGGAAATAAAGGTGTCAAGTAGTCAAAAGGAACCCGCTCGCGAATGGCCGCTGGCTCCAGACCATTGATGTGTGATACCCGCAAAAGAGCAAAGTACTTTTCCCCTTCCTTGGGAGGTCGTATGGCGCCGACAACGGTATCTCCGGTGCGCAGCCCAAACAACTTTATCTGGGATGGGGAGACATAGATATCGTCTGGTGATGACAGGTAGTTATAATCGCCGGAACGGAGAAATCCATACCCGTCTGGCATCATTTCAAGTACGCCCTCACCTTCTATGACACCATCGAGCTCGATGTTGAAACGAGGCTTTTGCTCCGCTTTTTGCTCTTTCCGCTCGGGTCGCTCGGGTCGCTCGGGTCGCTCAAGCCTTTCGGGTCGCTCAGTCCTTTGCTGATCCTGATGCTGAGGTCCCCGCTTTTGCTGGCTTGGTCGGTCCTCCTGATTCCTTGGCCGTTGGGGCTGTCTTTCTGCTGACTTTTCGGAAGACTTTTCTGGTGACTGACCAACGGGTCTCCTTGATTCAGATTGGGGTTTCTCCTTTTGAATGAATTGCCGCACTTTTGGCCCCTCTTTTGACTGCACCCCCTCTTCGGCAGAAGGACGGCGCTGCTCACCTCCCTCTTTCGGCTGTTTTGCAGGTCGCTCACCTCTCTGACTGCCTGTATTTTCTCTTTTCGGCACTTGTTCTCCCGCAGGGCGCTTCTGTTCAGGTTCTTTCTTCGACCGATTTTGTAAATCTGGTTCTTCAGGAACTCGCTCTTTCTTTTTCGGGGCATCACCGTTTTTGGGAGCGAGAGCTTGTTCGTCCAATATTTTATAAATCAATTCTTGCTTATTGAGTTTTTTATAACCTTTCAGCCCGAGCTGTTCGGCAATCTCCTTCAGCTCCGGAACGAGCATATCGTTCAGTTGCAAAATGTCATACATGGCTCAGTAATGAGTTTAGTTGTGAATGTCGATTCGTGTAGGAAAATTCTATGTGTGGGAATTATCGTCTGAGTTCAAAGGTGCCCGCAACGAAACGTCGAGGTCTTTAATGTAAGTAGGATTGGTTGACAGGGAGTTAAACAGATTGCATTTAGGTAATCTCCGATGGACCCATGAATGATTCTCAGCAAGCAATTCAGGCTGAAAGAAATTTGTGCCGTGAGGTGTAATCCTGAAGATGGACCGTTGCCAATCTTTTAACAGGGAGTGATAATTCTCGGCTTGCAACGTATTGTTGCAGTGGAAAAACGAGAGGGTCAAATCAGGCAGGAAAGCAGATGTGATTCTTTCTTAGCGCCCCAAAAATACAATATTTCCGGCAGTCTTGTGCTATATTTGCGGAAACTTTGAAAATTTTTGTCATTTACCCCATGTAACGCCCTTTCGCTGCGGAGAGTTCCGCGAATCAATAAACAGGTTGGATAGGCTAACATGAATCAAACAGACTATGCTGCAAATTCACTCTATTAGAGAAAACAGAGAGAAAGTCATTGAAGGACTCAAGAAGCGTGGTTGGAGTGAGAAAGCCCGACACATAGTGGATCAGGTAATCGATGCTGACGAAAAGCGGCGAGGAACTCAGAAGGCCCTTGACGACTTGCGGGCTGCAGGAAACCGGGCTGCAAAAGAAATCGGAAAGCTGTTTGCCACGGGCCAGAAAGAGGCAGCCGAGCAGATCAAAGCTGAAATTGCTGCCCAAAAAAATCAAATGAAGGCCCTTGAAGCTAAAATGAATGAAGCCAATGACCACATGGAGGCGTTGCTGCTGGAAATCCCGAACATCCCTCACCATTCAGTCCCTGCCGGCACTTCAGAGTCTGATAATGAAGTGTACAAGGACTGGGAGGGCAGCATGCCAGAACTCGGTGCTGACTCGCTGCCTCATTGGGAACTTGCTGCCAAATATGGATTAATTGACTTCGAGCTTGGTGTCCGCCTGACAGGATCTGGGTTTCCCTTGTACCGTGGGAAAGGGGCCCGCCTCGAACGAGCCCTGATTAATTTCTTTCTTGATGAAGCCGCGGGAGCCGGATATGAAGAAATTCTCCCACCACTTTTGGTAAATGCCGAAAGCGCACGAGCCACAGGGCAGCTTCCTGATAAGGAAGGACAAATGTACCACGTAGAAAAAGATGGCCTCTACTTGATTCCGACAGCCGAAGTCCCTGTTACGAATATTTTCAGAGGGGAAATAATAAGCCAGCAGGATCTGCCAATCCGTATGACCGGCTATACTCCCTGCTTTCGAAGAGAAGCCGGTGCCTATGGAAAAGACGTCAGGGGCCTGAACAGAGTCCACCAGTTCGACAAGGTCGAAATTGTGCAAATTGTGCACCCGGATGAATCATACCGGACACTCGAAGCTATGTTGGCTCATGTCGAAACCCTGCTTGAAAAACTTGAGTTACCATACCGAATCCTCCGCCTCTGTGGCGGTGATCTTGGCTTCACCTCAGCACTGACTTACGACTTTGAGGTCTACTCTGCAGCTCAGGAAAAATGGCTTGAAGTTAGTTCTGTCTCAAATTTTGAAACTTTCCAAAGCCATCGCATGATGCTGCGCTACAGGGATTCTGATAGTAAACTTCATCTGGCTCATACCCTTAACGGAAGCGCATTGGCACTGGCTCGTATTGTTGCCGCTCTGCTTGAAAACAACCAAACTTCCGATGGCATTGTTATTCCCTCAGCCTTGCAGTCCTATACCGGTTTTGACCGGATTGGCTGATTGTTGAGTAAATGATGTTTGACCATGACAGGATATGGTGATTTCTATGTGTATATGGGGATTGCTTTCGTACTCTCACTCATTGGGGGTACGATCAGTTCACGCCTCAAGTCTAAATTTCAGAAATACAGCCGGCAATCCCTCGGCAGCAGAATGAGTGGCAGCGAAATTGCCAGAGCCATGCTCGATGACTACGGCATTCGCGACGTTCAAATCGTGAAAGGCTCTGGTTTTCTGACTGACCACTACAACCCGCTCAATAAAACAGTATCGCTCAGCCCCCCGGTATTTGAGGGTCGGAATATTGCAGCCGCTGCCGTAGCCGCTCACGAATGTGGGCATGCAGTCCAACATGCAAAGGCATACCCCCTCTTGCAAATGCGATCAGCTCTTGTCCCTGTGGTACAGATTGCATCTTCTGCCATGCAGTGGATTCTTCTTCTTGCTTTCATCACACTGAATTCCATGCCTCAAATCATGCTCCTGGCAATTGTGGCCTTCGGACTCACCACCCTGTTTAGCTTTGTTACTCTGCCCGTCGAGTTTGATGCCAGTAAAAGAGCACTTGCCTGGCTCGACAAAGCCGAAATGACAACTCCCTCAGAGCATTCAGCGGCCCAGGATGCCCTCAAATGGGCAGCGATGACCTACGTAGCTGCAGCCTTATCTTCACTTGTCATGCTGGCATATCTGGTTTTGAGATACCTCGGGGCGTCTTCTGATGATTGATGCCACATCTCGCATTCAGCACTTTTCATTATCTTTCGATTTTTCATCAACGCCATATACTATGCATCTCCCTGACGATATCGACGGTGCCCTCAAACACGGAAAGTCACTGCTGGAAGACTCCTTAGAGCATCTTCAAAAAGAACTGGGAAAACTTCGAACCGGCAAGGCCTCACCTGATATGGTCAGCGATTTGCTGGTCAGCTATTATGGAGCGCCAACCCCACTGAGTCAGGTCTCTAACGTCAGCACCTCCGACGCGCGGACACTCATTATTCAACCATGGGAAAAATCCCTGCTGCCTGCCATTGAAAAGTCAATTTTCGAAGCAAATATGGGACTAACCCCACAAAATGATGGAGAAATAGTGCGCATCACCATTCCTCCGTTGACCGAAGAACGTCGGAAAGAGCTCGTGAAGAAAGCGAAAGCCCTCGGAGAGGAAGCAAAGGTCAGCCAGCGCAACATCCGCAGGGCGATCATCGATGTCATCAAAAAAGAGGTGAAAAATGGCTATCCTGAGGATGCCGGGAAACGCGAAGAGGAAAAGGCGGATAAATTAGCCCATCAGTATCATGACCGCACAGATCAGCTCATCCACGCCAAAGAGAAGGACATTATGACGATTTGATGATTTTCAGACTTAAATCAAGGCTCTTGCTCGAATGGGTGAGTGCCCCGGTTGAAATGAAGTCCACACCTGTCTCTGCAACAGAACGAAGGCTTTCAAGAGTAATCCCACCCGAAGCCTCCACTTCGCACTTTCCGTCAATGTAGGCAACAGCATCAGCCATTTCTCTCACATCAAAATTGTCGAGCATTACCCGCTGAAAGCCGCCAACCTCCATGGCCTCCTGCAGTTCATCCATGGTGCGAACCTCTACAGTCAAGGGTAAATTCAGGCGATGAGCAACCTTATAGTCTGAAACCGCTTGTATGGCTTCACGAATGCCTCCAGATGCCTCTACGTGGTTATCTTTGATCATAAACCAATCGAACAATCCGTACCTGTAGTTGACACAACCGCCTGTATGCACTGCCCACTTTTCGAGAGGCCGGAGCAAAGGGGTTGTCTTGCGGGTATCGAGAATTTTCACCGGCAAGTCAGAAACAGATGATGCATATGCCCTGCTCATTGTCGCAATACCACTCAATCGCTGCATGGTATTCAAAACCAATCGCTCTGCCATAAGCAATGCCCTCGTGGAAGCTGTCACCTCAAAGGCAATATCGCCATTTCCCACTTCCTCACCATCCCGTATGAATACCTCCATACGCATAAGAGGGTCCACATGAGAAAAAATCCGCTCTGCCACCTTCACGCCAGCAAGTACCCCTTTATCTTTGCACAACAATCGCGCTTGCGACTGCCTATCGGCAGGGATACATGCCATCGATGTGTAATCTCCCGGCCCTACATCCTCGGCAAGGCCCGCCTTGATATACCACTCAAGATAATCCGGGTCGATGGGGAAGTGTGCCATATATGAATGATTCTAATGGTTCTTCAATGAGAAAATCCGTGAGCAGTACGAAATGACCACTCACGGATTTACCGAATAGGCTTTAAAAACAACTTCCCTGAGGTTACCCCAATTGGTTCACATGGGTAGACAGGCTGCTTTTCAGGTTTGAAGCCTTGTTTTTGTGCCAGATATTTCTCTTAGCCAACCTGTCAATCATACTCGACACTTTGGGCAGATATTCCTCGGCCTGGGCCTTGTCTGTCATTTCCCGCAATTTCTGAATGGCGGTACGGGTTGATTTCTTGTAGTAGCGGTTGTGCAAGCGACGCTTCGCGATTTGACGCATCCGCTTTTTTGCTGACTGATGGTTTGCCATATTACTTTGACTATCGGTGGCTAAATGATAAGATACATTTTATTGACTGGAGCGCAAAGGTAAGAGTTATTTTTGAAAATTGAAAGGAATTGTCAGTTCAAATGCAGACTCCATCGTTTCTTTATCACTCTGCCTGAAGACTTTCAAGCAGTTGCCGAGCCCTGCGTTCATCAGTTGCATGATCAGGGCTCTTCAGAACCTTCTCCAGTGTCTTCACCGCCTTTTTGCGCTGACCCCCCAAATCCTGTAACAAGGCTAGAAAAATCAGACGCTTTGAAGCAGCATCTGCTTTCGCTGCTTTGCCTGCCAGCTTGATTGCCAGCGCTACGGCATCTTCATCAGACTCAAACTCCTTGACCAACATTTGGGCTGTGGCGTGGAGCTCCTCGGCAGTCTTCCCTTCAGGAAGTTTCGAGTAAGATTTGGCAGCCTGAATAAATCCCGCAGCATTGCGGGCGGCAACAGCAAACTGCATTTCAGCCCGCTGAGCAAACGCTTTTGCCATCTCAGGTACGTGTGCCGCCATTTTAGAAGACGCCTCCTCAAGTAATGTACGGCTCTCATACTCGACAGCCTTTGATACAGTTGCTTCACAGGCTGTTTGTATTCGCTCCGATACCTGCTCGGCCGAGGTGAGCGACTCAATTGCCGACCTATACTCCACCAATAAATCAAAAATACGTGAATCTGCCTCAACCGCTGCCTCCAAAATGAACCGCAAGTTAAAGTCAGTTTTCATCTCCTCCGATGACAATTCGTACAAATAGTCATTCGATATCTTCAGGCTGGATTTTCCAGCCTCATTCAATGCCTTGATGTAATCATAAATCAATTCCGGATCTCGGTTTCCGGCCTCATATTCCTCTGCGTACTTCGGGCTTTCGTCGTACTGGCCCAGTACCTGCTGACCAAGCTGTAAAAACTGATCAACTCCTCTGGCCCCTTTTGTGGTGTACACAATTTCTCCATCGCTGCTTATGTAAAAGAGGGTGGGAAATGCCGTCACAGGGTACTTTTTCCTGAACTGAAGACCTTCTCCGCGCTCCATATCCATTTTCAGATTGATAAAATGAGCATTGTAAAATGCACCGACTTTTTCATTTGGAAATACATCTCTGGACATTCGCTTACAAGGTCCGCACCAGACCGCATAGGCATCCACAAATATGATTTTCTTTTGAAGCGCAGCCTCTTCAAGAGCCTCCTCCCAAGATCCCTTGAAAAATTCAATCCCCTGTGCCTCTGCACGAGGAATCAAGACTCCGATAATCATCAAAATTCCCGTGAGTAAACTATTTTTCATGGTCAGTATTTTTTTGACGTATCAATTTGTTGTATCAAGTCCTTCGCTGATTTCCCCATTGCACTGAGCGACTGGCGGGCTGAGGCTGCAAGAGGATGCTCCGGATATGTGGAGATGACTTTTTCAAAATACCAGCGGGCATTTACTGTATCGCCAATTGTTGTTTCAAAAACAAAGGCCTGCATGAACATGGCATATGGCGCCTCTGGATGGTCAGGATGATTGCGCCACAACAAACCCCACAATTCAATACTACTGCCGGGTCTTCCAATTCCTCCGGCAAGCTGAGCTGCCTCAAGAAGAAAGGCTGGACCCAACGTATCGAAAGGAAATGCCCTCACATACTGCTCAGTACTCTCTATAAATTCAAGGATGAGCTCGCGGGCTTC
The DNA here is from genome assembly GCA_964569025.1 of uncultured Saprospiraceae bacterium. GTDB lineage: Bacteria > Bacteroidota > Bacteroidia > Chitinophagales > Saprospiraceae > CAZMSQ01. Next base: position 365,116 of record CAZMSQ010000001.1, on the reverse strand, counting down.
ACCCCCTTTCACAAGCTGGTCGCGCATCTGTTGACGGCAGGCCATGAGAGCGTCTAGCCCTTGAATCTGACTCTCTGTCTCCTCATGCGTATTTACATGACCCGCGGGGTCTCGCTGACCACAGGCCAAAACTGTCAGGAGTAAAAAAAGACCTGATACAATTCCCCTCATTCGCCCTCATTCTGAATCAACTCCCCGAGTTTTGATTGTCCTGGATCCAATTGTTTGAAATTCTCGAGCCCGCACTTGAGGAATTTCGCATACTCTTTTTCATCTGGCGTATATCCGACAGGCTGGTTGAGCAATTGACCATCAGGAGAAAGAAGCACATACCACGGTTGGGAGTTATTTCCAAAAAATTCAGTCTGGAGGTAATTCCATTTCTGCCCGGTTAAGCGGATCTTCGTTGACCCCCCGGTGGAGTAACTCCACACCCCCTGCTCGTCTTCCGGTAAATCTATCTTTTCATCAACATACAATGAAATCAGAACGTAGTCCTGATCAAGCATGTCATACACCTCTTTTGTCGGCCATACATGCTCTTCCATTTTTCGGCAGTTGACACAGGCATGCCCCGTGAAATCAACCATCACTGCCTTATTATTTTCTCTGGCAAAAGCCATCCCTTCTTCAAAATCCTTGAAGCAGTTTAAATTCTGTGGGCAGTCACACGGATAGAAAATACTGTAACATGAAGGAGGTGCGAGTCCACTCAACAATTTCAGCGAATTGAGAGCTCCGGCTTTTTCATTGTAAATCAGTCCGGTTGAGAGATACACTGCAAAAGCAATAGAGGCCAGCCCGAGTACAATCCGGTTTATCCCGATTTTCTGATTGGGCGAATCATGCGGGAATCGAATTTTCCCAAACAGGTATAATGCCAGGCCAATCGATACGATAATCCAAATAGCCAGAAAAGGCTCTACTTTCAACAGCCCCCAATGTTTGACCAAATCAGCATTCGACAGAAACTTGAATGCCAATGCCAGCTCCGCAAACCCAAGAACGACTTTCACAGTATTTAGCCACCCTCCGGATTTTGGAAGGCTGTTCATGATACTTGGAAACGCTGCAAAAACCGCAAACGGCAGCGCAAGTGCAAGCCCGAAACCACCCATCCCGGAAGTCAGTTGCATGGCCCCTCCCTCAGCAGTGACAGCCCCAGCAAGTAATGACCCAAGAATCGGTCCGGTACAAGAAAACGATACCAATGCCAACGTCAATGCCATAAAGAAAATACCAATGATCCCTCCAATCCCCTCGGCACTGCTTGCTTTATTTGACCAACTGCTTGGAAGGGTGAGCTCGTAATATCCAAAAAATGAGAAAGCAAAGAATATAAATATTGCAAAAAATCCAATGTTTAGCCATACATTCGTCGAAATGTCATTTAATATATTTGGATTCACACTATCCAGCAGGTGAAAAGGCACGCTCAGCAGGAGGTATACAAGCAGAATGAATGCTCCATAAAGCGTAGCATTCGCCATTCCTTTCCCCCGTGATCCGCTGCTCTTCGTAAAAAAGCTCACGGTGAGCGGGATCATCGGAAACACACATGGTGTCAGTAGGGCAATCAAACCACCAATGAACCCGAGTGCGAATATATTCCACAAAGATTTGGAAGCTTCCTCACTCACTATTGCTTCACATGAACCTGCAGGCTCTTTTGACTCTTTTATCAATGATGCAAACCGAGCGCGCCCATCCTCATTCCCCGAAGCACCTGAGGCAACACCCTCTACATTTGAGAATCCGATAATGGTGCCATCATCAATTCCCTGCTGCTGGTCTCCTATCAGAATTTCACCCTCCGCTATGGTAAAAGAAAACGGCACTTCTTTGGGCGGCAGGCAGCGTGTCGCATCACAACTCATGAAATAAACGCCTCCAGAAATTTCACTTGCCGGATCATTCACCTTCAGTCGTTGCGTGTATGTCACACTTTCTTTGAGCTTAATCAATTCCATCTCAAAGTTTGAATCATACTCGCGCACAGCCTTCCCGCTCTGTTCGCTCATTGCACCGACCAGCTCCACTGATTCGGTCTCGTTGAAGAAGACTTCCGTAGGCGCAGGACCCTCTCCGATTTCGACATCAAGGTCTTTTGAGTAAATATTCCACCCCGCCTCAATCTCCGCCTGCAATTCCAATTCATACACTGACGCTCCAACCTTCCTGACCTCTATGGCCCAGGCAACCGGGTTCAGCTGACCAGCCGGGGCATTTCCTTTCACCTCTTCCGCACGCAGAACTTTATCAAATACAGACCCGGAACTCTGGGCATCTTCTGGTTTTTCCTCAGATTTCACACCTTCCGACACTTTTTCTTCCTTGCCCCTCGCCTTTTTTTCAGGCTCCTGTGATGTCTGAAGAGTGAACGAAAAATCAATGTCCTTTGGCGGAAGACACCTCGTGTCATCACATGTCATAAAAGTCAGATACCCCGAAATCGGCACGGTTGAATCATTGACCTTCACGACCTGAGTGAAAATGCCCTTTTCAGTGAACTTGACCAGCTCCATTTCGAAGATTTTATCAAATTCACTTTTCTTCTTTCCGCTTTCCTCAGTTTTTCCAACCATTTCAAAATGAGCCCCTTCCTCAAAAGTGAATGAAGTGGGAATGGGACCATCATCGCTTTCCAAATATTGCGAGTATACGGACCACCCATTATCGATGGTTGCTTGAAATGTGAGTTTCCAGGTATCTTCAGAAAGTTGCTCCTGAGAAAAGTCCCAACTGACAGGATTGAAAATCTGTGCATGAGCGATGGAAAAGCCAGCCTGCAGAAAGAAAATTGCCAAAAGAAGGCGTCGCATGATCACTAATTTTAACGAAAAATCGAAAATCTCCTGCAGAGACAAGCAGGCGAACACTGGCCGTAAAAGTAAGAAGTTGGGAGGAATGCCTTTTGTGAAAGATAACACACACAACCCTCCAAATTCATTCTTTGCCGGGCCTTTAAGAGAAATTTAACAGCAACAGGTCCCTATTATATCTCATCTCACTAGAATGCAAACTCGCGAGCCACACGAAGAAGCGAATCAAATAAAAGGCGACCATCTTCGCTTCCGAGCAATGACTCTGCAGCACGCTCTGGATGAGGCATCATGCCAAACACATTGCGCTGTGCATTGGAAATACCTGCAATATCTCTTGCGGACCCATTCGGATTTGCCTCTTCAGAATTCTGCCCGTTAGGCAGACAGTACCTGAATAACACCTGATCGTTCCGCTCCAATTCGTCAAGCGTTTGCTCATCTGCATGGAAACGCCCTTCAGCATGGGCAACCGGCATCCGGAGTACTTGCCCCTCAATACCATTTGTAATCGGGCTTTTCGCTGTCTCCACGCGCAGGTGTACATCCTTGCCTACAAATAATTGACGCTCATTGCGCAAAAGTGCACCTGGAAGCAGATGGGCCTCACAGAGTATCTGAAACCCATTGCAAATGCCCCACACGAGTCCACCTGCATTCGCGAATTCAATAACAGCTTTCATGATTGGAGAAAACCTCGCAATGGCTCCTGCTCGAAGATAGTCGCCATATGAAAAACCCCCAGGCAAAATGACACAATCCCCCTTTTTCAACCCGCCCAAATCCGGGTCTTTGTGCCAGATCTTGCGGCTTTCCTGCCCCAAAACCTTAGTCAGCACGTATTGCATGTCATCATCACAGTTCGATCCAGGAAAAACAATGACGCCAAACTTCATAATCACAGTGTTTTGGTCTGACCGCAAATATCAGAATTTCTGAACAGGACCGGTGGATTTGACCATGAGTTTCTTCCCTCAGACAGTTTCCTTATTCTCATGAACTAACTTTTCCTCAAAAAAGTCTGCGCTTGCTTCGACTGCACGACGTGCATCTGCCGGCAACCTGTCTTCATGCCATGGATGTTTCCCGCCAAATACATGATCAGCACCCTCAATCAAAAGCAAAGATGAATCTGAAGCCCACTCATGAAGTTCAAGGGCGTGTGAAGAAGGCACCGCCGGGTCAGCTGTCCCGTGAATGATAAGAATGGGTTTATTCCCCTTTCTCAAAAAGGTTTTGACATCCAGTTCGTTCCTTCGCCGGTCAAAATCACGATATAACTCAAACAAGAGAGGCATTTCCTGACCAGTCCTTCCATTGATCACAGTCAATACTCCTTCCTTTTTCCATCGCTCTACCAACCCGGCATCCTGCCAGGCATAATCCAGCCTTGCAACGGATGCCCAGGTGACAACAGCTTTTACTCGGGCATCTCTGAGCCCATGCAGTAGTGCAATCGGACCTCCACGGCTATGCCCGATCAAGCCCACCCGATTCAAATCAAGAGGCCATTTCTGCGTTGCTGAATTATCAGCAAGCCAATCAATTACGAACTGAAGATCGGCTTGTTCCTTTGAAAAAGTATTTTGAGAAAATGCCTCAAGATCACAGAATTCAGTCTCCTGACCTGGAGCAGTCCCGTTATGCGAAAAGTTGAAAGCGAGAAAGGCAAATCCTCTTGAAACAAAAAAGTCAGCACACAACGACCAAATACCCCAATCCTTGAATCCTTTAAATCCGTGGACAAACAAGATGACAGGATGGCTTACTCCATCCTTGTGGGGAGGCATATACAAATCTGTGGCTATCTTCCGCCCTGCGGAGCCGGAAACAATGCTCTTTATTGGAGTGTTCATTGTGGGAATTTAGGAAAAGTCATTCAATATCCGGCCATTTTGCTTTTTTGTATCTTCCAACCACTATGAACCCAGCAAGATCGACACGGTCACTTAGCGAGATACAGGCGCCAATTGCCGAAGAACTGAAAATCTTTGAAAAGCACTTTCGCGATTCAATGCGAAGTCAGGTTGCTCTACTCGACCGGATCACGTTTTACATTGTGCGCAGAAAAGGGAAACAGGTACGCCCTATGTTTGTGTTTCTGTGCGCAGCGCTTTGTGGCGGTGTCAGGCAAAAAACGTTTACGGCCGCCTCTTTGGTCGAGTTACTCCATACAGCTACACTCGTTCACGACGATGTCGTTGATGACTCCTATCAGCGCCGCGGTTTTTTTTCCATCAATGCTCTGTGGAAAAATAAGGTCGCTGTTTTGGTTGGAGATTACCTGCTATCGAGAGGCTTGTTGTTGGCTCTCGACAACGAAGCCTACCAACTTCTCCAACTCGTTTCCCGTGCCGTCAAGGAGATGTCTGAGGGAGAGCTCCTTCAGATGGAAAAAGCCCGCAGACTGGATATCGAAGAGTCTGTTTATTTTGATATCATACGTAAAAAAACAGCTTCGCTCATTGCATCAGCCTGCGCGTCTGGTGCTGCCTCAGTGACAGATGATCAAATCATCATCGAACAAATGCGGCAATTTGGAGAAAAAATAGGTATCGCTTTTCAAATCCGGGACGACCTGTTCGATTTCGGAGATGACGATGTCGGAAAGCCTACCGGAATAGACATCAAGGAAAAAAAACTGACTCTCCCCTTGATTTATGCACTCACAAGAGCCTCCAAATCTGAACGCAGACGAATGATCAGATTGATAAAAAACCACAATGAGGAGAAAGATAAAGTTGCGGAAGTCATTCGATTTGTATGGAAGAGCGGGGGAATGGAATACGCCCGAAAAGCAATGTACCAGTATCGGTCTGAAGCCTTTTCTATCCTTGACGATATGCCCGAAAATTCAGCTAAGCAGTCCCTCAAGGATCTGGTTATTTATGTAACCGAGCGGAAAAAATAACGCACAAAAAAAAGGGAGCATGCTGTGCATGTTCCCTTTTTTTTGTGCGTTCGATTTTTTATCGAATCAAGGTGATATCACCCTCAAAAACGACGGTCTCTCCGTCAATGAATGTAACTTCTGCGAAGTACACAAACACTGCCGGATCAAGACGTTTGCCAAGGAATGTACCATTCCAACCATCTGAATCAGGATAGCTATTTGGATGGAAGTCCCGAAGCTCATACACCTTTTCACCCCACCGGTTGAATATCAGGAACTGTTTTACAACCTCAATATCTCTGCCGCCATAGAGTTTGATATAATCATTGAACCCATCGTCATTTGGTGAGAATGCATTGGGAACAAAAATCTCTCTTGGCTTCTCAACACGAATCAGGATTTCATCTTCTGCCACACAACCTTTCTCATCAATCACCCTAATCATATAGCGCGTTGTGAAATAAGGAGTCACTTCACATGGCCATTCACTTGGCGGACAGTCAAACGAATCTGGAAGAATCCAGATGGTTGTATCAACAATTGCCGAGGTTAGTGGATCAATAAACGCTGATTCGCCGAGTGTGATCAGCTGGTCTCCGCCAAGATCAACCACCAATTCAGCAGGCTCACCGACTGTTACGACGGTATCCCACTCACATCCCGCGGCATCCTGCACGATGACAGGATAATCACCGGCAGGGAGGAAACCCTGCTGGCCGACGGGGGTGAACGGACGCCCTGCAAAAGAGTAGACATAATCTCCGATTCCACCGATTACAGATTCAATCGTAATACGACCATCATTGTCTCCTTCACAGCTTGTAGAAGCCGTGCTGACATCGGCTGAAATAGGTGCTGGAGCAGTGAGATTGACTGTTTCAGCAAGCGTACATCCGTTGGCATCAGTGACGGTGACGGTATAGTCCGTATTCGGGGCCAGATTCCTGGTTAGTGCATTGGCTGATCCATTCGACCACAAAAACATGTACGGACTGACTCCTCCGGTCACGTTGACCTCAGCCGTCCCATCTTCAGAATTGTAGCAGCTGACGTTGAAGTTGCCAAAGGCTGAGAGAACGACATCGAGGGTCATCCCGTCTGGCTGGGTCACAACTTGGGTGGCGGCGGCCGTACATCCGTTGGCATCAGTGACGACTACAGTGTAGCTACCAGCAGACACATCAGTTGGGTCCTCAATAGCCGGGAGACCTCCGTTCCATGCAAAATTGTAAGGGGTCACCCCACCCTGAACCGTTAGGTTGATGGAACCGTCAGAATAGGCAAAGCACGACACTGCCTGACTCGTTGTATTCAAGACCAGTGCAGCGGGTTCATCAATCGTTACGCTTTCGGTCGTGGTGCAGTTATTGGCATCTGTGACAGTCACAGCGTAAGTGTTTGCTCCAAGATTGACGGGATCTTCGCCGCTGCCAGCTCCGTTGTTCCAGACATATGAAAATCCGGGCACACCACCAGACACTGTAAGGTCGATACTGCCGTTTGCGTCACCGTTACAAGTTGCGTCGAAGCCAATGCCCTGAGCGACGAGTAGCGGTGGCTGATTGATGGTCACAGTCTCCGTGACCGTGCAGTCATCAGCATCGGTCACAATCAATGTGTAATTACCTGCGCCCAGATTATTGGCATCAGGGCCAGTACTTGGTGACCCTGTCCAACTGTAATCGTACGGAGGAGACCCTCCACTGGTAGAGGAAGAGGCGCTTCCGTTGAAGAGTCCGAAACATGTAACGTCAATAGAAGATACATCAAGAATCAACGGATTCGGGGTATTCACCGGCACAATAATTGACGCTGTACATCCATTCTTATCGGTCACAACCACTTCGTAATTGCCAACGGGCAGTCCCGAGGGATCTTCAACATCACTGACTGTAGGATCTGTCCAGTCAAATGTGTACCCTGGCGTTCCACCGGTTGCCGTCAAATCAATACTTCCATTCGCGAGGCCACAAGTGGCATTTTCTGTCGTAAATTCCAACTCAATGGGCGTGGGTTCATGTACTGTCACAGTGGCCGTCAATTGGCAGGTATCCGCATCAGTAACTGTCACTGAGTAAGGCCCTGCCGCCAGACCGGTCGGATCAATAGTATTGGTTGCAATTCCGCCAGACCATTCAATCAGATAAGGCGTTGACCCACCCGTTATTTGAAGGTCAATACTGCCATCACTGCCACCAGAACAACTGGTTGAATCAGCTGTCACGACAATTTCCAGTCCATTCGGCGTAATGACAGAGACTGCGAGATCAATCTGACACCCATTCCCATCGGTCACAGTGACGCTGTATTGACCAGCTGGAAGACCTGTGGGGTCTTCTCCTACTGCAATCGGATCACTCCAGGAGAATGAATATCCGGGCGTTCCGCCTGACACTGTCACGTCAATGGTTCCGTTAGCCTCTCCGCAGGTTGCTTCAGTTGATGTTGCTGAAATGGCAAGAGCCGTAGGCTCAGCGACAGTCAGTGGCGCTCCGGATAATGGACATCCATTTGCGTCAGTAATGATTGGTGCATACGTACCTTGAGGCAGTTGATTGATAGATTCACCTGTTTGTGAAGTGTTGCTCCAGATCACCGTATACGGGGTGACGCCTCCGGAGACATCTAAATCAATACTACCCGTGGAATTCCCATTGCAATCTACATCCACAATCACAATGTCATCAATTGACAGAGCTGTAGGTTGAGTCAGTGTAACAGCATAAGGCAGTTCACACCCATTCTCATCTGAAATCACCACCTCATAAAGGCCGGCCGAAAGTCCTGAAAGATCCTCCTGACCATCGAAAGTGTCATCAGACCAATCAAAGGAATACTGACCAACCCCGCCTGTTACTGTCAAATCAATGGTCCCATTGGCACCGTCAAAGCAGAGAATATCCTCTGAAACATCTGATACAGCCAACGCATCCGGCTGCGCGATGGAATCCGCAAGAACGAGCTCACAACCATTGGCATCGACTACGGTCACAGCGTAGGAGCCAGGATCAAGTCCGGTTGCATCCTGTGTGCCATTGTATGAAGGGTCACTCCATAGATAATCGTATATGGGTGTTCCGCCTTGCACGGTCACGTCAATAATACCATCTCCGAAGTTATTACAAGTCACATCAGTAGACTGAGTCGCACCAGTCAGTTGTGGGGGTTGTGAAACGGTATCAGAAATAATAAAATCACAATCGTCTGAATCTGTCACTGTCAGAATATACAGACCTGCCGGAACACCTGAGATATCTTCCTGACCATCATACACACTGACATTCCAGTCAAACTCATACGGAGGTGAGCCTCCTGAAACGGTGACGTCAATGGCACCCGTGCTCTCACCAAAACAGCCGACATTCACCACTACCGAACTGGCAAGCAATGCATTTGGTGTCGTGACATCATATGAGCCGGTAATCGTACAGTCATTCTCGTCGGTCACTGTGACAGAATACACGCCGGGCAAAAGACCTGTTGGATTTTGCTGACCATTCAGAGCAGGGTCACTCCATGTGAAGGTGTACAATCCGGTCCCTCCATTCACAAGCAAGGAAATACTTCCGTTGGCAAGACCACATGTAGCAGGTATCGAACTTCCAGAGAGTTGCAGAGCCGATGGCTCAGTGATTGTAACCGAGGTTGAGATATCACAGTTGTTGGCATCGGATACGGTCACTCCGTAGACTCCCGCACCCAGCGCATCCGGATCCTCAGTGCCATCCCAGTTATCGTCACTCCAGTCATAAGAGTATCCCGGTGTACCTCCGCCGACCGTCAAGTCGATGGCACCGTCGGTAAACCCATTACAGCTGACATTTGTCTGTGAATCCTCAATGGTAAGCGCATCGGGCTGGTTTACAACAGGGTTAATCACATTTGTACAACTATTCGCATCTGTGACTGTCAGCGCATAGTTGCCAGCAGGAATACCACTCAAGCTTTGCTGACCGTCATAGGCAGTACCGTTCCAATTGAATGTAAATACTGGCGTTCCACCAGTCACAGTCACATCTATACTGCCTGTACTGTCTCCGAAACACAGATTTGAAGTGACTGCAAAATCCACGATAAGCTCATCAGGTGTATCAATGGTTACATTGGTCGAATCCTGACATCCATTGGCATCAGTCACCGTTACAGCATAATCTCCTGCCAACAAATTCACAGGGTCCTGAATGCCGTCGAGTGAATCGACACTCCAATCAGTTCCATACTGAGGTGTGCCTCCGGTAATCGTAATGTCGATATTCCCGTTCGGAAGACCACAGGTGGCCTGCTGGGAAACTCCGGTTACAACGAGCGTATCCGGTTCATTGATGGTTGCAGAAGCGACGACCGAGCAATCGGTGTCATCAGTGACGGTAACTGAGTAGGTGCCTGACTGAAGTCCGGTGGAATCTTCCATCCCGTCCAGATAGTCCGCATTCCAATCGATAGAATATGGCTGAATTCCCCCTGTGATGGTGAGATCCAAAGCCCCGTCACTCAATCCGAAACAGGAGGCATCTACTGCCTCAACTGTGGCACTCAGACCGTTTGGAGTATTGACACTGATGGTGAACGTCCGGGTGCACTGGTTGTCATCGGTTACGGTCACTGTATATGAGCCAGGCCCAAGTCCGGTTGGATCTTCGACATCATTTGCGGGATCACTCCAATCATAACTGTAACCCGGTGTGCCTCCGGTAACGGTAATATCTATTGAACCGTTCAGCTCACCGCAAATAGCGTCTTCGCTTGTTCCAGTAATGCTTATTTGAGTCGGTTCCCCAACCTCTACACTATCAATCAACTGGCAAGCCGGGGCATTCGCATCTGAGAGCGTGACGATATATAGCCCTGCAGAAAGTTGCGTTGGATCCTGAGTATTTCCCTGTGCCGGAGACCAGGCATACGCGTATGCACCACTTCCTCCTCCAGGCTCAAGATCGATGCTTCCATCAGAGCCCCCGAAACACGAAGTATTAGTAGGTGTCAATACGGAAGTCAGCGGATCAGGCTGGGTGACTGTGGCCTCTAAAGAATCCTGACATCCATTTGCATCGGTCACCATGACCATATAAGTCCCTTCTGTCAGACCTGAGATATCCTCTTCAGTCTGACCTCCCGGGCTCCATGCAAATGAGTAGTCCGTTGTGCCCCCGGTCACTGAAATATCGATGGCTCCATCTGACCCATCATTACAAGATACATTCGTGACCGTTTCAAGATCGACGTTTAAGACATCTGGCTCACCAACTGTCACTGTGCCACTAAAAACACAGCCATTTGCGTCTGTTATGGTGTATCCATGGACGCCCGCGTCAAGATCATCTGGATCCTCATTCGTATTTCCATTGTCCCAAATGAATTCGAATTGGGGAGTACCTCCAAAAACCGTCAAGTCAACCTGACCGTCACTGCCCCCATTGCATGAGACATCCGTTACAACAGTCGTTGTGGATAATGCCTCAGGTTGAGTCACTGTGATGGAGGTATCAATGGTACACCCATTCTCATCCTCAACCTCTACCGAATATGTGCCTGTGAACAGGTTAAACGCAGATGCAGAGTCGCTGATATTGGGAGTCCAGAGATAAGTGTACCCTGGAGTACCCCCACCTACCGTGAGAATTATTCCTCCATTCCCTTCTCCTATACATAAAGGCTCAATGATTGTGACATCCGAAAAGACGAGCGGAGGCGGCTGAGGCACTGTGATGGATGCCTCTACGGAACAACCAACGGAGTCAACAACTTCGAGAAAATATTCTCCTCCAAGCAAATTTTCGGGATCTTCCACATCATCTGGAATCTGAGTCGGGCCCGTCCATACATACGTCAGGGGCAATTCTCCCCCGGTTACGGTCACCTCGATCTCTCCCGTCTCATCACCAAAGCACTCGACCCCTATGACTGTATCAATTTCGAGCTCAATCATGGCCTCTCCATCGACTTCGACAATCAGTGAATTCGTACAGCCATAGAAACTCGTCACTGTCACCTTGTAAACACCCGCTTTTAATCCATCTGGATCCTCTACATCACCAAGGTCAGGGTCCCACTCAAATGTGAATTCGGGCGTCCCTCCATCAATAGTTAAATTGATGGCACCATCATCACCTTCACAGGTTTCAATATCTGTCGTGGCCGAGAGAAAGAATGCTTCCTGCTGGATATTCACAGCAATAATGCTGTCGCACCCATCTGCATTTGCTCCAGGCAGCGTAGCCTCGAATGTCCCTGGAATCGTCCCGCAATATGTAACTGGCGGGAATGCTCCAGGTATGGTAAAACATTCATCAAGGCAGAGCACTGTATCCAGAAATCCGAAGGTTGGATAATTGACCTCAATGTTCACAGTAATCGTCCGTGTACAACATGCAGGTCCGATCACCTCTTCGGTTGTGTAAGTGCCGGGGCCGAATACCGATACTGGCGGCGCACCGCCAGGACTTGGGTTCCACAGGTACGGTAAATCATTATCGCACAACACGATTGGGTCTACGGTGATATCTTCTGGATCTTCAACAGTAATCTCCCGGCATACCGTAAAAGTGTCCTGACAGGGGATGAATATAGTTGCACATAATTCATGTGTCCCTTCAGAAATCCAGTTAATATTCACTGGATTGGATTCCTTCCCTTCGCTTGGACCAGCAAAAACCCCACCACCATCAAGTGTCCAGAGGTAATTTTGGGCGTTAAAATCCGGAAAAGGAAACTGTACCTCATACGTCGAAAAACAAGAAGTACACACAGGGTCATCACCAACGATTTGCACGGTACTGGGATCGATGGGCGGCGGCTCTGCGCTTCCCCCAGTGAGGGCCACACTCCAATCACAAACATCCCCATTCCACCCATCAACTACGAAATAGTAGATTTCACCGGGAATGAGTGGACCTATGTCAAGCACGGCAAGACCAGGAGAAACTCCATTACTCTGATAACAGTTCGACACGCTAAAAAACGAGTTGTCATTACAATCCGAAGAGGTATTCCCAAATACCTGGGCCTGGATACCATTCCCATTTGGAGTGCCAAGACAGTTGTTAAAAGTAATCGATAATTGCATGTACTCGGTACCCGCTACAAATGATATCCACTGAACATTATTGTCAGCGCCTGCACAGAATGGCGGGGGTGCAATCGGATTGAAAAAATCCCAAGTTGTTGAACAGTAACCAACAAGATCCTGCTGGCAGAGCAGCGGGGATGAAAAGCAGTCTGTACCCGGTGCTTCGGGGAGATCACATTCTGGCGCCTGAGCCGAAAGGGTCAGAGTGCCGAGAAATACGAAAACCGGAGTTAACCATGTAATCTTCAACTTCATACGACAGGGCGTTTTGCGTGTTTTGTGTAAAATTCAGTTCTCTTTCAAGAAGTGTTCGAGTGAGTATGAGTTGTGCCGGAGCACATTCATTGAGTGAGAGCAGAGATGGCTTTTTGGCAAAAAAAGCAATAGTAATTATCCAACCTGTAGTCTTCACCAAACTATTGTCTTGCAAATATAATCGCCACACCTCGGCTATCCAATTGCAAATGGCATGAAGATGGTGTGAATGGCAACAGACTGACAGAAATTTGACCGGGGCGGTACAATAACAGGAAAAAAGTTGAAAAACCCATTACCTGCACAAATAATTCTTCATTTTCCTCAAATTGCCACACGGAGTTTTCCGTCCCTTCCGCACCTGAACATCGTACAAATTGTGGTCAAAACTCGTGCCGAAAGAAGAACAGCCTTTAGAGAATAAGCAGGAAGACGGTGAGAATAATGGCTAGAATGGAAAAAAAAACGCTCCAGATTTTTTGAGAAAGGTTGAGGGCCCCGACTACAAGAGCATTCAAACCTAGAAAGACACCCACGATAATGACTTGCCCGACTTCGACCCCGAGATTGAACTGCAACAATGGGGTCACAATCTCTGACTCCTGGCCCACCAGATGACGAAAAAAATTCGAAAAGGCCAGACCATGAATAAGGCCGAACCCTAATGCCAGCACATAATGGCCCATCAGCTTTGAAGAGATGATTTTTCCATGACCGGATGAGGGGGCGGGACCCTGAAACAAATTAAGCAGTGCCGTGAGAAGGATGGTAACGGGAATAATTTGCTCAATCAAGTCGCCCGGCACCAAAAGAACCTGAAAGGCAGCCAACGCAAGAGTCAGCGAGTGACCTACTGTAAATGCAGTAACCAGAACAAGGACCCTCTTCCAGTCCCTCGCTTCCCAAATTGCACACAAGGCAACCAAAAAGAGGATGTGATCAGAGCCGTTCAGGTCGGTAATGTGCTCAAGCCCCAGTTGAAAATATATCGGAAACATAATCTTAGGCTGGAAATGGTAATTGAACGTCAGTGGAAAAACTAAAAAGTGTCTTCCTTTGTTGCTTCATGCGTCTCGAGGTTTTCAAGATGGGCAATTATCGCTTCTATGATTCATCGGTTATTGAGTGTGTCGGCCGCTTTTTTCCTGCTATCCGTTTTTGGTACCAACAACGCATGCGCGACCCACAACAGAGCCGGCGAAATTACATGGCAGCGTATTGGTCCAAATACCATTCGATGCATCCTCACAACCTACACCAAATTCGAGGGCAATGCCATTCCCGCAGACCGAGACAGCGTAGAAATTGACTGGGGCGATGGATCACCCCTGACCTGGGTGCGTCGTGTAAATGGTCCGGCAGGCCCCTCGGGAGTGCCTCAGGGAGAGTTTGTGCGACCAGGTCTCAAACGCAATCTCTACATCACCGAACATACCTACCCAGGGTTCGGCCATTTCCGAATAGGATTTACTGATCCAAACCGCATCGCTGACATATGCAATGTCAATGACCCCAACTCAGTCAGTGTCAAATTCTACATTGAAACCACCGTTACGCTGGTCAATGAACAGTTTGGAGGCACCAACAACTCTCCTCTTCTGTTTCAGTTTCCCATCGATGAGGCATGTGTAGGGCAGCCATTCAAACACAACCCCGGCGCTTTTGACCCCGACGGAGACAGCCTTGCATTCCGCCTGATTGCCCCTTTAGAAGGGCCTCAGGACGATGTGCCACTCTATGAGTTCCCAAACATGGTAGAGCCAGGTCCGGCCAATAATCTGTCTATTAACCCCGTCACAGGTGATATCCTTTGGGATGCCCCTCAAAGGCCGTGTATCTATAACATCGCCATTCTCGTCATTGATTACCGAAACGGACAACCTCTCGATTCTGTCATCAGGGATATGCAGATTATTGTTGAAGAATGCGATAACCGACCTCCTGACATTGAGGTTGTCGATGAAATATGCGTGCTGGCAGGTGAAAAGGTAGAATTCGATATCGTTGCCACAGATCCTGATGTCAATCCTCAGCAAAGTGTGCAACTCAGTGCCCAGGGTGCCCTCTTTGATTTGCCATCCAATCCCGCGCAGTTTATCACTTCACCAGATCCGGCTATCCCGCCGGTTCTCGGAATTTTTACCTGGCAGACAAATTGCGAGGATATTTCAGATCAACCTTATTTTGTGGTCTTCAAGGCTGTCGATAATCATCCAAACCCACTTGCAGACTTGAAAACTGTCCTCATCCGGGTCATCGGCCCTCCTCCGGAAGATCTGCAAGCTGAAGCACTCACCGGGGAAATCGCAGTCTCCTGGGAGCTTCCGTATGTCTGTGAAGACGCTGCCGATGAATACTTTCGTGGATTTTCCATCTGGCGCAGGGATGGTAGCAACCCGATTATTCCGGATACATGCACGCCTGGAATGGACGGTTACGGATACACGCGCATTGAACGCTTCTATCAATCTTCTGAGGGGGGTAGGTATCTATTCAAAGATACAGAGGTGGAGCGCGGACGAACCTATTGCTATCGCATCATGGCTGAATTTGCCCGTCAGACAGCTCTCGGACAAAACTATAACAACGTAGATGGACTCCCTAGTCTCGAAATCTGCACCCAACTCGCACGGGATGTGCCACTGATGACACATGCAGATGTCACGGAAACTGATGCAACGGACGGTCAAATTCAAGTGAGGTGGACCAAACCCAACCCGGTCGATTTAGATACGCTTCAAAACCCGGGTCCTTATACTTTCCGACTGCTCAGGAGCACTGGTATTGCAGGAATTGCAAATACCCCTGTCCCGGGTGCAGAATTCTCGAGTCCCTCTTTTTCAAACCTCACTGACACTGCATTTCTGGATGCAACGGGTCTCAACACCGAAAATCAGGGATACACGTATGCTGTTGAATTTTATGTCAACGGGGGTGACCTGATAGAGAATCCAAATGCAGCGTCTTCTATCTTTCTCACTATTGTGTCTACAGATAACCGGAACATTTTATCATGGGAGGAGAATGTGCCATGGGAAAATACAGAATACGTCATCTTTCGGCGCCTGCCGGGGAATGCCACATTTGACAGCATTGCCCTGACCCAGGAGCCAGCTTATGAAGATAATCTGCTGACCAACGGATTGGAGTATTGTTATTTCATCAGGGCTCTCGGCACCTACGGCATTCAGGATTTTCCGGACTCCCTCATCAACCGCTCACAAATCGCTTGTGGGACCCCGCTGGACACAATCGCCCCCTGCAGCCCAGCACTTACCATCAACAACCTCTGTAATACGGATAACCCCGGCATTCCAGAAGACCAGTTTATCAACTCACTGACATGGACAAACCCCAATGACGTATGTCCTGAGACTGATGATGTGGCAGGGTACCGCATTTATTATTCTCCACTTCCTGAAACACCCCTCTCACTGATTGCGACAATTGAGGAGGCCTCAGCGGTCTCATTCGAACACCAACCAGAAAACGGGATTGCCGGCTGCTACGCAGTGACTGCCGTTGATAGTTTTGAGAATGAAAGCCAGGTTGACTCAATTCTCTGCGTCGAAAATTGCCCGTTTTATGAACTCCCCAATGTGTTCACCCCTAATGGAGATGGCCAGAATGAATTGTGGGTGCCTTTTCCGTATCGGTTCATTGACCATGTTGAGCTGAAAATTTACAACCGGTGGGGGAATATGGTTTTTGAAACCGAAAACCCCGATATCCTCTGGGATGGCACGGATCAAAATGGGAATGCGGTCACTCAGGGAACCTATTTCTACACATGCATCCTTTTTGAAGCCCGCGGCGAAAGCGTGCTCCAGCTCCCGGACATTCTGAGTGGCTTCGTTGAAGTTGTCAGAGGAAATTGACCCAAATATCAATCTGGAAAGAACAACCGTACCTCATGTTTACAGGAATTATTGAATCACTCGGTAAGATTATCGAAGTCTCTGATCAAGGATCAAACCGCCACTTCAGGGTCGCGTCTGATTTATCAGATACCCTCAAGATTGACCAAAGCATTGCCCATGACGGTGTTTGCCTGACTGTGGTTGAAATTGGCTCTCATTGGCATGGTGTCACCGCTGTTATGGAAACGCTGGATCGCAGCATTCTCGGAACCTGGGAAAGCGGCACTGTGGTCAATCTGGAACGCTCGATGAAGGCAGACGGGCGACTTGATGGGCATATTGTGCAAGGACACGTCGACTCTACCGCTATCTGCGAACGGATTGAATCACATGATGGAAGCTGGCATTTGTTTTTTCATTGTGAAGGTGCCGAAGAATTCCTGCTGGTAGACAAAGGGTCTGTCTGCATCAATGGTGTCAGTTTGACTGTAGTCCGGCCATCTGGACTCCGTTTTTCAGTGGCCATCATCCCGTATACCTGGGAGCACACAAATCTCTGTCATCTTAGCGAGGGTCAATCTGTCAACATTGAATTTGATATTCTGGGTAAATACATCGCACGGCATATCCCGGCATATGTAAATTCCCGACATATCCCCTGATTTTTCTACCCGTTTGTGATACAACGCACAACTCAACCACGGTAATTACCGTATCCTTTTAATGATACTGATTACTTCTCCAACAAATGCTGACCCAACATGAAACACGCGTTATTTTTTCTCTTCACATTAACCGTTCTTCTCTTTTCAACCGGGTGTACCAAAGAATCAGATAAAGATAATCCGACTCCAGAGTTATCGGCATTTAATCTTCAGTTTGATCTATCCTATCAGGGCCAGCCTTTGGTGATGTTCGAGCCTTACAGCCTGAATGATTCGGTACGGGTCTTGTTTTCCAGATTCAGTATGTATCTGACAGATATTGAGTTAATCAATTCTGAGGGAAGCACAGTCAGTCTTGAAGAGCTTGGATTTTATAACCTGACAGACCAGTTCTTGGATGAAGTCTCTGCAGCGGAAGGGTATTCTCTGAACTTTCCAGATTTGGAACCTGGCACCTTTTCTGGTCTTCGCTTTGGCCTCGGCCTTCCGCAGGCTCTGAATGTACAGCAACCCGGAGATTTTGAGCCGGGTCACCCTCTTAATGCTCCGGAAGAATACTGGATTGGATGGCAGAGTTATGTATTTGTCAAAATCGAAGGTAAAATCGATGCAGATTCAAATCCAAATGAGTTTGAAAGAAATATGGCCCTGCATCTGGGAGGTGACGAAATTTTCAGGCAGGTCCAACTCAATGAGCCGATTGTATTAAACAGCGGATTATCTACCACCTTGGTTATCAATATTGACCTCTATGACATGTTCTCCCCGGAAGGTTCAACTTCCTATGACCTTCTGGACCGCCCGATGATCCATTCAACTTCCCATTTGCCACAGGCCAATGAATTGATTGACAATTTGGTAGGGACGATACAGTAACCCGGGAGTTCCAAATTCAGGTGAGATTGATTCTCAATGCTTTCTTAATCTGCCGAATCAAGCCAGGACCTTTATATACAAGCCCGGTATAGATTTGAATCAAGTCTGCACCAGCATCCAGTTTTTCAATGGCATCCTCAGGAGAGGAGATGCCTCCTACGCCGATAATCGCAACACGCTCTGGAAGGTTTTGCCTGAGAAACCGAATCATTTCTGTAGAACGTTTACGGACTGGCTCCCCACTCAAGCCGCCGGGTCCGATTGCGTCAACCTGCTTAACTGAAGTATTGAGTCCCGACCGCGAGGTTGTTGTATTTGCTGCTATTACCCCGGCAATGTGGGTTTGGGCAACAAGATCCACAATATCCATGAGTTCCTTTTCGGCCAGATCAGGTGCAATCTTGAGGAAGATTGGCTTGGGGGTAGATTTTTGGTGGTTCATATGCTGTAGGTGGCGCAAAAGTGACTCCAGTGGTTCACGCTCCTGCAGTGCACGCAAACCAGGAGTATTAGGAGAGCTCACATTGACAACGAAATAATCAACCACCGGATAGAGACATTCGAAACAAAATGCATAATCACGGATGGCCTCTTCATTGGGGGTTGACTTGTTTTTGCCGATGTTCCCACCGATAATGACCCCCGGCGGTCTCCATTGTTTCAGGCGTGCTGCCAGCGCCTCCGCACCCTCATTATTAAATCCCATCCGATTAATCAGGGCGCTGTCTGCAGGAAGCCGAAATAACCGTGGACGCGGATTGCCTGCCTGTGGTCTTGGCGTTACAGTCCCCAACTCTAAAAATCCAAATCCCAAAGCAGCCATCTCGCGGGTATATTCTCCGTTTTTATCAAATCCGGCAGCAAGACCGACAGGGTTGGGAAAATGAAGACCCCCCACATTTTTACTCAACCTATCTGATTCATACCTGAATGTCTTTACGAGGGTTTGTCCAAAGAATGGTATTCGAAGCCCGACACGAAACATACCCAAAGCCACAGTGTGGGCTATTTCTGGGGAAAGAAAAAAAAGCAAAGGCTTTATCAGCTGATACATACCATCATTTTACTGTCCATTCCCTTGTTGGCATCATGAATCCACCTTCAGTTTGAAACGATTGCGCAACTCTTCAACCATGGGATTCACCTCATTCATTTTTAGATATTTCTCCTGAATTGTGAGCTGTTTCGGAGCAGGAGGCTCATTCTCCTCCTCATCTGCAACCAGAGATTCATCAACTTGAACCTGCATCTTTAGCTTTTGGAATCGCAGGTGCGATCTCAGAATTGCAAGTATTTGACCCTGTTCACGAATCAGGGTATCGCGTGATACCGACCGACCGACCTCCAGCAAGATGGTGTCCGATTCATCGAAAGAAACCCGTGCTCCACCCATTGATGCTTGCAGAGATTTGGAAGTCACCGCCTCGGTTGCATACAGCCATGCATTCTGGACCAAATCCTGAGTCAGGGGAATTTCAGGTTCTTCTGATTTTTTCCGGTCAAGGGCAGACTCAGATATAGAGTTGATATTCAGTGATACACTTAACCCTGGGTTGCTTTTTGTTGATGTACGGAAAGAAGCGGAAGCATCTTTTTTTCGAATGGTCTGCTTCACAGGTGCAGAGGGTGGTTCCTTTTGCTGTGAGGTTGGCGTTGCCGAGGGAATTACCGTTTCTGCAGATGGGTTTGGTTTGGGTTCAAGCTTTTTTTTTTCTGCCCCCTCATTCAATACAACGGGAGAGGTGCGAAGCAACTTATTCACGTACGACATTTTCATGAGGTACAACTCAACGTGCAGGCGTTTCAGGCGTGCCGTCCGGTAGTGAACATCGCACTCATTCGCGATGTGAAGCAGTGAGAGCAGAAAATCTTGAGGGGCAAGTTGAGCCTGAAGCGCATAACGCTCTTTGAGTTGCTCACTTACCTCTAGTAAATGGACAGTCTGAGAATCCTTGCAAACCAACAGATTCCGGAAATGAGAAGCGAGCCCGTCTATGAACGTATCAGGCTCAAACCCTTTGTGAAGTATTTCAGCAAATATATTTAAGATGTAAGCAAAATCTTCAGCCATAAGGGCCTCCGTTACCTTAAAAAAATAATCGTGATCAAGCACATTCAGCTGGTCAATCACTTGCACATACGTCAGGGAAGAGCCTGAAAAACTGGTCATCCGATCAAGAATGGAGAGCGCGTCCCGAAGAGCCCCATCAGCCTTCTCTGCGATGACATGCAGTGCAGCGTCTTCAGCTTCGACCCCTTCTTGGGTACAGATACTTTGGAGATGGCTGATCATATCCGGCACCTGAATTCTTCGAAAATCGAAGATTTGACAGCGCGACAAGATTGTCGGTATGATTTTATGCTTTTCTGTGGTAGCAAGAATAAAGAGTGCATAGGGAGGCGGCTCTTCAAGGGTTTTCAAAAAGGCATTGAAGGCCTGCTGAGACAGCATGTGTACCTCGTCAATGATGAAAACCTTGTATTTTCCATGTTGAGGCTGAAACCGCACTTGCTCGATGAGTGCTCTGATATGCTCGACTCGGTTGTTGGATGCGGCATCCAACTCAGTAATGTTGAAAGATGCATTCTGATGGAAAGCCTGACAGGAGGCACAGGCGTTGCACGGCTCAAACTCTGGAGTTGGTTCCTGACAGTTCAGGACTTTAGCCAAAATTCTGGCACAGGTGGTTTTCCCAACTCCCCTTGGGCCACAAAAAAGAAACGCATGAGCCAAATGATCCTGCTGAAGGGCATTCCTCAGAGTCCCGGTCACATGCGACTGGCCTACAACTTCATCAAACCGTTGTGGTCTGTATTTTCTGGCGGATACAACAAACTGGCCCATGGGTTTTTTCCCTCTTTTGTCGAAAGGTAAGAAATTCTGCTCAACAATGTGATTTCCCAAAATCCATGAAAAATGACTGCCTGAAAGTGAGGAAATGAAGTGTCTGAGCTTGAAAAAGCAAGCATCTCAGCCCGCAGCCTGGCCGCTACAAAAATACCCTTCAGCCTTCTTGCAAATTTGTTGCAGAAGAAGCAAAACTTTCGTAATTTTGACAGGTATCTGAAAAAGAAGTAAGTTCTTTTTTGCCTCCTGACAAACCCCATTTGGCAGGATAATTCGGGTGGTGGACTGCTTTTCCTGAATAAGGCATGGAGGAAATAACCTCCTGATGATACATTTTCTCTCGGTCACTCGGGAGAGGATACAATCTACGTATCTCAAATAAATACGGATCTGCCGATTTATTTGAGCATGGAGCCGTTTGACCAAAACGGCTCCTTTTTTAATCCTCAATCAGAAAAGAACCAAGGTCAAGAACCATCCCCTCATCTGACGAAAATGTGCCGTGGACCGAGGGAACATGACGATCCTGAAAGACTGGACTTCTGTAGATTTCGGCTCCATTCACATAAACAATAACATACAAATCAGGCAGTAACTCCCCTGGAGAATCAGCCGACTGAAACATGCCTGAGTGCACCTCAAACTGTATTTCACCATCTTCATTTGGCGTCGCATCACCGAGATTGTCATCAATCAGAGTATCCTCATCGAAAAGTTTGACGAGTATGTGAGATCCAAAAACAGGCTCACCATCACCTTTTCTGAGCAGCCGAAGGCGGACTTTCAGCTTTTCATTTAATTCATTCATATTTTTATTATTAAAAGGTCTCATAAGAATTGACCAAATCCGGGACAGAGATTTCCCATTCATTTACCAGTCCTCAAAACGATTGATGACTTGCATTCAGTATTTATAATTACAGACAAAACTCACCGAAAGGTTCTTTTGTGAAATATGTACCTTTAATGATAATTTACTTGCCACAATCGAAATACGCCCAGTTTTATGGTATTGGGAATTCTTAAAGAACATGCAGACCCACGGGTAGGACTCACGCCTGACGGTGCTCAGCGAATGAAGGCGTTGGGAGTAAGTGTGGTTGTGGAACATATGGCGGGAGAGGGTGCATTCTACAGCGATACAGACTACCTTCCCCATGCAGAGGTTTTACCCCGCAAAGAGGTCTTGCTGAAAGCTGATGTTTTACTCGGTATACATCCTCCGGTGCATTCTGAGCTGGAAATACTTAAAGAGGGTACTGTATTGATTTCGCAATTTGCCCCATTCTCCAATCCAGAGATAATAGAAACACTCAAAATTTTTAGGTTGCAGGCATTGAGTCTTGACATGATTCCACGGACCACGCTTGCTCAAAGCATGGATGTCTTGTCTTCAATGGCAGGTCTGGCAGGGTATCAGGCAGTTCTCACCGCTGCCACTCTCCTCCCAAGATATTTCCCAATGATGATTACTGCTGCTGGGAGTATCAAGCCCGCAAAGATTTTGGTGCTGGGTGCCGGCGTTGCAGGACTTCAGGCCATTGCCACAGCGAGACGCCTTGGCGCAGTTGTCGAAGCCTTCGATACCCGAAGTGCAGCTAAGGAGGAGGTCAAAAGTCTGGGGGCCAGGTTTATTGAAATTGAGGGTGCTGCTGAGGATAAAGACGCTGGGGGGTATGCGGTTGCTCAAAGTGAAGAGTTTCTCAGACGCCAGCAGTCAGAGGTGCAAAAGCGAGCAAGTAATGCCGATGTCATTATCACGACAGCGCAAGTCAGAGGCCGAAAAGCACCCGTTTTGATACCCTCCTCAACTGTCGAAGCAATGCGGGCCGGGTCTGTGATTGTTGACCTCGCAGCATCTACTGGAGGAAACTGTGAGTTGACGGAAAACGGAAAAACTGTGCGCCACCACGGTGTGACAATTGTGGGTGATTCCGATCTTGCTGCAAAAATGCCACAAGACGCCTCTACCCTATTTAGCAACAACGTGGTGAATTTCCTTAAAATCCTGTTCAAGGAGGGTGAGCTTCACCTCGATCCAGATAATCAGATTATCCGGGAAAGCCTTCTAACTAACTCCAGCAAACACTAAACAGAGCTGACTGAAATGGATGCTATTCTGCAATTTATCGATACCCATTTAATCATGATATACCTATTGGTATTCACGGTTCTGCTGGGCTTCGAAGTTATCTCAAAAGTGCCGACGGTCTTACATACACCTCTCATGTCTGGGGCCAATGCCATAAGCGGCGTGGTTATCATCGGAGCAATTTTGCTCATCAGGCAGGCAGACCCCGATGACACTATGACGCTTCTCGTCGGCACCTTCGCAATTGCACTGGGCATGATAAATGTTGTCGGTGGGTTTGCTGTGACAGACCGGATGCTCGAAATGTTTAAGAAGAAGAAAAAGAACAAATAACGCTTGCACATGATCACTTCTCTGGTCAACATCGGCTATCTGGTTGGGGCATTGGCTTTTGTTCTGGGACTCCGCCGTCTCAGTTCGCCTGATACCGCCCGCAAGGGAAATTTACTCGCACTTGCCGGAATGCTGATCGCCATTGTAGCCTCACTGGTTGCCCCGATTGAAGGAAGTGCAGGAAACTTTGCATGGATTGCCGGAGGAATAACGATGGGTGCCCTTGTCGGGTGGATTGCGTCCAGGAAGGTGAAAATGACTGATATGCCCCAAATGGTCTCCATCTTCAATGGTCTGGGGGGGGCCTGTGCAGCTCTGCTCGGAATTGTCGAGTTGCAGTCATTTTACGCAGGAACAACTGCAATGACAGAAGGGCCGCTTTCAGTTGTTCTGATGGCTACGCTTATTGGTGCGGTTTCATTTACCGGCAGTCTTCTTGCCTATGCAAAATTACAGGGACTCATCAACGATAATACCCTTGCGTTGCCCAAACACAATCTGCTCAATATCGCCCTTTTGATTGTCACCCTTTCACTGGGAGTCTACCTTGTCACCTCAGGCCCTGAAGCCGGACTGACAATCGGCATGATATTTCTCGCCCTTTCCCTGGTCTACGGGTTTTCTTTTGTCATTCCAATTGGTGGAGCAGATATGCCAGTTGTCATTTCCCTTCTCAACTCCTTCACCGGACTTTCAGCAGCAGCTGCCGGACTGATCTATGGAAATACCATCATGCTCGTTGGTGGCATTCTCGTGGGTGCCTCCGGCACCATTCTAACCGTTCTTATGTGCCAGGCCATGAACCGTTCTCTGCTCAATGTCCTCATTGGGGGGTTCGGCGGTCCCGGAAAAAGCAAAGAAGCAAGCGGCGATCAAAATATTCGGGAAATCAGCATATCGGATTCTGGGATTCAGCTGTTTTACTCATCCTCTGTCGTTTTCGTGCCAGGCTACGGCCTTGCAGTTGCTCAGGCTCAAAAAGTTGTCAAAGAACTTGACGACCTTCTCGAACAAAATGGAGTGGAAGTCCGATATGCCATTCATCCCGTAGCCGGGAGAATGCCGGGGCATATGAATGTGCTGTTGGCTGAAGCAGATGTGCCTTACCCAAAACTATTGGATTTGGATGAGGCAAACGATTTCATCCGGCAGGCTGATTTGGTGGTGGTAATAGGCGCCAATGATGTAGTCAACCCCGCTGCTCTGGATGATCCTGGAAGTCCAATCTACGGCATGCCGGTATTGGAGGTATGGCGGGCCAAATCTGTTGTGGTCATGAAACGCAGCATGAGCCCCGGCTACGCAGGCATTCAGAATCCGCTGTTTTTTCACGAACGAACAAAAATGCTGTTTGGTGATGCCAAGGCATCTCTGCAAAAACTGGTCAGTGAAGTCAAGGCCCTTTAGCAATTTTCACTCACCGGTAGATTACCAAGCTCTACCTACCGAAAATGGCTGACAGGATGTATATTCGCCTCCATTTGATGACAGCCAAACAGAATCATCCTGATGCGCATCGCCCTTGCTCAACTCAATATCCATATTGGAAATTTCGAAGGGAATGTGCGTAAAATGCTCGACGCCATTGAAACTGCACGGGCTCAGCGCGCAGACCTGATTTGCTTCAGCGAACTTGCTACATGTGGCTATCCGCCGCGTGATTTCCTCGAATTTTCTGATTTCATTGCACAAGCAGAAAAGGCAATCTCCATATTGGCAACAGCAGCCCGTGGAATCGCTATTGTGGTTGGCTCTCCCTCTCCAAACCCTGTTCCCGAGGGAAAAGACCTTTTCAACTCTGCTTACTTTCTGTCAGAAGGTACGGTCAAACATATTACTCATAAAACCTTATTGCCGACCTATGATATTTTCGATGAAGACCGGTATTTTGAACCAGGTAATTCATTTTCAGTGGTCGAATTCAAAGGTACCCGAATAGCTGTTACGGTCTGTGAGGATATATGGAACATCAATAATGAAAACCCTCTTTACGCTGTCTGCCCTCTGGATGAGCTCATGCCTCAACAACCGGATCTCATTCTCAATCTATCTGCATCTCCTTTTGATACCCACCACGCTGCCCATAGGCGGGAGATTCTCGCAGCAAACGCATTACGCTATGAACTGCCCATTGTATATGTCAATCATGTGGGTGCCCAAACTGAACTCATTTTTGATGGCGGCTCCATGGTGATGGGATCGGATGGCCAACTGAAAGCAGAACTGCCGTTCTTTCAGGAGCACATTGAAACATTTGATATTCAAAAGCTCAATGAGGGAGAAGAGGTGAAAAGCCGCGAAGGAACGCCTATTTCCCGCGTGCATGACGCCTTGATTTTGGGCGTCAGGGATTACTTCAGGAAGCTGGGATTATCCCGGGCCATAGTGGGGTTATCCGGAGGCATCGACTCTGCTGTTGTCGCTGTGCTTGCTGCGCGTGCTCTGGGTCCCGAAAACCTGAGAGTCGTGTTGTTACCCTCGCCCTTTTCTTCAGATCATTCGATTCACGACGCCCTCCAACTGGCTGATAATCTTGGTATCCGGCATGATATCCTGTCTATTTCTGAGACCTATGAGACAATTCTCAAATCACTCCACCCTCTTTTCGAAAATCAGCCATTCGGACTTGCTGAAGAAAACATTCAGGCTCGGATCAGAGGGCTTCTTCTCATGGCAATCAGCAATAAGTTTGGGCCCATTCTTCTCAATACGACTAATAAAAGTGAGATGGCCGTCGGATATGGTACCCTTTACGGCGATATGTGCGGCGGTTTGTCTGTAATTGGAGATGTCTATAAAACAGATGTGTACAGGCTGGCAACTTACATGAATGCAGAGCTGAGTATCATCCCTTCCAATATTCTCTCCAAACCCCCGAGCGCAGAGCTTCGCCCTGACCAAAAAGACATTGACAGTCTGCCGCCTTACGACATTCTTGACGCAATCTTATTTGAATACATTGAGAACCGAAAAGGGCCCTCTGAAATTGCCACTCTCGGTTTTGACCCAGCACTCATTCAAAGAGTCTTGAAGCTGGTCAACACAAATGAGTTCAAAAGATATCAGGCAGCACCGGTACTCCGTGTCAGTTCCAAAGCCTTTGGAATGGGAAGGAGAATGCCCATTGTGGGGAAATACCTTTCCTAAAGTCTAACCCTAAATAATAAGGCGGGGAGATCGCTTGTCCGCTGGATCTTTACTGTCACTTCCAAACCCGATGGATTTTGCGAATCCCGAGGTGGCATACTCTTTGTAAATTTTTGTCTGTAAATAATTCATTATCACTGTCAAAATTTTACCCTATTTTGGCAGAACTCCTCTTCTTTCCAAAGAAAATAAGTAAGGTTAGTAATCACACGTCAAGATTTTTCTTGATCGATGAATTGATTATGTGAGAACTTTTTTTTGTCATTTTACTGGTAGAGTAAATTTACAAATTAAGCTCAGGAACAAACAGCGCAATACAAAAAATGAACAGTATCCGACGTCACAAACCGATTTTCGGCCTTGCCTTGGGTGTCCACCTTTTTCTCGTAGGTTGCCAGGAAAGCATGGACGAATTACAGCCCTCACAAAATCCTGTTGATCAGGCATTAGAAGCCGCTTTGACCAGGGCTTCAGGAGGAATAGGCCCAGCATATTTTGAGCTCCCTGAACCAGGGCTGTACGACCGGCTCCCTCAAGACCCTCTGAATCCGATTACCCAGGACAAGGTCAATCTCGGCAAGTTGCTCTTCCACGAAACCGGTATCGCACTTGCTCCTCTGCACACAATCGGTCAAGGCACCTTTTCTTGTGCATCTTGCCATTTTGCAGATGCCGGATTTCAGGCTAATCGGTGGCAAGGCATAGCAGATGGAGGCTCCGGAGCCTCAACTGGCAGAGTCCGAAACCCTCAATATTCGGGAGACGAACTTGACGTACAGCCAATAAGGTCTCCAGCCACATTAAATAATGCTTTTCAATCAAATATGCTGTGGAATGGCCAGTTTGGAGCTACTGGCGTCAATGTAGGCACAGAGTCCAAATGGACCGAAGACACGCCTAAGGAAGTGAATCACCTCGGTTTTTCAGGCGTTGAATCACAGGCAATTGCAGCAATGGATGTACACCGGCTTGTTATCAATCGGGACATCATCGACTCACTGGGATATCTTCAACTCTTTGACCGGGCATTTATTCAAATTCCGGAGTCAGAACGTTATTCAAAAATTACTGCAGGATTGGCAATTGCGGCTTTCGAGCGGACCATTGTTGCAGACCTTGCTCCTTTTCAACTGTGGCTAAAAGGCTATCAAGACGCAATGACTGAGCAGCAAAAGCGCGGAGCAGTGTTGTTTTTTGATAAGGCCGGGTGCGCTAGCTGTCATACCGGACCGGCTCTGAACAGCATGGCATTCTATGCTTATGGAATGGAGGATCTTCACAAGTGCCCAGAACCCGTATTCAAGACTTCTAATTCTTCCGTCGAGCATCTGGGTCGCGGCGGATTCACCGGAAACCCTTCGGATGATTATAAGTTTAAAGTTCCCCAATTGTATAATCTGAAAGATTCTCCATTTTATGGACACGGGAGCAGCTTTAGGAGCATACGGGAGGTGGTTGAGTATAAGAATCAGGGGGTTCCTCAGTTGATGACTATCCCATCTCATTTAATCGCAGACGAATTCAAGCCACTCCAACTAAGTGAGGATGAAATCGATGCAATTGTCGATTTCCTGTCGAACGGATTGTATGATCCACTGTTAAGGCGGTACCAACCAGAAACCATTCCCTCCGGTTTCTGCTTTCCCTTTAACGACCCCCAGTCTCGCATTGATCTCGGATGTGACTAATCAGGAGTTTCTTTTATAAAACTTCTTTTCACCACGATTTTTTTTCGTGAAAGCCTGTTTTATCCCCTCTGTACAAAGAGATTGCATCCTGTTCCTGTTGGATGTGAACTCTGTAATCCTATTGGTTTGATTGAGGCATATCCCTTTTGATAGGAAATCACAAGTTCCTCCCTAGTTCGAAGGTTCCAGGTAAAAGGGAAAAAAAAAGTAGCTACACGTTGCCGGGCGGCAGGGTAGCTACCTATAGGTCCATTAAAGTGAATGGAAAGAAAAAAAGGTTCTACTTCCACCCTTTTTAGGGCGTCTTTTCAATCGCATAACTGCGATTTTTTTTTGCGTTTATTGGGATTTACAACCTTTTCACTTTTGCCTTAACAATAATGGAGGGTATTTTCGTTCATTCTCTTACATAACTTCAATAAAATTAACAATTTTCGATCATTCTGACAAAGTAAAACATGGCTTGTCGGGCCGGGAAGATATAACTTGAATTGATCCCGGATTTCTCACCCAGACCGGCAAAATCTGGGCAGACGCCGTTCTGGGTAAGAAATTCCAGGGATCAGAGATATAGGGCTGCAAAAAATTCTCTATCTGTTCGTGATGAAATCAGCCGAAGCCCGGAGGCTTCGGCCAGCTTTATCATCAGTCTATCAAGACCATCTTCATGGTCTGCTGGTAGTTCGGTGTCTCGAGTGTGTAAAATACCACTCCAGCGGCTCCGATTTCTTCTTTACTCATTTCAATGTTATGGTACCCTGCCGGATAGTGTCCTTTAATGGATTTCAGGATCCTTCCCGCACCATCGCGAATAATAAGCTGGGCATCAGTTGCTTCAGCTACATAAAACTGAATCTGAGTGAACTCCCTGAAGGGGTTCGGACGATTCTGATACAATACCGTGCCCTGATCTGCAGGGGACTCAAGCCCTTCGCTGTCGAATCGAAGTGTCGTCAGGTGGCGACTCCACTGTCCATTTGAACCCTGGCGATAAGCCTCGGCGACAAGCTGAGACGAATTGAGGTC
The DNA here is from genome assembly GCA_964569025.1 of uncultured Saprospiraceae bacterium. GTDB lineage: Bacteria > Bacteroidota > Bacteroidia > Chitinophagales > Saprospiraceae > CAZMSQ01. Next base: position 335,545 of record CAZMSQ010000001.1, on the reverse strand, counting down.
CAAAGACTGGCTGAGTTGAGCTTCGCGATTGGCTGTAAAATTAAGGCTTGCCAAAAGATCGCCTTCACGAATTGAGGCAGACATCCCCTGATAACTCACAAGGATTAGCCCATCCTCTAGCAAACTAAAGCCGAAGTTATCCTTGTTCAAGCTTTGGAAAGACACATCCTCAAACCGGAGGACATCAGGATCAAAGCGAAGTGTAAACTGAAATCCGTGCAACTCAGCGACGTCATGTGCATTCAGTGCCACAGTGAAGGATTCGCCAGCCTCAAGCATCTGGTCTTCTGTACGGATCACAAATGGCAGTTCGGAACGGACTTCTGTCACTGGTGAGGTCAGTTGATTCGCTTTTACATCACCAGAAACATCACCAATCTTGATACCAACGAAATCGTTGTAAATCTCATCTACCGTCAGGTTGTTGATATCAATCAATTCAGGGAATGGTGGGAAGAATGGATCCTCCGGATTAGGGAATGCATAGTTCTTGTCGACAAATCTCCATGATTCGTTGCTCGCCAGTTCACTGTCGATTTGGAGAATCAGTTTCCTGAGTTCGAGAATATCAAAAGTAGTAACCTTCCCATCGTTGTTGACATCAGCAGCAATGATCTTATATGGAGTATCGAGCTTGTATGTCTTCAGAATGTGCTGCGCCATCAGAACCAAATCAAAGGTTGAAACCCCATTGAGGTAATCCTCATCCTTGTGTGGCTCCAGAGAGTAATTACCTCCCTGAGTCGCATTGAACCCGAATGTGCCTGCATTTGTCGTCATCTGACTGAGCAGCATTGTATTGTTCTGCATCAGGTTAACATTGACATTCTGGACAGGATCGTCATCAGCCGTGGTTATCAAACCAGTAATCTGAACAATCGGTGAGGTGCCAGGGCAAATGTTGTTATTATCCTGCACAATCAGTGTCACATCTACAAAATCTTGATTTCCAGCCTCGTCAGTGACATAAAGCTGCATGTTCATCAGACCCAGGTCATCGCAGGTAAAGATGCGGCTGGCATCATTTGGATTTGTAGAGTACGAGAATCTCAGATCATCCGGGCTGGTACAATTGTCAATACTTCCTGCATTGAAATCTTCAGCAAAAACAGTTACCTGACCGGTTGATGGATTGATATCAACTGTCAGCTCATCAAAGCCAAGTGGTGTAGGCTTCATGCCATCCTGAACGGTAAAGAGGTACTGACAGGCATCGAAATTGCCACAGCCATCTTCAACAGTCCATACAATACGGTGTGTGCCGAATGGGAAGAACCCTCCTGCCTCATTGGCTTGATTTGTAGGTGCAGCACCCGGATGTGACTGATTGTTGTAGTCAAAGCCCTGCAGCGGTCCGATTCCATCATTGAAGAGATCAATTTTGTAGATGAAATTGAGATCTGATGCATCAGTACAGTCATCTGTTGCTTCAACAGACAATTCAATGTGAGCACCATCACATCCCGGCTCATTTGAGCCAATTGTTACATCGGCACATCCAGCAACAAACTCTGGGTCTTCAGAATTGATAACCTTGATTTCCTGATTGAAGGTCCAGGACTTATAGTTGAGCGGATCACTCGGATCTGGCTGGCACCAGTCCACAATCAGCCACTGGCGGATGATTTTTATACATCCGGGCTCCTGAATGGGGAAATAGAGGTCGTTGTAATCAACACCTACCAGCGCGCATCCATCATTTATGATTGTTGGTTCACCGGTTGTAAGCGGTGTCAATCCATTTTGACCACAAGTAGAAGTCATATAGTCACAAGGCCACTCTACCCCATCAAAAGGATCACTATTTGTGCAATCCGTATCATTGATTTGGAAGAGGGATGTCGGCTGAATGGTCAGTTTCTGAGAGCAGGATGATGTGTTATCATTGACATCAGTAGCCGTGAAGATTCTGAATAGAGTGCCTTCCCCGCAATTATCAAGCGTACCTGTCTGAACAACGTCCACTCGCTCAACATCACAGTTGTCAAAAACAGCCGGGTAGTAGCCTACCAACTGACCTCCCTGATATGTAGGCGCACCTCCATTGGGGTCACTGACTAATTCAGGAATGGTCAACAAGTCTTCCTGACAATCGAGTGTCACATCGACCGGACAGGCAAGTACGGGCTTTATTGCATCTACAACAGTTACTGTTGAAACGCACTCGTTGAAACGTCCGAGAGGATCAGCTTCTGAAAAATTCCCTATTTGGTCGTAAACGCGCATTCTGACAGTCACGTCACCTCCAATATCTCCACAACCAAAGCTGACGCAGTCGGTGAACGGAACACCTAATGAAGCATCAGCACGCTTGATTTTGATGGCTAGGACCTGACAGTTGTCATAACTCCCATCTTCGATTGTTGGCCAGCAAATTGTGGCTGAACCTGTACTTTCGAGTGTAATTATCGTATTCTGATCACAGACTGCAACAGGAGGTGTATTGTCCATGACATTAACTGTCACATCGCACGAAGTGGTATTCCCACAATCATCTGCTGCATTGTAGGTCGCAGTAAAGGTGCCTGGAGGCACCCCAGTCAGGACACCACCGTTTCCACTGACATTCCCAAACGGGGTCTCAATCTGCACCGTTATGTTAGACACATCTGAACAGTTATCAAAAACTGCAACTCCTGGAAAAAGGATGTTGGCTGAACAACTGGAGGAGTTGGTTCCGACATTCAGCGGACTAGGACAATCTATTTGCGGAGCTTCATTATCTATGACTGTAATGAGCTGGCTTTGTTTCACCACCTGGCCCGTACAATCCTCAATGAGTGTCCACTCACGGAGAATGGTATATTCTCCCTGACAGGCACCATTGTTAACCTGATCAGTTTTGAATGCCTGGAAACCACACAAACCAGAACTCTGAACTGGTATACCATAAATGGATGGCTGGCCTGTTGAAGAAGGCTCGGTATCTTCATTACCACAACCAAACAGTGTTGTATTATCTGGAAACACTACCTCCTCAATATCAGGACGGGTCACGAAAATTTCCTGTACCGCCGACTCAGAATGACCGTTATCATCTGAAGCGACCCAAGTCCGGAAAATATGCTCTACAAAGTTATCCTGACATGTGCCATCCACAATAGAATCTGAATACGTCAAGGTCACAACTGAACAGTTGTCAAATGCGACCACGCCACCAATGTCATCAGGATCTGTTGATCCGTTGCAATTGACAAACTTGGTATCTGGCTGAAGAATGGTTGGTTCAAGTGCATCATTCACTTCGATCATAACAGTACAGGTATTCCAATTAGTCTGGTCTGTAACTGTGGCAATCACCATGAATCCCACCTGGTCGCAAGTCAGTGTATCTTCAATGGACTGCCCCATCCATTCAATATCCACCTCAAAGAGATTACTACAGATGTTGTCTCCTTCAAGGAGGGTGTTTGGCGTAACAATGGCTGAGCCAGACGGATCCAGGGAGATATTGACCATATTGTTACAAATCAGCGGTGCATTCGGATCACAAACCTGAAAGCCCGCGTCTATGTTGGTCACATTTTCTCCAGCGGCCAGCGAAAAGCACACTGTCCAGCCATCAACACCACCATCGCTATCGATGGCATCGTCGTTTCCGGAGTCCTCAAAAGTCGGATTGAAGCCGGGAGAGGTTCCGAAGCGCACCCGATAATTTCCTTCTGGTACGTTATTAAATGTGTACAATCCATTTGCATTCGTGGTGACGGTCTGAACAGGATTGTCAAGATCCAGACAGTCATACAATTGGACCTGAACGGCAGCCAATCCGGGCTCGCCGGAGTCTTGTAGTCCGTTTTTATTAAGGTCTTGCCAGACGAAGTTCCCAATTGAACCGTTCTGGGCTTGCATCAACGACGGGATACACCACAGGAGTCCCGCGTAGAAGAGGGTTGTCAGATTTCGGGTCCATACCCGATTTTTTGCAGCCTTCATTGTTAATCTGATTTAAGTGACAAAATTTTAAGAATAATGCTGAAAGAGAATTCCGATGATACCATATTACTGGCCCGGGTCTCACATGACGCGAGACCTGAATTACCAGTAGAAGCGTGATTATCAACTGAGTACTGAAATCCGTGAATTCTCTTTTCTGCGCAATTCCCATTTATGTCATCAAACATTCAGGGCACAAGCATCCAAGGGCTGCCTTTCGCGAACGAATGACAGCAATCACGTTTCAGTGCTCAGTATTGAGCACGAGTTTGTTTTCTTTTGGCGCCTCGAGGTGCAAAGAGGTTGTTGAAATTGCTTCCGGAACTGGAAGCCAGGAACAGAAATGAACCTTTAATGAACCTGTTTTTGCTGCGGGAACATCATTGGGATTCTCCCATAAAATTCACGCAGACGAACCTTTTGCTTGCTTAGAGAAAAACCTTGGGCATATTTTAACAATACATACAATCTTATTACGAATTTCCTTACCACCTGCCAAGAGAGCGAACCCAATGACATCTCACAAAGAGATTCATAAAGTCAACTACTCGATCTTCGGGATCAAGGAAAGACACCGGACATTTTAAGCACGCAAACATACGTCCAACTATCGTTGCGTGTGAAGTAGAGTTTGAACAATTGTGGAACTCCTTTGAAGGAGTGGTCGGTGAGACCTTTAATGAACCTAAATTTTGGCGGCATTTTTCAACCGCACACTTTTTTTCTTTTTGCTTAGAGGCAAAAGTAATCCAAACTTTCTATTCCTGCAAGTTTTTTTCAAAAAAACCTCAAAATTTTTCACCTGAGTCCTTCAGATAAAGGAATCAGGGCAAATTTTCAAGCTGAAGAGAACTACAGTTTGCGATTCCAGCGGTGCAAACATAGCCAATCTTCAGAATAAATTAAAAGTCGATTTACATCCAATTCACAATGAGTCTTCATTTTTGTATGTATTCTTCATTTATACAGAGATTGTAAACCGATTACGTGTCTCCAACCATCAGCTGAATAGAATCTCATGAACAAAAGATATGTGGAGATAGTCGTCCTGTCGGATGCCCACTTGGGCACTTATGGATGTCATGCAAAAGAGTTATTAAGTTATCTCCGCCAACTTGAGATCGGAACGTTGATTCTGAATGGAGATTTCATTGATATATGGCAGTTTAAGAAGCGCTACTTTCCAACAGAGCACCTGCAAGTCATTCACGAAGTACTCAGGTTTTCGCTGAGTGGCACGCGCGTCTATTACCTGACAGGAAACCATGATGACAGACTTCGCGCATTCAGTGACTTTTCGGCAGGCGACTTTCATTTGAGGGACAAGCTTGAAATCCGGATCCGGGGTAAACGATATTGGATTTTCCATGGTGATATTTTTGATGCTTCAGTCATGTACTCACCCTGGCTTGCGAAATTTGGAGCATTCAGTTACGATTGGATTATTCTGTTCAACCGGTTTATCAACAAAGTCCGCACCCGGTTGGGGTTTTCGCATCTTTCCATTGCAGGAAAAATCAAGTCAAGCGTAAAAAAAGCGGTAAAATATGTAAGCGATTTTGAGCAGACGGCTCTGCGTAAAGCCATTGAACAAAAATATGATTATGTAATTTGCGGCCATATTCACAAACCTCAGATTCGCACTGTTGAAACCAGCAGCGGTTCTGTCACTTACTTAAACTCAGGAGACTGGGTTGAAAATCTAACCGCACTTGAGTATCTGGACGGAACATGGAGCCTGTTTGAATATAAATCCCAAAATGGAAGAACGATTCCGACCGGAACTTTCCATCGGGCTGTGAACGGCTCAGTCAATGGTCAGTCGATTATTTTTGAAGCACCACACGAAGCTGGTCTGCAAGCAGACTAAGGGAAGCTGGCATCTGTTTAGCTGATTTTAGATGGATAAGCCCTTCCCGAAAATGAGTCATCAATAGATTTTGGGCTCTCCAAAGGTCTATCTTCACTTTAAGATTCAGAATACAATCCAAACATTTGACGAGGAGGCTGACTTCGTCATCTAGATACCGGTCTTCTGACAAACGAGTGAGTTGGATGCATAGGCTGCTGCCTACTAACAGCTGGAATGCCTGAGCATCACTGACTGGAACATCCCACCTAACCATTTCCCGGGTGACATATTCAATCGCGTCTGGCGCCCAGACTGCCTTTTTCAACTCACTGACAAGTGATCGGTTCAATACCACTGTCACCGCATCTCGGAATACCCTTGGAACCGGAAGATTATCCCGTTCCATCACATCCATGAGGGGCTCATTTTCACGAAACATATGCGCCAGGCTATCTTCTGCTCGCTGAATTGCATCGTAGGAAAGCATTTTGAGAATGCGAAATTTTTCATCAGCAAAGAGGTGCTCAAAAGAGAAGCGGTCACCACATACAATGTGCTCCATGAGATAAATGGTCCTCTCAATATCTGTCATTTGGAAGGCTTCTGTAATGCGGTGAAGACCTGAGGCATCCTCGCTGTCTCTGAGGGATTCCGAAATGTGACCGAGCAAGTGATGTTGCCCCAGATGGAGAACGGCGAAATAAAAATTATTGCTGGCAAGGGTCATGGTATTCTGCATCGCCATTTGGCCGACAGCCAACCTGAAATTTCCCATTGACAACCGTTGAATGGTCAATGCTCTGGCACGAAAAACGAACAAGTCAATCTCGTCTGGATATTCTTCAAAGAGTGCAGCTGCTGAAAGGTGCATCCCCACACGTTCGAGATCAACCTGGCTGGGAAGGACTTCTTGAGTTAGGACCTGTGCGCCATTGGTCATCACATTGGAAGGGGCACCTTCGAGATGCGCAAGAAACTCAGGAAGCAGATCTCTTCCACCCAATTCGGAGGCCAGATTGATGGCTCGGACCGCATATTGCAAGATTTGAAGGGTCTCAATTCCGGAGATTTCATCAAAAAACCAGCCGCAACTGGTATACATTTGCATGGTCTGTCTCTGCATCTCCATTACTCGGAGCAATTCAGACTTTCGGTCGTCAGACAGATGAGTGATGCCGAGCGATTCCATGAATCTATCTTTCGATTCTACAGATCGATCAAGGACTACATGAATATAAGCATCTCTGGCAGCCCAGGGATCAGTCAACACATCAGCACATACTGTTTCAGTCAGACTGGCAAGTTCTTCTCGCAGCCAGTCAAGCGCCTTGCGCAGGGGTGCTCTCCATTGCTGTTGGTAACCACTCCCTGTGTTGCAGCCGCAATCTGCCCTCCATCGTTCGACACCATGCTCACAGCTCCAGGATGAAAGCTCGTGAATCTGGACTTCGAACGCCGGCGGATTTTCTTCAAGGAACTGCCCGTACACAGTCAGGTGATATCCTTCTTGCTCCTCGATGGTCTCCAGGCAATTGGCGAGTGCCATTTCGCCAAACCTGTGGTGATGCCCATAACTCTCCCCATCGGTCGCAATGTGCATCAATTGAGGAGAGGGGTTGTCGGTGTCCAGCCCCTGAAATAATCTCTCGGCAAATGCTTTCCCATCATTGAGCAATCCTTCGAAGGCAACAGCCCGAGAAACGGGCCCGTTATAAAAAAACAGATCTATGGCGGCTCCTGATGGTAGCTGGCACCGATAGGCACGATCCGTTGGGAGGTTACCCTCATCGACAGCTTCCCATTCACCTTCTCCAAGCGCCCGTATAGCGGCGGCCTGCCTCGGTGCAAGGACGGTAAACGAGATACCCTCTGCCGCAAGCACTTCGAGGGTTGGGGTGTCAACGGCAGTCTCGGCCAGCCACATGCCCTCAGGGGCTCTGCCAAATCGGTGTGAAAAGTCCTGAATACCCCACCGGACTTGAGTCAACTTGTCTCGAGCGTTTGCAAGGGGCATGATAAGGTGACCGTATACCTGCGCCATTGCCGGACCATGGCCACCAAATCGCTCGGCACCCTTTCGATCTGCCTCAAGAATATGGTGATAAGTCTCGGGATCCGCATTCTCAAGCCATTGCAGCAGTGTCGGACCAAAGTTGAAACTGATGCGCTCATAATTATTGACAATTTTTGAAATTCGCTGGGCCTCATCGAGAATCCGGGCAGCACGGTTCGGAGCGTAACACTCAAAATTGATCCGCTCATTCCAATCATGCCATGGTCTCGCAGACTTTTGAACCTCAATGGTCTCTAACCAGGCATGCTCCCGTGGGGGCTGATAAAAATGCCCGTGTATGCAGATATATTTGTCAGTTTTCATTGAATCCATCTTTTTCAAAACAGGAAGGTAGCAAAAACGAATGAGCGAAGCCGGGAAGAGAAGTGACCGTTTTCCCTCCCTTGAAAGAAAGACCTATCTTTGACAACTTCCGAAACCGGAATGTGATCAGCTCAATCGTAGCCCTCACCTTGAACAAGGTCGGGTTTCTGGAGTTTTCTCAAACTGCACCTACATTTTGAATAGATATACGCTATGGCAGGATTTCGCTATCTCATTCTTCTTTCCACAATCTGCACCACCTTTCTATCAATTGTTTCAGGATTCTCGCAACCAATCCGAAACAGTCATCCGGGAGAAATCTTTCAGGACATTCAGCGGCTCAGTTTTTTGGGTTCAGCCCTTTATGTAGCGGCTCATCCGGACGACGAGAATACGCGCATGATATCATGGCTCGCCAATGATGTCAAGGCTCGCACAGCTTATTTGTCACTGACTCGCGGAGATGGCGGACAGAACCTAATCGGCCCTGAGATTCGGGAATTACTTGGCCTTCTGCGCACTCAGGAGTTGCTCGCAGCCCGAAGGATTGATGGCGGGCATCAAATGTTTACCCGAGCAAATGACTTCGGGTATTCAAAAACGCCGGCCGAAACAATGGAAATCTGGAATCGCGAAGAGGTACTCAGCGATGTCGTTTGGGCCATCCGAAAATGGAGGCCTGATGTCATCATCAACCGATTCAGTCACGACTCGGGGCGCAGGACCCACGGCCACCACACCGCCTCAGCCATGCTTTCGGTAGAAGCATTTGATCTGGCTGGCAGAAATGACGTCTTCCCGGACCAACTTCCATTTACGGAAGCCTGGCAGCCGTCTCGATTATTCTTTAATACCAGCTGGTGGTTTTTTGGCAGCCGTGAGAAATTTGAAGCAGCTGATAAATCAACCATGCTCAGTGTCGATATTGGAACCTACTACCCATTACGGGGAGAATCAAACACTGAAATTGCAGCAAGAAGCAGAAGCCAACACAAATGCCAGGCATTCGGCGACATGGGCTCAAGGGGATCACAAATGGAATACCTCCAACTTTTAAAGGGAGATATGCCTGCTGATAAATCCAATCTCTTTGAGGGCATTAATACGACATGGTCAAGGGTGCCAGGCGGAGAAAAAGTGGGTGCCTCGCTTCAAGCTGTCGAAAAATCATTTCGCTTTGACAATCCCGCCGCCTCCGTACCCGGACTCATCGAAACACTTCGCCTCCTCAGCGAATTACCACAAGACAATTTCTGGGTCGAAATCAAAACCCGCGAAATCCTGAAGATTATTTCCTCATGTCTCGGGCTTTACCTCGAAGCGGTCGCTGATGATCCGACAGCCACCCCCGGCGAAGGACTGGCCATCGAAATGGAAGCGACCAACCGCTCTGAAATTTCGGTGTCTTTCTCACGAATCAACCTGCCGGTTCTGGGAATTGACACCACGATGAATCTCCTTCTCGAACACAATACGGAACACAAATTCTTCCTGTCGTCGGTCATTCCACAAGAAATGAAACCGACCAACCCTTACTGGCTGGAGGAAGCAGGTACGCTCGGCATGTATACTGTCAACGACCGCGTACTGATCGGAAACCCGGAAACTGCCCGGCCTGTGACAGCTGAATTTACCTTGGAGATAAATGGTATGGAGGTCGTCTTTGAGCGACCGCTTGTCTATAAGTACGAAGATCCAGCAAAAGGAGAGGTTCGACAGCCTTTTGAGATTACTCCGCCGGTTTTTGTCAATTTAAAAGAGAATGTGTATCTATTTCCAAACCCCAACCCTCAAATTGTACCTGTAACGGTGCGAGCAGGTCGCGACAGTCTGAACGGAACAGTCAGGCTCGCTCATCCAGAAGGCTGGACCGTGCAGCCAGAAGAGCTTGAATTTTCTTTGTCTAGTGAAGGGGAAGAGCAAGTTCTTGACTTTACTGTCACTCCCGGCTCTGAGGCAGGCACGTTTGAACTGCTTCCAGTCGCAGAAATTGACGGAAAGACCTACAACAGGTCTCTGACACTCATCACCTATGACCACATTCCCACCCAAACAGTTATGATGCCGGCTCGTGCCCGGGCAACACGTGTAGACCTAAAAAGGAAAGGATCAAGAATCGGCTACATCTCCGGATCAGGAGATGCCATTCCGGAAGGCCTTCAGCAAATCGGCTATCAGGTAGATATGCTTTCTGAAGCGGACATATCAAGCTCACAGCTCAGTGTCTATGACGCAGTCATTCTCGGAATCAGAGCATTAAACACGCGCGACCGCATCAAATTTGAGATGCCGGAGTTGCTGGCTTACGCCCGGGAAGGAGGAACTTTGATTCTCCAATACAACACTTCCTGGGGTCTTCAATTGCCCATGAGCGATTTGTCACCTTACCCACTGAATATAAGCCGCGACAGGGTAACAGAGGAACACGCAGCGGTCAGAATCCTTGCCCCTGACCATCCGGTCATGAACTATCCGAACGAGATAACAATACAAGACTTCGATGGCTGGGTTCAGGAACGGGGGCTCTACTTCCCAGATGAATGGGGTCCGGAGTTTACCCCCATTCTCTCCTCGAATGACACTGGAGAACCTCCCCGCGACGGAGGCCTTCTTATTGCCCCTTACGGAGAAGGCTATTATGTGTACACTGGATTGTCATGGTTTCGGGAATTACCGGCAGGTGTGCCGGGGGCATGGAAGCTATTTACCAATATTATAGCTCTCGGGGATGCTGAATAAGGACCTCAGTCTCTTCAGAATGTCATTCGCCAAATCAACACCAATACCCTGAATAAATGGAGCCGCAAAAGCCACCCGTATTTAAGACCTGGCCGCAGTTGTATGCTTTTGTACTATTGATGCACCTCCTGGTCATACTCGGAATGTACCTGTGTATGCGGCTGTTTGGTGCGGGGTAATCTGCAAATTTCTGAATCTTGAGTACTCTCGACTGGATCGTTCTGTTTGGCACATTGGTATTTATTGTTGCTTATGGCACCTGGAAAACCCGTGGCAGCAAAACCATTGACAGCTATATTCGTGGCGGGAATGAAGCTAAGTGGTGGACCGTAGGGCTTTCTGTGATGGCCACTCAGGCAAGTGCCATCACATTCCTTTCAACACCCGGGCAAGCCTATGCCGATGGGATGCGGTTTGTGCAGTTTTATTTTGGGCTCCCTATCGCCATGGTAATATTGTGCGTCACTTTCATCCCGATATTCTACAAGCTCAAGGTATATACGGCCTACGAATTTCTGGAAAAACGCTTCGATGTCAAGACCCGAAGTCTCACCGCTCTGCTTTTTTTAGTCCAGCGGGGCCTGGCAGCAGGCATCACGATCTATGCACCGGCAATTATTCTGTCGACAATGCTCGGATGGCGTCTTGATGTGACCAACCTGATTATTGGCTCGATGGTCATTCTCTACACTGTCTCAGGAGGGACCAAAGCCGTGAACGTTACCCATAAATTTCAGATGCTGGTCATTATGAGTGGGATGTTTGTGGCTTTTTACCTGCTCATTGACGCACTCCCTCAGGGCGTTTCTTTCTCAGATGCCCTACATGTGGCAGGGGCATCGGGGAGGCTTAATGCTCTGGACTTCACTTTTGACCTAAACAACAGGTATACAATCTGGACCGGCATTTTAGGTGGCCTTTTTCTTCACCTTTCGTACTTCGGGACCGACCAGTCGCAGGTACAGCGGTATCTCAGCGGAAAATCAGTGAAAGAAAGCCGGTTAGGTCTGGTTTTCAATGGCCTGCTTAAAGTACCCATGCAGTTTTTTATCCTGATGGTCGGTGTCATGGTATTTGTGTTTTATCAATTCTACCAATCTCCGGTATTCTTCAACAGGGTCGGCCTTCAAGAGATCCAAAACAGCGAGTATGCCAATCAATTTGCCGACGTCCAATCACGATATGATTCGGCCTCGCTCGTCAAGCGCTCAATAGTCGAAGGGTACCTTCGGGCTTTGGACAAACAGAATGAGGATGGGATGAGTGAATACCGTGAAGAAATGGTAAAAAAGGAAGAGCAATTGGAAACCCTTAGAGAGGAAGCACGTCAACTCATTGCCATCGCTCAGCCGGAGGCTGAAACAAATGACCGAGACTATGTCTTTATTACCTTTATACTGGATTCACTCCCAACCGGTCTGATTGGCCTGCTTTTGGCAGTAATTTTTTCTGCAGCCATGTCCTCAACCTCCGCAGAACTGAATGCTTTAGCCTCGACAACTGTTGTCGACATTTACCAACGTCATCTCAAAAAAGATGCCTCCGAACTTCATTTCGTATCTGCCTCACGCGTCTTCACCCTCATCTGGGGTGGCTTCGCCATTCTCTTTGCCACCTATGGGAGCCTGTTCGAAAATCTCATCCAGTTTGTCAATATCATCGGGTCCATCTTCTATGGCACTATTCTCGGCATTTTCCTGGTTGCTTTTTATCTGAAAAAAATCGGGGGGAACGCAGTTTTTTGGGCCGCAGTCCTTTCGGAGACCATTGTCATTTTCACATTCCTGACGACCGACATCGGCTTTCTCTGGTATAATGTCATCGGTTGTTGCGGGGTCATCTTCTTCAGCTTCATCATTCACTTACTCGATGGCCGGTTTTTTCCAAGAAGTGTATGAGGTCGTCCGTCTGATTCCTTCGGGACGTGTGACAACCTATGGAGCTATAGCTGACTATCTGGCAAAAGGCTCAGCTCAGATGGTCGGATGGGCAATGAATAAGAGTTTCAGCGCCGAAGAGCCGGTTCCTGCTCACCGCGTTGTGAACAGGAAAGGTGAATTATCAGGGCGAAACAGCTTTCCGACCCCGACTATGATGGAGGAGCTACTGGAAAGTGAGGGAGTCAGAATTCTGGATAATCGGGTGGTAGATTTTGAGACTCTCTTTTGGTATCCTGCTCCGTTATAAATCCCAATACTGAGACCAACTACGACTCTCCATACACCCGCTCGTAATACTGGTGGGCCATTCGATCAGAATCAAAAAATGGGACTACATCTCGCATGCTATTTTTGACGACATCCAACCACACGTCAGTGGGATGATTGTAATACGCGGGAAGTATTCTGTCTTCCATGATTGCGTAAAAATAATTTTGATCATGGAGATCTTGCAGATGCTCGGGAAGGTTGAGGTCAGCAGGAGGTATGACAAAGGCATTGATGCCATCTCTGGCATATTCCGGAATCCACCCATCAAAGGTAGAGAAATTGACAGAGGCATTCATGGCAGCAGTCATGCCACTTGTCCCTGATGCCTCCCGAGGAATTCTGGGGGTATTCAGCCAAATATCTGATCCACGCTTGAGAGCTCTGGAGAGGGATAATTCATAGCCATTCAAGACGGCCATGTGATGATACTGTTTACTGAGATTGACCAGACTATCGAATACGGAGACTGCTCCGTAATCTGTGGGGTACGGCTTGCCTGCCCAGATAATTTGTACCGGACGGTCAGTTCTGGTGATTAAGTGGTGGAAGCGATCAGAATCTTTGGTAATCAGATCAGCGCGTTTGTAGCCTGCGAAACGCCGGGCCCAAACGATGGTCAGCGCATCAGGGTCGAACAGACGACCCGTTTGGTCTGCTACAATTTCGAACAACTGCTTCTTGAACCACTTTTTCCGCCGAATGAGCAAATCATCGTCATTCCGCTCCAGGGCATCATCGAGAAATTCATCAGACCAATAACGCTTGTTCTGGGCATTGGTAATGTGAATAATCGGCGAAATATGCTCGTGATTTCCCCACATCTCACGAGCGACCCCCCCGTGAATACGGCTCACTCCATTTGACAGTCTTGAGAGACGCAGTGCAACAAGGGTTTGATTAAAAACTTCATCGTGGACCCCGCTCAATGATCTGACATCATCGAGTGGGATACCCTGAAAAAAGCCCATTTTTTCAAGCAATCGGATATCGTGTTTTTCATTGCCGGCCTCAACTGGTGTGTGAGTTGTAAAAACCAACCGCTTTTTCACCTCTTCCTTATCCTTGAATGCATTGTACAGGTGGAAGGCCGCCGGCAGGGCATGAGCTTCATTCATGTGATACACTTCCGGAGTATACCCAATTTCCTCAAGGAGTCTTGCCCCGCCCAGTCCGAGTAGCATGTATTGAGCAATCTTAGTCTCTACATTGGATTCGTAAAGCCTCCAGCTGATGGTCCGCGACAGATGGTCATTCTCGGGTAAATCTGTAGACAATAAGAACAGTGGTGCAGTCTGGAATACATCCGGTGGCAGATAAAAGGCTTTGACCGCGACACTGTGACCATTGACCTGGATTTCAAAGGTCAAGCCTGTATCACGCAGGAAGCTGTAATTTTTCTCTTGAAATAACACTTCCATGGCCTGATCTCCCTTTCGAACCTGATCGTAGTAGCCGTACTTCCAGAGAATTCCGACACCAACCAGATTTTGCTTCAGGGCAAACGCACTCCGCATATGGGAGCCGGCAAGATAGCCGAGCCCTCCGGAATAAATCTTAAGGGCCTGGTCGATACCAAACTCCATACTGAAATACGCAACTGGCTGTTTGTATTTTGGATCAAATGTATAGGGATGAGAAAAGGCATCAAATGAGTTCATAGATAGAATGGTCTTACTGGAAAAACAGGTCCAAAGAAAACAATTTTTTGGCATTCCTTATCTTTGAAGCATGAACAAGACCCCCCAGCGGCTCGTTCTCGATTCCCTTCAGAAAGCAAAGGAATCAGGCATGCCTCTACTGGCCGTATTAGCCGATCCTGACAAGGCATCTCTCAGGCAACTTTCCGAGTGGGCATATCGTTCTTCCCAAAGTGAGGTTGATATGTTACTTATCGGGGGGAGTTTGCTGGAGCGCGAACGCCTTGAGTTGTGTGTGGATGCCTTGAAAAAGGCCGCGAGGAAGCCAGTCGTATTGTTCCCGGGCAACTTTTTGCAGGTGACAGCACGTGCAGATGCACTGCTGTTTCTGAGTCTGATCTCTGGAAGAAATGCAGAGCTCCTGATTGGCCAACAGGTAGCAGCGGCTCACCTGCTAAAAAACAGACCACTGGAAATTATTGGCACCGGTTATGTGTTAATTGATGGCGGCAGACAAACATCTGTATCGTATATGAGTCAAACCATGCCCATTCCAGGAAACAAGCCGGATATTGCAGCAATGACAGCACTGGCCGGAGAGCTTCTGGGTATGCAGCTCATCTATCTAGATGCAGGATCAGGCGCTGAAGTACCTGTTTCCGTAGAAGTAATCGAGCGGGTGCGGGAAGTCATCAATATACCCCTGATTGTTGGCGGAGGCATCAGGTCTGCTTCCGACTTTCGGGCAGCCGCGCATGCAGGAGCCGATATGGTAGTTGTCGGAACAGCTGCTGAAAAAGGCAGCTGGCCGGAAAACTGGAAGTCAGAGCTATGACCGAAATTAAGCATTGGCAGAGACATAATCCGCCTTTAACTGACACGCAACACAAAACGAATTGCAACAAGGAACAGTCATAAGATCAACAGGAAAATGGTACCAGGTCAGACTTTCGGATGGTTTGATTTTACCGTGTCGGATTATCGGTAAATTCAGACTCCATGGAATGAAGCTCACCAACCCGGTAGCCGTTGGAGATGAGGTGATGGTCAGTATGGAACCAGGGGAGGAGAAAACCGGACTGATTAAAAAAATAGTGCCCCGGCGCAACTCTGTGGTCCGGCAGTCTCCTCGCCAAAAACACCACTTACACCTTCTCGCAGCCAATGTTGACCAGGCTGTGTTGATCGCTACCATCATTCAGCCTGACCTCAAACCCGGATTTATTGACCGCTTTTTGTTGATGACTGAGCCCCACAATATCCCGACGGTTATTGTCTTGAACAAGGCAGACCTTTACAATCAGGACCAGCTCGAACTCTTTGACGCACTGGAGTACCTATATTCAGACATCGGATATCAAGTACTCCTTGCATCGGCCCATACCGGAATTGGAATCGACAGACTGAAAAAAATGCTCCAGGGGAAAACCAGCATGATTAGCGGGCAGTCGGGCGTTGGCAAATCCTCTCTTATCAATGCGGTACAGCCCTTACTCGGTTTGCGCACCACCGAGTTGTCAGATTATTCCGGCAAAGGGCAGCACACCACCACGTTTGCCGAAATGCTCCCCCTTGATGATGGCGGGTACATCATTGATACCCCCGGCATCAAAACACTTTCTTTCAATTATCTTGAGCCCCAAGATGTGGCGCATAATTTCAGGGAATTTTTCCAGCGATCAACCTCTTGCCGTTTTCACAACTGCACACACCGCAATGAACCGGGTTGTGCTGTGAAAGAGGCTGTCGAGAATGGGAAAATCAGCGAGCTTCGTTATCAGAACTACCTCGCCATAATGGATGAGATTGAACAGCAGAATTACTGGGAAAGACATAAATGATGAACAATCCCCACCCGGAACTGATCAAGTTAATGAAACACCTTGCCCGCCGTGCCGGGGAGGTGATGATGAAACGGTTTGAAGGCCATTATCAAATTTATGACAAGCCTGATGGTACCAGAGTAACAGATGTCGATCTTGAAATCTCGGACATACTTCAGGAAACGCTTGCCAAAGAGTTTCCCGAGGCCGTACTGTTTAGTGAAGAATGCGGTACACATGAAATTATCCCGGGTAGACCCCATCTGATTATTGACGAGCTTGATGGCACAAGCGCATTTATTGAAAAACGACTGGGCTTTTCCCATCAGGCAGCATATTTTGACCCTGCAGATGGTCTGACATTCGGATTGATTTATCACCCATGGAATGACCTTCTCCTCAGTGCATTCAAAGGCCGGGGGGTTTCTTTAGAACAAGGTCGTGACAGGTATCCACTTTCATCACCAGACCATCCGGAATTTAAGGATTTTCGCTATGCCCACCCATATCGGTACCGCGGAAAAAAATACCGCCGATTACTCGAGCGAATTGGGGTGGACTCTTCACAAATAGTCTTGACAGATTCAACCCGGACCCATCAGTTTGCTCTGGGGCAAATTGATGCTTCCATCATGCTGATGGAGCGGATTCCAGAATGGGACTGGGCAGCCGAAAAGCTGATTGTCGAAGAACTGGGTTTTTACCATGGCTACCTGAACGGAGAGAAAGCTCGTTTCGGGGTTGAACCTCCGTCTGATAACCCTGGCTATCTCATTTGCCCCATGAATCTTGAGTCAGCTCTGAGAGCAAGCGTTTTGGAAGCGATTGAGTCGCCTGAGAGAGGATGATCAAGACCAAAGCTCTACAAAATTCAAATGAGCTGACTTGTATTCAGAGCATGAAATGCAAGAATGAACACCAAAGTGTACTCGTAGGATGCGCAAAGAAATCATTAGTCTCTCCCCAGGAATTCGCGAACAGCCTGAATGAGGGCTGCAGGGGCATCTGCATGGACCCAGTGCCCGGCATTGGGAATTGTGAGGATTTCGGCTTCAGGGAAAAACGCTCTGATTCGGGACTCATGTTCGGGTAATACGTACCCTGATTTTCCACCACGGATAAATAGTGCCGGCCCCTCAAACGGATGGTCACACTCAATGGGACCCAGGATTTTCTCATAATCCCGGTAAATGACCGGAAGGTTAATTCGCCATTCATATGAGCCGGCTTTGGTGCGGCGGAGATTCTTCATTAAAAACTGACGAATTCGCGGATCTCCAATCTCGGTCTGAAGTTGCGCATCAACAGCTCCGCGACTCTTTGCATGGCTGAGGTCCGCATTCAGCAAAGCCCTGAAGATTGCCTCGTGCCCTGCAGGATATCTGACTGGAGATATATCAACGACGATAAGCCTGCTCACCATGCCGGGATACATCAGGGCCAGTTGCATGGCTGTCTTACCTCCCATTGAGTGCCCCATGATGGCGGCGTTGTACATCCACCGGTTTTCCATGAAATCCCTAATGTCGGTAGCCATTTCCTGGTAAGACATAGAGTCGGTATGGGGTGAGCGCCCGTGGTTTCGCTGGTCGATGAGAACGACCAGGTGATCCTTGTCGAGGTGCCCGGCAACCGATTGCCAATTATCGAGCATGCCAAAAAGTCCGTGTAAAACGAGAAGAGGCTGACCCTGGCCGCTGTCTTTGAAATTCAAATCCATAGTCTATTCCGGTACAGAAGGGAACTTCTGAAAATTCATTAGATTTACATTTTTCGACATGTTTACAAAAGTATGAATTCTTTTCTCCCCCCCTTGGTGCATTGGCTAGCGCTTGTGTTGTTCATCGTTGTCGGAAATATATCAGCCGGGGCGCAGAGCATTGAAGAAATCAGACAGGATTACAAGGAAGCCACTGACCAGAAGGAAAAAGCCCTCGCCGGATATGCACTGGCTGAGGCTCTGTATGAGAAGAAGCCGGATGAGGCATTTGAGTATGCACGAAAGGCATATGATATTTCCAGCCAGAGTGAGGACTACGGACTTGCTGCTGAATCTGCCTATATGTTGGGGCAGATTCGCGAAAAACAACGCAATCCGCGAAACGCAGAAATTTGGTACAAGACAGCTGTGACCGCTGCCATGAATGGCAACGATCCAGATCTTCTCATCAGAGCAGTACGAAAGCAAAGCAAGCTGGCCATCAAAGATAGGGATTACCGGGATGCCTACCGGGTCGTAGAAAAAGCATTTGAATATTTCGGCCAACGTGGAAAGAGTGTCAGTGAGCTTGAGAGGCTGTATGAAACACAAAAAGCCCAAATTGCACGTGAGAAGCGAACGCTTGAGCGAGAGAAAGACATGTTAATCAGCGAATTGGAAGGTCTGAGAAATGAACAGTTGAGGCTCAGCAGCGAAAAAGAAGAGCTTTCCCTCGCACAGGAAACCCTTCGTTCCGAAAAAGAAAAGGTTGAGCAGGAAATCAGTGCAAAAGAAGAAACCCTCGATTCCATTTCACGCGAAAAAGCCAAGGTCGAGCAGGTTGCCAGAGCCAAAGAACGGGAGGTTAAGTCCCTGACACGGGCTCAGCTCGAACAGGAAGCAGTCCTGAATACCGAAAAAGCTGCAGTAGCGGAAGCAAAACTGGAAATTGAGCGCAATGCCAACCAGAAAAAACTACTGCTTTTGATTGCCGGCGGGGGTGGCGTACTCGCTCTCCTTCTCTTCGTTCTGTTTTTATCCACACGGAGCGCCAAGCGTTCTCTGCAAGACAAAAACCGACAACTGGATACCGAGCGTCAAAGATCTGATGAATTACTGCTCAACATCCTCCCGCAATCCATCGCAGAGGAACTCAAGGTCAGCGGCAAGGCAAAAGCCCAAAAGTATCCCGAAGTGACCGTGCTCTTTTCCGACTTCAAGAACTTCACCCGCATCGCAGAGTCACTGACACCAGAAGCACTTGTTGAGGAACTGGATACCTGCTTTAAAGCGTTTGATTTTATTATTTCGCAATATCCCGACATCGAAAAAATCAAGACAATTGGAGATGCCTATATGTGCGCCAGCGGACTGTCAGGCAGGAGGCAACTCCCAGGGAATATCATCCGCGCTGCACTCGAAATGCAGCAATTTCTGGAAGACCACAAAAGCGACAACATCCGCAGAAACAAACCCTATTTTGAGGCGCGTATCGGTTTGCATACCGGACCGGCAGTGGCAGGAGTGGTTGGCGTGAAGAAATTTGCCTACGACATCTGGGGAGACACCGTCAATACTGCCGCCAGGGTAGAGTCCAATAGCAGACCAGGACGTGTAAGCATTTCTGAATCAACGTGGCGACTGATACACAATAAATTCGATTGCCAATACCTGGGCAAGGTGGTTGCCAAGAATAAAGGAGAAATGGATATTTATTCCGTCATTCAGGAAAAACCGGCAGCCCTCACCGGACGTTAGGTATTCAGATGCGTGAAGCAAGAATACACGGAATACATACCTCCAGATCATGTCCTTTCAACTGACCTCAAAATATACACCTACAGGAGACCAGCCTCAGGCCATCGAACAGCTTGTTGCCGGTGTAAAGCGCGGCGAAAAGTCACAATGCCTCCTTGGCGTTACCGGCTCGGGAAAAACCTTCACCGTTGCCAATGTCATCAGCAAAGTTGAGCGGCCGGTTCTCGTCCTGACTCACAATAAAACCTTGACAGCACAACTCTACGCAGAGCTGCAGGAGTTTTTCCCCGATAATGCTGTCGAATACTTTGTCTCTTATTACGATTATTACCAGCCAGAAGCATACATCCAAAGTTCTGACACCTTTATCGAAAAAGACTTGTCAATCAATGAACAGGTTGACAAACTCAGACTGAGGGCCACATCCTCTCTTCTCTCCGGCCGACGGGACATCATCATTGTCGCTTCGGTATCCTGCATTTACGGTATGGGAAATCCTGATGATTACAAATCGGGCATCATCCGTTTGGAGCGAGGGCAGACGGTATCCCGAAATGCTTTTTTATACCGGCTTGTGGAAAGTCTGTACTCACGAACTGAAGGCACCTTTCACAGAGGATCTTTTCGGGTAAAGGGAGATACTGTTGACATCAACCTGCCATACGCAGATTACAGCTACAGGTTTATTTTCTTTGGCGATGAAATTGAGGAAATCCAAAAAATTGAATCAGAGAGCGGCAAACGAATCAGCAGCCTGGATGCTGCGGCTGTATTTCCGGCGAATTTATACGTTGCACCCCGGGATAAAATGCAGGAAATTCTCAGAGATATCGAAGACGAGATGCATGAGCAAGTCAAATATTTTGAAAGCGAAACCCGGTTGCTCGAAGCAAGACGCATTCAGGAGCGGACATCTTTCGATCTTGAGATGATGAAGGAACTTGGATACTGCACAGGGGTCGAAAATTACTCACGCTTTTTCGATGGCCGCAAGCCTGGCACCCGCCCATTTTGCCTGCTCGACTATTTCCCTGAGGATTTTCTGATGGTGATTGACGAGAGCCACGTGACAATACCGCAGGTGAGAGGCATGTGGGGCGGCGATCGTAAGCGTAAGCTCGATTTGGTCAGCTTTGGATTTCGCCTGCCCTCAGCAATGGACAACCGACCATTGAATTTTCATGAATTTGAATCTCTTGTCAATCAGGTAATTTATGTCAGCGCCACCCCCGGCGACTACGAGCTCGAGCAAACAGGGGGAGTGATTGTGGAACAAGTCATCAGGCCTACAGGCCTGCTTGACCCGCCTATCGAAATCCGGCCCAGTACCAACCAAATTGATGACCTGCTTGAAGAAGTCACCGAACGAATCAAGAGGCAGGAGCGGGTGTTGGTAACGACGCTGACGAAGCGTATGGCGGAAGAATTGACAAAATACCTACAAGGGCTCAATATTAAAACCAGATATATTCACTCTGAGGTCGATACCCTCGATCGGGTTGAGATTTTGAGGGACCTTCGCCTCGGTGAGTTTGATGTATTGGTCGGAGTCAATTTGCTTCGTGAGGGTCTCGATCTCCCGGAAGTTTCTCTGGTAGCCATCATTGATGCCGACAAGGAGGGCTTCCTCCGCAACGAGCGCTCACTGACCCAGACAGCTGGCCGGGCGGCCAGAAATGCAAATGGGCTGGTTATCTTCTATGCCGATTCAATCACAGATTCCATGCAGCGAACAATTGATGAGACCAACAGGCGGCGCAGCAAACAAATAGCCTATAATGAGGCACACGGAATCACACCTGAAACCATCTTTAAATCAAGGGAGGAAATTCTGAACCAGAAGTCGATTCTCGACATTCGGGGTAAAAAGGAGCATGCATACATTGAGCCTGAAAAGAAAGCCTCAGCCGCAGATCCTGTTATAGAATTTATGAACCGAGATCAGCTTGAAACGCTCATGAACAAAACTGAGAAGAAAATGAAAGATGCCGCGAAGGAACTGGATTTTATCTCGGCAGCTCAATTCAGGGATGAATTATTGGCTCTTCGCAAAAAGTTGAAGCAAACAGTCTGATTATTGGGAATTCCTCGGTTTCCCCCAAGCCGCTACAATCTGTTTTCGACTTCCTGCATTCCCTCCTCATCAACGGTCCGAAACCATTTGGTCATCGTATTTTTTGCCTTGTCCTTCACTTCGTCATTGACATAGGCCGAAATCGTTACAAGTGCAAATCCCAATACCCCGATATCATCGGTATACCCCAAAAAGGGGGTCAGATCAGGAAGCGCATCGATTGGGGCAATCAAATAACCAAGAGCCCCAAGTACGATATTTTTTGCCCAAAATGGTGTGTCGTTTCGCATCGCTGCAAAATAGAGAAGGAGCGAAATATACACGGACTGTTGACCAGCCTTGACAGCAAATTTCCGAACAGCCTTCCAAAAGGCACCAACAGAAAAATGGGTAGAATATTCTGATTCGGAGAACGGTTGGCCACGATTCATAGAAAAGAAATCACATACAAAGAGATACTGACACGCAACGTCTCATAAAAAAACACGAATAAAAAAGAAAAAGTGCCCTGGCCGAGTCGCCATTGTAGCGCAAGGATATTGGCTACGGATTTTCCGTTTCTGAAACTGACTTATTAAACTGCCTCATAAATTCAGGCAGCTGCCGAAGGCTCGCAAGTTGTTTGAATTTTACTGTGACCTCCTCAGCGGGTGAGCCGAAGTAGGTTTTTCCGGATTGAAGATTTCGGGTGACGCCCGTCTTTGCGAGGACTGTGACATCATCACCAATTGTCAGATTCTGCGCGATTCCGGACTGCCCGTAAATGACGACTCTGTCGCCGATGGTGGTATTTCCACCAATTCCAACCTGTGCCGCAAAGAGACAGTCGCGACCAATCACGGCATCATGGCCGATATGAATCTGGCTATCAAACTTGGTTCCCGCACCGATGCTTGTATCTCCCGAGACACCTGCATTAATGGTGCAGCCAGCGCCTATTTCCGAGTGATCACCAATGACCACTCTGCCTCCTGTGTGCCATTTTTTGTGTGCCTGTTGGCTTGATCGCTTATAATAAAAGGCGTGTGTGCCAATCAGGGCTCCAGCCTGGATATTGACATAATCCCCGATTACTGAATAATCTCCGATAAACGCATTGGCTTGAATATGACAATGCTGACCGATAACCGCATGATGGCCAATGACCGCGTTGGGCTCAATAACAGCGCTATGGTGGACAATGGCAGATTCGGAGACATTGGCTGTCAGCGGAATAAATGGGCGGAATGCCTTCACAAGAGAATTGTATGCCTCAAAGGGATCTTCAACCACTAGCACGACCTTGCCCGGAGGACAGGCACTTTCTTTATTCAGGATAATGACGCTTGCTGCGGATTTCAGTGCTGCCTCAAAGTACTTTTCCAGATCGGAGAAAATTACATCACCGTGTTCTACCTTGTGAATCTCATTGAGCCCAGTCGCTTTGATAGAGTCATCACCAATGATCAGACTGGCGCCAATGCGCTCTGCTATTTCTTTCACTGGAAGAGGGTATGGCAATTTCATATGTAGGTTTTTTCAAGTAGATTTTTGCAAGTGCGCTAATGGGCCTCCAGCCAGTGCCGCCCTGATCCGGCATCCACCTGAATCGGGACCTTTAAATTTGGTAGTGCCTCTCTCATCAATTGAACGATGACAGGCTGCAGCGTGTCTTTTTCTTCGCGGTGCACGTCAAACACCAATTCGTCATGCACCTGAAGAATCATGCGTGTCTGGCAAGCATTGGATTTGAGGTACTCCTGGATCTTGATCATTGCGATCTTAATCATATCAGCTGCAGATCCCTGAATGGGCGTATTAATGGCCATTCTCTCTGCATTCCCCCTCATCAGGCTGCTTCGGGAGTTTATATCGCGCAAGTATCTCCTCCGCCCCATGAGTGTGGTCACATATCCGTTGTCACGTGCAAATTTAACACTGTTCTCCATATAGGCCTTCAAGCCATTGTACTGTTTGAAATACTGGGATATCAGATCCTGCGCATCAGAGCGCTTCAAATTGAGCTGTCGGGAGAGATTGGTCGCTCCAGCCCCATAGATGATGGAGAAATTCACTGTTTTGGCATTTCGCCTCTGCTCGGGCGTGACCGATTCATAATCAACCTCATAAACTCGCGCCGCAGTGGCCCGATGAATGTCCTGCCCATTGATGAAGGCATCAAGCATGGCTTCATCTCCACTTATCTCAGCAATCAGACGGAGTTCAATCTGCGAATAATCGGCTGCCAGCAATTCAAAGTCGTCATTGCGAGGAATGAACGCCTCCCGCACCTTACGACCCTGAGGGGTGCGAATGGGGATATTCTGAAGGTTTGGATTTTGAGAGCTCAACCTACCCGTCGCAGCTAGAGCCTGATTATACGATGTATGTACACGGCCTGTCTTCGGATTGACCATACGGGGCAAGGCATCAACGTAGGTCGACTTCAGCTTCAATAGACCTCGAAACGTAAGAATGTCATTTACAAGCGGAAATTCCTCGGCCAGCTCCTGCAGTTTTTCCTCATTTGTGGAATATTGCCCTGACTTTGTTTTCCCCCAACGGTAGGGAATCTTCATTTTCTCGAATAGGATTTCCCCAACCTGTTTCGGCGAAGCTATATTGAAACGAGCACCTGACTTTGTATAGATGAGTTCTTCGACACTTGAAGCTTCACGCTCAAGTTCGAGAGAATAGGCTTCAAGAAAGGGGACATCCAGATTGATGCCTTGATATTCCATATCGGCAAGGACGCTGATGAGGGGTTCTTCTATATTTTTATATAAAGCTTCTAGGCCCTCTTTTTGCAAATCCGGAAATAGTTTCTCACTGATTTGCAAAGTGATGTCTGCATCCTCTGCTGCATATTCAACAACCTTTTCTACCGCCACATCTCGCATTGAGAGCTGATTTTTCCCTTTTCTCCCAATGAGATTCTCGATTGGAACTGGCTGGTATTTGAGGTATGTTTCAGCCAGATAGTCCATATTGTGCCGCAACTCTGGTTCGAGAAGATAGTGGACGAGCATTGTGTCAAGTAAAAACCCTTTAACCTCAATGCCATACCACTTCAGCACAAGCATATCGTATTTGGCATTTTGGGCAATTTTCATGACCGAAGCGTCCTCAAAGAGGGGCCGGAAAATTTCCAAGATGGCTTTTACCTCTTCAGCATCTTCAGACATCGGCACATACCATGCCTCTCCGGCTTTCAGCGCAAAGGAAATTCCAACGAGTTCAGCCTGGTTGGCATCGATACTGGTGGTCTCGGAATCAAAACAAAAGGCTTCCTGACCAGATAGAAGGGTTGCCAGATCTCTGCATTTTTCGGGCGTATCGACGAGGTGATACGTGTGAGGGGTGTTATTGATATTTCTATCAGCAACAGAATGTTGTGGCGGTGTTTGCACAGAGGGTTTATGAACTTGTGCTACCTGTTGATTGAATAAATCTCCCTGCACTCCCCCCTGGGGCTGCCCCGCTTCTCCAAGGATGCTGTTTGCCAGGGACCTGAATTCGAGTTCCCGAAATAATTCAGAAAGCGCTTCCCGATCGAAGG
This sequence comes from uncultured Saprospiraceae bacterium, assembly GCA_964569025.1. GTDB lineage: Bacteria > Bacteroidota > Bacteroidia > Chitinophagales > Saprospiraceae > CAZMSQ01. The sequence goes on along the minus strand of CAZMSQ010000001.1, from coordinate 309,902 downwards.
GTTCAATGATGTAGGTGTCTGCGTTAAACTGAATCGGGACATTGATATCTATACGAGCGAGTTCTTTGGAGAGCAATGCCTGATCTGCAAACTCTTTGACACGTTCTTGCTGCTTCCCTTTGAGTTCGTCGGCTCGCTCGATGAGTTCTTCTACGGAGTGATAGTCAGCGAGCAGTCGAGAGGCCGTTTTGGGTCCAATGCCAGGTATTCCTGGAATATTATCGACACTGTCGCCCTGCAAACCCAGCATATCGACAACCTGATCTACTTGTTGGATATCCCATTTTTCGAGAACTTCTGGCACACCGAGTACTTCAACCCCATTTCCCTGTCTCGACGGCTTGTACATGAAGATGTGCTGAGATACCAATTGGGCATAGTCCTTATCGGGTGTGACCATAAATACATCAAACCCTTCCTGCTCGGCTTGTTTCGCAAGGGTGCCAATGACATCATCCGCCTCAAAGCCTTTAACCATGACAACCGGAATGCGAAATGCCTCGACGATTTTTCTGATATATGGGAGGGCAACTGCAATATCTTCTGGTTGCTCCTCGCGATTGGCCTTGTAGGGCTCATACCGCTCGTGCCTGAAAGTTGGTCCATCGGGATCAAATGCAACTGCAATGTGCGTTGTCTCGTCTGACTGCATGATGTCCCAAAGGGTTCTGACAAATCCGGCAATAGCCGATGTATTGATACCTTTCGAGTTAATCAGAGGCCTGTTGATAAAGGCGAAATGGGCTCTGTATACAAGGGCATGTCCGTCTAACAAGAATAATTTCCGAGAAGCCATGAAGTGTCATCTTTTTGCAGGCCTGAGCGCTTTGAAATCGCGATTTTTCAATACTCCTTCTGTATGAACGTCTGAACCGAACTGTTCACTGCTCTGAGAGGGAAATATTTTTCCGCGGCTCCACCTTCCCATCAGCCAAGCTCGCCAACCAGTTGCAGGAGCTGTATTTCGATAGTCTTCAGTTCGAACAGCGCATTAAGTCTTGATTGGGAGGCATTGATAAAGGCCAATTGAATGCTCCTGTAATCAAAAGAATTAATAAGACCTCCGCGGAAGCGCTCTTCAGCGAGTTGCATATTCCGACGGGCACTCTCAAGAAGGGTTTCAGTAAGGGAGAATGTCTGCATCTGATTTTTATAATCTGCCAGAACATTGGCCAGTTCAGTGCTCAACTGCCGGCGAAGGTCCTCCACTTGATATTGACTCACGACCTCACTCACCTGAGCCGCCTGAATCGCTCGTTTTCGTGTTTCGCCATTGTACAGATTGTAAGCCGCTCCAATATTCAGGAAATAATTAATCCGAGTGGCCTCTATATTATTGAGATCAAGGAGGTCTCCCGAAGCAAAAACCCCTTCCCCATTTGACACATTGTAGTTGTAATTGCCACCCGCGCTGACCGAAATGACTGGTTTGCGCTGCGTCTCCTGCAGACGGGTATTGATGCGGGCCAATTCTCTGTTTATTTGTGTTCCTCGCAGCTCTTTGTTGTTGGAAAAAAGCATTTGCTGGAGGTCTTCAAATGCATACTGTTCAGGAGCGAACTCCAACGGGGTGGTTAGCGTGTGCCTAACCGAAGGATCGTCCAGACCTATGGCGAGATTGAGATTCCTGTGAGCCCGGTCCAGGGCCGTCCGCTGCTGGATGAGCGCAATGCTGTCATTGAGCCAGGCATCCTTGACTTGCAGAAGGTCGAAGGTGCCTGCCTGACCAAACTCCTCCCGCACCTCTTCGTAGGCAAGCCTGTCACGTGAAAGACTCAAAACCTCCTCAAGAACCCCTACTTGCTCCTGTAGGATTAATACCTGATAATAGGCAAGCACGACTGTCCTGGTCACATTTTCCCGAGTTTGTTCGATCTGATTTGCACTGAGATTCTCCCGGACATTAAGCTGTTCTTTAGTCAGCGGAATTCTGTTGCCAGCCCAAATGGTCCAAGACCCTTCAATGCCTGGCGTAAATCCGTTGCTCAATGATTGGAGTTCTCTCAAAAAGGAAGCTGGATTGGCTTGATTTGTCAATCCGTTGTCGAGGTTCAGGAACATATTCACCGAAGGAAGCCGACCTGCTGCCCCCCATGAATTATTGAGTCTGGCAACTTCAAAGTTTTGGTCTGCTACCTGAAGCAGATAACTCTTATCAACAGCTGATTTTAAGGCTTCATCCAGACTTAATGCAGGTGCATTCTGCCCCATTATCCCCCCCCACAATATCATCATGCACCCGAACAGTAATAATCTCATAATTATCGTCAAATTTAATTCTATCAAGGGCTATAAAACAATGGTTGACAATCGCATCAGCAGCATGACCAGCCCGACCCCAAGACCCAGTGACAGCACAGAAGCGAATAAATACAAAGGCATATTTCTGATGGAACCGGGCACAGCTGGCTCTACATCCCTGTAAGCGGGGGTAACGCCATTCCAGAGCCCAAGTGCAGCCACTTTCAATCGATTGGAAAGAATCAGGAGAACGGGCAAAAGAACAAGAATAATCAAGGTAATAACAATGAGGCCAAATGCCACTGAGACCGCCATTGGGATTAAAAACTTTGCTTGCACACTTTTTTCAAGCAATAAGGGTCCCAAACCTGCCACAGTAGTCACACTTGTCAACAGAATCGGCCTGAATCGGGATATGGCAGTCTCATACACAGCCTCCATCTGGTCCATGCCATCCTTGAGATTGTCGTTATAAGTGGTAACAAAAACCAAGGCATCGTTCACCAGAATTCCAACCAACGCAATCAGCCCCAAAGCGCTGAAGAGACTCATTGGCATATTCATGATTGAATGCCCCCATGCCGCTCCTATCAACCCAAATGGAATCAATGCAAAGACCACCACAGTCTGAGAGATTGAGCGGAAGGTCAGTGCAATTGAGAAAAACATCAGGAAGGCAATCAGAGGCAGCGCTGTCTGCAAAGATGTCTGGGTTTTTTGCTGCTCGCGGTTTTGGCCTTCGTACAATCCGGAAACAGCCGGATATGCCGAGAGAATTTCGGGCACAATCGAAGTCTTGAGTGAATTTGTAACGTCACTGACAGAGACATCATTGCCGGCAATATCTGCCTCCACCTTGATTTCGCGCTTCCCGTTAATGTGATTAATTGCGGTCACTCCACGCTCCATTTCCAGTGAGGCAATTTCCGACAGCGGAAATTCCCGCCCATCGGCGAGGCGAATTCTCATATTTCGGAGCTGATTGATGTCCTGCCTGTCTGACTCTGCATAGCGCACCCAAACGCGTACTTCATCCTGACCCCTCTGGAGGCGCTGAACTTCACTCCCAAAAAACCCACTTCTCACCTGACCAAGTACTTGCCGCAAATCAAGGCCCAGGAACTGACCTTTTTCTGTCAATGAAATGGTAATCTCCCGCAGTCCCTCTTGGTTGTTGTCGACTACATCTGCAAGTTCAGGCAATTCACTCATGGCTTGCCTGACTTCCTGTGCAGCGGCATCAAGCTGTTCGATATCACTCCCGACGAGAGAGATAGACACCGGCTTCCCAAAAACCGAAGCCGAACCAAATGACAATACCTCAGCGTCGGGCATAAGCCCGGTCTCTTTGCGAAGAGCATTACTGACGTCTCTGACCGTCATTGGCTCACGCAATTCACTGTCGAGGATTTCAATATCCAACTGGCCTTCATAGGTTGTCGGACCGATATTCAGCTGTACCTTTGTGATGGCATCGAGCTCTCCGTTAAAAAACTTTTGTGAAAGCTCTACATTCACGCGCTCGGCTGCTGCCTGAATGCGTAGCAAGCGGTCCATGGTAATATGCTCCCGCGTTCCAGCCGGCATTTTGAGGTTGACGTTAATATTGTTGCGCTCGATGATTGGAAAAAACGTCGAGCGAATGATGCCACCCGAAAAGGCACCCATTGTTACCAGTAGGAGTGAAAACAGGAAGGAAAGAGTGACCCACTTGTTGTTCATGCAAAATCTCAAGACCCTCCCGTAAATCTTATCCCGAAGCCACATCAATCCATTCTCAAATATCCGTACCAAACCGGATCGCTCGCCATCAGAATCCAGCGCTTTCGAATGCGCAACGTGGGCTGGAAGAATCACTGCGCCTTCAACAAGAGAAAAAATCAGAGAGAATATCACGACAATGGCCATTTCTACAAAAAAATCTCCCAGCCGCCCATCAAGAAGGAAGAACGTGCCAAAAGCAAAAATGGTCGTAACAATGGCCGTAAATACAGCTGGAAGAACTTTCATCGTACCCTGAAAAGCCGCCTGAAAACGAGGGACACCCTTCTCATATTCCTGGTAGATACTTTCGCTGATTACAATCCCATCATCAACAAGAATTCCGATGACTAGAATCATCCCGAAAAGGGATATTACATTTATAGAAACTCCGAGCAGACTAGCAACAACAAACATCCCGGCAAATGAGATCGGAATGGCAAGGGCCACCCAAAATGCCAGCCGCCAATGAAGAAACATAGCCAGCAAAATGAGGACGATAAAAAACCCGAGGATTCCGTTTTCAGTGAGCAAGTCAATCCGTTGGCTCAAAACAGTTGAACTATCCCTGATTAAAGTTGCCTGAATGGTGGGATTCCGTCGATTAAACTCCTCAAAATAGTTCTTGACGCTTTCGGTAATTGAAAGCATATCTTCCTCCATGGTGTTGCTGATACTGACCACTACCGAGGGCTCGCCGTTGAGGTAGCTTCTGTCAGGATTGTCTGACCATTGATCAGCAAGATCTGCTACCTGATGAAGCCTGATGACACTCCCGTCAGATCCTGTCTTGACCACGATATCTCGTAACCCTTCAGCGAAATAAGACTTGTTTCGAGCTCTCAGCAGGAGCTCTTCATTTTCCCCTTTAATGGTACCACCCGTAATGTCGAGGTTGGCATTCCGGACTGCCAGAGCTGCTTGGGCAAATGTGAGCCCGAAAGCCTCAAGGTCTTGTTCGCGAAAGGCAATCTCGATTTCTTCGTCAGGAAACCCACTCAGGGAGACCTGCGAAATTCCCTCTATCGCCCGCAGCTCGTCTTCAACTTTCCGCCCAAATCGCTTCAGGGTGTAGAGGTCATCACTCCCCGTCAATGCGAAACTGATGGCAAAATTGATATTCTCTTGCTTAAAAACTACGGGAGGTTCAAGGTCTGTGGGAAATGAAGAAATTCTGTCAACTGCATTCTTGACGTCCTGTAGCACCAAATCCGGGTCATATCCCTTTAACACCTCAACGGTGATTGACCCGCTGTTTTCCCTTGAGACAGAAGTGTACTGCTCGATTCCCGTAAGTCCTTTCAGATTTTCTTCTATTCGTTGGACAACCCCTTGTTCGATTTCCTCAGGAGAGGCTCCCGGATACACCAACTGAATGTTAATAATCCGACTTTCGGTTTCGGGAAAAAATGTAGACTTCATTTGGTTGAAGCCCATGATACCCAAGATAAATAAGCCTACCATCAACAAGTTGGCGGCAATCGGGCTCTTTATAAAGTAATTGACGATGTGGCCCATTAGCTGTAAATCTGTTGTCAAAAATTCGAAACACCCGCATTGCCGCAAAGTTGCCTCCAGTCTGCATTCGCGACCTCTCCAGCAAACGATTTGCTCCCTCCAATTCCCGATAATGGCTGTCCAATAATAGAGATTGTTTGCCAAAGGTATCTTTTTTGATTGGACAACTGATCATGACATCTTCCTGCCATCGAACAACCTGCAAAATAGGTTTTCTTTGATTTTTCTTATTTTTACAAAATGAGTTACCATAAAAAAGTAAGTTATAATGAAAAAATTATCATTCATTATCCTGTCTCTTACGTGTTTCATTCAATCTATAGCCGGGCAAGATCAACTCATTTTCTCAGACACAAAAAATGATCGAATCTATGTGGCAAACTTGGACGGCAGCGGTTCTCCTCAGGTTTTGGTGTACAATGCAACTGGAGATACTGCTGGTCCAACTGGGTTGTTTTATGATGCAGTCAATGATTTGTTATACATCAACAATGGGAATGAGCGAGAGACATATGTCATTTCATCAGATGGAATGACCCCAATTACAGGGCCAGCCTCATTCCTCCCGAACAGCAATCCCCCCTCGGGAGAGCACTTTGCCATTCAAGTAGATCTACCTAACAACAGATATTTCTTTTGCACCGATAACTCGAACGGAATTTGGGTCGCTAACACAGACGGTTCTGGTACTTCTCAAGCCGTAATTACCACCGGCACATCCATCGACAATGGATCAGGGATGGACTACAATGCAACCACAAATACGGTAGTTGCTGGTTCAAATGAATCTAATAATATTGTTTCGGTTGATGTATCTACAGGGGTTTCTACGCTCCTTTTTGACAATGAAGATGGGGTGAGTGGTCCAAGGGGTTTACGCATTGACAAGTCTGGGGGAAGAATTTTCTGGGCACAGCACACCGGAGGAAATAATGGCTCCGGAAAAATTATGGTCGGGAATCTGGATGGATCTGGCACACCCTCAATGCTCTATGACGTACCGGCTCCCTATCTTCCATACGATGTGCTTGTAGATGAGCGAAATGACCATATCTATTGGTCTGAATTCAATAGAAGTTCAGGCTCTCGGGTCATGAAAGGAAATTTGGACGGAAGCGGCTCTCCTGTAGTCTTACATAACATGTCAACGACAGGCTACATGCGGGGACTGGCGTTTGCAAATATCTCAGCAATTCCTACACTGTCACAGTGGGGACTTTTTCTGTTTGGCTTGCTCATCGTTTCACTCGGACTCATCACAGTGTTTAACCTGAACAGTGTCAAAACTGTATAGCCTCAAAAGGGCCATAGAACCAGCGCTCTTAAGAATTCTCTATTGCTTTACGCGCACGACCATACCGTCATAGGCTGATGGAAATGATCTGCTGAGGATGCGGGTACCTTCATCCAGACCACGAACAAGGGCTGTGTCTTCATGAATCCGCACGAGCTCGATTTCCTGACGGGCGAGTTGGCTGTCCCTCATGACATACACTGCCTTTTGGTTCATGAGCAAATCTTTCGGAATCCGAATTATATTCTCAATTGGTTTTGAAGATGCATATCCGCTGAGGTACATCCCTTCTCTCAAACTTTGGCCTCCGACCTCAACAAAGACTACCACCGACTGGCTCAGCGGATCAACCTGATCACTGATTCGTTTGACTTTTCCGGTCCAGTTGCCATTGACTTGTGTGGTGGTCAGGGTCACTGTTTGACCAACACTCAGGTTGTGCAACTCGGAGAGTGGAACCGTGGCTTGAAGTTCGTACTTCGAGTTATTCATCAGTTCCCCCACTTTCTGACCGGCACGCACCACTGCGCCCGGATTGACCATGGCTTCGGTAACCACACCTGAAAAGGGAGCTGTAATCTTGTATTTATTGAGCCTCGACTCTGCACTTTTGATGGCGTAATACTGGTTCAAAAGATTGCGGGCAGCGATGAATCGTTTTTCTTGTTCGGTTGCCGCCTCAGGAAGTGGGGCTGGCGATGCCTCCAATTTGAAATTATCGAGATATTGTTCCCAGCGAGCATAATTCTCAGGGTAATCGACTTTCAAATCAGGCATCAAAGAAGCAATGGTGTTGAGAAATGTGCTTTTCTGGGACAACAGAGTCAGGCGGGCTTCCTCATCATCAAGTTCAAGAAGCACATCCCCTTTTGAAAACCTGTTTCCAACCTTGAATGGCCGACGGCTGCCTTTTAGCGTACCGGTCACCTCTGAAAAAATATCGATTTTATCGTACGCTATAAGCTGCCCCTGAATGAGAATCGGAAACGTAGCAGATCCACTCCTGACTTCCATGACATCAACAATCGGATAGGTGAAGTCACCTGTTACACGTACCGGTGGCCTCCTCATTCCACTCAGCATCTGATAGGTGAGGGTTCCGCCAAAAAGGATGATAACTGCAGAAATTATGCTTATACGGCGAATCACAAGACTCATAATTGATTCTGTTTTTTACATGAAAGTGGTGTGCAGAACTTGTCCAACGATTTGATTGCTCAAGAGAGAATATGCCATGAAGAACAATTGCACACCTGCCATAGTTGACTACCATCCAGTTTCCGGGACCATGTATGGCGAGAATTCAGAATCACTTCTCCAGTTTTTATTGTTTGAGAATGTAGCCAAAGTGTTCCGGTAATGCGTGGAATGAAGCTCTTATTGCACTTGAGTTTCTTCCTGTAAAAGCCTAACTTTGTGCCTCTTTTGGCCAGCCCTATCTGTTTAGGCCAATGACTTTGCAAAAACAGGAAGATACGATGATTTCGATTACATTTCCCGATGGTCAGGTTCGGGAATACCCAATTGGGACAACCGGATTGGAAATCGCTCAATCCATAAGCGAAGGACTTGCCCGTCAAGTCCTGTCTGCGAGAGTAAACGGCGAAGTGTGGGATGCCACACGTCCGATTCATATGGATGCCCGAATCGAATTACTGACCTGGAATGACAAAGACGGGAAGCGCACTTTTTGGCACTCTAGCGCTCACCTCATGGCCGAAGCACTCGAAGCATTGTATCCGGGCGTCAAACTCGGCATTGGACCTCCCATCGAAAACGGGTTTTACTACGATATCGACCTGGGTGACAAACAACTCAGCTCGAATGATTTTGCGGCCATTGAAAAGAAAATGCAGGAATTGGCCCGTGAAAAAAACCCGTTTTCCAGAAAAGAAGTCTCCAAAGAAGATGCGACGGCCTATTTCACAGAAAAAGGCGACGAATACAAATTGGAGCTGATCAGTGAACTCGAAGACGGCCAGATTACTTTCTACGAACAAGGAAACTTTACCGACCTGTGTAAAGGACCACATATTCCTGATACCGGACATATTAAGGCCGTCAAACTCATGGCCCTCGCCGGTGCCTATTGGCGAGGAGACGAGACACGGCCCCAGCTGACTCGTATCTATGGAGTCAGTTTTCCAAAACAAAAAGAGCTCAAAGCCTATCTCGAACTACTTGAGGAGGCAAAAAAGCGAGATCATCGCAAATTGGGATCAGAGCTGGAATTATTTATGTTTTCAGAGAAAGTTGGTCAGGGGCTCCCCATATGGCTCCCAAAAGGAACGGCTCTGCGGTCCAGACTTGAAAATTTCCTCAAAGAAGAGCAAATCAAACGCGGCTACCAGCCGGTCATTACACCTCATCTCGGGAAAAAAGACCTTTACGAAACATCGGGTCACTGGGAAAAATACGGTGAAGACAGCTTTCAACCCATACACACCCCAAAAGAGGGTGAGTTGTTTCTCCTGAAACCCATGAACTGCCCTCACCACTGCGAAATATTCAATGCCAAACCTCGCTCCTATCGGGAACTTCCCCTCAGGATTGCTGAATTTGGTACCGTCTACAGATATGAACAGAGCGGCGAATTGCATGGGCTGACCAGAGTCCGCGGCTTCACTCAAGATGATGCCCACATTTTTTGTACCCCAGACCAGCTCAAAGATGAGTTTCTTGGCGTACTCGACCTGACCCGATTCGTGCTCAAAAAACTTGGATTCTCAGATTATACAGCTCAAATTTCGCTGCGCGACCCGGACAAAACTGAAAAGTACATCGGCAGCAATGAAAACTGGGATAAGGCAGAACAAGCCATCATTGATGCAACCAAAGAGGTCGGACTGGAAACAGTCACAGAGCTTGGCGAAGCAGCCTTTTACGGCCCTAAACTCGACTTTATGGTCAGAGACGCCCTCGGCCGGTCATGGCAGCTCGGTACCATTCAGGTCGATTACAATTTGCCAGAGCGCTTCAACCTTCAATACACCGGCTCCGATAACCAGCCCCACCGACCAGTTATGATTCACAGGGCTCCCTTCGGTTCGATGGAGCGATTCATTGGGGTGCTGATTGAACACTGCGCGGGTAAATTCCCACTCTGGCTCATGCCGGAACAATTCGCAATTCTGCCTATCAATGACAATGTACTGCCCTACGCTGAGCAAGTAAAAATCTCTCTCTCCACCCATGACATCCGTGGCTATGTAGACAGCAGAACTGAGTCGATTGGCAAAAAAATTCGGGAAGCAGAACTTGGAAAAATACCCCTCATGCTCATCATCGGAGAACAAGAAATGGCAAACCAAACGCTTTCTGTCAGAAAACAAGGACAGGGAGATATCGGCAGCATGACCCTGAATCAGTTTGTCTCCTATTTTCAGGAGTTGGTCTCATAAAGTGGATTTTCCGGAACTATTTCTTGTTCAGAAGAGTCTATAACTGTAACAAACCTGCGAGATTATTGACCTTTCAAAAAAGTATATAAATTCTCCGCCTCTAACACTTCAAAGAAAATCGTTATATTTACAGTGCCCTACTAACCGGCACAATATGCCTATGAAAAGAATTTTCCTCTTGATTGCTTGTATCTGTGCGTTCTGTACCGGCTCCTACTCACAAGTTGGAGAGTCGGAAGGTGCCACTCTACAATCTGCTCAAGAGGAAAGTCGATCTGCCAAAGCTGAAGTTCGCGTCTTCCCGAACCCCGCCACCCTGTATTTCAGAATCTACTCCTCTGTTGATGTTGGCAAAGTCGTTGTCATCAATATCATCGGCAAAAAAGTCAAGGTCTTTGAAGGAGAAAATGAGCGCCGGTATGATATTGAAGACCTCCCTATGGGCATTTATTTGGTGCAAATGTTAGACGAGAAAGGAAACATCATTACAACACGCAGGTTAAGCAAACGAATGCCTTAACAAAGGTAATCTAAGCGCGTTTTCTCTTGAAGCCCATTGTTAAAGTCCGGGCTTTTTGTATTTTTGTTCAATTTTGGAAAATCCACAGAAAATATCCCTATGAAAGAGATTGCCATTGTCGCTCTGCTTTTTATCCACGGAACAGTTTTCTCTCAGGAGCTTGTCGAAGCCATTTATCTTGGAAGCACTTCAAAATCCGAGACTACCGCAGCAACCAGTTTTCCTGCCCAATATGCACTTGACTACTACAAGGTCTTATACACCACCCTTGATGTCAATGGCATGCCTGATACAGCATCGGGCCTGATGGCTGTACCTCAGTTTGAAGGAAACCTCCCGCTGTTGTGCTACCAGCATGGAACGACTGATGGCAAATATGATGTGCCTTCCAACATAGGCGTCGGAGATGCCCAAACCGGGCTCTATGCCAGTCAGGGCTATTTGAGCATTGCCCCGGATTATATCGGCATGGGAGAATCTCGTGGATTCCACCCATACGTACATGCCGCCACCGAAGCCTCTGCGGGTGCTGATATGATTGCCGCTGTGGCCCAATGGTTAACCACCGAACCCGATCTTGCACACAATGGGCAGGTCTTTGTCACCGGATATTCTCAAGGAGGGCATGCATCAATGGCCCTCCACAAGCTATTGGAAGAAAGCCCTTCAAACCCATTCGAGGTGACCGCAGCGTCTCATATGTCTGGACCGTATAGCATTTCCGAAAAAATGGTTGGCCAAGCCCTCTCACCGGAACCATACCTCTTTGTTGCCTATTTCGCCTATACGACCATGTCCTACCAAACAGCTTACGGAAACTTATATGATGACATCGGAGAAGTGTTTAAAGCTCCCTATGTAGAGCCAATCCGTGAGTTTTATACCAATTTTGAGAATGGAGCATCACTCTTTGATTTGAACAGCGAACTTATCAGTTTGCTGAATCAAAATGTGGGCGCCTCAGTGCCTTATCACATGATTCAGGATAGTATTCGGACTGTGCTCGAATTGCAACCTGATGACCATCCAATTATCCAAGCACTTCGCGATAACGATCTGTATGAGTGGGCTCCTGAAGCTCCCACCAGAATCCTATATTGCCAGGGAGATGACCAGGTACCCTACACAAACTCCACCCTCGCAGATTCAGTCATGAATGCTTTGGGAGCTGCAGATCTGGTGACCATCAACCTCAACCCGAATTTCAATCATGGACAGTGTGTTCCCCCTGCGTTTTTGGCAACACTCGGGTTCTTCAATCAGTTTGCTTCAGTGACCACAGACACCGACATGCCCATCATGCCCCGTGCACTGGCGTATCCCAATCCCGTAACTACAACCCTCTACCTCCAGTTACCTCCGGCCTCCGAACCTGTCGTTATGGAAATGACTGACCTTCAAGGCAGACATATCCTATCCAAAGACATTTCTCCTCAAATAACGCAAATTGAGATTCCTGTGAGTCATTTGCGTCCGGGAATGTATCTGATTCAACTTCACTATGGCAGTTTCAGCGAGGTCATCCGTGTGGTCAAACACCAATAACTGCAAAGACGGAACCGCAAAGACGTAGCCATCAGGAGGACGGTCTCAAAATAGTCTGCCCTTTAACACGGTCATGAACCATAACGTGGGATTTGCCTGAATCCGGATCCGAACCAATTGGCGGTGAGAATTGTCTTTGGCTCAGGAAAGAGTCCTATCTTTCCTGTCAATTAAGAATCCGTTGAAGATGTTAGACAAACTTGAAGCTATTGCCGATCGTTATCGTGACCTTGAGCTACAACTCACCGACCCCGCCGTCACCTCGGATATGGCCCGGTTTACCAGAATAAGCAAGGAGTATAAGGATCTCGAAGCTATTTACAAAGGTTACCTTGACTATCGGGAGTTATTGGGTAACATTCAGACTGCACGTGAGTACATCAAAGGAAATGACCCTGAGATGGCTGAAATGGCGCAGGAAGAACTTTCAATGCTTGAACCACAACTTACAGATCTGCAAGAGAGCCTCAAATTGCTGCTCATTCCGAGAGATCCTGAAGACGCGGCAGACGTATTTGTAGAAATCCGCTCTGGCACAGGTGGTGACGAGGCCAGTATTTTTGCGGGTGATCTTTACAAAATGTATAGCAGGTATTTCGAAATCAGAGGCTGGAAATCTGAAATTCTTTCCCTGAATGAAGGAACCGCGGGAGGCTACAACAAAATTATCCTTGAGGTCAGTGGTGAAAGTGTTTATGGCACCCTGAAGTTTGAGTCCGGTGCTCACCGGGTGCAACGGGTCCCCAAAACCGAATCGCAGGGCCGAGTCCATACCTCTGCAGCCACTGTAGCCGTCATTCCGAAACTGGACATTGAGGACGTCAATATCAACAAGGCTGACTTGAAGGTTGATACTTTCCGATCCAGTGGTGCTGGTGGCCAGCATGTCAACAAAACAGAGTCCGCAGTTCGGATTACGCATCTTCCTACCGGAATTGTTTCTGAAAGTCAAGATGGGAGGTCTCAAATCCGAAACAGAGAAATTGCCCTCCAGCGATTATCGGCCAAAGTGCTACAGGCACAACGCGAACAACACCAGTCAGAAATGGCACAAAAGCGGCGCTCGCTGGTAGGCACGGGAGATCGGTCAGATAAGGTCCGAACCTACAACTGGCCACAAAACCGAGTTACAGATCACCGTCTGGAAGGCGACGTCAAAAATTTCAACCTTGATCAGGTGATGGATGGTAACCTTGATCCAATTATCGAGGCCCTCCAGGTGAAAGAAAATGCCGAGAAACTGAAAGAGGGCCAGCCAGCCTAATTGAAACCCAAAAATGTGAATCTTTCTGTCAGCATACATCACCAGATGACCGGTCACAAAGCAGCCATCTATTCTCTGGCCCACGGACCAGCATCGGGCACCTTTTTCTCCGGTGCGGGAGATGGCTGGATCGCATCCTGGAATATCGACACCCCGGAAACAGGGGCCCTCGTTGCTTCAACCGAATCGCATATTTTTTCGATTCTCCCTCTTTCAAACCAACAAACCATCGTAGCCGGCAATATGGACGGCGGTCTTCACTGGCTGGATCCCGAAAACCCAACCCAAACGAAAAATATCGCGCATCATAAAAAAGGCACATTCTCCCTCCTTCAAATCGATGATAATCTCTACAGTGGAGGCGGGCAGGGCCTACTTACCCGTTGGGATATTGCCAATGCCAAAAGTGTGGAAAGTCTTCGGATCTCAGGAAAAAGCATCAGATGCTTGACATATGACCCGGATGAGCCTGCTCTCATTGCTGGTTGCAGTGACGGGGCTATCCATTTTATTGACCCAAAGGCCATGTCCGAGTTTCGGGTCATTCCGAATGCAGACCAGCGCTCAGTCTTTTCTCTGGCGTTCACCATCTGCGGGCGCTATCTGGTCAGCGGAGGGAGAGATGCGCGACTCCGGATTTGGGATAAAGAGAATGGATATGAACTCATTCATACCATACCGGCTCACTGGTTTACCATCAACTCTGTAGCTGTACACCCATCCCTTCCTCTCTTTGCCACAGGAAGTCGGGATAAAACAGTCAAAATCTGGTCCTCCGAAACATTCGACCTGCTAAAGGTCCTGAATGCATCCAGTCACAAAGGGCATCGAAATTCAGTCAACGCATTGCTCTGGCTTTCAGAGCATATTCTTCTCTCAGCCGCAGACGATCGGACCATCATCGCCTGGTCATTTGAAGCGGATTCAATAAGCCACATATGATACTCTCTGATTTGAACATTCTGGATGCCATCGACAAGGGCGACATTGTGATAGAGCCATTCCGACGCGATTGTCTCGGCACCAACTCGTACGATGTCCATCTCGGAAAAACCCTTGCTGTATATGTCGACGGGATACTTGATGCAAAAAAGCATAACCGGATTCGCGAGATTGAAATCGGACCTGATGGGTTTGTTCTGGAACCCGGCACACTCTATCTCGGGGTGACCGAAGAGTACACCGAAACACACAGGGCAGTACCTTTCCTGGAGGGAAAATCAAGTGTCGGCAGGTTGGGAATTGATATACATGCCACAGCCGGCAAGGGGGATGTCGGGTTTTGTAATACCTGGACGCTTGAGATTTCCTGTGTACAGCCAGTGAGAGTCTATGCAGGAATGCCTATCGGCCAACTCATCTATTTCACTGTCGATGGGGCCATCGCTAATCTCTACAATGCGAAGCGCGATGCAAAGTATACTGCCCGGACCCACAAACCCGTAGAATCCATGATGTGGAAAAATTCATTTTAATCGCCGGCAAGTAACTTTTTTACCTCCTCTTCAATACGCTTTTCCTTCTCTCTGGCCCGCAATCTGGATGGGGGTGCAGCTCGCTGGCTGCAATCCTCAATGGCACAGGTTTCACACACGATATTCACGGTCCTGTTGGCAATAGAAGGATCATCACAAAAAGCGACTTTGCTGCGCAAGGTGTCATCAATGAGAATGCCCATTGTCATGGTCGAACGCTTCGCGGAATCCGGATAACCGGCTCGTGCCATGGAAATTGAAAGATACGTGTCATTTGTACCGAAATAATGGGAGCGCTGCACACCAACCATAGATCCGGCATAGACACCTTCACTTTGCATTCTCTCCATTTCATCGAGCAGGGACAAAGAGAGCCAGCGCCGGCAATAGTGGAGACCAAGACCCGACCGGTGGGGCTGTTGAGCTCTGCTGAGATGCAGCTCCTTGTCCATGGTAAATTCCTTTTTGTCGGTATCGTAGATCATCCGCTGGAAAAACATGTCCTCAAGGCCAAAATGTGAACCGAGCAAATTAGAGAGCCGTTGAAAAAGCATTTCGGGAGTAACCCGCCATGATTTCTGGAGGTCCAGAAACGCATTGCCATCCCAATCAGTTCGAGCCAGGAAAGAATTCAAATCGGGAATAAAAAGGTGTTTGGGCATCAGCAATGCTGTGGCAAAGTATGATGCGCGATAATGATTAAGCACTTGCTCAAACGATCTCACTCTGAGCATACCTGAAGTCACTGATCGCTCTTTGGCATCCAGCCTTTGAAAGCCAATCTCTTTTGCCACCTGAAAAATTCTTTCGGTAGAAGTCAGACCGCTGTTGAGCAGAAGTTCCCTTGAACGAGGAAGGAAAAGACTGCGCAAGCTTTCCAATCCAGTGTGCACATCCAGGCCATCTTCTCGAACAAGCACTCCGAATACATTCTTGAGAGCTGCCACCAACCGATCTGACCTCACAGGCTTGGACAATTGTATGTCTGCCGAATCTGCGAAATCAAGGACTGCATCTTCAATATCTTTAAAGAAATTGTTGTACAATTCTTGATATGACCGCATTGCCGCCTGATAAAAGTGCTCCTCCTGCAGTTCGTAATTTCTGGCAAGTTCTACCAGCGTTGAAATAAACGCCCCAACATGAGCTGGTGCGCCTGCAATTATTTCAACCACCTTTGCCAGCTCAATTCCGAATCGGTCCATTGGGAGTTCATTCAGAAAATTGGAACGCAACAGTGCTTCCAGCGGAGCCATATTTTTATCGAGGTGAGGGGAAAGGAGCTCTTGCTCACTGAACTGCAGGGCTGCTGCCAATCGGGATATCTTATCTTCTTTCGGAAACTTTTTCCCTTTCTCGATTTCATTCAGATATGAAACCGACAGCCCGGAGCGCTCTGCAAGTTCTGAAGGAGAGATCCCAAGAGCAAGCCTCCTGCGTTTTAGTTTGAGTCCGAAAATGATGCGGCGGTTGGTCTCTCTGAGTGGAGTGGATGGCATACTGTGCAAAACCTACTGAACGCGTCTTAGCGATTGATTACCGGCGAAGGTAGGGCTTTTTGTGCTATGGCTGAATGTCACGGACAACTCCGATAACCGCACAATGATCCGAAAAGGAATTACACCTGATTTCATAGTCTACAACAGCGAGGTCAGGGGTGGTCATAAGATAATCGATTCGCAAACCCGGCAGTGCCCCCCGGAAGGTTGATCCCCAGCCGGATCCTCCCTCGAGGAATCCATCATTCAAGGCTGCGGTGATACGGGTGGTTGCATACGACAGAGGTGTATCGTTCAGATCGCCGCAGAAAATGACCGGATACGGGCATTTTCTCAAACTTTCCGCAAGCAACTGAGCTTGGTCGGCTCTTTTACGCACTGCCTCACCGTATCTCCTGATTACTTCCACGATGTCTTTCCATGTCTGACTTCGGCGAAGCTGCCCTTCACCGAGTATCCTCATGGTGGCATCAGTCACCTTATTGGTTTGAAGATGTGCATTAAAAACCCGCACCAAATTGCCACGAATCTCCAGATCAACCACCTGATATCCATTTAGCCCATTCTCAAAAACCTTCCCACTTGCTTTTCGTATCGGAAATCGTGAATAGGTAATAAGCGAGTTGTTGCCAGGCAACCGATAAACTTCGTTGAGGCCCAATGTTTTGGAAATGAAATGACTCAGAGCCTGTCCATTATCGCTGCGGGAAGAAGCTTCCTGAATACACACCACGTCCGGATCGGCCTCTTTGAAGAATTCCTTTACTGATTCCAATCCTTCAGGACCCGGCGGTAAAGCCCAGAGTGTCTGCAAGTTGTAACTGACAACACGAATTCCTCCTTCCTCCGTATTCGCATTCGGGAGCCGAAAGGCAACGAGTTTTGGTATGGCTGTCAAGCTGAGTACAAGCACCAGAGCCGGAATATAGGCATCCTTTTTTTTACGCAACAGCAAGTAGGCGAAGAGAAGCCCCTCAGCACCAACAAGAAAGGGGAAAAACAGAGCTGGCAAGGCAACCCACCAGAAAATATGAGGGCTTACAAACGGAGAAATCACTGCCATGACAGCGAGAGGGTGTATCACGAAACCGATAATCCGAACAATGGTGTCGAGGGGTATCATTGGCTAAAGGCTCAGCGCTCAGTGGTTGCTTGCACGGAAGAGAAACTCTTTTTCTTCAGCACTTAAACTTTCGTATCCTGACTGCTTAATTTTATCAAGAATGGCATCGAGTCTGGCCTGATCGTGGCGCCCTTTTGGCTGCTTGACCCCTGATTTTCCATGACCAGACCGCTCCGCACCCTTTTTGTTGCGGTGGACAACCCGGGGGCGGGGGGCTTTGCCCAACAGACCTTCCACAAAACGTCCGATCTTGTCAAACAAAGCATTCGCAGGGATTGATAGATCATTGCCCAAACGCAGTTGATAGATAAAGAACCCTCCAAATAACGCGCCTCCAAGATGGGCAAAATGACCCCCGGTATTGGCATCGCTTCCCAAACCGATGATGTCAATCAAGAGAAGGAATAGGACAATAAATTTGAGCTTGACAGGACCAATCAGCAGCAGACGCATTTCATATTCCGGTGCCAGAAACCCTGTCGCAGCAACGATTGACATTACGGCGCCCGATGCGCCGAGCGCATAGTGGACGCCACCTCCCCCATACTCTAGCAAGTTGGCAGATAAAAAATAAACAACCGCGGAAAAAACCGCTCCGAGCATATAGATTGGCAAAATGCGGCGATCTCCCAGAAAATCTCCCAGAATACGCCCAAACCAGTAGAGATACAGCATATTCCAGAGAATATGCCAGAACCCTTCATGAAGAAAAGCGGATGTGATAATAGCCCAGGGATGAAGAAGATTGTGGGTCCAGTCTGATGATACACAGAAAAAGTGGACAAAATTATGATACCATGTGACATCACCGTACCCACTTGTGATTCTGGCCACAACCCATACGAGATTGACAGCCACATAGACTGCCACATTGATGATTATGAGCCGGCTGAGCATGTTGCCCTGTGCAAAACTCTGCCGGATATCTCGCCAAATCGATTCGAACATCTGATGTTATTTCCAGCCCTGTTGTGGACGATCCCAATACTTAATGAGAAGGAAACCAAAAAGCGCCCCTCCGAGATGAGCCCAATGGGCAACTCCTCCTTCTGAGTAAGGACTCAGACCAAGAAAGAGTTCAAGGACAATGTAAATCAAGACAAAATATCGTGCCTGAAGGGCAATAGGGGGAAAGATAAGCTGTAGAACCACTTTGGGGAATTTCATGCCAAAGCCAACCAAAAGACCAAAGACAGCCCCTGATGCACCGAGAACGGGAATATTTGCACTTGCAGCGGGTACCGAACCGTACTGAAGCTCCAGGTATTTTACAAAAAGATGGAGGGCCAAAGCTCCGAATCCCGTCAACAGATAAAAAATAAGAAACCGCTGTTCGCCAAACAGCCTTTCCAGTGGAGGACCGAAAAGAAATAAGGCATACATGTTGAAAAAAATATGCATAAAGTCAGCATGCATAAACATGTGGGTGACGATTTGATAGGGCCTGAAATACTCGGATGTGGGGTAAAACATGGCCAATCTCAGTCGACCCCAAGAGCTAAAGTTTTCGGAATCGGGCTGATTTATCAACTCAAGAGCCGTTTTATCTGCAGGGTCTCCGAGCAGCATGGTCCCCAAAAACAGCAGTACATTAATGATGAGCAAGTGTTTAACGACACCGGATACCTGAAACATGATGCGAATCGTTTAAATCAGAAACCGCTTATCGATTTCTTCCAAATCAAATTTGACGACGCATTTGCGTCCTGAAGGACTCGAAAAGGGCATTTCACATGCAAAGAGTTTATCGATGAGCTCCTGCATTTCCATTTGGTCGAGCTTCCGGCCACGTCTGATGGATGCACTCTTTGCCATTGCTGCCGCCAGTCGCTCATCATTATTGAGGTCGAAACTCACATTTTCCCGAAATTGTTCTAACAGCTGCTCGATAATAGCAACCTCATTCTGCCCTGGCTCAAGGTCGGATGGGACTCCGTGAATCACAAACCCATTGGCTCCGAATTCCTGCACATCAAAGCCCAGCATATTCATCTGTGGCAACAGACCCCGGAGCACTTCGCTATCCCCGGCGGAGAGTTCCACTTTTCTGGGGAATAACTCCTGCTGAATGGAGCGCTGTTGGTTGCGCAGCATTTCCAGATAACGCTCATAGAGAATCCGCTCATGAGCTGCCTGCTGATCGACGAGCAGGAAGCCGGACTTTATCGGACTGACAATATAAGCGGCATGCAGCTGATAAGGGGCTACCGGGACTATTTCTTCGGGCTCTGACCCTGCTGGCGATGATGTGCCCACGCCACTGGAAAGGGTCATTGGGCGATTTTGGGCAGCGCTGTCTTCCATGCCTCCCTCATCGAGACCTTTATAAAGTTTCTCCCACTGCTGAAGAGAATGCCGATGATCATTCCCATGGCCAGAGGGTCTTGAAAATGGCTGGCCCATCCCTGATTCCGGCCTCAAGTGTGAGGGATTTTTCCCAAAATTTACATCTTGTTCGAAATCAATGGCAGGCATGACACTGAAACGACCAAGGGCATGTTTCACAGCTACTTTCAGATAATTATACACGAGCCGCTCATCGTCGAACTTGATTTCCTGTTTTGTAGGGTGAACGTTAATGTCAATGCGGGATGGGTCAATGTCGATAAAAATTACATAAAACGGGTACATGCCATCGGCCAGAAGCTCATCAAAGGCCGAGGTTATGGCATGATTGAGGTAGTTGCTTTTTATCGAGCGCTCATTGACGAAAATGAGTTGATCACCCCTCGTCTTACGTGCAAACTCCGGTTTGCCTACATATCCAGTCACTTTGACCACGTCTGTTTCCTCTTCAACCGGCACAAGATTTTTATTGCTCTTCTGTCCGAACACAGCGACAACGCGCTGTCTGAGGTTTCCGGCCATCAGATGGAAAATCTCTGTATCGTTGTGGTGGAGTGAGAATGCGATATCCGGATTTGCTACGGCGACTCGTTGAAACTCGTCAATGATATGCCGCATCTCAGCCTGGTTGCTTTTCAGAAAATTCCGGCGGGCCGGAACGTTGTAGAAGAGATTTTTGACTGAGATGTGAGTCCCTGCCTGACTTTGGCAGGGCTCTTGAGACTTGAAATGTCCTCCTTCGACACGGACCCGTGTTGCAATTTCTTCATTGCGGGTCCGGGTGCGCAGTTCAACCTGGGCCACTGCCCCGATTGAGGACATGGCCTCGCCTCTGAAGCCCATTGTACGGATAGCGAACAAGTCTTTGGCCTCTCTGATTTTGGAAGTCGCATGCCGCTCAAAACACATACGGGCGTCTGTTTCGGACATCCCGCATCCATTATCTATGACCTGAATGAGTGCCTTTCCAGCATCTTTCACAATGACCTTCACATGACTTGCCCCAGCGTCTATGGCATTCTCCAATAGCTCCTTGACAACTGAAGCGGGTCGCTGCACAACCTCTCCAGCGGCAATCTGGTTAGCTATGGCGTCGGGCAGTAATCGAATCAGGTCTGCCATAAATTCATTTGTTCGTTTGGTAGCGTGCAGAAAGAGACCTCATGCATGTCAGAAATATTCATGCAACGCATCTCAGAAGGTGCTTATTTTTCTATGGCCTCGATCAAAGAGGGCAGCCAGGTGTTTAATACGATGAGTGTGATGAGCACCAGAGCCGCCAGCACAGCCATAAGCCTAATATTGGTTTGCCTGGCATACCGCGCCCTCAGATTTCTGTTCTCCTGAAAGTGGCGGCGCCGAAGGCCTGATGAAATTCTGGATTTCATGCCTTCCGTATCATCACTGGACCGGGCTTCTGAAGCCTTTAACCGCTTTTCAAGTTCCTCCTTTTTTGGATCATAGAATCTGGGCTGATAATCAAAGTGGAGCGGCTTCGGAAGATTGAAAAATTTGAAAAATGCCATATGTGTTCGTCCGGGTTCTGTCAAGGTATGTGACACAAAAATACCAATATATCTCAAGGAAGCCGAAAACAGGAAGTTCTCTCTCTTTTTTCACCTTTCACTGGGTTTCAGGCCTTATTTTTGTACTTTCTTTACATCACCATCCATTTTTCGTCAATGAGCGATCCAATTAAACATGAGTGCGGCATTGCCGTAGTCAGATTACTCAAACCCCTTTCCTGGTATCAGGAACACTACGGGACGCCTCTGTACGGGCTCAACAAATTGCGCCTCCTGATGCAAAAACAACGCAACAGAGGCCAGGATGGTGCCGGAGTGGCTACAATTAAACTCGGGCCTTCTCAGGGGACGCGGTATATCAGCCGCAAAAGGATGGTGACCGACAATTACCTAAAGGATCTGTTCGACCACATCTATAACTATTTTAATAAACTGCCTCCTGAGGTCATGTCAAATGCTGAATGGCTTAAGGCAAACAAACCCTTTACAGGCGAATTACTCCTCGGACACCTGAGGTATGGAACCCATGGAGAAAATACAGTTGAAGCTTGCCACCCATTTTTGAGGCAGAATAACTGGATCACCAGAAATCTGGTGCTCGCCGGCAACTTCAATCTCACCAATGTCGACGAACTGTTTGAAGAACTACTGGAGCTGGGTCAGTACCCGAAAGAAAAATCAGATACCGTCACGGTCCTCGAAAAAATCGGACATTTCCTCGACGATGAGGTGCAACGACTGCATACATGGTACAAGCCAGATGGTTACAATAATGACGAAATCAACGCCCTTATTTTTGACAATCTCGACATCCAAAGGCTGCTTCGCCGGGCATGCAAAAAGTTTGATGGCGGGTATGTCATGGGAGGTCTGATCGGCCACGGAGATGCATTCGTGATTCGCGACCCCTCGGGAATTCGCCCGGCTTTTTATTATGCTGACGATGAAGTGGTCGTGGCAGCCTCTGAGCGGCCGGCCATCCAGACAGCATTTGGACTCAGATACACAGACATCAAAGAATTGACCCCCGGTCATGCACTCATCATTAAGCACAATGGCCATGTGACCGAAAAACCATTTATAGACCCTCTGCCAGTCAAACAGTGTTCGTTTGAAAGGATTTATTTCTCAAGGGGAAATGATCGCGACATTTATCTCGAGCGAAAAAAACTTGGAGAACAGCTGACCGACAGGGTGCTTCAGGCAGTAGATTATGATTTCGAACACACCGTATTCTCTTATGTGCCAAATACCGCTGAAATTGCGTTCACCGGTCTGACAGACGGCATCGAAAAAGCACTCAGCGATTATAAACTTGAGCAAATAAAAGCCCAGGGTGAGCATATCAAGCCAAAAAAACTCGAGAAAATCCTTTCGTTGCGGCCCAGGATAGACAAGGTCATTGTCAAAGATGCAAAATTGCGGACATTCATTGCCGATACCGCCTCTCGGGGAGAGCTTGTATCGCATGTATACGATGTCACCTATGGAATCATCAACGACCGAAAGGATACCATTGTCCTCCTTGACGACTCCATCGTCAGAGGCACCACCCTGCGCGACAGCATCATCCACTCCGTATCACGCCTCAGGCCGCGCCGCATAGTTGTGGTATCTTCGGCTCCCCAGATCCGGTATCCGGACTGTTACGGCATTGACATGTCGAAGATGAAGGAATTTGTCGCATTCCGGGCCTTGGTTGCCTTGCTGGAAGAAACCGGTCAGTCTCACATGCTGGAATCTACCTACCTCCGCTGTAAAGAACAGCAGCATAAACCGAAGGAAGAAATAAAGAATGAGTTGATTGCGCTCTATGATATGTTTTCATACGAGCAGGTTTCGAAGAAAATTGCCCAACTGCTCACCCCTCCCGGTTTGGAGGCAGAGGTTCAAATAATTTACCAGACCATAGAAGGCCTGCATGATGCATGCCCTGGTCATCGGGGCGACTGGTATTTCTCTGGGAAATATCCGACTCCTGGAGGGAACAGGGTTGTCAATACAGCTTTTATTAATTTTATCGAGAATAAAGACGTCAGGGCATACGTCTGATTCCTCATGAGGGCCCGCACTTATTTACTGTAGGCCATTAAATTGCTTTGTCGTTTTGTATGAAAATCAGGAAATTCTCGGAATAGATATTGGAGGCACAGGAATTAAAGGAGCCCCGGTTGATATCACGACCGGGCGCCTGACCCACAAAAGATACAGGATTCCAACTCCGCAGCCATCCCGTCCGGATGCCATTGCTGAAGCAATTCACCAAATAATCAAGCACTTCAACTGGACGGGGCTCGCAGGGTGTGGGTTCCCTTCGATTGTTTCCGCCGGTCGAGCCATGGCTCACAGCAATCTTCACGACTCATGGACCGGCATACAAATTGATGAATTTCTTCAGGACAACTGCCATATTCCATTTACTGTCATGAACGATGCAGATGCCGCAGGCATCGCTGAAATGGCATTTGGCGCTGGATCAGGTGAACAGGGTCTCGTCATAGTTATCACCATCGGAACAGGCCTGGGGTCCGGGGTATTTTTCAATGGCCTCCTGATTCCCAACTTTGAGCTCGGTCATCTGACTGACCCGAGAGGGAAAATTTGGGAATCCTACGCCTCCAATTCAGCCAGAAAGCGTGAAGGACTTTCTTTTGAAGATTGGGGGTATCGCCTGAACGAATACCTCCATCACCTCAAGCGTCTCTTTTCTCCAGATCTTTTCATTCTCGGTGGAGGTGCAAGCAAAAAAATTGACCAGTATATTCACACGCTGACCGTAGATGTCCCAATCCGGACAGCCACAACCAGAAATGATGCGGGCATCATTGGAGCAGCGATGGGGGCTGTTCAAACCGGGTGAAGGCATCACAGCATCTGACGCTTCTCCCCTTTTTTGACTGTACCCCGTTTCAAATCAGTGGACTCAGAATAATTGTGATATTTATTATTGCCAGTAGGCGACAAAATTCTCTACCTTTACTCTTAAATAACCCCGACGTTTCTTAACCGGAAATTGATATGAAAAGGATTGCTCTGCTTTTCCTCACCATTGTATTTTGTGCACAGGCCTGCCAGACCCCTGGAGCTGAAGAAGGGAATACTCAAGAATCACTTGCTCCCAACAATATGGCATACAAGTGGGGGAAAATGGCACTGACTGCCACTGCCAATGATACAGAACGGTTTTCTCCGAGACCAACGATCACATCGCGGTATCTCGGCCTGATTTTCACCGCCGTCTATGATGCATGGTCCAGATATGATTCTCTTGCGAACCCGATGTTTCTCACCAGCACGGAGCGCCGGCCTCAGGAGGAGCGAACCCTGCGCAACAAAGAAATTGCGATTAGCTACGCTGCCTACCATACCATGCGCGAATATTATCCTGCGGACAGTACGCTCTTTCGCGAGTATATGATTGAACTTGGGTTTGACCCCAATGACGATACTACCGATCCGGCCACCCCTGCTGGCATTGGAAATTTGGCGGCTCAAGCTGTCATTTCAGCACGCCATGATGACGGGTCAAATCAATACGGCGAAGTAGAAGGCTCAGATGGTCAACCATATTTTGATTACACCGGGTATCAGCCGGTCAATTCTCCTGACATCAATACCGATATCAATCGGTGGCAGCCAAAATACTTTCGGGACATGAAAGGGAAGGCCTATGCACCCGCATGCCTCACGCCTTATTGGCATTTGGTGAAACCCCTTGCCCTTGACAGTGCCGGACAGTTCCGTCCAGGGCCACCTCCAATGGTGGGCTCTGAACAACTCGCAGATGAAGTTCGGGAGGTCGTCGAAATGCAGGCCTCCCTGACCCCCGAAGAAAAAGCGCTCGTTGAATTCATGCGGGATGGGCCGAAATCCGTCCAGCAAGCTGGGCACTGGCTGATTTTTGCACAAGATGTCTCGGTAAGAGACCAGCACACTCTTGATCAGGATGTCAGGATGTACTTTCTCAATCAAATGACAGCCATGGATGCCTTTATCGCCTCCTGGGATTCAAAGATGTACTATGACTATGCCCGACCATATGCGCTCGTGCATGAACTGTATAAAGACAGCACAATCACTGGTTGGGGTGGTCCGGATCTCGGGTGGACTACCCTCGATGGCGAGGATTGGAGGCCCTACTCTCCGGAATCTTTCTTGTGCCCACCATTTCCAAGTTATACTTCTGGTCACAGCACCGTCAGCGGAGCCTGTGCGGAAGCATTGAAACTATTTACGGGGAGCGAAACTTTCGGTGTGAGTGTGAAGCGTGTGCCCGGTGCCCTGACAGAACCTGACAATCTCGGAGATACAGTCACTCTGCACTTTCCAACCTTTACGGAAGCTGCTGAAATGGCTGGCATTTCACGGGTATTGGGAGGATATCATATTCAGGCAGACAATGTGGCTGGTCTTGAGCTTGGCCGGGATGTTGCGGCAGCTGCCTGGATCAAATATCAGGCCCTTGTCTCTGGTCAGGGAGAAAACTGACCCAATCGGCCAAGTTTTTCTGCCGCCTGATTGAGTAATTGTTCTGTTTTGGCAAAGCAAAAGCGAATCACCCTATCGTCTCGTCTGCTTTCATAAAAAACTGAAACTGGAATGGCAGCAATACCTGCTTCACGTGTCATCCACTCCGTGAATTCAATATCAGGAAGGTTGCTGAAAGATTGATACCGCACCAATTGAAAATACGTCCCTCCGCAAGGAAGAATTTCGAAGGGTGATTTTTCCAGAATCTTCAGAAAATAATCTCGCTTTCGCTGATAAAAGTCAGCCAATCCTGCATACACCCCCGGGTCTTGAAGATATTCTGCCAATGCATACTGGGTTGGCGTGTGAACGGAAAAAACATTGTATTGGTGGACTTTCCTGAATTCTCTCATCAGTGGCTCTGGCCCGATACAATATCCTGTTTTCCAACCGGTATTGTGAAATGTTTTGCCAAATGAAAAGGTGGCCAGACTTCGCTGGAACAACCCCGGAAATCTCAGCACACTTTGGTGCTCTTGCCCGTCAAAAACCAGGTGCTCATAGACTTCATCGCTCAGCAGTACAACAGATGTTCCTTCAAGAATTCCTTGAAGGGCTTCCAGATCTTCACGGCTCAGAACCCGCCCGGTAGGGTTATGCGGACTATTGATTAGCACCATCCGCGTGTGGGGTGATATGAGTCGGGCAAAGTCTTCCCAATTTATTGAATAATCCGGAGCAGTCAGTTCATAGGCCACAACGCGCCCACCGTTCAATTCGATAGCGGGCCGATAAGAATCATAGGCTGGCTCTATCAGGACAACCTCATCTCCGGGTCGGACGAATGCAGAGATTGCCGTAAACAGTGCCTGAGTCGCTCCGGCAGTGACCGTCACCTCGGTTTCAGGGTCAACCTCAACTTCATACAAGCGTCTGACCTTCTCACTTAAAACCTCTCTCAACTGCCTGATGCCGGGCATAGGAGCATATTGATTGTGCCCCATTCGCAGATTTGAGACAACGAGATCTTTCAGGACTTCGTCGCAATCGAAATCAGGAAATCCCTGTGACAGATTCACCGCCCCATATCTGGCAGCAAGTGATGACATCACTGAGAAAATTGTTGTCCCTACGTTTGGGAGTTTGGAGGGTATGTTTTGCATAATCACAAATCATTGAATCGGGAAGATAAGAAAATCCGAACCAGCTTTCATGTTCCGGAAAAGTCCTAATTTTAGTCTTTCTGAATACTTGGAAAAGACCTGCCGAAGAAATTATTTTCTTCGACTTGCCGTTGAATCCGATCGCGCTGTATCCAGCACCTCCACCCAGCAATCGAATCTCGTCATCTTGTATGATCAGACCAACAGTCAATCACATCATAAAAACCTATCTCAGCTTTCGGTTTCGGCGGCTTGAGCAAGCTTTGGAGCAGGCTGAAGAAACCCAGTGTCGCTTGCTTCAGCGGCTGATTCGGACGGCACACGAAACTGAATGGGGCCTTCGCTACAACTTTGGAACAATCCGAACTCCGGAAGATTTTGCCCGCCAAGTTCCGCTTCAGGATTACGACACACTAAAACCACTGATAGAACGAATGATGATGGGAGAGGAAAATGTCCTTTGGCCTGGTGTCGTCCGTTGGTTTTCAAAATCATCCGGAACCACCAGTGACAAGAGCAAATTCATCCCGGTTTCAGATGAAAATCTTGAAAAATGCCATATAAAAGGATCTTGGGATACCATGGCCTTTCTCTATCAGGATCTTCCAGACGCCCGTGTTTTCGAGCTCAAGTCCTTGATTATGGGCGGCAGCCTCCAGCCTTTTAGTCCCCATCCTGAAACAAGGCGGGGTGACATTTCAGCAATCATGATCCACAACATGCCTGCTGTGGGCCGTCCGTTTTTTACCCCAGACTTCGAAACAGCATTGTTGGAGAATTTTGAGGAGAAAATGAACCGAATGACTGAAATCGTCAGTCAGGAAAAGGATCTTGTCCTGATGGGTGGAGTTCCGACCTGGACCGTTGTATTCATCCGAAAAGTGTTGGAGCGTACCGGAAAGAACAACATTCTCGAAGTCTGGCCGCACCTGCAAGCCTATGTACATGGGGGTGTATCCTTTACTCCCTACCGAACTCAGTTTCAAGAATTCATCCCCTCGGATTCTTTTCTCTACAAGGAAGTGTACAATGCTTCTGAAGGATATTTTGCATCTCAGCTTGGCCGTGACACCGATGATATGGTATTGTTGCTTGATAATGGCATTTACTATGAGTTTATTCCTGCTGATCAGTGGGATGTGCCGGAGCCGACTGCCATTCCGCTTTCTGAGGTAAAAGAAGGGAAGAATTACGCCATGGTCATCAGCACAAATTCTGGGTTGTGGCGGTATCAGATTGGAGATACCATCAGATTTACCTCCACAAGCCCGTATAGAATTCAGATTACAGGCAGGACCCGCCAGTTTGTCAACGCATTCGGAGAGGAAGTGATGGTGGCCAATACCGACAAAGCGCTTGAAATTGCATGCGCTCGCACCGGTAGCAAGGTTGCCGAATATACGGTAGCACCGATTTACTTTTCGGATGCTGGAAAAGGCGGCCATGAATGGATCATTGAATTCGAGAAAGAGCCTGCCGATTCCAATGAGTTTGCAGACATCCTTGATGCCTCACTCCAGGAAATCAATTCAGACTACGAGGCCAAGAGGTTTCAGTCAATGGCCATGAACCGCCTCGTTCTGCATAAGGCATCACCAGGTACGTTTCTGCATTGGATGAAAGCCAGGGGGAAGCTTGGGGGGCAACATAAAGTACCCAGACTTGCCAATGAGCGTCGCTTTGTCGAAGAGCTGCTCACAATTATGGGTAATTCCTAAAGACTTTTTGTTCGACCGCCATCAACTGGCAGGTTAATCCCGTTGATAGACGCGGCGGCTGGACTTGCCAGAAACGCGATGGCTGCTCCGACTTCAGCAGGGCTAGCAAACCGACCGACGGGAATCTCCGCCTGCATATTCAGGGCGGCTTGCTCTATGCTTATGCCGCGTTTTTTTGCCACTGACTCCAAAATAGACCTCAGCCGGTCAGTTGAGGTGGCACCAGGCAGGACGTTATTGACTGTGATACCATACTGCCCCAGCTCATTTGCCATGGTTTTCGCCCATGAGGCCACAGCCGCCCGAATCGTATTGGATACTCCGAGGCCCGGGAGAGGCTGCTTGACTGAGGTCGATATCACATTGATGATGCGACCGAATCCGGCTTTTATCATTTCGGGCATGACTGCACGCGCCAGCTGATGATTGCACAAGAGGTGATTGTGAAATGCCTCTTCAAACGCTCCCGGCTCAGCTTCAGTAATTGGTCCGCCAGGAGGGCCGCCGGTGTTATTGACAAGAATATGAACAGGGCGGGATGATACCAGCGCATTCACCTGACTTATGAGATGGGGGCGATTTGAAAAATCTGCGACCATAAAGTCGTGAGCCTGCCCTTTGCTCCGGTCAAGTTTGTGGATGATTTCAGCCATTATCTCGCCGCTTCGTGAAACGAGGGTCACATGTGCGCCGAGCGCAGCCAACTCAATGGCTGCCGCCTTTCCAATTCCCTTGCTGCTTCCCCCAACAAAAGCGTGTTTTCCAGTCAGATCCAAATTCATGCCCTGTAAGTGTTTAGACGGGAAGGTAGGAAAGTTTCGCCGAATAGCCCTCCTCCATTTTTCACTACATTTGCCTGCCTTTATTCTTTGACACCACAACAATACGCCTTTTTAAACATGACAACTGCTTCAGCCCACGACGGGGTTGGTTCATCTGATGAAACCCGCCCGAAAATTACCATCGCTCGAGGTGATGGTATTGGTCCTGAGATAATGGATGCCACTCTGCAGCTGCTCGAAGCCGCCGATGCTCATCTCGACATTGATGAAATACAGATTGGCTACCGCGTCTATCAACAGGGGAATCCCACCGGGATTGCAGAAGGGGGTTTGGATATGCTGCGCAAAAACAGAATCTTCTTGAAAGCCCCGATTACAACCCCACAAGGAGGCGGAAACAAAAGTGTGACGGTGACCATACGCAAAACGCTTGGGCTTTTTGCGAATGTCAGACCAAGCAGAGCCTACATGCCATTTGTGCAAAGTCATTTTCCGGAAATGGACCTCGTGGTCATCAGGGAAAATGAAGAAGATCTGTATGCTGGTATTGAGCATCGGCAGACTACTGAAGTGGTGCAAAACCTAAAATTAATTTCCCGGCCCGGTTCCGAACGTGTCATCCGCTATGCGTTCGAGTATGCCCGGCAATACGGCCGGAAACGGGTCACCTGCATGACCAAAGACAATATCATGAAACAGACCGACGGGTTGTTTCATCAAGTATTTGACGAGGTAGCTCGTGAGTACCCGGATTTGCAAAGTGACCATTACATTGTTGACATTGGAGCGGCCCTTCTGGCTGACCAGCCCGGACGATTTGACGTCGTGGTCACACTGAATTTATACGGCGACATCCTGACAGACATCACTTCTCAGGTTTCAGGGTCAGTAGGTCTTGGCGGCTCTTCCAATATCGGCGACCAATATGCCATGTTTGAGGCAGTACACGGATCAGCACCTGATATTGCCGGGAAAGACATTGCCAATCCCTCCGGCTTGATGAACGCAGCCTGCCTGATGATGGCTGATCTTGGGCAACCCCTGATTGCTCAGCGCATGCAGAATGCGCTGCTCCGGACTCTGGAAGATGGTATCCACACAGCAGACCTGTATACTTCCACCTACACCACTTCCAAGGTCGGAACCCGGGCATTTACGAGGGCTGTCATCGAAAGACTGGGCTCATCACCGCAAACGCTCTCTCCCTTCAATTTTGGAACCCGTGCCAGGCCCATCCGGGTGCAGGTTTCTCCGGTTCCAATCGCCCACAAGCGACTTGTCGGGGTCGATGTTTTTCTGGACTGGGGGCATACTGAAAGAAACCCTGAGGCTCTCGGCAATACCCTGAGGCAACTGGGGGGGGCTCTCCTCGAATTGACAACCATTGCCAACCGGGGCATCAAAGTCTATCCGGACCCGCCGCCAGGCATGACTTATTCCGATCACTGGCAGTGCCGGTTTTTAATTGCCGGATATGAGGAAGGTAATTCCGATCTGCAGCTTGTCCCAAAAAAAGCGATCACCCAACTACTCGAACGGATTGAAAGTTGCGGGCTTGACTTTATTAAGATAGAAAATCTGTATGAATTTGATGGGAAAAGGGCATTCTCAGCTACACAGGGAGAATAAATTTGGCATTTTTACAGAGTCCTCATCTCCTTAACTTTCACCTATTCATCCAAATACCCTGAATAATGACCTCAAGCGCTTTTCTGATTGACGCCGTACGCACTCCCATCGGAAAATTCAGAGGGGCACTCTCTGCGGTGCGAACTGATGATCTGGCGGCACATGCAATCAGCCAGCTGCTCCGGCGGCACGCTGAGCTGGATCCACAAGCCATTGATGATGTCATTCTGGGATGTGCCAATCAGGCAGGTGAAGACAACCGCAATGTAGCCCGGATGGCCCTGCTGTTGGCAGGATTACCATGGAGTGTGCCCGGTGAAACTGTGAACCGCCTGTGCGCCTCGGGCATGTCAGCAGTCATTCATGCTCACAGAGCTATCCTGGCCGGAGATGGCGGTCTGTTTATTTCGGGTGGCGTAGAACATATGACAAGAGGTCCGTGGGTCATGTCAAAAACTTCTATCCCCTTTGGGAATGATGCCCAATTGCACGACTCCAGTTTTGGATGGCGCTTCGTCAATCCTGCCATGAAAGCAAAGTATGGCGTCGAAGCGATGGGAGAAACCGCTGAAAACCTGGTTGACCGTTTTGGAATTAGCAGGGAAAAGCAGGATCACTTTGCCTGGCAATCACAACAAAAAGCAGCCGCGGCACAGCAAAGTGGAAGGCTCGAACAGGAAATCGCTCCGATCACAATCCCTCAGCGAAAAAAAGAACCCATTGTAGTCAAAGCCGATGAATTTCTCAAACCATCGACTACCCCAGAGATTCTTGCGGGATTACGACCTGCCTTCCGAAAGGAAGGCGGCACGGTGACAGCAGGAAATGCGTCGGGCCTCAACGACGGTGCCGCTGCTGTCTTGATCGCTTCTGAACAAGCTGCCTCCATTCACGGCCTGATGCCAATTGCCAGAATTGTCAGCTCTGGCGTTGCGGGTGTCGAACCCAGATATATGGGCATCGGACCAGTATTTGCATCATCAGTAGCCTTGAAACGCGCTGGCCTTACACTGGCCGATATGGACATCATTGAGATCAATGAGGCTTTTGCAGCGCAGGTCCTTGCTTGCCTGCAGGAAATGAAGATTGATGAAAATGACCCGCGCGTCAATCCGAATGGAGGCGCCATCGCGCTTGGCCACCCATTGGGCATGACCGGGGCGAGAATTCTCCAAACCGCTGCCCTTGAACTGCAGCTCAGAAAACAGCGATACGCTCTGGTAACCATGTGCATCGGAGTCGGTCAGGGCTATGCGACCATCATCGAGCGGGTCTGAAAAAACTGCTACTCATCAATATTCTGCCCCCCAGCGCCCTCCTGACCGTCGGGACCTATTGGCATGCCAGGCCCGAAGTTGAAATTGAAACCTATTCGCTTATTTGGCTCGTCATCATCGAAATCTTCCCACTTCATGATTTCTGAGAGAAACTCATCGACGTGCCTGATGAAAAAAGGCTCCTGTAACTCTTCCGGGCGGTAAATGGCAACGGTATGAGGTGGCCTGGGCTGGCCGTAATTCTCAATATATGGGTACTGAATCAAGACAATAATCTTTCCGTTGAACAACTGCTGATAGATCAGGGAGCCATTGTGCTTGATGAGGTGCCTCTCTATGTCGGCCCCGAGATGCTGGTACATGCCGCTTTTCACATCACCGAGATTGAGAACCACTGCCCCAAGATTTTCTACATCAGCCCGAACCTCAACAGTAGCCTGCAACTCAATTGCCTGCACGAGTGCCTCCAGCTGGGCTTTGATAAAATCGCGAAGTCCGTCCCCCCAAGTCTTCCGGTAACTGATGGTATTTTGAAGCACCTCCTTGTATTGCTGTGCCCGCCTCTTCAAGTTAATCATTTGCAATGCCATTTTTTTGAGTGTCTTTATAAGGAGTGGAAAATAAAAAGAAATTGAGAAAGAATTGAGAAACCTCCTTGGGAATGAACCGAAAAACGACGATTACGGTTTTTGACTGTGACGCACAATTACTGTTTAGGCATGTTGTTAGGCATTGATATTGGCAACTCGAATGTTGTCATCGGCTGCTGGTCCGATGACCAGTGGTTGCATGTGTGGCGTCTTCCAACACTGGTCCAAGAGGACTCTCTCATCTTCTACCAAACCCGACTCCGCTCTCTCCTTCTCGATGCCGGCATCAATCACAGTGACTTGAATGACATTGTGATCAGTACAGTCGTGCCTGACCTTGCCCAACCATTTACCGAACTCAGTGCACGACTGACAGGGCAGCCTCCGATTCTTGTGAATGCCGGATGGTATCATCTGCTGAAATTCGACACAGAATCGCCCTCTGAAATGGGTTCTGACCTCTTTGCCAATGCGATTGCAGCAAATCGAATGCTCCGGTCAGATTGTATCATCATTGACTTTGGCACGGCGCTGACCTTCACCACACTCACCGCAGAAGGCCT
Source organism: uncultured Saprospiraceae bacterium (assembly GCA_964569025.1). Lineage (GTDB taxonomy): Bacteria > Bacteroidota > Bacteroidia > Chitinophagales > Saprospiraceae > CAZMSQ01. Next base: position 276,197 of record CAZMSQ010000001.1, on the reverse strand, counting down.
CATCAGGGGAGTGGCTATCGCTCCTGGTCTCAAAACTGCGATGGGAGCCCTGTATCAAAAAACGGCCCAGTTGCCAGAAGTACCCCTTGAACTTCCACGCTCAGTACTCGGCACCAATACACAGCACGCAATCCAAAGCGGAGTCCTGATTGGATATGTCGGACTTGTCAAGCACATGGTATCGACCATCCGCGAAGAAACCGGCGCCCATTACAAAACCATCGCTACAGGCGGGCTTTCTTCCATTCTCCACCCTCTCTCCTCATCCTTTGACATGGTAGATCCCCATCTGACACTCAACGGACTTCGCCTCATCGCCGAGGCCAATCATGCCTGATGCATTTAGGCATGCACCGTTCGTCTGACAACAAATCTGTGGCTTTAAGAGGCTCGTTGAAAATGATTGTCATATTGAACCAATCTCAGACAAAACGGTTAATGCTTGCTCTATCAAATTCTCAAAACATTTGCCATGCATACCGTTGGAATTGATGACCTCTCGGTCTACATACCCGGATTATTTCTGCCAGTCAAATCTCTGGCAGAGGCCAGAAACATCGAATACGATAAGTTGCACAAAGGGCTCGGTCTGACAGCCATGGCTCTGGCTGATGTTCACGAAGACGTTGCTACAATGGCAGCCAATGCAGTCCTCGATCTTCTTCAACGCAATAAGATAGACCCTTCTTCCGTCGGCAGACTCTATTTGGGCACTGAAAGCTCTCTTGATGGGGCAAAACCCATGGCTTCTTATGTGCTTGATATGCTAAACCGGTATTACGAAAGTGAAGAGGGCAGGAAGAGTGGGTTTCTGAATTGTGATGCCGTTGATCTGACGTTCGCATGTATCGGAGCTGTGGATGCCATGGAAAACGCACTGGACTGGATTCGGGCCGGTGAAAACCGAATGGCTGTTGTGGTTGCATCGGATGTGGCCAGATATGAGCTTGGGTCAGGGGGTGAGTACACCCAAGGGGCTGGAGCTGTTGCCATGCTCTTATGTCAGTCCCCGGCTCTCCTCGCCATAGAACCCCACTGGGGGGTGGCCACCAAAGGTGTTCACGATTTCTTCAAGCCATACCGACACATCAAGAAAAGCCAGATGATCTCCAACATCCTGATTGAGGCTGGTATACCCGGTCCAGAAGCGGAGAAACTGGCTGAAAAGATAAAATCCCGGGAAACCATCAATGAGATGCTCTCGCCTGAAGACGATCTTTGGCTTCACAGGGATGTCCCGGTATTTGATGGGCCATATTCCAATGATTGCTACCGTGAGCGAATCGCACAAGCATATGCGCACTGGAAAGATCAATCGAAATCTCAAGAAGGCCTCTCAAGATGGAACAGGCTCATCTGCCACCTCCCATATGCCTACCAGGCCAGACGAATGTTTACAGAATTATTCTGGAATACTATGCCCAAGGAGCACCGGGCACCCTATCTCGAGCGCAATGGAATCGTCCACAGTGACAACAACCCTGAATACTCCGAAATTGATGGCGAGAAGGCCTTTCATACCTTTCTGAAATCATTAAGCAAAACTCCCGAATACAAATCCTTTGTCAAAGAAAAAATTGAGCCCGGTGAGCGACTTTCTTCACAAGTCGGCAACATCTACACAGGTTCCATCTTTCTTGCCCTTATGAGTACGCTCCGGTCAGCCCTGCTTGATGGTCAAGAGTTGAACGGCGCAAAATTTGGGTTTTTTGCCTACGGAAGTGGTTCGAAATCCAAGGTTTTCGAAGCAACCGTACAACCTGAATGGAAAGCCCGGACTGAGCGGTTTCAGCCGGAAGACCGCCTCCAGCAGAGGAGAGTATTGACCTTTGAAGCATATGAAGAACTCCATCTTGGAAACAGGAAAGACAGTGTGCGTGCTCCCCGCGAATCCTTTTTTCTCCAAACCATAGAGTTAGAAAAAGGGAACCGGCAAGGTGCCAGACAGTACGCATTCAGGCCTGCACATACTGAACCAGTCGGATAAACAGACGGAGCAGCGATGTGTGTCAAAACCGTATTTTTGCAAGAACCAAAGCCAGACAGGCCACTTGCATATGACCCTACTATTCGCATTTTTCTTCCTCTCAATCGCATTTTCATTCCTGTGTTCCATTCTTGAAGCTGTCCTCCTCAGTATCACACCGTCTTATACCCAACTCAAAATTCAAGAGGGCGGTCGGACTGGAGAGCTCCTGATGCAGTATAAGGAGGATATTGACAGACCGCTTTCCGCTATCCTGACACTCAACACGATCGCTCACACTGTCGGTGCCATTGGAGTGGGTGTTCAGGCCGGAAATCTTTTCGGATCTGCCTCAATGACTCTCGGTCCTTTACAGATTTCAGTCGAGTCAGTCATTGCAGTCATTATGACTCTTGCCATTCTGGTCCTTTCCGAAATCATCCCGAAAACGATAGGCGCAAACAATTGGAAGTCTTTGGCTCCTTTCACGGTCAGGACCCTGCGCATCATGCTGACCGTCTTAACTCCACTTGTCTGGATCAGTCAGCGCATCACCAGAGGGCTTAAAAAAGATAAAAGCGAAAGTGTCCTGACACGGGCAGATTTTTTGGCCATGACGAAGGTGGGAAAAGAAACCGGAACCCTTGATGAAAAAGAATCAACCATTATCCGGAATGTGTTGCGTCTGGAAAAACTCACCGTAAGGGATGTTATGACGCCACGAACGGTCATGCTCATTGCCGATGAGAAAGAGACAGTCAGTAGTTTTTATGAGGCAAATGACCCGATTAGATATTCTCGCATTCCGGTCTACAGCGGAAGTCCCGATCATATCACTGGCCTGGTGCTCAAAGATGAAATCCTGGAGAAACTGGCCGATGATGAACACGAGGCTACACTCAGCGAACTCAAACGCGACATCCTCATTGTGCAGGATGACCAGCATTTGTTCAATCTTTTCGAAACACTGACCCGAAGAAGATCACACCAGGCAGTTGCGGTCGACAACTACGGCAGTCTGGTAGGAACCATTACTCTTGAGGACATTGTCGAAACACTTTTCGGAATGGAGATTATGGATGAATCCGATGCCGTACCTGATTTACAGCTACACGCTGCGCGCCTTTGGGCTGAACGACTCAAGCAAAGAGACGGTGAAGGAGACAGCCCTGCCCAATGACGCTTCACTTGTCGGCTGCATTGCGAACAATTGACTTCAAATGGCGTTTTTCCCCAGAATAACGTATGTTTGATTACCGAATTTTCACCATCTTTTCTTTTCCCACAATAAGAATGACAATGAAGCATTTTTTCACGCTCATCCTTTGCGCTACCCTAATGACCGCCGGTTCATTCGGACTCTGTGCTCAGGATCCCATCCAGAGAATTGTCGACCAATATCTTGTCGAACATCACACTGCTCTGGGCCTGACGCACCAAGACATTTCTGCATACACGATTTCTGACCAGTACACCTCTCCCCACAATCAAGTGACCCATGTGTACCTGTGTCAGCAATATGGGCAGTTGGATGTATACAATGCCATTCTCAATCTCAACATCCATGACGGAAAGGTCTTTCATATTGGCAACCGATTTGTACCAAATCTTGCGGAAGCGGTTGTCCCTGTTACGGATATTTTGTCAGCTGATGTCGCTTTGCAGCAAGTGTTGAAATCGCTGACAGGCAGTTCACCTGCCATTGTGTTGCGTGAGCGGAAAAGTCAAACGCATTTTGTTTTTGAGAATGGAGAATTTGCCCGTGAACCGGTCGAAGTCAAACAAATCTGGCAGCCTGTCGACGGCGCGGTGCGCCTTGCATGGGATATGACCCTCAATATGGCCGGGAATCCCGACATGTGGAGCATCCGGGTTGATGCACAAACGGGAGAGATCCTTGATCAGCATAATTATACCGTCTATTGCCGTGCTCATCCGCTCAAGCGAATGGATGCCTGTGATCATGATCATCAAACAACCGGATATGAGTCTCAGACTGCCTCAATAACTTCAGAACCAGGAAGCTATAACGTCTTCGCAGAAGTCGTTGACGGCCACCTTTATCTGCTTGAAAGTCCAAGCATTGGCTCTCGGTCAGTCATTCAGGACCCACGATCATATACAAGTGGTCCATACCATTGGCATGACACCAATGGTGATGGAGAGCCAAATTATACGACGACCCGTGGCATGAGTGTACAGGCCTATCTTGATGAAGATGCAAATAACGAACCCGATGCTGCCGGTCCTGATGGCGGCCCTACATTGACGTTTAATTTTCCGCTTGATTTAGCACAAAATCCTGATACTTATAAGGAAGCTGCGGTCACAAACCTGTTTTTTGCCAACAAGTTCATGTATGATTTTGCATACGCTTATGGATTCAATGAGGAATCCGGAAACTTTCAGGCCAGCAACCTTGGGAAAGGCGGATTAGGTGGTGATGAGGTCAGGGCTGAAGCACATGACGGGAGTGGCACCAACAATGCCAATTTTTCGACGCCTCCTGACGGGGCGCCTGGCCGAATGCAGATGTACCTTTGGGATGCCGGCCTTTCAGACAGGCTTGTTACCGTCAATTCTCCGGCCTCTATTGCCGGAGCCTACAAGGCGACCACGACTTCCACCACCTGGGGCGAACCAGTCAGTGGCACTCCTGTGACTGCTGAGGTGGCTCTCGCCTTCGATAGTCAGGATAATCCATCAGAAACCGATGCATGTGAAGATGTGATCAACCCAGACGAACTGGAAGGAAAAATTGCCATTGTAGATCGCGGTGGCTGTTTCTTCAGTGAGAAAGCATATCGGGTACAGCAGGCAGGAGCCATTGGTTGCATCATCTGCAACTTTAACGAAGACTTGATTTCTATGGGTCCCGGAACCTTTAATGAACTTGTTGATATACCGGTTGTCATGCTTGGCAACAGCGCCTGCCAGTTGATTAAACAGCAGGTGGCTCAGGGTGTGGTTGAGGTCAGCCTGGTAATTCCCAATTACAACGGGCCGGACCAACTGGATGCAAGTCTTGATAATACCGTGGTTGGTCATGAATACACACACGGCATTTCAAACCGCCTCACCGGTGGTCCCGGCAATTCAGGGTGTCTCGGGAATGCCGAACAGATGGGTGAAGGCTGGAGTGACTTTATCAGCCTCGCTGCAACCGTCAGACCAGGAGACGTCGGGACAACAGCTCGTGGGTATGGAACCTATGTCAACAATGAAGACTTGAGTGGAAATGGAATCAGACCGTTTCCGTACTCCACAGACATGTCAGTCAACCCTTTGACCTTTTCCGATGCATTCGATAATGACCCCGCCCCCTATGGAGTGGGCAATGTGTGGGCAGCCACCCTTTGGGATTTGTACTGGGCCCTTATTGATGCCTATGGTTTCGATCCGGACATCTTTTACGGGTCAGGAGGCAATAACATAGCTATGCAGCTTGTCATGGACGGGATGAAAATGCAACCATGCGGCCCCGGGATGCTCGACGGCCGCGATGCCATCCTGATGGCGGACCAAATTAATTACAACGGCGCAAATCAATGTATTATCTGGGAAGTCTTCGCCCGTCGTGGTATGGGGTGGTTTGCTGATCAAGGTAATATCAATAGTATTGGCGACGAGCTTGAAAGTTTCGAAACGCGCCCTTCCTGTATCAAAGAGGTAAAAATCAGCAAGAATGTTACCCCTCTCATCGAGGCAGGAGAGACCATATCAGTAACGCTTTCTGTGACCAACGACAAAGATGAGGCAGTAACCGGACTGGTTGTCAGTGATGCCATCCCTCAGGGAGCCTCTTATGTCAGCGGCTCGGCCTCCAACGGCGGAACAGCTCAGGGCGATGTGGTGGTGTTTGAAGTCGGATCCCTTGCATCCGGAGCATCTGTCAGTCTGACTTACCAGTTGGCATCTGATCCTGGACTATTTTCAATCAGCCAGTTTAAAGACGACATGGAAGAGAACAATCTCACATGGCTGGTAGAGGCGCTTCAGGGTGAAGAAAAATGGACATATACCAACAGCAAACCTGCGTATAGCGGAAATTTTGCGTGGCACGTCGACTATGACCAGGTAACAGACGATGCAGACAGCGAACAAGCGCTTCAATCAGTCGAATCTTTCGATGTGACCGGTAACCAGCCTGTCCTTCGATTTTACCACAACTATGATTTGAGGCCCAGTCAAGATGGCGGCATCATCGAAATCTCCGCCGAGCAGGGTCAACGCTGGGAACGTCCGGACGCAGAAATCTTCAGAGAGGGATATGAGCGTCCTGTTGCCTACACCACATTTGCAATTCCAGGCATCAGGGCCTTTTCCGGAAACTCAGGTAATTATGTTGCTTCTTATGTAGACCTCAGCCCATGGGCTGGTGAGGAGATACTACTCAGATGGCGCTTTGGCCAGTCTCAGGATGCAGTCGAGAATCCACCAAATGGATGGACCCTCGATGATGTAGAAATTATGGACATGTTCAATTATCACTCAGAAGCGTGCCTGACCACAGATCAGGGAGATGAAGCTTGTGCCTTTGCCCCGGGACGCGGAACCGTAGTCGAGCCAGGAATCCCAACCAGTGACAACGAGTTGACAATTGCTCAGCCGGGTATCACGCCATATCCGAATCCAGCCTCTGATTACCTGCTGGTCAATATAGCGTGTCATGAATCTGGTGCAGGCACTCTCCAACTGTTTACCATCGATGGAAAGCAGGTTCTACAGCGCCAGCTAAATCTTAGGGTTGGAGGGCAGGTACAGTCAATCCCTCTGTCTGCGGTTGCGCCTGGACTGTATTTTCTGAATGTAAGTACCCCAAATGGCACCTTCGTCGAGAAGGTCATTGTCCAATAAGGGTCAAAAAATATGATGAAGGGGGGGGTGAGACTACGCGTCTTATCCCCCTTTTTTTATAACCCACTCACTGCGCTGTAGCGCTGCACAAATTCCTGCATTTCCTCAATCATTTCAGGAGAGCCAATGACAATAGTAGACCGCTGATGCAGTTCCTTCGGGTCTACCTCAAGCACCCGCTCAAGCTGGGTCGTAATAGCCTTTCCTCCAGCTTGTTCAACCAAAAACGCCATCGGATTACACTCATACAAGAGCCGCAACTTGCCATTTGGATATTTTCTTGTATTGGGATACAAAAATATACCCCCCTTGAAGAGGGTACGGTGAATATCCGAAACCATCGAACCGATATAGCGTAGGCGAAGATTCAAATCTGAACAATAGTCGATATATCTGCGCATTTCTACATCAAATTTCAGATAATACCCTTGATTGACACTGTAATATCTTCCTCTGGCTGGTATCTGTATGTCTCGGTGAGACAGGCAAAACTCACCGATTGACGGATCGAGCGTAAACCCGTTTACACCTCGGCCTGTGGAATACACCATGATGGTAGAGGTGCCATATATGACATAACCCGCAGCTACCAAATCAAGACCCTTCTGCAGAAAATCTCCAAGTTCACACGGGCCTGTTGGGTCTGACTTTCGCCTGTAAATGCCGAAAATGGTGCCGACCGATACATTGACATCAATGTTGGAAGAACCATCTAACGGATCAAAAATCACCACATACTTGGCGCTCTTTGATTCAATTGTGGGAAACGGAATGAAATCTGTGTTTTCTTCCGAGGCGACTCCACAGCACTCACCACTGTTTTTCAGGCAATCGATGAGTTTCTCATTGGCGTAGACATCCAGTTTCTGAACATCATCACCTGAATGGTTTTCCTGACCGGCAACTCCAAGAATACTCACCAGACCTGCACGGTTCACTTCCCGGTTCACTATTTTTGCAGCTACGCCGATATCACGAAGTAAGCCTGTGAGCTCTCCAGTGGCATATGAGAAATCTTTTTGTCGGCTGATGATAAATTCATCAAGTGTGATAATCCTATTGGTGTCCATAGTATTCAATTAAATACACGTTTGGGTCGTTCTCCGGAGCAAAAGATACCATCTTTTTTGAAATGCCACAGACATCGGGCCATGACATACCCCAGGCATCTGTCAGTTCTCATCACTCGCAAAATAGAGAAATCCCGAGGAGCTGACCTATCTCCTTTACCGGAAAAAAGCTCAATTTCCTCATGATTTATGTCATGAATTCTCTTTCCTAATGGTTGTTTTGGCAGGCATTTACTTGCCTCGATATGTGAGGCGGCATTGTTTTTGAAGCGAAACTTCACTGGAGGTGGTTTCCACAACTCCGAATACACCTTTCCTGTTATATTGCAGTCAGGCAAGACATTCCAAAAGATTCCTTAATGAAGAATACAGAAATCTACAAGCCCAAGCACAAAATCAGGATTGTGACTGCAGCGTCACTCTTTGACGGTCACGATGCTGCCATCAATATCATGCGGCGCATTATGCAGCAATCAGGTGCCGAAGTAATCCACCTCGGACACAATCGCTCTGTGCAGGAAATAGTAAGCACAGCTATTCAGGAAGATGCCCAGGCCATCGCCATTACATCCTATCAGGGAGGGCACACAGAATATCTGAAATACATGTACGATTTGCTGAAAGAGCAGGGTGCGGGTCACATCCGGATTTTCGGAGGTGGTGGTGGGACCATTCTGCCCACGGAAATAGAGGAGCTGCACCAGTATGGCATAGCGAGAATATACTCACCAGACGACGGTCGGGAACTGGGGCTTCAGGGCATGATCAATGATGTACTCAGGCAGTCTGACTTTCCCCTTGGCAAAGAAATTGATGGGAGCCTTGACCGTTTGGCAGACAAAGATCCGGTAGCCATTGCCAGATTGATTTCGGCCGCTGAAAATTTTCCTGAGGATCATCAACACTGGCTTGAGGACCTCGAAAAGAGGACTCAGTCAGAAACGAATACGATTCCTGTATTGGGAATCACCGGAACAGGTGGAGCCGGGAAGTCCAGCCTTGTCGACGAGTTGGTGCGTCGTTTTCTGCTGGATTTTGAAGATAATACACTCGCCATTATTTCCGTTGACCCTTCAAAACGGAAAACGGGGGGTGCCTTGCTCGGTGACCGAATACGCATGAATGCCATCAATTCTGACCGGGTCTTTATGCGCTCTTTGGCTACCAGACAAAGTAATCTGGCATTGAGCAAGTATGTGCAAAGTGCACTCGATATTCTAAAAGCTGCTCATTTCGATATGATTATTCTCGAAACCTCGGGAATTGGCCAAAGTGATACCGAAATCATCGATCACTCTAATGTGTCTTTATATGTGATGACCCCGGAGTACGGTGCTGCCACGCAACTGGAGAAAATCGATATGCTCGATTTTGCGGATGTCATCGCCATCAATAAATTTGACAAGCGCGGGGCACTTGACGCTCTTCGGGATGTCAAGAAACAGTACAAAAGGAACCATCAGCTCTTTGATGTAGCTGATGAGGACATTCCCGTCTTTGGCACCATTGCCTCGCAATTCAACGACCCGGGAACCAACGCCCTCTATCGGCAGGTAATGGATACGCTCAGTGCCCGAACCGGCGGACATCTGAAATCTTCTCTGGTCCGAAGCCGAGAGATGAGTGAAAAGATTTACATCATTCCACCCAACCGTGTCAGGTACCTTTCCGAAATTTCTGAATCCAACCGCAGCTATGACCGTTGGGTTGACAAGCAGGAACATATTGCGCGAAAGTTGTTTGCCCTAAGTACCACCATTGATACAATCCGGGAATCAGGTAATGACAGTCAGGAAGAATTGCTGAGTGCCCTGCAAAATACCTATGATGAGCTGTCAAGAGATTTGGATGGCCACTGCCAGCGGTTACTTGATGCGTGGGAAGCGAAAAAACAGGCCTATCAATCGGACGAATATACATATGAGGTGAGAGGTCGGAAAATCAGTGTGCCGACTCACACGTTTTCTCTTTCTCAAACCCCCATTCCAAAAGTCATTTTACCTTCTTACAAGGACTGGGGTGAAATTCTCAGGTGGCAGCTTCGTGAAAATGTACCTGGCGAATTCCCCTACACGGCTGGCGTATTCCCATTCAAACGACAGGGTGAAGACCCCACGCGAATGTTTGCTGGTGAGGGAGGGCCGGAACGTACCAATAAACGTTTTCACTACCTTTCTTCAGATATGCCTGCGGCCCGTCTGTCAACAGCCTTTGACTCGGTCACCCTCTATGGCGAGGACCCCGATCACCGTCCTGACATCTACGGGAAGATTGGTAATTCAGGTGTCAGTGTGTGTTGCCTCGATGATGCGAAAAAGCTGTACTCAGGTTTCGACCTATGCGACCCGAAAACATCTGTATCCATGACAATCAATGGTCCGGCAGCTGCCATGACCGCATTTTTCATGAATACAGCAATTGATCAACAATGCGAGCGCTACATTCGGGAGCATGACCTCGGGCATTTGGTAGAGGAAAAACTGAAAACCACTTATGATGACAGAGGCCTTCCCCGACCTACCTACAGGGGTGAGGTGCCCAAAGGGAACAACGGCCTCGGACTGATGCTTCTTGGACTGACCGGAGATCAGGTGCTGCCGGAAACCGTTTATAATGAAATGAAAGCAAAGGCCTTGTCTTCAGTTCGGGGGACCGTGCAGGCTGATATTCTGAAGGAAGATCAGGCTCAGAATACATGTATATTCTCCACAGAATTCTCCCTCCGACTCATGGGAGATGTGCAAGCGTATTTCATTGATCACAATGTCCGGAACTTTTACTCTGTGTCTATCTCAGGATACCATATCGCAGAAGCCGGAGCCAACCCGATTACGCAGCTGGCCTTCACCTTGGCCAACGGATTCACCTTTGTGGAATATTATCTGAGCCGAGGAATGGATATCAACAAGTTTGCGCCAAATTTGTCATTCTTCTTTTCAAATGGCATTGATCCTGAGTATGCGGTAATCGGTCGCGTGGCCCGACGAATTTGGGCCAAAGCAATGCGGGAAAAGTACGATGCCGATGAACGTTCGCAGAAGCTGAAATACCATATCCAAACGTCAGGAAGATCTCTCCATGCTCAAGAAATCAGCTTCAATGATATCAGAACCACTTTGCAGGCGCTCTATGCCATTTATGACAACTGCAATTCACTCCATACCAATGCCTATGATGAAGCAATCACAACGCCTACCGAAGAAAGTGTGCGCAGAGCCGTTGCCATTCAGTTGATTATTAACAAAGAGTTGGGGTTGGCACGCAATGAAAATCCTCTGCAAGGGGCGTTTATCATTGAAGAATTGACCGACCTCGTAGAGGAGGCAGTGCTCTCTGAGTTTGACCGAATCACCGAGCGTGGTGGTGTTCTGGGAGCCATGGAGACCATGTACCAACGCGGGAAAATTCAGGAAGAAAGCCTATATTATGAAACCCTCAAGCATACCGGTGAGTACCCCATTGTCGGAGTAAATACATATCTGAGCAAGGAGGGCTCGCCCACGATTATTCCGGAAGAAGTGATCCGGTCAACAACTGCAGAGAAAGAGGCTCAGATTCAGACCCGGGATTACCTACACACAGCTTTCACTGATAAAGGGACCTCCGCCCTGAAGGCTTTACAAGATGTGGCCGTACGCAATGAAAATACGTTTGCACAACTCATGGAAGCTGCCAAATACTGCACCTTGGGGCAAATGACTCACGCACTCTATCAGGTAGGAGGGCAATACCGTAGGAATATGTAAGAAGATGTCAGTTGGTCGTCACTCTTTGAGATACACTCTTTTGACACGAGGAGATATATCTGTCAGGATTTCATAGGGAATGGTCATTCCGGCCTGGGCAAGACGTTCTATCGGATGGCCAGCGCCGAACACCACCACCTCATCTCCGGAAGATGCCTCCGGGATGTCACTGAGGTCAATCATACACATATCCATGCAGATATCTCCGATTATCGGAGCTTCCTGTCCGTTGACGAGAAGCGCGTAACGACCGTTGCCAGCAAGACGGGGCAACCCATCGGCATACCCAACTGATACCGTCCCAACTCGTGTCGGATGGTTAATTTTCCCGGCCCGGTTATACCCGACTGTCTCTCCGGCTTGCACAGTCCGTATTTGTTGGATAAACGACCTGAGCGTCAATGCAGGCTTCAGTCCTTCCGTTCCTTGTGCGCCTAGGGCTATCCCGTACAGTCCGATGCCAAGTCTGACCATCTCAAACTGGTACTCAGGAAATCTCAGAATCCCTGATGAATTCAACAAGTGCCGCGGCGGGGAATATCCCAATATTTTTGAGACTATGGCATGCATTCTTTGGAATCTCCGGGCCTGCTCGTGAGAAAACTCATCATCACCGGGGTTCCCCGCCGAAGCAAAGTGGGAAGAAACTGCGGAAACCTCTATTCCTGCATCGGTGAGCAGATTGGACAGTTCGGGAAGATCCCGCTCTTCAAACCCGAGCCGATGCATACCGGTGTCAAATTTTAACTGCACCTGCAACGGGGGCGTTGCACCTGCCAGATAGCGAGTCAGCGATTTCAGCTGCTCAAGGCTGTATACCTCAGGCTCAAGCTGCCATTTGCGCAGTAACGGGAAACTCCCCTCATCGGCGTTGAGAACCAAAATGGGCAGTGTCACACCCGCTCTTCTCAGCTCCACACCTTCATCAGTATAAGCGACAGCCAAAGCATCTACCTGGTGAAACTGCATCAATCGCGCAACTTCAGCGCTTCCACTCCCATAGGCCGATGCCTTTATCACGGCCATTATTGCAGTTTGCGGATTGAGGTGCCGTGAAAAAACTTGTACGTTTGCAGATATGATATCCAGATCAACCTCTAATACAGTTCGATGTGCCTGCAATGACAGCTGATCAACAATTTCTTCAAACCTAAACAGTCTGGCACCTTTGATTAATACAACAGAGTCACGAAACTGAGCCGGATTAACGTGGCTTAAAAATGAGTCAGTATCCAGGTAATGACTAAAATTGACGTCATCTGCCAACCATTGGCCAACCACCTCAATATCAGGTCCAATCCCGATAAAATGATGAATACCCTGATGAATCACCAACTGTGCAACTTGCTGATATAAAGTGTCTGTTGGAAGTCCGGTCTGCAAAAGATCGGAAAGGATAAGAACCCGCTGTTGACCTGGAGAATGCTGCTGCAGGAAATCGAGTGCGATTTCCAACCCATTCAAATCAGAATTGTAGCTGTCATTGATCAAGCGACTGCCATAGAGACCAGACTTAAGTTCGAGCCTCATTGCCACAGGCTCCAGCCGGCTCATCCGCTCTTGTATGACTTCCCTTTGATAGCCCATCAGCAACATGACTGACACGCAATGAAGGGCATTTTCAATAGCCGCATGCCCAGTGAACGGTATGGAAAAAGCCAGAGGCAAACCCTGCCAGATCACTGTTATCTCGGTGCTATTATCAACTGATTCAATTGCCTGAACCTGCAGATCTGCCCCTTCCTTCATAGACCAGCTGAATAACCGACCATTTGTCTGCTTTTGCAACTCCTGCTCAACCCCCGCCTGATCCCTACAATAGACAACTGTCTTTGAATGGGCAAACAATCTGCATTTTTCCCGCAATTTCTCAGATCTGTTTGAAAACCCTTCATCATGAGCGGCACCAAGGTTGGTGAAGATCCCGATGTCACACTTCAGGATATCTGATAACCGCTGCATCTCTCCCGGCATGGAAATGCCTGCTTCAAAAATCCCAAGAGTGTGTGTCTGTTGAATGTTCCACACAGATAAAGGAACCCCAATCTGAGAATTATACGACCGTGGACTTCGCACAATCCGATGGTCTGCCGAGAGTAACTGAAAGAGCCACTCCTTCACAATCGTTTTCCCATTACTGCCAGTAATGCCGATGACTGGAAGCGAAAAGCGCCTCCGGTGAAAGGATGTGAGTTGCTGAAGGGCCTTAAGTGTATCAGGCACTTTGATTACTGCGCAACCCGGAAATCTTTCCAGTTCTATATCCTTGCTGACAAGCAAGACACGTACCCCCTGCTGAAAGGCGTGCAAGAGAAAATCATGGCCGTCTCTTCTCGGACCCTCCAATGCAATATACAGGCTCTCTGCCGGATAGGTCAGGCGTCTCGTATCTGTCGCGAGATAGTGTACAATACCCTTCGAAAAATCAGGAGAAAGAAAATAGCCCCCCTCGAGAATTGCTGCAATCTCTTCGGCATGATATCCACGTACGGTGGGATTTTTTCCGGAATATGGAGCGTGAACCGGACCCATATTCAATCAGCGTTCGAACGTATGGAGCAAATCGCTCCCAATATCCCTGCGGAATACCTTCCCTTCATATTCAACAATTCCCGCCGCCGAACGAGCTCTTTGGACTGCCTCTTCAAGTGAGGCGCTCAGGGCAGTCAGGGCTATAACGCGACCGCCATTGGTCAAGACTTGACCTTCCTCCCTACGGGTACCCGCGTGGAAAACCAGACAGTCGGTCACTTTGTCGAGTTGACTTATGGATTTTCCTTTTTCATAGGACCCGGGGTACCCTCCGGATACGACAATCACTGCGGCCGCGTGATCGGGCAATTCCTCGGTCTGAACATGGTCCAACTTACCCTTCACCAATGCAATAAGCAGTGAGAGTAAGTCATTTTTGAGTCTTGGAAGAATAACCTCCGTTTCAGGATCTCCAAGCCTGCAGTTATACTCAATCACAAAGGGATCTCCATTGACCTCGATGAGGCCAAAAAACAGAAACCCCTGATAGTCCAACTTTCGCTCCCGAATGCCCTGAAGAGTGGGATCAATGACAGCAGATTTGACTTTCTCCATCATGAGTTCATCCACAAACGGAACGGGAGAAATACAACCCATCCCACCGGTGTTTGGTCCAGTATCTCCCTCACCTACCCGTTTATAATCTTTCGCAACCGGTAAAAGCTGCCAGTCTTTTCCATCAGTCAAGACAAAAACTGAAAATTCCCGACCCTCCAAAAATTCTTCTATCACAACACGCTCTCCTGCTGAGCCAAATTTACCGGCCCACATTTCTTTCAAGGCTTGCTCTGCCTCGGCATGGTGTTCACAAATGAGGACACCCTTACCAGCAGCCAGGCCGTCTGCCTTGACAACCACAGGCGGAGTGAGGCTTCGGATAAACTCAACAGCCTCATAGCTCTCATCATGAGTGAAACTCCTGTAAGCTGCTGTCGGAATTCCATATTCCTCCATAAAAGACTTGGCATATGCCTTGCTTCCCTCCAGACGGGAAGCTTCGCCGGATGGCCCGATCAGCGCAACATGCTGAAGGGAAGGGTCGGTCAGGAAAAAGTCACGAATACCCTCAACCAACGGCTGCTCGGGTCCAACTATCACCATTTGGATTTGATTGCGAAGCACAGCATCTCGAACAGCCTGAAAGTCAGAGGGTGATATGTCGATGTTCTCTCCAACTGTTGCTGTGCCTGCATTGCCGGGTGCGATATACAACTTTTCGCACAACGAACTTTCGGCAAGTTTCCATGCAAGGGCATGCTCTCGTCCTCCGCTGCCAAGTACTAATAATTTCATAACCCCTTTTGCACAAAGATAGAGAGAATACGCCGAAACCACGGCCTTTAGCAGATCAACGGCATACCCGCCCCACCAAAGTACCGTCTGAAATCAGAATTTATAGACCTTCCGCTCCCTTTCCTTTTTCTTCGGCTCTGGTCGTGCAGGAGTGTTGGGGAATGGATTCAAGAAATCTCCGAAGTCGAAGTGAAAACCGCCCTGAAACCAGTCATTTGCCCTTTCGTCAGGCATTTGCCGAATGCCATCCGGATTCGGAACAACCAGAATCTCTACCGGCTCACTCTCAAGAACTGCCCCGGAATCAGTTTCCAAAAAAGCTGGTGGTATGTACCAGGTCCCAATTTCCGACGGCTCAAGCCAGTAAGTTATTGATGCTTGCTGAGACATTGTCCCATTGACAATGCTGATTGAGCTGGAGTAAGATGGACCACTCAGTATTGTAAATCCCTCAAAATCTGGTGTCTCTAATCCATCAGCTGAAGCGCCTTCTACATGAAAAATGACCTTGAGCGGATTCCCGAATAAAAGGGAATCTGTGCTCACCTCAACGTTGAGAGACTGAGAAAAAGTAACATGCCATGTGAAAAAAAGGCATGAAATCAGCGCGAATGTTTTCATAGTTATAGCCACTTGATGAATCAAGAGATTGTATGTTCAACACTCCGAAAGACGCATCGTTCGCAGAAAAACTAAATTTCATACTCCACTTGATGAAGGTCCAAACCTCATAGCCTGGCCTTGCCACAGAGATTTTAGAAAAAGGCATCAGGGAGATTGGGAACGGCAAGTTTTCCTCTCAGATCATCCCATGGAATCATCACCGTCCGCCTACCATAGACCGCATTGAAATCAGTACTCAACTCAAGTCCCGACTTACGAAGCAGGAAAAAGGAAAAGCCATTCTCCTTAATGAATTTTATCAGATTTTTATCTTTCCATTTCTGAGATCTCTGAAGAGCAGCTTCTGCAAGTTCACTTGCCACTGCTTTCGGATCAGCACCGGATGAAAACAGCACTTCCCAGGTCAATTCCTGCTGAGAGCTAAGATCGTAATTGAATGGTCGAATCTGCTGCCCTTCGGGACTGCTGTGGTGCCAATATCCACTGACAATAGCTTGAGAAATATACACGGGTTCAAACCATGCATTGTATCTGAACAATGCCCTGTCTTGCGGCCCAGTATATCTGTCTGACTGCTGACTCGCTTTTAATCTTACCTCGTTTAGCCACTCTGATACGCGGTTCTCCAATAATTGACGCAATTTCGGGTCGTCAGGCTGATAATACAGGGCATGATACTGTGTCGAAAACCCCGTGACTCCGGGACATCGGCCCGGCCACATTATTTCGCGGTCCAGCCATCCTTCCATCCGGCCGTCTATAAGCCCCTGGACAGTGATATACACTTGGTCTCCTGACTGATTCGGCACGAAGAAAATCTCCCCTTTTGGATTCCCCCCCTCGTCAATCATTTGCAAATGAAAGGTGTCCTGATAGGCTCCGATTTCACTGAATGACCAGCGCTGCCGCATTCCTCCATAAAATAATGCTCCCTTCAAGGCCTGCCCGGGTGCCTGGATAATCTGTAATCTGGTCCGACCACCCCGAAGGATACCGCTGAAAACACTGAGCAGGTGGCTTGTCTCACAGCCCGACGGAACCATTGTATCTGCCAGGGTGCGCTCAAGGATGACAGGCATCCGAATTGTCCGATCACGATTGAACCAGTAGCCGGAGAGAATATCATCCTTACCTTCTAATTCCAGAGATCCGCAATACAGCCCTTCATCAGTCAGTTCGCGAAGCAAATATCCTTTCTCTTGAATGCTTCCGGTCAGTTTGAATACCTTTTCGCTGTCAAGGTACCTGACAAAACCTTCCAGAAGACCCTCAGCCCGTAAGGAGCAGGTCACCTGAATTTCAGTCACTCCGTCCAGATAGCCTTTATAGAACAATTGGCTGCCAGGTTCCTGAGTTGCACCAGAGGGTACCCCGGAGATAAGGAATCCGAGAACGATAAGGTAATTGTGAAAGTTCGAAATCATGAACCGCCTGTATTTCTCGTTCCGTATGGATCGAAAGGAGTCGAAAAATACCTATTTTTCGGTCTCGAACGTATATTGAATCTGCCTTTCCATGAACGTTTCTTTCAGCTGGTCCGCATCTTCCAGGTTCTTAGTCTTGTGTATGGCTTTTGGCTGTACGGAGATTTGGTCTCTGCATGCGCAGGAGGTGTCAGAAACGCCTCTTGATCCATTACAACAAGCGATTGTCCATATTGAGCAGCTAAAGCAGGGAGTTTTGATTGTGCGCCTTCCCAGTTTTCGAAATCAGCTCAGAGCCCTTGATAATCGTCGGAATGCTGCCAAACAGCAGCAGGACCTGCTCGAAGATCGGGAGCATTTTGCACGTCAAATCATCAGTGCTTTCAGGGATACATTTCGGTTCTGCCAAACCTTGTATACGTACGACACTGCAATGACACTGATTTCAGAAGGTCAGAGAAGCGGATTCTTACTTGATGACTCACTATTGGTTGTCAATCCAGACATAGCCATTCCGAAAGGAATGCCGGTGTATACGCTTCGCCTCGGCATCACAAATTACGAAACAACAACCCGCAGAACTGCTTTCATATTTACAGACCAACAGGGAAACGACCTTGACAAGCCGTTTCCTTTTGCACGGTCCATTTTTTTCCTAGAGCCTCTGAACCTGAAGCGTATGTTTGGCTCATCAAATTTTTACCGGACCATGGATGCACGATGGGCCAGACAGATTATTGGCAATATTCAGGCCCGGCTGGTTCATTTTGCCGGACAGGTCTCTGCCCCGGGAGATGGGTAACGATTTCCCATTCAGAACCTCACCCCTCGTTTTACAATGACGTCAACTCAAATGACCCGTATTCAATATCAGCTCGAATCACCCTTTCTACTTCGGAATGCGTCCCCTTTTGGTACCCTTTTACTGACTTTTGACCGTTATCCTCTAACTGATGGGTGACAATCAGGGAAGCTGGAAAAGACAGCCCGCCATTCGAAGCGGTAGCCTCAACCTGAAATGAGACATCCCTTGCCACACGGATTTCAAAGCCGGTGTATTTACCGCTCAATGTAACGACCCGAAAATCATGAGACAAGCTTGACACTTCTAATCCACCATACCTCATCGCTGCAACCAGCGACTCTGCGACATTGTCAATTCTGGCATCAGTATACTCTGCTTGAAGGGTTACTGCGCCAGCAGAATCAAGGCGGATGTGGCTATATTTTGAAGTATTGCTAAATTTCTTAACCGTACGTGCTTCGATATGGTCATATTTTGAAGAACTTGTCAGTAGATTACAATGGTCGATTCCAAATGTGGAGTATTTACTCACCACAGTGACATCACCAGATTCAATTGCCCGGAATTTGCCATAGCTGATTGTAGCAGCCAGTTTTGACCCGGCTTTGCCGGCGGTTCCATTCCCATATGCAAGATTCAGTGTAAGTGCGCCACCGACCCGGTCAATCCTCAAATCTCCATATTCCACATCAATTGAAGCATCACCATCCAGCTCGGCTACGATGGTATTGCCGTATTTATTTTTCAGATTCAAGGTGTGTGTTGCTGGAATATGAACCTGATAGTCAATTGTAAATGAGACCTGACAGCGCCGAAACAAACTCTTGAATGAGAATGACTCATCATCAATTACTGTGCGGGCACGAACGATATCCTGAGCTTGTTCGAATTCAATGCGAATGCGTTCAAAGGTCCGGTTGGCGTCTTCTTCGTTGCAGGCATCTACGGTTATAATGGTCTCAATCTCAATCCGGGGCTCACTCCAGGTCATGATTTTTACTTCTCCATACTTCGCGGCGAGTTGAAATGCCCCACCCAACGGGGCTTCAAACTCTTTTTCAATTATTTTCCGGTACTCAGTCTTGTCCTGTGACGCTTCGGCAAACGGATATGCAATCCAGATCAGAGCAATGGAATGAATGAGTATCCTAAAGAGAGGTTTTCTGATTTTCATGTTGTCCGGATTGTACATCTTGATATAAATTGGTCTCTTGCAAAACGGTTTCGAGAAGTTCGATCCGTATTTGATAATTTCGAATCATTGAATGTATTATGTATTCTCTTTGAGAGGGGAGCGCCTCTTCAAAGGCTGCTTCAAGAATTGTCATTTGATCAGCAAGCTGATCAAGATCTTCCGTAATCTCGCCACTCAATCCTGCTTGATGTACCTTATTGAGGCGAACCATAATTGCCTGATGAAAATACAATTCGGCTTCAGCACGTTGCGGATCAACCCGTGTGAGAGAATTGGAGAATTTTGTTGAGTCTGGACTTCTTCCGACCACCAGTCCGATTGCCAACCCTAAGAAAAGAAGCCCTACCGCGGCAATCGCCGTGAATGCAACCCTTCGTCTCCGCCAATGAATTCGGCGTGAACTGCTATCATCCAGCGTGCCTTCAATGGCCTCCCACACCCTCTCAGAAGGCAGCTCACTCTCAAATTCAGATTTATGGGTGATGATAAATGATTCCAAAGGATCCATAATATGTTCAGTTTATTGAGTGCACAGCAATTCTTTGAGTTTGCGTCTTGCTCTGTGATATTGCGATTTTGAGGTCGATACAGAAATACCAAGTACGTCGCTGATTTCCTCGTGGTCCAACCCTTCAAGAAGATACAGTGACAAGACGACCCTGTACCCATCCGGCAAAGCTGCTATTGCATCTTTGACTTCTCTGACCAATAGTACATCTGGCAGGGCCGGTTCGTTGGGTTCTACTTCAGCAAATGTGAGATGTTGTTCACGAAGCACATCAAATTGTATCGACTTCTTTTTCAACACATTGATACATTTATGAATTACAATGCGCTTCATCCAGGCCCCGATTGAAGATTCGAACCGAAAGGTGTGAAGCTTCGTAAAAATGTCAATAAATGCATGCTGCAACTGATCTTCGGCCTCAGCCCGGTCATTTAGCATACGAAGGCAAATATGAAACATCGCCCTGCTGTATAATTGGTAGAGTTTATTCTGTGCCTTTCGATTTCCTTCCTGGCAAGCTTGAATAAGCTCTTTGTGGATGTATGCTGGATTCTTCTCTTTCATGACTCATTGACCCGGAAGAAAGACATAATGAATTCCCCGGGGTTGCACAGGCGGATATGTAGAATTTCGATCATTCTCATTACATTTCCGGCAAAAAGGTATGTTGAGCGTGTTTTCTGACGAATACTTCATGCGTCAGGCACTCGAAGAAGCCCGCAAAGCGGGAGAAATAGGAGAAATCCCGGTTGGGGCAGTCATTGTGTGCGAAAATAGGATTGTGGCGCGGTGCCATAACCAAACTGAGCAATTGAGAGATGTGACGGCACATGCCGAGATACTTGCAATTACGGCTGCTGAGGCCTACCTCCATAATAAATACCTCAAAGAATGTACGTTGTATGTGACCCTTGAGCCATGTGTGATGTGTGCCGGCGCTTTGGCATGGTCTCAAATCAGCAAATTGGTCTACGCAGCCCCTGATGACAAGCGCGGATTTGTGCGTTTTGGAGGGAAAACGCTGCTCCACCCTCAGACGACAGTTGAATGGGGGGTTCTGCAGGATGAGTCCATAGAACTCCTTCAGTCATTTTTCAAAAAGCTTCGGCACTAACTAATCTGTTGAGCGGAGCGGACCTTCGCTTTTGCGGAGCGCCTTATATCGGCCCTTCCCAAATTTTGACCCGTTAAATTCGGTATGCTTACGCTTCTCCCGCTGTTCCTCTTCAGGCAAACAGATGAACTCTGCACAGGTGCTCGAACAGCAGCGATTGTAAGTCTCGGCACATTGTTCACATTGGATAAACAATATGTGGCAGGCATCATTGGCACAGTTGACATGGGTGTCACATGGCGCCCCACACTGGTGGCATCGAGCAATAATTTCTTCGGAAATTCGCTCTCCCATTCGATCATCGAAGACGAAATTCTTGCCAAGAAATTTATTCTCCAATCCTTCCTCCTCACACTGACGGCTATACTCAATAATGCCTCCGTCTACCATATAGACCTCTTGAAACCCCCTGTGTAAATAATAAGCACTTGCTTTCTCGCAGCGAATTCCTCCAGTGCAGTACATAATGACAGGGTGGTCTTTTTTGTCTTCCAGCATTTCTTCAACAAGGGGTAAAGCTTCCCTGAAAGTATCCACATCTGGCAGAATTGCTCCTTTGAAATGGCCTACCTCACTTTCATAATGGTTTCGCATATCAACCACGACTGTCTCCGGCTTATCCATGAGCGCATTCACTTCTTCAGCAGAAAGATGCCTTCCACGCCGAGTTACATCGAATGTGCTGTCATTGAGGCCGTCAGCGACAATCTTTTCACGAACCTTGATTTTGAGTTTGTAAAATGACTTGCCATCGTCCTCAATGGCGAAATTCAGTCGAATCCCCTGAAGAAAAGGAACCCCATACAGTTTTTCCCGAAACACCTCCAATTGGTCTGCTGGTACCGAAATCTGCCCATTTACCCCTTCGGTAGCAACGTAAATCCTGCCATAGACATCGAGAGATTCGAGGCCGACATATAATTCATCCCGGAAGGCTTCCGGTTCACGAATCTTGGCATATTGATAAAAAGAAAGGGTAACCCTTGCAGTGGGATTTTCCTGAAGGCGTTGCTTCAGCAAGTCGTTGTTGACACGATTGTGCAGTTTCATCTTCATCGGACGTTTGTGCCGGACAATTGCAGGTTATCCTGTGTGCGCATGAATCCGTCCATTCCGGCCTTGTAAAAAGACAAAGGTAAAGGCATTTTCACCATTTCACAACCTTGTGGACTTCACTTTGTCCGTTCACTTGCAAACGGCACACATAGACGCCGGAAGGCAAGGAGCCGGTCGGGAAGGAATGGAGGCTCGTCGGAATGGCAGACCAGGTATTCTCCTGTATGAGCTGACCGTGCAATGTGTAGAGCTGTAACCGGACTATTCCCGACCGCCTTGTACGAACCAACAGGCGCTCGCCGAATGGGTTGGGCGTGATGTAAAAAATGTTTTCTGGTTGCCATCCAGGCAGATTAGCCTCAAGAGCCAGCGCAACAGCCCGGGCTGCTTGCGCCATACCATAACCTGAGACTGCATTCGGAATGGTTGATCCCGACACCCCCATACAGTCTTGCTCAGACGAAAGTGGCAACGCGCTCTTTCGAACCATCTCAGTCAGTCGGTCTACTTGTCCTGCCAGCGATGGCCGGGCAGAAATCATCAGAGCAATCATGCCAGCCACATGAGGGGCAGCAAGACTCGTTCCTGATGCTGGAATAATTTCCTCGCTGTACCCACAAGTAGGTACCGCAACGCCTGGTGCGACTACATCCGGTTTGACCCTGCTGGTTTCGTCTGCACTGACAGGACCCCGACTACTGAAATCTGCCATTTTACCATTTGCATCGAAGGCTCCAACAGTAAAACTTTGTTCGAAAATTGCCGGGGGAAATTCAATGGTCCCGCACTCTGGACCGTCGTTTCCAGCGGATGCTACCACCACGACTCCAGCAGCTACAAGATGGCGGACTGCAAGGTCAAGAATTTTGTTGTGCGAGGATGTACACCCTTCGGAAAGCGGGCAGACCCACGAATTATTTATAACATGTGGTGCCAAATCAGGCTCTGGGTTTTCCCCATGACTGTCTGTCGGAGCCAAAAACCACTCAAAGCACTCAAGATAGGTTGAAGGGGTTCCAAACCCTCGGTCCATATTTCGACATCCTATCCAGGTTGCTGCCGGCGCTACCCCCATTGAAAAATCAGGCTTGGCGCCAATTGCTACGGCCATTGTCAGAATGCCATGGGGATTGTCAGCACATGGCTCCTCAAGACTGTAGCCACAAGGGTTGATCTGGTCATCGGGATGGATATCCTCATGAATCGCGTCATGCCAGTTATATTCATGAGTCACCCCTGAAGACTTATTTCCCCGATATTGGTCTCTGAGTGCAGGATGGTCCCACTCATAGCCTGTGTCCTGCCCACCGATAACCACCCCTTGGCCGGAATATCCCAATGCCCATACCTCCGGCACCCCCATCCATTCCAAACCCCATCCAATTTCGGGATTTGTTCGCATGATGAGACCTTTTTGGTTGACACCCATGGCGCCATTCTTCTGAGAAACTACAGGATCAGTGGTAAGAAAGGCCACTTCAGGTTGTCCGGCAAGCCACTCTGCCAGCCTCGCATCCATGCGAGGGATTCGGATGGCATTAATGATAAAAAAGGAATGAAATTCAACACCTCTGGCTTCGAGCGATGCAAAAAGAGAGGAGTGTCTTGATTCTGCCGCCACACGAAGAAGTTCTGCAAAAACCGATCGGCCTTTTTCCGATTTTGACGCACGGAAAGGAACCCTATTAACATCTGCTTGCTGCCGGAAAACTACAAGCCCTGTGACCACCGAATCATTCAACAATGCTGTTGAAAGGGCCTCATCAATTTGGGCATTCACATGCTGTGCCGAGGTTACCCCTAGCAAACCTATTACCAGAATCTTTCCGAACAATCGCTTCATCCTTCAATGTGTCTATTTTCCCGGCCAGTCAATATCGGCATAAGGACTGTCAGTCCGGACGAGAATATCTTCTAATTCATGCGGCCGCTGGGTCCCGATCAACAGCCGTGATCCATCCTTGTAGATAATCTGAAGCCCGATTCGACCTGATACATTCAATGCTCTTGATCTTCGTCCCGGTTGAAACCGAATGCCCCACCCACCGTATTCAGCAACTGGACGATACTCCCGCACATATACCTTATCGACCTGATGCCATCCAATATTCTTCCAGCCAATAAATGGGAAAAACCGGTACTCAAGGCTTGATTTGTAAACCCTGAACTCGAGGCTCAGGGTCAGGAGCAAAAGATCCAGAGCAGCAACCAGCCCGAAGGAAAGAAAGAGCATCCAATCAGGACCAGGGTTATTTCCAAACGGAATATCCAGGATGATTTGTGAGATTAACCCCCATGCCATCAGAGCCGTCAGACCTGCCATGATTAACCAAAGCCATACTTGCCGAAAATACTGACGTTCGTAAAATAGAATTTCCTCCATATCTTTCCGGTTAGCGAATGCAAAAGATACGCATCTCTGGCCAATACTGACAAGCAACTATTCTATTTCACCGACTGTTTGCTTCCCAAATTCACGTATGCCTTCTCATCGTCAGCTTTTTCTGGAACACATGGCCCAAACAAGTCCCTTTCCCCTTCTACTCGAAGTAGATCATGCGCTGGGCTCGTGGGTATATGATTCGAATGGAAAAGCATGGCTCGATCTGATTGCCGGCATCAGCGTCAGCAGTCTGGGGCACCGACATCCAGCAGTTGTTGAGGCCATTCACCAGCAGACAGACAGGTACTTACACACCATGGTGTATGGCGAGTATATACTCGCCCCACAGGTCGAGCTGGCTTCGTTGCTGACAAGTCAGCTGCCTGCTTCGCTGAACCAGGTGTACTTTGTCAACTCAGGCTCCGAAGCCACAGAAGGGGCCATGAAACTCGCAAAACGGGCCACCGGAAGATCCGAAATCATTGCTGCACGAAGGGCATATCACGGCAGCACCCAGGGTGCCGCAAGCCTGATGTCTCCGACTGATTTCACACGCCCGTATTATCCACTCCTTCCAGGCATTTCACACTTAGAATTTAATTGCAACTGGTGCTTGGACCGCATCACAGAGCATACCGCCGCAGTCATCATCGAGACCGTCCAGGCAGAATCCGGCGTTTGTATTCCGGAGAAAAATTACCTGAAATACCTCAGAGCTCGGTGCTCTGAAACTGGAACACTGCTTATTTTTGACGAAATCCAAGTCGGGTATGGCCGTACTGGCTCCCTTTTTGCTTTTGAGCAATACGGAGTGATTCCCGATATTCTCCTTCTCGCAAAAGGAATGGGCGGGGGCATGCCAATCGGTGCTTTCGTGGCACCGGCTGAAATAATGGGTGCTCTGTCCAATGCTCCCATTCTCGGTCATATCACCACTTTTGGAGGTCATCCAGTATGCTGTGCCGCTGGTCTGGCTACCCTTCAAACACTCATTGATACCCCGGAAATCATTAACAGTGTGCCTGAAAAAGAGGCCATGTTCCGTGAATTACTGAAACATCCCAAAGTGAAAAAGATACGCAGCGCCGGCTTGCTCATGGCTGTTGATCTCGATGACAATCAACGTGTCATGAAAGTCATTCAGCATTGTCTGGACAATGGAGTTATCACAGACTGGTTCTTGTTCAATGACAGGTGCTTGCGCATTGCACCTCCTCTGACCATCTCTCAGAAAGAAATCCGCCATGCGTGTACGGTCATTCAAGAGGCACTCGACAACTGTTAATTCCTCGCTCAACAGACACTTACCACCAAACCTCTTTTCAGTGTTCTACAGTTCTTTCCGGAGCCTTGCAACAGGAATATTGAGTTGCTCTCGGTATTTGGCAACCGTCCGGCGGGCAATCTGATAGCCCCTGTCCTGGAGCATTGTTTTGAGCTTTTCGTCAGAGAGAGGCTTGCGCTTATTCTCCTTTTGAATAATCTCAGTCAGAATGTTTTTAACCTCAAAGGTCGATACTTCTTCTCCTTCACTGGTCTGTATGGATTCGGAGAAAAATTCCTTTAACCGCAAGATCCCAAACTCTGTCTGGACAAATTTACTGTTTGCAACTCTGGACACAGTCGAGATATCAAGACCTGTCATATCGGCCACATCCTTGAGAATCATTGGCTTCAGCCTGCGCTGGTTGCCCGTGAGAAAGTAATCATACTGATATTGAAGAATGGCATACATGGTTTTATACATGGTCTCTTGCCGCTGTCGGATGGCATCAATGAACCAGCGAGCCGAATCGATTTTCTGCTTGATAAACATGACGGCCTCTTTCTCCTTTTTGTCTTGCTTTTTGCCATTTCGTCCCGCCTGATAATCCTGTAGCATCTCTTTGTAGTGGTTATTGATGCGCAGGTCCGGAGCATTTCTGGTGTTGAGACTGAGTTCGAGCTCTCCATCGCGATTTTCAATGATAAAGTCCGGTATGATGTAGTAAGGATTGCGGTTTGGCGTTGTCGCCAATCCACTTGCCGGCTTTGGATTCAACTTTATGATTTGCTGGATGACCTCTTTGAGTTGATCATCACGAAGCCCAAGCTTTCGATCCAGCTTTGTGTAATGCTTTTTGGAAAACTCATCAAAGTAATCCCGGATAATACGCTCTGCAAGTGCAAGAGAATGACAATCTTCATCATCCGCGGCAGCAAGACTTGCATCAAGCTTTAGGCGAAGTTGAATGAGCAGGCACTCTTGTAAATCACGGGCTCCCACGCCAGGAGGGTCAAAAGTCTGAATCAGATGGAGTAATTCATCCACCTCCTTTTCTGTGGTGATGATGTTTCTGGAAAACAACAAATCATTCACCAAGGCTGGAAGCTCTCGTCGCAAATAGCCATCTTCGTCAATGCTCCCAATGAGCTGCAACGCAATCTGCTCCTGACGTTCATCGAGATCCAGCATGCCCAGCTGGCTTTCAAGATGGTCTATGAAGGTTTCTTCAACTGCAATTGGGGCTTCCTTATCCTCTTCATCAGCGAACATCTGGTCGCCCTTCAATTTGTAGGTGGCTGGGTCCTCGTCAATATAATCCTGCAAATACTCGTCCAGCTCAAAATCTTCTCCCCCGCCATCATCGGCCTGATCCGCTTCAGCCTCACTGCCTGAATCATCAGAACTACGCACCGGAAAATCGTCTTCATCTTCGTGCTGCCCTTCGTCAAGGGCCGGATTGGCCTCAAGCTCCTCCTTGATGCGCTGGCTCAGCGTCGCAGTCGGAATCTGCAGCAGTTTCATGAGCTGAATCTGCTGAGGCGACAGCTTTTGGACCATTTTCTGACTGAGCTTCTGACCGAGCATTTTTCCTGATTATGCCTGTTTAGGGCGTTATATTAGGAAAAATCGCCAACTAATACAAAAAAAGTGCCAAAATTATTTTTTGGCGCGGTGCTCAGGAAAGAGGCTCAGCAGCCCATCTGCAGAAGCGGGGCATATCCCACGCTCAGTAATAAGGCCGGAAATCAAACGGGCAGGGGTGACATCAAATCCATAATTCGCGACTGGACTGTCTTCCGGGCAAACCAGGACCCGTGCTTGTTGGCCGTTTTCCAGAATGCCACCTACATATTTTACCTCCTCTGCGCCACGCTCCTCAATTGGTATCCCAGAAAGACCGTCATCAATTCCCCAGTCAATGGTCGGGGAAGGCAGTGCCACAAAGAACGGGACATGATTATCAAAGGCCGCAAGAGCCTTCAGATAGGTTCCTATTTTATTTGCCACATCCCCGCAGCGAGTGGTTCTGTCTGTTCCGGTAATCACCAGATCAACCTTGCCGTGCTGCATCAGATGCCCACCTGCGTTATCTGTGATGACCGTATGAGGCACACCCTCCTGTCCGAGTTCAAAGGCCGTAATGCGAGAGCCCTGATTTCTTGGTCTGGTTTCGTCAACCCACACATGGAGCGGAATACCTTTCGCTTGTGCCTGATAAATGGGCGCCGTGGCAGTCCCGTAATCGATGCAGGCCATCCAGCCAGCATTGCAGTGTGTCAGGATTTGTACCGGATTTCCGGTTTTCTCATACACATCTTCAATCAGAGCCACCCCATGCAGCCCAATTTGCTTACACTGCTCTGCACTTGCGTCACACCATCGCTCGGCAAAAGTACGAGCAGCGGCCACCTTTTCATCTGCTCCATTCATGCCAGAAAGAGCCCTGAGGCTGCCATCAACCGCATGAAACAAATCGACGGCCGTTGGCCTTGTGGCCTTGAGCAACTGAGCGGCTGCATACAAATCTGTGTCAGCGTTGCCAGCAGCAAGGTACATCCCGTAGGCTGCAGTTGCTCCAATCAGAGGGGCTCCTCGAACATGCATCTCGCGGATTGCTGTGGCTGCCTCCTGAACTGTTGACAAATGCTCAACAATGACCTGATGTGGCAAATAACGCTGGTCAATGATCTTAACAATGTGCGGGTTGTCAGAGTCTGTCCAGATTGTCCGGGAATGAACCCCATTGATGCGCATGGCGATTAATTACTTTTCCAGAAATAAGGTGTAAACAGGAGTAGAATGGTGAACAACTCAAGCCGGCCGACCAGCATCAAGAACGCTAAAATGAGTTTGGCACTCTGAGGGAGGAATGCAAAATTATCGACAGGGCCGACACTTCCAATTCCGGGCCCCACATTCCCGATAGAAGTAGCAGCTGCCCCGATTGCGGTCGGAAAATCAAGCCCTAGAGCCGCAAGAAGTACTGACCCGAGAACGAAAAAAAATAAATAGACCAGTAAAAAAACAAGAATGTGTGTAATGATGCGCGGTTGGACAACCTGCCCGTTCAGCTTTAGTGAAATCATAGCCCTCGGGTGTAAAATCCGCTTAAACTCTCTGATGCAATTCTTCAAAAACACCAAATGCCTGATCAGCTTAATTCCTCCGCTCGTCGAGCCGGCACTACCACCAAGAAAGAGCATGATAAAAACCGCCATAGTCAACCAATCTGCATAGGCTGTATAGTCTGACGAAACAAATCCGGTCGTCGTCACAATCGATACAACCTGAAAAGCCGCCTCCCGAAAAGCACCCTCAAATGAACTTTCAGAGTACAGCCGGATGCCAAACATCATTATGCATATCAGAACCCCAATTACGATGAGGTACATTTTAAACTCATCAAACCTCCAAACCTTGCGCCATCGTGCCTTAAACGCAAAGTACAGAACTGTAAAATTTGTACCGGCCAAAAGCATGAAAACGATGATTGTGTATTGAATGCCCGGTGAGTCAAAAGCGGCAATACTTGCATTTTTTGTTGAAAAACCTCCAGTTGACATAGTCGTAAGAGCATGGTTGACTGCATCGTACCCACTCATTCCAAATGCATACAACAGAATAATAAGTGCCGCTGTCAGACCGACATAAATAAACCAGAGCCGCTTGGCTGTTTCCTGAATCCGCGGATGGATTTTGTCAGAGGTCGGACCCGGAGATTCAGCTACAAAGAGCTCAATCCCACCAATGCCCAAGAGTGGAAAAATCGCTACTGTCAAGACGATTATTCCCATCCCTCCTATCCATTGGGTCATGCTTCGCCAAAAAAGAATCCCGCGGGGCATCTGCTCGATATCAGTAATGACCGATGCACCTGTCGTGGTCATCCCTGACATGGTTTCAAAAAAAGCATCTACTGGAGTCGGAACTGTAGAACTTAACAAATAGGGAAGCATACCCGCAAGCACCATAGATATCCAGCCCAGACCAACAATAAGATACCCCTCTCTTTTGGTGACTCGTGTTCCATCCCGGGGCTTGAGAAATTGCATCAACAGCCCAATTGCAATGGTAATTGCCGCAGCCCACCCCAATGGTACAGCGTCTGCAGTGCCGTCGAACACCGCAATTCCAATACCAGGCAGCATAAGCCCCCCGACAATGAGGAGCAAAATGCCTATGATTTTGCCTACAACATTGAATTGAATCATGCGATTTCGACTCCCCAAAATCTTGGCTTTTTCTATCTGAAAAGTTTCTCCATTCGCGGGATCGCCTCAGGCAAGGCAAAAACAATGACCTTATCTCCAACCCGCAATTGAAAGCTCCCATCTGGAATGTGACTTTTCCCCTCTCTGATGACACCCCCGATGAGGGCTTTCTGGGGCAGATGAAGATCTTTCAGTTGATTCTTTGTGATTCGGTTGTTTTTGTGAATCACAAACTCAATAACCTCCGCGTCGGCTCCATGTAAGCTCGTAAGGGCCTCTATTTCCCCCTGACGAACATACCTGAATATATTGCTGGCAGCAATCAGTTTTTTGTTGATGAGCGTGTCAACACCGATGTTTCGCGAAATAAAAACGTAATCTGTCTTGTCGACCAGTGCCATTGTCTTTCCCACCCCATGCTCGCTGGCCATCAAACTGGTAATGATGTTTGTCTCAGAATTCGGTGTCACAGCAATAAACGCATCCATTCGCTCCAGTCCCTCCTCTCTCAGTAACTCAACATTACTCGGGTCTCCATTGACAACAAGCGTATTGTCAAGATTTTCGACCAGCTCCCTACAAAGCTCCCTGTCTTGCTCCACAAGGGTGACACGGAAGTCTTCCTCTAATAATAGGGCCGTTCGGTATCCGACATCTCCACCTCCTGCAATCATCACATTATGAACCGGAGCCATCGTCTTGCCCGTTAACCTTCCGATGTCTTCCATTGATTGATTCTCTACCAAAAAGTACAGGTAGTCACCCTTTTGCAAGACCGTATACCCTCTTGGAATGATGGTCTCTCTTTTCCTGATTATAGCAATAGCCCTGAACTCTGTCTGAGGATATTGCCTCCCGATTTCCTCAAGGGTCATATTGATGGCCGGAGATGGTGCTTGAAGATGGATACCCACCAAGGATACCTGACCGCCCTCAAAATCAAAGATGTCCGAAAAAGTGCACTGCTGGACCAAGCGGTGAATCTCCTTGGCAGCAAGCTGACTTGGTGAAATGAGGTGATCGATGCCCAGCTCTTCAAAATCACGGCGCTGGGCCTCTGTAAGGTACTCAAGGTTATTTACCCTCGCTATTGTGCGCTTTGCCCCCAGCTTTTTCGCTAAAATAGCAGTCACAAGATTGGTTTTCTCCGAAGTAGTCACCGCGAGAAGAATACTCGCCTTTCGGATATCTGCCATTTCAAGAATCTTCACCGAACTGCTGTCACCTTTCAGAGTAATGACATCAAGATGAGTTTGCGCATAATCCAGAACATCCTGATTGGTATCAATGAGGATGATGTCTTGATTTTCGGTTGAAAGAAGTTGCGCCAGATGAAAACCAATGTCTCCGGCACCTGCAATAATTATTTTCATGCGTCGAGCAGCGTCAATTTCAATCGCCTGTAAACAGTTCCTCTATTTTCTAGTTAATCGTTAAGGATAAAAAAAGAAACCGACAGGCACGACAAATGTAGAGCCTTTCTCTCAATTTCCGCATAATGCACAGGAAATCCATCTGATATCACTCTATTTCCGATTTTATGAAAATTCTCATGGTTTGCCTCGGTAATATTTGCCGGTCTCCCCTTGCACAAGGTATCCTCGAATCCAAGGTGGCGCACCACGGCCTCGATTGGCAAATTGACAGTGCCGGAACAGGTTCGTGGCATATCGGACAGCACCCCGACCCCAGATCTGTAGCCATTGCCAAACAATACCAGATTGACATCTCCACCCAACGAGCGAGACAAGTCAAGACAAAAGACTTCGAGGCTTTCGACATTCTCTTTGCCATGGACACCCAAAATTTTGACGACCTCACCAGCTTAGCTCCTGATCAGAAAGGCAGGGAAAAAGTCAGGCTGATCTTGGGCGAAATTCCATCTCCCCGTACCATCAATGTGCCAGATCCCTACTGGGACGATGACGCCTTCGAAAATGTGTACCAAATGCTCGATTCTGCATTTGATCATTTTGTATCCGCACATCTGAAAACTGCTGGAGTCTAAGCACTTATCGGGGCTTATACCCCGATTTTGTGAGTAATTCCTGAGCATCATTCATAGACAGCAATTGACGCAAAGTTGTCTCAGGGTATCTTTCCATGTAAGCTTTGACAATTTGTAAGCCAACCCAATTTGCTGTACGACCCGGTGATTCCGGAGGCATCCCCGGAGAAGTAGGACTGTAGTCAACAAGTTTTCTGAATCGATTTAAGTCATCCTCATACAGCAAGTCCTCTTCAAGGAAATAAACCCACATCTGGTATTCATTCTCCTCTACCCATTGAGATTGTTCAGCTGTGCAGCCCCATTTGATACTGTCAGGAGTATATGGAAGCAATAAATCCAAAATATAAAGTTTCTTGCCTTCCGTAACCATGATATCCAGCATTCTCCCCCCTCGACTTTCTCCAACCAGATCATCAACAATAGCCTCTGTTACCCGGGCTGCAAGTTGGCTTTTTGTCAAGGTACGTGTGATGTAACGGGGCAAACTCAGGGGCTGATACTGGTAAAATTCATACTCAGGGCCCAAAAACAGATCGAGACTCACAGCAACCGCATCTTCCTCAGGGGGCAAGAGCAGTGCAGTGTGATACTCGGAAACCATGGTGTAAATTACTGGAGGTTTAAATTCAGGAAAGTAGTATTTTAAAAATTGAAATGCCGATCCGAGATCCTTCTCAAATTCTTCGAGATCTCCAAAATGTAGCTGGACAGTATCATACAACGCACGAACTTCAGGCTGGATAATAAATCCTTTTGCCACTTCACCCTTTGTAATTGAATCGCTCGGATGTAAAGCCCTGTAAGACAGAATGAAGTCCACAAAGAAGTCCGCATATGGCATTTCATCAGTTAATTTGCTGAGCGATTCCTCCATATTGGCGGTATCCAGCTGAAAAAATGCTCTGTCAAATCTCCTGACCCTTACATCAGGATTGATATGGCTGACATCAGGAACCTTCGGCCCCCGTGAACATCCAAACTCCGGAATCAAACAGGCCGACAACAAAGCAAGAACCCCTGCCGTTTTGAGAATGTGCATGAACATGTGTTGAATATTTTCGTCCGGAAAAGGAAGATTTGACCTTGTCACAAAAACTGAACACCATGAAAAAAAGTATTCTGGCGGGCCTCTTTTTACTCAGTTGCATGGGAGTCATTTTTGCTCAGGAAGGTATGAGATTCGGTGTACAAGTCAGTCCAACCCTGAGCTGGATGCAAAGTAACGACAAAACCATTCGCTCTAACGGCTCTATGATTGGGATTCAAATCGGTATGCTTGGTGAGTTCTATTTTGCTGAGAATTATGCCCTGGTTACAGGCCTTGGGCTCAGCTTTCAGCAAGGCGGAACATTGAAACATGACCAGGGTGGCAATTTCTGGGCAAATTCGACGCTCTCAAATTCTGAAATGTACCAGCTCCCAAACGGCATAAATACGCGATATCATATTCAGTATCTTGAAATTCCTCTGGCCCTCAGAATGCGTACCAGAGAATTTGGATACCTGAGATATTTTGCAGAAATCCCGAGATTTCTTTTCGGAATCCGGACGAAAGCCACCGGTGATCTCGAAGGAGCAGTCAATTCAGAAGATGAGCTGATTACATCAGATGTCAACCCACTCTCCGTATCATGGGGCGCCGGAGCAGGCATCGAATACAGCATCAGCCCAAGCACTGCTTTTATCGCAGGCCTCTTCTATCAAAGTTCCATTATTGATGTGACGCGAAATAAGAAGGCTTCAAAATACTTGTATGACTCTGCCATGAATATCATCGAATCAGCTGATGAGCACTCGATTGGGAGTCTGAACGCTCTTTCCCTCCGGATAGGCCTGATGTTTTAATCCACATGGAAAGTCCTTCTCACTTGCCACTCCCTATTTGTTTCGCAATCGTTCTGACTGTACTCCTTGCAAGTTGTGCCAGTGTCACCCCTATACCAGGTGGGCCTGAAGATACTGACCCTCCGGAAATCGTTTCCACCAAATCAACCCCCAATCTCCAACGGCGTTTTGAAAAGCAGCCCATCCGGCTGACCTTCAATGAATGGGTGGAGCTCAAGGACATTGGGACCCAGGTGATTGTTTCACCACCCCTTGAATTCAGTCCAGATATTGATCTCAAAGGGAAATCGGTCTATTTTCAATTCAATGAGGAGGAACGCCTTCGACCCGATGCCACCTATACCATTAATTTTGGCGAATCGGTCAGAGATTACACCGAAGGGAACCCGACGCCAAACCTGAGATTTGTATTTTCTACCGGAGACAATCTTGACTCCTTATCAGTTTCCGGAAAAGTTGAAGATGCATTCACAGGAGAGCCAATCCCCGGTGCGATGGTCCTCCTCTATGATCAATTAGCAGATACCATTATTCGTGCCGAGCGACCCTTTTATTTTGCGCGGACTAATGAAGCAGGCCAGTTTCGGATAGAGAATGTCAAAGGAGTTCAGTTCAGGGCTTTTGCCCTTGTCGACAACAATTTCAATTATCTCTATGATTTACCTGGAGAATCCCTCGCCTTTTTGGATTCCTCAATAACTGTCTCCGATTCAACGCCGCCTCCGATTCTACTCCGGCTGTTTCAGGAAGACCCCACCCCAAGGGTTCTTGAAGCAAATCAAAGATCTCCGGGCGTTTTTCGGATTCTCTACAACAGACCAGCCAGCGATTTTTCCGCCCGCCCTGATGGTGTCGTACCGATGATGGAAATGTTACCCTCTGCCGACAGTCTCATCATTTGGCACAGAGCTCCTGACAGTGTCAGTTGGTCCCTGATTATTCGTGCAGAAGACAGGGAAATTGATACCGTTCGGTTACTTTCAGTCCCTGTCGACTCTGCCTCTATTAATCCCCTCCGCATTGCATCAAATTCACTGGTTCGAAATGCAGTACCTGCCGGAGATACGCTATCCCTTACTTTTCACCGACCCATCGTCAGTATTGATACTGGTCGAATAACCCTACTGAGAGATTCAGTCCCAGTCTCTTTTCAGGTTGCCATCGTCGGCCAACCCAAGCGAACCATCCATATTTCTCGGCCCTGGACGGATACGTCAAATTATCTGCTGACTCTTGAGCCCGGCGCTGTTTCAGATTTCTTCGGACGTACGCATGATACCCTACAACTGTCATTTGGTATCCTGAAAAATGATCAGCTCAGCCAACTGGTTATCCATGCAGACAGTTTTCCGCCCGGATTTTATATTCTTATGTTGATGCAAAAAACAAAAGTTGTCAGAGAGATTCAATTTCTAAAAGACGGAAACCCCGCCTCTTTTTCTTTTCAGCATCTGTTACCGGGTTCCTATAGTCTTCGGTTTATCGCTGACCGCAATCGAAACGGAAGATGGGACTCCGGTAATCTGAACGAAGGGCGGCAACCAGAATGGATGTTTGAAGAAAGTCTGGACGAGCTCCGGCCCAATTGGGAGCTTGAGAAACACGCAGTATGGCCGGAGAATTATCGGTAATTTTGTTTTCGTATGGAATTACGGGCTGAACACTTGCAAAAAATGTATGGTCGCCGGACGGTTGTTCAGGGGGTTTCCCTGAAAGTCCGACAAGGTGAAATTGTAGGGCTCCTTGGACCTAATGGTGCGGGAAAAACTACATCGTTTTATATGGTCGTGGGATTCGTTCAACCGAACGCAGGAACCGTTTTTCTGGATCATGAGGAAATCACACACCTCCCAATGTATAAACGTGCCCAGAAAGGCATCGGGTATCTTCCTCAGGAGCCAAGCGTATTTCGCAAACTTACCGTAGAAGATAACATTCGCGCCGTTCTCGAAATGACACGTCTTTCCAAACAGGAGCAAAAACACAAACTCGAGGCATTGATTGACGAGTTTTCCCTGCATAAAGTGCGGAAAAACAACGGCGATAGCCTTTCAGGAGGAGAAAGGCGGCGTACAGAAATTGCCAGAGCACTCGCTACGGATCCGCGATTTATCCTGCTTGATGAGCCCTTTGCCGGCATTGACCCGATTGCAGTCGAAGATATCCAGTATATCGTTGCAAGGCTAAAGACAAAAGACATCGGTATTCTGATTACAGACCATAATGTTCAGGAAACGCTCTCAATCACTGATAGGGCCTATTTGATGTTTGAAGGGAAAATCCTTAAATCAGGGACAGCCGAAGAGCTCGCAGCTGATGAAATGGTGCGAAAAGTCTATCTGGGAGAGCAGTTTGAGCTCAAAAGAAAAGTGATCAATCTGGAATCTCGTTCCTGATGCTTACACGACATACCCATCTCTGTTTTTCCATAGTGCCCCTCTTGATTATTTTCGTGGGGACATTGAGCATAATGGCTTGTCAGAAAAAAGAACCAACAGGGTACACGCTTAAAGAACGCATCCTTATTTCGCAAATGGTTCAGGACAGCGTCCTTGTTTACTACCCGGCCATCGACAGCTTGTGTGATTTGGAATTTCAAGGAAAAGTGCAAAACCTTGCTGATTCATTGTACCCTTTGAAGCTTGAACTACTCCTCGACCAACGTCGCCGGGAGCAGACCAAAAAAACTGCTCAATGAAGCGACTTCCTTTCTTGAAAGTGTCCCGGATTCTCAGTCTTGCAATGTGTGCAGTTCTGCTCCCAATAGCGGGATGCCTGAACACGCCAAATCCACCAAGTCCTGATGATCCCCGCATTCAGCAGGGAGTGAGAGAGAAACTCAATAAAGCCATTGAAGAACGACAGCAGTCCTGCATGGATAAAATCTTGTTACGAGCCGAAGCAATTGCGGATTCATTGGTTCTTCTCGAATTGCAACGTCTGAGGCTGGACAATCTCAAACTCCCAAATCCGGTTACACGGCCTGGTCAACCTTTCATCAGAAGTCCTCTCGATTCCGGGCCTATTCAACCATTGTGGGATACTTCCACTCTTGTCCATACTGACACACCTGAATTTTCCCCCAATTCTCAATCAGATACGTTGTGAAGAAAACGCTCCGATTTGATCACCGGCTGCACTTGTCTAATCAGCTATACGCCTATGCCGAAACCCTTTCAAGCAATCCATCAGAGTTATTAAAAGAACTGGAGCGCGAAACCCATCTGAAAACACTGGCTCCTCAAATGCTGTCTGGCACTTTGCAAGGGCAAATTTTGCGGATGGTAAGCTTGATCCAAAACCCTCGCCGAATCCTCGAAATCGGAACTTTTACAGGCTATGCAACCCTCTGTCTTGCAGATGGCCTTCATCAGGATGGAGAATTACATACCATAGAGGTAAATGAAGAATTGGAATGGCTCATCCAAAAGTACATCAGACAATCTGAATGGCGAAGCTCTATCAACCTTCATATTGGTGATGCAGCCGAGATTATTCCTACTCTGGATGGACCTTTCGATCTGATTTTCCTGGATGCCGGAAAACATGATTATATCACACACTACGAACTCGCCATGAAGAAGGCTGCACCAAAAGCTCTCATACTGGCAGATAATGTCCTTTGGAGCGGGAAAGTACTCAATGAAAATCCGGATGCCGATACCAGAATGGTTTTAGAGTTTAATGCACACCTCCGGCAAGATCCGAGAGTCGATACCGTCCTTCTCCCTATCCGAGACGGAATAATGGTGGCAAGAGTCCGTCCACAAAACTAACTACCATTTATCAAGTCTCCCCATCTCACGCTTGAGGTCTTTTTCTTTTATTGTAGCCCGCTTGTCAAAAGATTTTTTCCCACGAGATAATGCAATTTCCAACTTCACCAATCCTCGCTCGTTGATAAAAATACGATATGGAATAATCGTCATCCCCTTTTCTGTCACACGGCGTTGAAGTTTTTTTAACTCCTGCTTTTTCAGCAAAAGTTTGCGGTCTCTCCGACCTTGGTGATTGTGGTATGAGCCAAATTCATATGGTTTAATGTATAAGCTTTTGACAAATAGCTCACCTTTGTCAAAATAACAATATGAATCATTGAGGCTCACATGGCCGGCACGAACAGACTTCACCTCTGTTCCTGTCAACATAATTCCCGCCTCGAGAACGTCCACCAAAAAGTACTCGTGAGCTGCCTTTTTATTTACAATCTCTACTGGTGGTTTCTTTGCCTTCTTCTGACTCATATATGATGCAGTGCGTGAGTTGGGTGGAACAAAGAGACATGACTTGAAGTTCCCAAGATACAATTCCAATTCACAATCCGCAGATAAACCCCTTTGACCAAACCATTGAATTCTGACAATGCGACCTACTTTTTTTCGTTAACATTCATTGATACACATCAAATTTTTCTCTCAAGTAAATGCCAATTCAATCATATGAAACACCTCCCAATTTTCCTGTTGATCGGAAGTTTGTATGCTCTACCAGTTCAGACTGCAGCGCAAGACCAATTTTATACCATTTGTGTTGGGACCTTTCTCAATGCTCGTCTCGCAGATTTTGACAACATCCGTGAATTTGGTTTTCTTTATGATGAACCATACGAAAACACACTTGTGAAAGTGAACCTTGGGGGTTTTCACGATCAGACACAGGCTAAATCAGTACTCGACAAAGTCCGTGCAAAAGGGTACCAAGATGCCTACATTGTAAGTCGCCAGCCCGATAAAGACGGAAGTGGCTGGTTCATCCAGATTGGACTGGCGGATGGGAAAGACAAAAATATTTGGTCGTCTTACAACCACATCACCCCCCTGTATGTGCATCTCGACAAGGACAAACTTAAGGTGCTAATGGGGCCATTCCGGGAAAAATCTGCTGCTGATGGCCAGTTAAAGAGCTTACGAACAGCAGGCTTTACTGATGCATTTGTCAAATCATTGCCGCTTACAGAAGTTACGGCCATCACAGATTTTGAAACCGGAGGCATACCGAATCAACAAGAAACGGCCAGTAAATCCTCCGATCCCAGCCCTCAAGATGATTCAGCCTCCAATCCTGCTGAGAATCCTGATGTAAAGCAGCCAGATTTACTCCTTTATTCTTTTCAGGGTAACACCTCAATTCCAACCGAGGCTGATCAATCCAAAGAAACCCAGCCAAGTCAGCCAGACAATCATTCTTCCGCTGAGAAACCAGCACCCCGCCCATCATCCATTCTGAATCCCCGAGAAGTTCCAGCAATAGCTGGTAACATACAAAGGCAATCAGTCAGAAATTTGCAGACTATCCTTCAGAATATCGGCACGTATGAAGATTTGATTGACGGCTATTATGGACCTGCAACAACCAAAGCCTATGAAAAGGCTTTGGAATCCAATGCGCAACTCAAAAAATACCGGATATTAAGCCAATATATGGCTCCTGAAATCCAGACTCCCGCCTTTTCAGCTTTAGAGCATACCTTGTTTACACTCGGAAATAATCCCGAGGTCGCCCAGTCTGACCTTGCTTCAAATTCAACAGCGTTGGCAAATGGGTATACGGCATATCTCAATTACATTGAATCAGGACCTTCCTCCGAAGTGGACGACTTGATGAACAGCGCTTTGCGGCAAGTTTTTTCTGGACAAAAAGACATTTCCTTTCCCTTTGATTTTGAAGCAACATACGCTTACCGGTCTCTCGATCAACTCCTGCTTCATTTAAGTTACATCCAGAAATTATCCAACCCATCTGCTGCTGTCCCCTGCTGGCTCTTTACGAAACATCCTGCCGAAATGCAAGCCGCGTACCGTTCATCGAAAGCACTTCCAGTCGATTACAAATTCGAGCCATGTGATCCTCTCCTTACATGGCCAGCACTTACATTGCTCCATACCATAATCTCTGATTTATGCCCTGACGAAGTAGAAAAGGAGCTCACCGGTGACATACAAAAGAATGCAGAACTGCGGACTCAGATTTCGCTGACACCAGCTCCCATAGTACCTGGAGATACCGCTGCAATAAATGCATGGCACGACCGAATGTGGGAAATGATGGAGGGGAGAACAAGTGGAAATCAACTCTACGAAGAGCAACTGATTGCATTCAAGACGATTTTCCACCAATCAAGAATCTTACTGGAGGACTATTTCATGTTTGCCGGCCTTGAAATGCAAGAGGCATCGCAACTTGCACTTTACGCCCTTCACACAATCGTGAATCCCTATCTCGGCTATTTGGATCAGGAAAAATAACCAATGTGAGCTCAGTCTCAGCCGAGCGTTTCCCCTTGGTACATTCTGAAAATTCGCATGACCTCAGGGTCTTCCTGCAACTCAGGCTCCATTGAAAAGAGCAATTCGTGTGAATCAAACGATTCACTCAAAGCCACATGAAGATGCAGCAGGGCCTGCTGCCTGACCCCTGTTTGGAGAAGGGCAACAACCCGGCAATAAGAAAATTCTGAACCCCATGTGTACATGGAAGCCTCATCAAGCACCTCAACAGCCTTTTCAGGCTCAGCCGTGTCGATGTAGAATGTGGCAAGTTGCATCCAATAATCTGCCTGGTCCGGCGCAATCTCTGTTGCTTTCTGAAAAAACGCCTCCGCCTCTGCGATTTCACCCAGCTGAAAGTATGCCTCACCTGCAGCAGCAAAATACTCCTCTTTGCGGCCATTAATCCGGATGGCATCACGAAATGAGCGAATAGCTTCTACCCATTGTTCCTGATCAAAAAGACACTCTCCAAGAGCAAAATGAGCTTCATCGTTTGAGGGACTGAGGCGTACAGCCTCTCTGAAACAAACAAGGGCCATTTCCTGCTCCCCGAGATTTTCGTAACAATTCCCAGTAAGAATGAGCAATTCACTGTCAGCGGTAATGAGTTCGGATAATTCCAAACTCAATTCAAGAGCACGCTTATATTGATTGGTGTATTCAAGATAAAGAGGAATCAATTCTCGGTAGGCTAACTCAAACGCTGAATCTGCTGTAATCGCAAATTCAAAGGCCTCAGCAGCAGCATCAAAGTCGTCTGTGTTGGCCAGTACATGACCCAGATTGTACCAAATTATAGCATGGAATGGATCCTGATCCAGCAACTCTCGATACAATAACGCTGCTGGTTCATAATACTGCCCCATTTCAACACAGACCCAAAGTCGTTCCAACGCAGAATCATTCTCTAGATTGAACTTGAGGGCTCTGCGAAGAGAGCGAAACATTCTCTTGTAATCTTCCCTGTATTCCCAAATGAGTGCCTCGAGAAGGTACACATCTGAGAAATCTTCCCGGCTTGAGCACAAAGATCGGGTTTCAGTGATTTTTTCTTCTGCCTCAGAAATTCTTTTGAGTTTAATGAGGGCTTCAGCCTCTATGATATTGACATCGAACTCACCCGGAGCAAAAAGAGAAGCTTGTCTGCAACATTCAAGAGCAAGGTGTGGCTGATTTCTGTGCAGCAGCAACTGAGCTTTCCGCAAATAGAACTCTTCAGAGTACCCGTGTTGTTCCAACGCGAATTCGACTACTTCGAGCGCCTGGTCAGTATTGTTATCCTCCTCATAGAAATTCAGCAACTTGTCGAAGGTTCTCTTTTCAAGAAAACCGACTGTACCGTTTCGCTTCATTTCTTCGAACTCACTTACAAGAAGTATCAGGTCTCTGTGAGGTCCGTCGTTTTGTTTATTCATGTAGAGACTGGCATCAGTTGCAGTAAAGATAAAGAGAAAAAGTGTCTTGGCAAGACAACTTTTTAATTCCGTCTGCCAGCGCTCCATTTACTGTTCCCTGAAAAGGCCGGACTGGCCTATACCCATCTATACGCAATGAGAAAAGGCTGCCCTTAACAGGAGCAGCCCTTTCTCGAAACCATGAAACATATCCTGAAAATAGGATTTGTTAATCAATCTTGAGTATCCGCCCGGTTGCAATACCGGCTTTCCCCTCCAGATGGAAGAAATACATTCCTGCTTCCGGAAGTCGATCACCTTCTATCGTCCATTCGTTATAACCCCTTACTCCTTCAATATCTGAAGAGAAAATAAGGCGACCAGATGCGTCGTGAACCCTTAACTCAAGGCTTTGCGCTTCAGGAAGGTCAAATCCAAGAACTGTGACATCCTTAAATGGATTTGGTCTCGGTGTATACATCTGAAGATTGTTATCAGAATTCCGTTCATACCGAAGAACCAATTGGAGAGGAGCAGCCATACCTTTGGCATAAGCCTCACTCGACAAAAGCCCTGAACTGAATCTCAACACATCACTCAAATCCAAATTCTCAGCCTGATCTACTGAGAAAACCAAACGGAATAATTCTGTGCCATCATCTACCGATTGAGGCGTTCCGGAGAACCAGTTTGCTGAAATCAGGCCGTCTTCAAGGTACCGGTACCCGAAGTGATCCTGAGTGAGGTCCAAAGCATCAGTTGGAATAATCCCCTCCAATGCCAACACCTCCGGATCAAAATCAATTGTCATCTGATACCCTAAAAGCTCTCTGAACGCCGCGGCATTGACCGGGACTTCAATTGTTGTCCTCGATTCGAGAGAAACATCAGCAGTGGTAAATCCAATTCCCCGGGTCTGCTCTCCGTCTCTGTTTTCAGTTACCGTACCACCCGTAAACAGCAAAGGATCTGCTGAAAGATCAACATCTCCGATTTTGATGCCGATGAAATCAACGTCTTTGGCAGACTGAGTCAAATCATTCAGCATGATTGTTTCAGGGAAGGTATCAATGAACGGATCATCAGGCTTTGAGAAAACATAATCAGCATCAATGAATCTCCAGGAAGTGTTGTTCGGAAGTTTGTCAAGAATTTGAAGAATCAGGAGTCTGAGATCAAGGATATCCAGCGTTGAAATTTTATTGTCAGAGTTAGCATCTGCCGCAATCAATTTATACGGACTATCCAGAGTAAATACCTGCAAAATGTGCTGGCTAATGAGTACGAGGTCAAATGTAGTCACCCCATTCTTATCATTGATATCCTTGTAAGGAGATACCTCCCAATCGAGGCCCGAAGGAAGATTGTCGAAAGAGTAAGTTCCCGCCGAAGGAGTCAGCGTGCTATCGTTTGGTGGCCCAAACAGGCGTACATTCACACTTCTGACAGGGAGGCCTACCTCCGTTTCAACGATACCGGAAATTGAAATATTCGTAGGCGTCAATACAGGCACATCTACACATTGCTCAACTTGACACTCGGTATTTAAATCTGTCACTGTAATACAGTATTCTCCACCTGAAAGATTCGTGATAAAGGTATTCGAACTACCTGTACTCCATTCGTATTCGAATGCACCGGAACCGCCTATAACCTGAACGAGCGCAGCCCCATCCATCTGCCCCGGGCCACTCTCCGGAGTGACAACAAACTCCAGGAACGGAATCAATCCAACAGGAGCTACCACAGTAACCGTACCTGCACAATTGGCAGTATTTCCATTCTCATCAACTGCAGACAGTGCAAAAGCAACAGGAGCACCTGCATCTGAACAATCAAAAGCAAACGGCGATACCTCAAGCAGTTGCACATCCCCACAGTTATCGAATGTATTGAAAGGATCAACCGCCTCTGTTAGGTCCAGCGTTGTATTTCCGCTCAAATCGAGGTTCAATGTGACATCAGCGCAAGTCAGTAATGGAGGAAGGTCATCTGATACAGACACCGTAGCAGTACAACTTTCAGATGCTCCAAAGCCATTGGTAACAGTCAGGACGACCTGCTGATTTCCGATATCATCACATGTAAATGAGGTCTGTGACAAGGCAAGCATCATTGTCCCGCAACCCACAGAAGAACCGTCATTAATCATTTGTGGTGTGATGCTCGCCGATCCATTGATATCGAGCGAAATTGCCACATTCTTGCACTCAGCAACAATCACGTTGCTGCCATCAACAGTGACATTTGCCGTACACACATCACTATTTCCACTTTGATCTGTTACCGTAAGTGTGACAGGCACTGTCGTTCCTGCATCATTGCAGTTGAACATGGTACGTGACAACAAGCGGTTGGTTACTGAGCAGTTGTCAGTACTTCCGTCATCAACAGCAAGAGGCATGATTGAGGCATTCCCTGAATTATTCAGAGACACTGTAATGTCTTTACACTCTGCCACAGGTGCAACCTGGTCAACCACTGTGACCTGTGCCGAGCAGTTGAAATCATAATCAATTCCATTCGTTATGTTGACACCAACCGTGTTAAGGCCGAGGTCAGCACAGTTAAAGTCAGTTTCTGAAACGGTCACCTGCATAGGATTGCAGACTCCAACAGGAATGGTGGTCAACACATCTGTCGCTTCAATATCACCCTGTCCGAGTGCATCCAACTGGACTGTTGTATTTTTGCACAATGGATTATTCAAAGGAACGTCACGCACTGTAACTGTTGCCTGACAGACGGCAGAATTGTTGTCAGCGTCAGTTGCCGTCATCAGAACAGTGTTCAGCCCCAAATCACTGCAGTCAAAAATTAACTGGGATGCCGTAATTGTCAGGCCGGCACAGTTATCCGTAGCCGTCGCAAGCTGCGAAATTGTCAGCGTATCAGCAGGCAGGCCGGCAATCTGAAGATTAATGACCACATTCTTACATGTTATCAGCGGCTGAATATTGTCTTCAACTGTCACAATAGCAATGCATTCGCTGCTGTTCCCTGATTGATCTGTGACTGTAAGGGTCACTAGGTTTTCTCCGAGATCGTTG
The DNA here is from genome assembly GCA_964569025.1 of uncultured Saprospiraceae bacterium. Taxonomy (GTDB): domain Bacteria; phylum Bacteroidota; class Bacteroidia; order Chitinophagales; family Saprospiraceae; genus CAZMSQ01. The sequence goes on along the minus strand of CAZMSQ010000001.1, from coordinate 231,577 downwards.
CAGGTAAACATCGTGGTATCAAGCTCCAGAGATGCGACACTGCAGTTGTCACTGCTTCCGAGATTGATATCCTCAGCTTCCACAGAGACCATTCCATTATCATCCAGATTTACCTGAATATTGGTACAAACAGCATCCGGTGCTGTATCATCAAGTATTGTGACAATTGACTGGCAGGTGTCTGTCGTGCTGTTTTCGTCATTCACAACGAGCAGCGCACTATCTAACCCAATATCATCGCAATTGAACACATTCGGAATAACTTCAAACGATAACATCCCACCTCCGGTACTACCGTTATCAATTTGTGCCGGTGTCAAAATAGATGTTCCCGAAGTTGGGTCAAGCGAAAGTGTCACATCCTTACACCGCGCAACAGCTGGGGTATTAAATGCAACTACAGTCACAATTGATTCACAGGTGCTGGAATTACCACTCTGATCAGTAACTGTAAGAACCACAGGATTATCTCCGAGATCGTTGATGTCAAAAGAGGCGGTATCCAATTCAAATGAGAATATGGTGCAGTTATCTGTACTGCCATTATTCACTTGTGAAGGAGAAATGAACGCCTCATCCATTTGATCGAGCTGAATAATGAGATCGCGGCATTCTGCAACTGGAGCCAAAGAATCAATAACCTCAACATTAGCAGCACACTGGGCGTCATTTCCGGCAGCATCCGTCACAGTTAAAATGACGGGTATGGTACCAAGGTGGTCGCAATCAAAGTCTGTCTGACTGATACTAAGTGTAACCGGGCAATTATCGCTGCTTCCGCCGTCAATATCTGCCGGATTGAGCATTGCAGTCCCATCGGCTCCGAGGTAAAGATTTCCATCCTGACAAAGCGCTACTGGCTCCTCATTGTCTTCTACCGTAATGAGTGAAATACATGAATCTGAATTGCCACCCTGATCTGTGACAGTCAGAGTAAGGACCTGAGGACCCAAATCTTCACATGTCAATACGTCAATGGAGAGGGAGAAAATCAGATTGTCACAATTGTCGGTACTGGCTGACCCAAGCATTTCAGCATCGGGGGTGAATGTACCTGTTGCATCAAGTGAAACCATCATTGAGTCGCACTGAGCAATAGGAACTGTCGTATCCAGAACAGACACTTCCACATAACATGTATCTGCATTTCCTCCGGCGTCTACAGCAATGATTTCTGCCGTATTGGACCCGACTTCAGCACAGGAAAAATCCAGAGGGGACATGCTGGTGCTTCCCAATCCGCAGTTATCAGCGACTAGCGTCAGGAAATCATCAATATCTGCCGTTGCCAGACCGTTAGAATCAAGAACGACTGCCCCATCGACACACGTAATGGCAGGTGGCAGGTTATCTTCCACTGTGATTACTGCATCACAAGTGTCGGTTCCAATGTCATCCTGAACAACAAGCATGACATCGTTTGGACCGATGTCACTACAGTTGAATGTTGCACTGGGAAGAAGCAAAAAGAATAATTGACCAGTACCAAGACTTCCATTGTTCACGGCAGCAGCAGGGACAGTCACGGTACCATTTCCAGTTAAGTCTACTGTAATATCCTGGCAGATTGCAGAAGGCCCTAATCCAAATGGCACCAATGTAACTGATGCATTACATGAATCCGTATTGCCCGATTGGTCAGTACCGGTTAGGGTGACTGAAATCACTCCAATATCATCAGTGGTCAAGACCATGGGACTCACAGTTAGGTCAAGTTCGCAATTGTCAGTGCTCCCTCCATCGACCTGTCCGGGAAGAAGCGTGTACATTCCATTCGGATTCAACTGCACAGTGAGATCCTTACAAATGACCTGTGGGGCGATATCATCCTCAACAATTGCCTGTACTTCACAGGTGTCTTGATTACCATTGTCATTGACCGCAGTAATCTCAACCACGTTTGCGCCGATCTGGTCACAATCAAAAATGAAGGAATCTGGGGAATAATCAGGTGGGCAGTTATCCCCTGAAGAACTGACAAACTCACTTGCGGCAACTGTGGCCATTCCAAAGGAATCTAAAAATACACTGACATCCTGACAAACGAGATCGAGACTTGAAATTGTATCAAACACAATCACAATGCCGGTGCAACTATCTACATTCCCACTGGGGTCAGTCACATACAATGTGACCACTTTGTTGCCGACATCTTCACATGTAAAGAGTTCTCGTGAAAGAGAAAATGTCAGATCACAATTGTCCATACTGCCATCATCAATTTCACTTGCAGGCAAAATCGCTTGCCCGGTCTCATCAAGGTACAGTGAGGCATTCTGGCAGGTGGCCTCGGGTACCAGCGTATCTAAGACAAGCACTGTCGCTATACAAGATGCTGTATTTCCACTTTCATCGGCCCCAAACAACTGTACTTCCGTCAAGCCAGACATATCGCATGTCAGTGTATCACTGCCAAGCGAAAGCAGAACTGTGTCAGAGCAGTTATCTGAACTCCCTCCATCAAGATTTGTCGCTGAAATAAGAGCTAACCCATCTTCTGATAAATAGACCGTGTCATCAAGGCAAATCATCTGTGGAGCAAGAGAATCTGCAACAGACACCAGACTTGTACATGTATCAGTTGACCCTCCAGCATCAGTAACTGTCAGTACTGCCTCGAAAGTTTGCCCTAAATCCTCGCAGTCATAGACCTCCAAATCAGTCTCAACGGAATAGCCACAATTATCCGAGGAATTCCCATCGAGTTGACTTGCCTGTAATTCACCTGTTCCATTTTCATCAAGGTACACTGTTGCATCCTGACAAACAGCTACCGGAGGCACGGTATCAACAACAGTTAATGTGGCAATGCAGGTACTGGAATTTCCGGCATTGTCCGAAACAATGAGCGTCAAAGCAGATGTGCCAAGGTCAGCACACCCGACTTGAACCGGAAGGCTGCTGAACATCAAATCACAGTTATCGCTGCTTCCTCCATCTGCCATCTCAGCATCGACAACTCCGAATCCCTGATTGTTAAGCGCAACTGTTAAATCCTGACAGACTGCTTCAGGAGCTGTGTCATCAAGAACAAAAATTGAAAATGCGCAACTATCTGAATTCCCGGCATCATCGGTACCAATGAGAATCAACTGACCCTGGCCAAAATCCTCGCACCCCAATACCTGTTTATCAAGAGAGAAAGTGATGGAACAATTATCCATTCCCCCATTTTCATACTCCTCAAGATCAGGGAAGGCTTGACCCTCAGCATCCAGAACGAATGTGTCCACTCCCATTGGGTCACATACTATAACAGGCGCAATATTGTCTTCAACCGTTACAATTGCCTGACAAGAATCAGCACCGATATCATCTGCAGCACCGAGGATAACCATATTATCCCCAATATCTGCACACGTAAAAGAGTCTGGCTTCAGCTCAAGAATCAATGTGCCGTTAAACAGCGTCCCATTATCTACAGAATCAGCCGGCACAACAACCACACCGGAGGAATCAAGCTCAACAGTCACATCCTTACACATCGCTATTGGCCCCGTGATATCTGGTATTTCAACCGTCACGTTTGAAATACATGTATCTGTACTCCCAGAACTGTCAACAGCAACAAGGGCTATCATTTGAACCCCAACGTCATCCATGAAAAGTGAGTCGGGTATGGTAAAGAGCGTGTCGAGCTGGCAATCGTCAAATGATCCACTATCGAGCACAGCGGGATCGATGGCCATCATGCCGGAAAATGGGAGTTCAATGGTAACGTCCTTGCAAAGTGCCTGAGGCGGCAAATCAGTCGAAAGCCGGGTAAGCTCTTCACCAACTCCTGGCACTACTTCCAGTTCAGGAAACACACCGCCAACCAAAAGACCAGAGGCAGCAGGCTCGAGCGGCGAATCCCCAACGGAGATAATCCCCTCGCTGCCAAGTGCTCCTTCTACGACAAATTGCATGCAAAACAGAGTATCTCCGGATTTCAAACCACTTCCGGAAAAACCAAACCAGCTAAAACCGAGCTGACCCGCCACATCCACATTGAAATTAGCAAGGCTGAGTCCTCCTAAATCTTGTCCAAAGTCCAACTCAATAAAATCAAGTTCGAATGTATCCCAATCGAGGGAAAACTGCAATGAACTAAAATTCGTGACGCTGTCAACTGTCACACACACCCATTGGGTATCTCCTGGCTGTAAACACTCCCCTCCATCAGCACCAAGCAGCAGGGTTGGTACCGGCAATTCTGCAATTTCAAAAAACCCGACCTGACCGCCTGCCGGTGGCAATACCTGAACCGGTTGGGGAGGAATACCACCAGGTACGAAAGGCCCAGTGGCATCAATGACCACAGGGTCATCACTAATCGAAATAGGGGTTGATGTGCCGGGATCTCCGCAGGCAGTCAGTTGCACGGCAAACAGGGTGTCACCCGGCTGAACCGGATTGAACAAGTTAACGTACGTGAATCCTATAGCCCCGTTTAGCGTCTGGTTGAGGTTAAAGTTGTTGAGCCCGAGGGAAAGGTCAAAATTGACATCAAGCGCACTGTAACAAGCAACAGTTGGATCCCAGTTGAGGGAAAACGAAAGTCCGGATAGTGCCGAGGAGCCGTCTACGGTCACATACACCCAAACCGGCTCATCAGGATCCAGGTCGAGATAGTCGCCGACAGAAACAGTCACCTGCCCGAAGGCAGGAAAAAAACTCCCTGTAAATAACAGGAAGACGAATGCAAATCCAGGAAAAAGTCGATTACCGGTCATGGGAGAGCGATTGTATTATGAATAAATCGGATTTAAAATGGGCAGAACGCACAAAATTCCCAGCCTCTTCTGCGAAGTGGTGGAAACATGAGAGCATTCTGGATTTACCTGCGTTCTATGCATTGATCACAACAAAAAAGATGCCATGATACCTGATTTCGGGGATCGTAAACGGCATTCATTCACGAAACACCCACTGAATATATTTTATCGTTTTCCCAGCCTCGAGGTGCATTCGCTCGTAGTACGTTTGAATCTCCAATTCAGCAGACACCAATGGCCCGGAGTATATATCATCATTCGCAATCCTTATCTCATACATTGAGTTGCTTTCAAGCACATCAAGGGTATACTCGTATAAGACAGGTTCATCTGTTTTCAGATGAAGCACACCATCTTTCCCAATCAAATTCCGGTAAATATTTTGGAAACGAGTCGACGTTAGCCTCCGGTTTGCTTTTCTCTCCTTGAGGAAAGGATCAGGAAAGGTAATCCAAATTTCGGAAATTTCTTTCGGATGAAAAAATTTTTCTAATTGTTCTATCCTCGTACGCAGGAAGGAAACGTTCTCCAGGCCCTCTTCAAGAGCATTCTTTGCACCCCTCCATATTCGCGCTCCCTTGATATCAACTCCGAGAAAATTCCGGCCTGGATCACGCCGTGCAAGTCCCAAAGAATACTCCCCCCTCCCACAGGCAAGCTCCACGGTCAGTGGGTTCGAATTTCCGAAAGCACGTTCCGCCCATCGGCCTCGAATGTCAACTTCCTTTCCACCGGCACCAAGCAGCTTACTGTCCAGCACATGAAAGTTTTCGTACACATTCGGCAGCGAGAGATTCTCACTGAATTTGAGCAATTTATTTCGTCTACTCATTTCCCCATTTGCACCTTTTCAGCCATTTCTCCAATGAAGATGTCTATCTTTGTTCGTGTTTCAAATATATCATTAATTATCCATGCCTTACTCCAGTCGCCACCGATACACCAGCCGCCGAGAACGGCTTGAGAAGCACGGCCAAAAGACCAAAATGATCTTAATCTTTCTGGCCATTGCCCTTGTCATCCTAATCTTTCAGCATCGAATCGCCCTCTGGGATTCCATCCGTCTCTGGTTTTATTAGCCCTGTTCAGGCCTGAGAATCCCCATGATTTCTTCTCGCTCTCTTGACCACACAATTACAATCCAGATTCCCACCAGCCCTGTATTCACTGCCAAGTCCATCAAAAGTGGCATCCCGGGAAGAAGCGAACTGACCACCGCAAAGGCAATCGCCAACAAGAGATATTTTGACATCGTCAGAATTGGATATGGTATTGGGTTATATCGCTGCCCCAATAAATAACTCGCAGCTGAGATGCACAAGTAACACAACAGCGTTGCCACAGCGCATCCGGTGTAACCGTACAACGGAATCCACCATATGTTCAGCGCAATCGTAAGGAGGGCTCCTCCACCAGAAATCAAGGCCCCCCACATTGTCTTTTCGCTGAGTTTAAACCATACTGAAAAGTTGTAATAGAGACCCAAAAACAGATTGGCAAGCAACAGCACGGGCACCACATGCAGTCCCTCCCAATAGGCCGGTCCAATAAAATACCGAACCAGCCTGAGATAACACATGATGCCTAAAAAGCCCAAGGTTCCTGCCAGGAAAAAATATTTCGCCACCCTTGCATACAGCACCTTCGAATCCAAACGGTCTTTTTGCTGAAAAAAGAATGGCTCAGCCCCATAACGAAAAGCCTGAGTAAACAGGCTAATTATCATTGCTAGCTTATAATTCGCCCCGTAAATACCAAGCTGACGCAAATTCTCATCCTCACTGCCACTCCCAAGTATAGGAAGGAGGTTCCTGTCAATTGTTTCATTGATGCTAAACGCTATGCCCACAAGTACCAACGGACCGCTGTAGCTAAACATCTTTTTCCAATGTGACGCATCGATACGGAACTTTAAATCTCTCCATGATGGCCAAAGCACTATAAATTTGAAAACGGACGCCACAAGGTTCGCAATGAAAATATATCCGATTCCTATTTCGGGGTTGTACACTTGTTTTATCAAAACCGCCAGTTCGGATGTGCCGGATTGAGCCAGAATAGCAGGACAACCAACCAAAAAGAACAGGTTGAGACCAAGGTTTACGAGAATTGAGCCACCTTGGACAGCAGCGAATTTCAAAGCCTTCCCCTGAATACGCAACCTGGCCATTGGAATCTCAGAGAGCGCGTCAACTCCTAATATTAGCACAGCCATCACCAGCAAATGAGATAATTCCGGGTAATGAACCAGCTCCGCAAATCCAGGAACCAAGGGTATCAGAAGTATACTGAGTATCACCGTACTGATAAGCAAGGAGCTCATAGACGTATGAAATGATCGGTCTTGATCAAGAGGGGCTGATCCGTACCGAAAATAGGCCATCTCCATCCGATAGGTGAAGAATACCACAAACATGGCCATGGCAGCGAAAATACTGGTGACCACGCCATAATCAGCCTGTGAGATGAGGGAGGAGTTGGTGTAGAGTGGGGTTAAAAAGAAATAAAGCATGCGCGCAGCAATGGAACTGAGGCCATAAATGGCCGTGTGCCCAGCCAGTTTTCTGATAACTGACATGCTTACCTTGGTTTACTGCCCCCGAAAAGCCGGTGACTTCGTCATGTCCATTTGAACCCGTCCAATTATTTACGGGCCGTCGTCAGGCAGTGGGAACTTCTGAATACCCTTGCACAAGAAGAGATATGGTATTGTTCAACACCTCAATGAAACCTTTCTCAATATGAAATGAGATAGCCTCACCATGAGCGGGGCGAATAACAACCCGACCAGCATCAAGAGCTGATACAATAGGGGCGTGGTTGTCGAGTACCTCGAACTCCCCTGAAGAACCCGGCACCTTGACCGAACGGGCTTCGCCATCAAAGACACTGCGATCTGGTGTCAATACGGAAATGTGCATAGAGTCGCAAAATTTAACGCCTTCAGGCAAATAGTTGATTCATTGCTAAGCTGCTGCTGATTCTGCAGCCGCCTCCTTAAGCATCCGCTCACCATCTTCAATGACTTCCTCGATGGTACCCTTCAGGTTAAACGCTGCTTCCGGATATTTATCCATCTCACCATCAAGAATCATCCGGAATCCTTTAATGGTATCTTCAATGGCAACAAGTGCACCAGGAGTCCCTGTAAACTGCTCAGCAACGTGGAATGGCTGCGATAGGAAACGCTGAACCCGACGTGCTCTGTGCACAACACTGCGATCTTCATCAGAGAGTTCCTCAAGACCAAGAATGGCAATGATATCTTGAAGTTCCTTGTAGCGCTGCAGAATTCCGATGATTTCCTGAGCCATGTCGTAGTGCTCTCTGCCAATGACTGCCGGATCAAGGATTCGGGAAGATGAATCCAAAGGATCAATCGCAGGATAAATACCGAGAGCGGCAAGCTTCCTACTCAGTACAGTGGTGGCATCAAGGTGAGCAAAGGTGGTTGCGGGAGCAGGGTCAGTAAGGTCATCAGCAGGCACATATACAGCCTGGACGGATGTAATCGACCCGCGCTTGGTTGAAGTAATCCGTTCCTGCATCAAGCCCATTTCAGTGGCAAGAGTCGGCTGGTAACCAACTGCCGAAGGCATTCGACCAAGCAGGGCAGATACTTCAGAACCAGCCTGGGTAAAGCGGAAAATGTTATCAATAAAGAAAAGAATGTCACGGCCTCCGTTGGGATCACTCAAATCCCCATCGCGATAATATTCAGCAATTGTCAACCCGGAAAGGGCCACACGGGCACGCGCTCCAGGAGGTTCATTCATTTGACCGAAAACCAGCGTTGCCTGTGATTTGGCCAGCTCTTTCTGATCAACCTTTGAAAGGTCCCATCCACCTTTCTCCATAATCTCTTTAAACTCGGCTCCGTACTTGATGACATTCGATTCAATCATCTCGCGCAGCAAATCATTTCCCTCGCGGGTGCGCTCACCAACGCCGGCGAATACGGAAATCCCCTCGTAGCCCTTCGCAATATTATTGATGAGCTCCATAATCAGGACAGTCTTCCCGACACCGGCCCCTCCGAAAAGTCCGATTTTCCCACCCTTTGGATAAGGCTCAATCAGGTCAATCACCTTAATTCCTGTGTAGAGGACTTCGGTTTCCGTCGAAAGATCTTCGTAGGCTGGTGGCTTGCGGTGGATCGAATATGCATTCTCTCCTTTTTCAACAGGGCCAATCCCGTCAATTGCCTCTCCAATGACATTGAACAAACGGCCTTTGATCTGGTCTCCAACAGGCATGGCAATTGGCCTTCCTGTGTCTACCACATCCATTCCCCGTACCAAGCCATCAGTAGCATCCATGGCAATAGTACGTACACTATCTTCGCCAAGGTGCTGCTGACATTCGAGAACGAGAGTCTCCCCGTTGCTCCTCTTGATTTCAAGAGCATTCAAAATATCTGGAAGAGCTGACCCTTCTCCTGCAAAGCTAACGTCCACAACCGGACCAATAACCTGTTTGACGCGACCGATGTTTGCCATAGTCTGTAGTGTTCTGATTCTGGTGAAAATAAGAGGCTTTCCAAAAATCGCTGCAAAGTTAACGGTTTCCAATGAACCACCAAAATAAATTCGGCATATATTCAGGCTCCGATTTTGAGCCTCATCCATGATATTTATCACTGAAATACAGACCCATGAAGATCAGCATCCTCATGTCATTCTATAACGCAGAACCCTTCCTCACCCCCTGCATTCAGTCAATTCTCAACCAAACAGAATCTGATTGGGAACTGATTGCCGTCAATGATTTTGCTACTGACCAAAGTGTCCAAATAATCAGAAGGTTTGCTGAAAGGGATTCAAGAATCAAAGTGCTGGAGAATACTCGCGAAGGAATCGTACCAGCATTACAATTGGCCTTGAAACACAGCTCAGGGCAACTGATTACGAGGATGGATGCAGATGACCTGATGCAGCCCAATAAACTGAAACTCATGAAAACGGTCCTTCAGCAAAGTGGCCCTGGTTCTGTCATCACTTGCCTTGTGAAGTATTTCTCACACGAAGGTCCGGTCGGCGGAGGGTATCTCAGGTATGCTGAATGGCTCAACAACCTGACTTTGAAAAGTCATAACTTTACTGAAGTGTATCGCGAATGCGTCATTCCATCCCCTGCCTGGATGTGCTACCGCAGTGATTTGCTGGCCGCAGATGCATTTCACCCAGAGGTCTATCCAGAAGACTACGACCTCTGTTTCCGCTTTTATCGTCAAAAACTCAAGGTCATTGGCCTACCACAAATTCTTCACCATTGGCGAGATTATCCTCACCGCACCTCAAGGACCGACGCTCGCTATGCGAATCCACGGTTTTTTGCACTAAAAGTCCCATGGTTTAACCGACTTGACAGAGATTCCTCCAGACCCTTGGTCCTTTGGGGAGCCGGACCCACAGGGAAAGAACTGGCGCAGCACCTTACCCGTTCAGGGAACGAATTCATCTGGATAACGGGCAACCCAACCAAACACGGAAAGAACATATACGGCACTGTCGTTCAGCCTGAGTCAATACTCAAGTCGCTCAAAAATCCTCAGATTCTTATCGCTATTTCAGCACCTGAAGCACGGTATGAAATTGAAGAAACACTCCAAATCTCAGGGCTCAAAAAGGGGAAAGACGTTTTTTATTTCTGCTGAAACCTCCTTGCGCAAACCAACCTTGGTTACCCATGCCTTGGATGGAACCTCATCAAGGTGTCGCGGAGATATTCCATATTCAAATGCGTATAAATCTCGGTGGTTGTGATTGATTCGTGACCGAGCATATCCTGTACAGCTTTCAAGTCAGCCCCCCCCTCAACAAGGTGCGTGGCAAACGAATGTCGAAATGTATGAGGACTCACCACCTTTTCAATTCCTGCAAGAGCAGCCGCTTCCTTCGTAATATGAAAAACCATAACCCTTGTCAGACGCTTCCCCCGCCTGTTGAGAAAAACGATGTCTTCCTCTCCTCTAATCACAGGCTGCAAAACCCGAACATTCTCAAGGTATACGCGCACTGCTCGTATTGCAGCATCTCCGACTGGGACAAGGCGCTCCTTATTGTTTTTCCCAATGACGCGGATGTATCCCTCATCAAGATATAAATTCGAAATCTTAAGACCTGTCAACTCACTGACCCTCAGACCACAAGCGTACAGCACTTCAAGTATGGCCCTGTTGCGATGACCCTGAGGCAAGCTCAAATCAATTGAGTCCAAAATTCGCTGAATATCACCGACAGTGAGCACCTCCGGAATCTTTCGGCTCCTCCGGGGGCCTTCAAGTAATTCGGTGGGGTCATTCTCCACCACTTCCTCAATCAACAGGAACTTGAAAAATGTCCGGATTCCACTTAAAATTCTGGATTGACTGGCACGGCCGAGGCCCAGCTCACAAAGCCACATCAGAAATCCCGAAAGAACATTTTGGTCAAGCTCCTGTGCAGTTTGTGTCAGGTCTTTCCCGGACAGGTAATGCACCAACTTTCCAACATCCGATAGATACGCATCAACCGTATTTTGCGAATGCCCGCGCTCCAGCAAAAGGAAAATTCGAAATCTCTCTATGAGCCTATCCCAATATCCGGTTTCCACCTCTCATTCAGTTTCTGCTATCCAGACCCCATGCGAGCTTTTCGCTCAAAGTGCCCAAAAAACTGGTGCCAGGCATACGGACCAGGCACAGATTAAAATCACATTTACGGACAGCCAGCTGATGAACAGCAGATATCGTTTCAAAACGGGAATCCAGAGTACACAAAAAATTCTCTCCCCGTCCTTCAACCTGAAAGGAAATCACAGATGAATCTGAAATCACAATTGGCCTGACATTGAGATTGTGTGGCGCAACCGGTGTAATGACAAAATTGCCGGAGTTCGGAAAAATAATTGGCCCCCCACAACTGAGTGAGTAACCCGTCGAGCCAGTGGGTGTTGCCACAATCAGTCCGTCAGCCCAATACGAGTTCAGAAAGGCCCCATTGATGTAGGTATGTATGGTAATCATTGATGAAGTGTCACGCTTCAGAAGGGTGAAATCATTCAGTGCAAAAGGAGTCTCTCCAAAAAGAGGATGACTGGACTCCAAATAGAGCATCCGCCGTTTCTCAATGGCATACATCCCTTGCTGCATTCCCTCTAAAGCCTCCCTGATCCTCAGCTTATCTATAGATGCTAAAAAACCAAGCCGCCCAAGGTTAATTCCTACAACTGGGACTTTGCTGTCACGAACCTCGGTGATTGCACTGAGAATCGTCCCGTCTCCTCCCAATGTCACCACAAAATCAAAAGATTGACTGACGAAATCCTGGTAGCCTTCAACAACTCCGAACTCTTTCCGAAAGGTAATCTTTTGATGAACTGACTCTAAAAAATGGCGATACACTGATACCTCTGTTCCCATCTCAAACAACAGATCGAAAAACTCCTGAATACAGGGTAAATCCTCTTCTTTCAAACTTCGGCTGTACACCGCAACTCTCATAGCCTCTAAAATTGGAACTGATAATGTAAAAATACCCCTTTTTCACCTAAATCGTTCGCGCTGAACTCCAGGCGTACCAGTTTATTATACAGCACGACACAATCAATACCGATGCCCCCACCCGTCAACCACCGGTTTACAAGAGGATTTGATTCGCTGAAATATGGTTCATTCACCCAACCACCATCCAAGTTGGCAGTCAGATAGATGCGTATCGGGATTCGCTTCAGTGCCTCGATGCCGAAAGGACCAAATGTCCGAATATAAGCATTCAACAACTCATATCGCACTGCGCTCTTGAGCAGCACAAAGTCCATTCCATCAATCACATAATACTCATAGCCCCTGATGTACAAATCTTTGTACCCAAGCGCTTTGTTTTGATAAAAAGCCTGTTTTGCACGTGTTACAAACCAACGGGCATAGACCTCTGCACCAGTACTCCATTTATCTGACCAGGGCCGGTAGCGGGCAAAATGCCCATCTAAAAATAACACATCCCGATCTCGAAAAAGGCCAACTCCGTCTTTGGTCGCACCAATCTGAACAAACTGTCCTCGTATTGGATAGGGGAGAATATCCCGCTCGTCGAGTGTCCATTCATATCTCAAGGATACCATTCTTTGGCGCTGACGCCCATCGCCGAAAAAATCCGGATTCAAAAAATCCTGGACATACGATTCGGTACGGTAATCCCGGAATGTCAGCGTCACCCGATGGCTTGTCCATAAACCAGGTCGGTAAACCACCCCCACCCTTGAGCGGAACCGATGAAAGAGAAACATATCTTCTGACCGGAAAAACTGCTGGCGGTTGTTGATGGTCTTGTAGATAACCTCTTGATTCCGTGTATACAGGACATTCCCCTCTAAGCCAATTGTCTGATTCTGGTTGATAAATGGAATGATATAGTCCAATTCCACTTTCCGGGTATACCCATCCTGAAGCAGCACCCCAAGCACATCTCGCCTGCCAGTTAAATTGGAATGCACAATGTCAATACCGTAGTTTATGCGATCAAGAGCTCTCTTTTGGTCAACCCACCACACATTGAAATTTCGATCAGCAAACTCAAGAATCGGAATCGGCACTACATACAGCACTTCTTTCACCACAATATCAATACCGATATGCCCCGGCACATCGCCTGAAGGTGCCGTTTGCAAGCTGGCCCTGAGGAAAAGACCTGTATTGAGAAGTCTGTATTCGTTCAGGGTAATTAAATCCTGAAGGGCTTCCGAGGGAATCGTATCACCAACCCTGATCGTCAACTCCCTGAACAGAATTTCATCTCGCGTGCGTTTATTCCCACACAATTCGATGTGCTCAATGACAATAGATGTCTGGCTAATTCCGAATGAGAAGAACCCGGAAAGCAGGAGGGTCACGAGAAGCGGACGAATCATTTGTATCCGGGCTGAAACCTGTCCGCTCAAAGTCAGATACTCAGGTAACTAATCAGAGATTCATACCGCTCCCGAAGCACATTGCCATACGTATCTTCCTGAAAAGAAGCTTTTACAACGATTTCGAATCTTTCAAATGCTGCAATGATGGCCTGTACATCTTGACGGTTCAGCTTCAGAGTTACAGTGACTCGCAAAGAATCAGGCACAGCGAGTATCCAACTGCTTAGCACAGATGCATTTTCCGATTCGACAATTCTGGCGATGAGTGCAAGGGAATAATCCCGTCGATTCATATCCAGAATAAGTATACTCCCGGATTCGGAAAATGCCCCAAGTCGCGCGAACGTAAACAATAAGTCACTTTGGGAAATTAGACCAATATACCTCCCCTCATCGTCAACCACCGGAATCACGGTCAGATGAAACTCGCTCATGGTGCCCATTACCTCATACAAGTGCGCATTAGCCTGCACATATGCCTGATGAAGACTGAGTTGATATGACCCTACGGGTTCATCTGCATTGTGCTCCAATATATCATCTTCCGAAATGACCCCGAGCAACTGTTCGTTATTGACAATTGGAAGATGGCGGACGTAGAAATCACTCATAATACCTAAAGCCTCATGCCCGGTATTCGAAGTTCTGAGGGGAATCATGTCTGTTGTCAGTAACTCCCGTGCGATCATAATTTTAGTGTATGCATATTTCGGCCCAACTGCTCCGGTTGTTGCCTCGATTAGATAAGATCATGAATCTCGAGAGGGGATGCCGGATAAAAAAGGAATATTTCAAAGGTAACGAATAATCAGAGGTCAAAGGTATCCTCTATTTCATCAGCCGTCGTTTGTATTCCAGATATTCTTCTTCTGTCAACACCCCTTTGTTTTTCAGTTGAGTGATTTTCTCAAGCTGTAATTTTGCAGCATCTTCATCAAGCAGATTTGGCCTTGGAGCCTCAAGGCCCGGCTTCAATCGCTCGGCTTTTTCATTTTCGGTCGTTGGTTGAGACAACTGATAGCCATTCTTCACAAACTCTTCAAATTCAGGGGTAACCCTGATAAATGCAAATGCCTCTTTTTGGTCGATTTTTTTAAAATCCTTGAATCCAAGCCGGATTGCCTTGTCCAGATGCGCAAGGGCTTTTTGTGTTTGTTCCGTCAGCGAATAAGCACAGGCAATGTTGAAGTGAGTGGCAATATCGCGAGGCTCTATTGAAAGGGCCTCTTGAAAGTCATGAATGGCTCCCTCATAATCGTAATCTCTGTATTTCTGACGGCCCGATATTTTGAAGGGATTGCTTGAGTCAGGCTTGGGCATCGGTCTGTCTTCTGCACCCCCGGACCTTCGGTCTGCATGGCGGTATTGCGTCCCTTTTCCTCGCACCCGCACCCGCGGTGTATCTGCCGGGCCTCGTTGGGATTGATTCCGGGAATGAAAAGCCAACTCGTCTTTATTGTACTTTCTGTCAAATTCCCTTTGGCTCATCCCGAATAATCGTAAAGCCTCGACAAACCCAACCAGTGCCAGGAACGGAATAATCGGAAAAATAAAACAGAGGCCTATTCGAATCCATCCTGCAGCGCTACGCCCGAGATAAAATTTATCGAGAATTCCACAGGATAATGCCAGAAATGCGGCAAGAAACTTGTTTCTCATGAAATGTACATCTATCCGTCACCTTTCAACATGGAGCTTTAACCCGACAAGTCAGCAGTGTAAAATCATCGGGAAAATCGGGCTCTTTTTGAAAGATCTGTAAATGAGTCAACAACTTTTCGTTAAATTCAGTTGCACTGCAAGCGGTATGGCGCTGTGCGAAGTCCTTGAGTTGATTGATTTCGTAATATTTTCCTTGCTCATTCTGAATATCTATAAGCCCATCTGTAAAACAGAGCAGAAAAGCCTCTCCGGGAATATCCACCACCCCAACTTCTACCTCCTGGAGCTCCCTAAAGTATCCAAGAATGGTACATCCTTTTGTTAACTCGGTGACACTCCCGTCTTGTAAGAGGAGCGGTGGCTGATGTCCGGCATTAATGTAATGCAACTGCCGGTGGGTCTGATTTAATAGTCCGATGAAAAAGGTAAGGTATCGCTCGCCTTGAGTGATACGCAAAACTGACTTATTTAAATCCTGAATAAACTCTTCGAGGGGCTTACCCTGCCGGAGCAACGCATGAAAATTAGCCTGAAAATTGGCCATCAGTAGGGCTGCAGCTAGTCCTTTGCCGGAGATATCAGCAACACACACAACCAGACTCTGCGGATCAGGCTCCGCAAAATCAAAATAATCGCCTCCGACGCTGAGGTGAGGCAGATAAATGCTTGCTAGCTCGTAACAGGCATTAGACGGCAATTCAGCAGGAACCAGCATGCGCTGCATTTCGCTGGCGAGCCGAAGCTCATACTTGAAACGTTCTTGTTCAATCTGCCGTTTGAAAAGTCGCTTATTCTCTATAGCAACTGCAATGATATTGGTAATGGCAATGATAAACTGTACCTTATTGTAGCTTTCTTCACCGGGACCAAGCCCACTGATAAACGCATAGGCGATGGGAAAATCCTTGTGGTGAACCGGAATCACCACCTCGAAATCCCTGAATACCGGATGATCAGATTCTGTGATATTCCTGAGGCGTTTAAAGGCCGAAAGCTCCGCATTGACGAGAGAGGGGATAAACACTTCTGGCTGAACGCCGAAATATGATGGACATATCCACTCACCATCCTGTTTGACAAAAAGGGCCATCCTCTCCACACCCATTTCCCAACTCAGGAAAGAGTTGAACATGCTGTACAAATCTTGTGAGGAAAGATTGTTGTTGATGGCCTGGGTAATGGTCAACAGACGCTGAATCTGCAACTGTTTGAGACTGAGCTCCCGCTCTAATTGTTCAATCCGACCTTGTACTGTCTCATGCCCGGCCATGTCAGCCTAATGTTGATATTGACGATACTACGAATGTATACATTTTTATTGCTTCTTCAATGACACCCACCTCGGTTGATTCTCATTTTCGCGCTCCCGCTTTCACATCGAAGGCATCACGAAGCCCGTTCCCCAGCAGGTTAAACGAAAGAACAAGCAGCATAATGCACAAAGCCGGAATCACTGCCAAGTGAATGTGTCCGCTGAGTGCAAACCCATAATGTTCGTTGAGCAAATTGCCCCATGATGGCTGCGGAGGCTGAATACCAAAACCCAGATAGCTCAGTCCTGCCTCAATCAGAATGGCCATCGCAAAATTGGCAGCAGTAATGACCAACAAAGGACCAATTATATTTGGAAGAATGTGATAAAAGAGAATGCGAATGCCCCTGAAGCCCATGCTTTTGGCAGCCTCAACAAATGGTCTCGATTTCAGGTCGATAACCTGCCCGCGTACAAGTCTGGCCACATCAACCCACATTGTCAGCCCGACAGCAAGGTATACATTCCATGCATGACGGCCCAATGAGAGTACAATGGCAAAAACCAGAAGTATGGTGGGAATAGACCATACAGCATTTATCAAGAGCATAATGACATTGTCTGTACGTCCACCTGAATAGCCAGCCAATGCACCAAGTAACAACCCAATGGTCAGGGAAATCACGACAGCAATCAGGCCGACAGCAAGAGATACCCTTGCCCCAATCACCAGCCTGCTCAAAAAGCAACGCCCGAACCGATCGGTCCCCAGCGGGAAAACCCGCATGCTCACCCGAATATTTGAAATTTGATCGCCAACATGGAAAACTGCAGTATCTCCTCCCTGGCGCATCACGGTAACAGAATCTCCATCCACACGATACTCCGTAAACGGAATTGAATGAATACGAGGTAGTTGGCCAACGAGCATGCGTGTCAGCAGACCTTCTTTTGCAGGTTCGGGAATGCGGGGTACTTCAAGGACCTCCAATCTGAACCCCGGCTTCTCAAGCGCATACTCCGGAAATTGGTAATTGGCATCCGGACTCGAATCAGGTATGATCAGGTATCCCAACGCAGAGGTAATGCAAATACCCAGAATGAGCAGGAGCCCGGCAACTGCCGGCCGGTTTTTCCAAAACCGCTCATTGAAATAATGCCTGTCTTGCCCGGGTCGGTTCATAGCCTCAAGGTACGGGGTAATCACGGAAATCCTATCTTGGAGTCATGAAAATAGCCATTCTCGACCCGTTTCATTCTGGAAGCCACCGTGCATGGTCCACAGGCCTTGCCCGCCACTCAGACCATGAGATCCGGATCTTTTCCCTGCCTGGGCGTCATTGGAAATGGAGAATGCATGGTGCAGCATTGTCCCTCGCCAAAGCGTGGACCAATTCCGGTTTTGCAGCTGATATGATCCTTACCACTGACATGATGGCCCTCGACACCTTCGCAGCTGTATGCAGACACAGCCTCAAACACGTGAATCTGGCTATATATTTTCATGAAAACCAACTCACCTATCCGTGGTCTCCTGATGATCCAGACACAATTACCGGACGCGACAATCATTATGCATTCATCAACCTGACCTCAGCGCTTGCAGCAGACAGGCTCTTCTTCAACAGCAAATATCATCTTGAAAGTTTTCTCGGGGCCCTCCCCGAATTCTGCAGACAATTCCCACCACCCTCCATTCAGCCTGAAGCAGAAACGCTCAAAGATAAATCCGCCGTGCTGCCCCCTGGTATCGACCTCACATCCCTTGACCACCCGGCACCGGAAATGCGCCCGAACCCAGTCATTCTCTGGAATCACAGATGGGAATACGACAAAGGGCCGGAAGCCTTTTTTGAAGCCCTATTTCAATTGGATAGAGAAGGCCTGGATTTCGAGCTCATCATACTTGGTGAAGCTTACGGACAGTCACCCCCGATTTTCGCTGAAGCCCGCTCAAAGCTCGCTGACAAAATTCTCCACTGGGGCTTTGCTACCAGCAGACTCAGATATGCCCAACTCCTAAGGCAATCAGACATCCTGCCTGTCACTAGCCGGCAAGACTTTTTCGGCATATCAGTCATAGAGGCAATCTATTGCGGAGCGAGACCACTCCTCCCACGCAGATTGGCGTATCCAGACCATTTTCCGCCAGCTGAATTTCCTGATATCTTCTATGACTCCCCAAAAGACCTCCTGGACCAACTCAGAACCTTACTGAAAAACCCGACCAAAATCCGGCAACATCAATTCCATCAGCAAGTGGCACAATATGACTGGAATACAATTATTTCAACATACGATCAACTCCTATGGAACATGTGATGATTGAGAATATATCCGTCCGGTATCAAGACGGTCAAAAACATCCGATTCTCTGCATTCATGGGTTTTGCGAAGACAGCTCCATGTGGGATTCACTCGTTGAGACCCTCCCCGGTCATCCGATTCTGTGCCCGGACCTACCGGGATTCGGCAAGTCTCCCCCAGCACCAGGCTCTACCATCGAACAGATGGCCAATAAGATCCAAACCGTCATTCACCATTTCGGATGGCAAAAAGCAGTTTGCCTCGGTCATTCAATGGGGGGCTACGTAGGGCTCGCTCTGGCAGAGCAGGACGGTGAGCTCCTTTCCGGCCTTGGGTTGATTCATTCTCATCCTTTCGCAGATTCCCCAGAGAAAAAACTGGCTCGTCTCAAAGCGATTCAGTTCCTTGAGCAAAATGGCGTACCCGCCTTCGTTCGCCAATTGATCCCCACCCTGTTCGCCCCCGAATTTGCGAGGCGCAACCCACTCCTACTCCAGCCCCTCATCAATCAGGCAAGTAAATACCCTCTAGAGGGGGTCAAATCCGCACTCCTTGCCATGCGGGACCGCCCCTCGAGAGTCTCAGTACTTGCTCAACTCGACACCCCCGTCCTCTTCCTGAACGGTACCGAAGATGCGGCCATCCCCCGAAAATACTGCCGCAAACAAACCCTCATACCACCAGTCTCAGAGGTGGTGTGGCTCAAAGGCATCGGCCACATGAGCCTTTCCGAATCACCTGCCAGAGCCATCGCAGCCATCAAACGCTTCATCGCTCTCTGCACTCACCCG
>CAZMSQ010000001.1:201670-211816 GCA_964569025.1 uncultured Saprospiraceae bacterium | reverse complement strand
AAAAAGCGGTCTGCCTAATGGCAAACCGCTTCAAAAACCCTTAGTGACAAACTGGTCTTGCTGTCTCTAGTCTATAATGATCATCTTTTTAGTCGCAGAGTATCCTCCTGATTGGAGCTGATAGTATATCAAGCCCGCAGAGGGAAGATCTTGTCTGTGAATGCCAATTTCGTTGTATCCTTTTCTGAACTGCCCATCATAGGTTTTCAGTAGTCTGCCAGCCGCATCACGGAGCGTCAGAGTAGCCCAACCTGCTTCAGGGAGCACAAAACTGACCATAGTCTGATCGCGGAATGGGTTCGGTGTATTCTGCATGAGCGTAAACTCAAGGTTGCTGGCTCCAATGAATGACAGGCTGACTTCGCTTGTTCCATCGCGCTCGTACACTTCATTTGACAGTAACCCTGTCTCATTGAGGTTGAATACGTCACTTAGTCGTTCTGCATTTGCTGTAGCCTGGAAGACGAGTGTAAACAGGTCTTCTCCCTCGGTGACGGTTACACCATTGGCATCAAACCAACTCATGAGCAGGTGGCCATCTCTCAGATTCTTTTGCCCAAAGCTGGCATCTGAGATTGTCTGGAACGCACCCTCTTGCACACCCTTCCAAACCAATACAGCTGGATCAAAGGCCATGCTCAACTGGCACCCAAGCAACTCCTTATATTCACTGGCTGTAATTGTTACCCTGTACGTTTCGCCCCTGACAACCGCCTGATCAGCAGTCTCCAGCTGCACAGACATTGCTTTACGGCTTTCGATACCGATTCCTCCACCATCATTCAGACCTCCGGAACAACCAGGGGTCACAGATTCTGTGACGTCGCCAACCTTGATGGCCACAAAGTCTGCGTCGTCTACATCTCCATTCAGAGATAAGAATGGAAGTGCCTGGGGAATCACAGAGGCCCATGGATCAGCAGGATCAGCAAATGTGTGACCAACCGGTACATACTTCCAAGACGTGTTAGTTGGTAACTGATCGATGTTTCCTAACATCAATGCCTGCAGATTCACGAGGTCAATGGTTGACACCTTTCCGTTATTGTCTGCATCTGCAGCAATGATTTTGTACGGATCGTCAAGCATGAAGAGTTTCAGCACATGACCCTGAATGTAAATCAAATCTGTGGTTGAAACGCCTTCTTTTGGATCAATATCTTTGAATGGAGTCACCGTGTAGGAACCCGGCGCTACTTCAAACTGATAATAACCGTTGACGTCTGTCTGTGTGCTAAGCTGCTCGTCTCCATTGAGATACACATCTACACACCCTGCACTCAGTCCATAGCTCGTAGCCAGGGTCCCGGTAATTGTGATCATACTGGTATCGAAACCGGGGAGAATGTCCACGCAGGTATCCATTGAGCAGGATGTATTCAGATTGGTAATGGTCACGCAGTATTCGCCTGGAGCCAGACCGTCGATAAATGATGTATCTGCGGTGTATCCATTCGGGCCTGCCCACGAGAAAGTCACATTCCCGAAAATATCCACGCCATTTCCATTCTCTACACTCGTGACATTGATTGCTCCATTCTCCTCCCCAAGGAAGATTTCATCAGTTTTTGCAATCGTTGGTATTATGTCTAGAGCAGGGTTACTATTCTCAAGCGTAATCATCCCTGAACAAGCAGAGGTATTCCCGGCGCAGTCAGATACAATGAGCACATAGTCAACCATCCCGACCTGATCACATGTGAATGTGTAGGAAGGTGAAGGAGTTCCTCCCATCACTGAAATCAAAGCACTTGCTATCTCACTGGAAGAACTGCACCCCTCATCAAAGCTTCCATCATCAAAAAACATTGCAGGCAGAGTCACAGAGCCATTCATTCCAAGAGCAACATTGACATCAGACTCACATGCTGCCACAGGATCCTGATCATCAGTGATGAAGACTGTCATAGAGCATGTATCCGAATTCCCGTTTCCATCCTGAGCGACAAAGGTCACCACAGATGTACCTGGAGGGAAGTTGGTTGTCAATACGGAAGTATCTCCACTGAGGACATTCCCATTAGCAAGTTGCGCGACATACGAATAGGTCAGCATCGAACTGCACTCATCAGTTGCAGAAGCCGAAACAGTCTGCAGTGCGCAGCAATCCTCAATATCTGAACTGCAAGTGATGACAGGATCTATTGAATCTGCCACAACAACTGTTGCCGAACAGGAATCAACAAGGCCACTCGGGTCAGTCACCGTCATCCAGACTGTGTTCGCCCCTATATCATTGCATTCAAAGCTTTGTATGCTCAGCACCAATGACTCTATCCCACAATTGTCTGCACTTCCGGCATCAACCTCAGCAGCAGTAATTGTTGCCACACCCTGGCCATCAAGCCAGACTGAAATATCCTGACAGCTCGCTGTCGGGGCAATTGTGTCTGACACCTGCACACTCGTAGTGCACTGCGCAGAATTTTCAGTAGCATCATACACCGTCAAGGTCACAGTAGAAGTCCCTATGTTGCCGCAATCAAACGTATCCTGACTGATCGTGAGCAATTCAATCCCACAATTATCACTGCTTTCAGCATTCACTGCCTGAGCTGTGAGTACTGCCAAACCTTGATCATCAAGATATAGCTCAACGCTCTCCACACAGTCTGCAACTGGCTGGATTGTATCCAAGACAGTCACCATTGCATCGCAGGAGTCAGAATTGCCTCTCAGATCTGTAGCCGTCACTGTCACAGATACTGGCGCTGACAGATCGTCACAACCAAATGAACTCACAGAGAGGGAGAATGTCAAATCCACTGAGTCAGTGCAATTATCGGATGCGGATGCCAGAAGAGCCTGGGCGTCAGTTGAAGCTGCACCGGTTTCATCAAGATAGACAGTCGGATCATTGCAAACCACCACAGGGTCGATTTCATCTTCCATAATGGTCAGGTTCTGAATCTGTGTTCTGGAGTTTCCATTCTCATCCTCATATGTCCAGGTGATGTTAATGAAGCCTGGGCTTGTTGGGAGGAACAAGTATTGATTCTCATCACACACTCCATTTGAGAAACTTGGTAATCCGTGAATAGTATCTCCACACTGGGTAATGGCAATTGGAGCGTCAACACAAATTGCCCCACAATCGCTAGTAATCTGTGGCAATGGACTTACTACAGGCACCGGTTCAGTCAAGTTACCAATGATGACACGGAATGTGCATGTATCACTGTTACCGGAACCATCGTCTGCGATGAGCTCGACAAAGAAGAAATCACCCTCATCTCTGTCGTTGTTGTTGTTGTTGTCAACCCACTGCACATCCTTTAATTGAGTTCCCTGAGCCGGAAGCTGACTGACCGTTATATTTTTCGGACAATTATCCTGAACGTTCGGTAAAGCTGTGTAATTCGGAATCGGAAACTCATCACAATTGGTCGTCAGAATCTGATCTGCAGGACAAATGATAACCGGGACTTCAAGATCCTGAATCGTGACAGTAAACTCACAAATCGTATCAGAATTTCCTTCATTATCTGAGGCAATGTACAGAATCCTTGACACACCAACCGGGAATTGAGCTTGCTGGATGAATCCACCGGTAATAGGCTGCATATCGTAATCAAATTGAGGGAAAATGCTGGATGTATCCCCTTTTGGATCAATCAGTACTTCCCTAATCTGTCCGGAGGTTCTGAGAATGGAACCATCACATAAATCCAAAGCCTCAGAGGGCGGTGTCCAGGTATAAATCTGCTCACACTCATTCAGGTTGGCTGCCAGAACTGCGTCAGCTGGACAATTCGAGCCGGGCGCCAGGACTGGTGCCTGAGAATCGAGGATTTCAATCTCTATCTCACAGGTATCTTTATTGCCTGAGAGATCTTCTGCTATCCAGGTTACTACTGTAGTTCCTGCAGCAAATTCAGCACCATCAAGTGTTGAACTTAAAGGCGCACCTGTGTAGTTATGAGTGATACTCAGTATATCACAATTATCATTTGCTGTGACATCGAACCCTGAACCAGATACCGTATAACTGCATACTCCCAAATCAGTTGGCTGAATTAAACTGAGAGGCGTTGAACAATCAATAACCGGAGATTCGTTGTCAACTACAGTTATGTTGAATGTGCAATACGCCGATACATTCGAGCTTGAATCAATGTAGGTGAAATTCACAGAATTCACGCCAGCATTGAATATTGAACCAGACGCACCACCAGAGACCTTCATCCCATCTTGTAATCCGTCGCAATTATCCTCAAACTGAGGCGTATCATATTCTACGACTGCACCACAAGTGCCCGGCTCGATAAATACTGTTGTATCCGTAGGGCAATAAACAGCTACTGCAGCTAATGAATCATTAACTGTGACAACCCCATTGCAGTCATCGGTGAGACCCGCAGCATCAGTAATGGTAAGCGTGACTAAATTCTCTCCTTTTTCTAAACAGGTAAATTCATTCACATTCACTGAAAGTGAGAAACAACTTGAATTGTCGTCACTTCCATTGTCTATCTGACCAGGTGCAATTGATGCGTTCCCGTTTTGGTCAAGCCCGATGGTAATATCCTTACAGGAAGCTACAGGGCTGATTTGATCTTCAACGGTGACCGTGTAGGTACAAGTCGTCATATTTGCAGCAGCGTCAGATGCAGTAACCGTTTCCGTGTTGTCTCCTAAATCATCACACGTAAAGGTGTACTGAGAAAGCTGAATGGTTGTAATCCCGCAATCATCCTGAAGAATTCCAATAGGCTCAAGAGAATCTATCGTTGCCTGACCTGACTGGTCCAATTGGACAGTCAAATCCATACAGCTCAACAGTGGCGCCTCTTCATCAGTCACGCACACCATAAAGACCCTGGATGTTGAGTTTCCGGCATCATCCGTGGCACTTACTGTCACTTGGGTACATCCAACTGGCAGATTGGTGCCGGCTGAATGACTGCTTGTAATCTGGGTATTCTGATCGCAATTATCTGTCAGATTCACCAGCTCCCAATGGATCGGTGCAAAACAATAGCCTCCTGAAGACTCGAGATGCACGGTATCTCCAGCTTCAACCATCTGCCCGGAAACTTCCAAGTCAAATTCCGGAGATAAATGATCCTCAACCCGAACCTGGAATTGACATCCCAAAGTCTGCATGATTCCCCCCTCCGTCATGTAGCTGTAAGTGTAAGATACAGACTGGACGAGCTCACCTGACAAAACCGCACCGTTATGAAATCCGGTTGTCAATAATTCCATCGTATCCAATCCGTAACATCCAAGGTTGACGGTAGGTACATCGTATGACAAGACAGCCTCACAATTCTCATCAAGATAGACAAGTGTGCTCCCGGGGCAAGAGTTTGGTGTCGGCACAGAAGTAGGAGAAGCTACCACTGTTGTTGTACAAGAATTGATATTCCCTGACATGTCACGTACGTAGGCTTCAACTTCAAGTCCGGCAGTGTCGGCACATGTCAAGTCGTAAGCGCTCAACCACATTGAATCTACCTTACAATTATCATCTGCAGAATTTATTACATCATTCACATCAAATATACCTGTTCCGTCACTGTTAAGCTTTATCTCAACTTCAGGTCCAATGCACGTCACCCAAGGCTTCATCGTATCAAGCACCGTAACGTTCACAACACATGTATCATAATTCGGACCATACGAAATACCACATGAATCATATGTCATTCCGTCACTGATTACATATGTCACCGTACTGACCCCTACAGGGAAGCTTGCGCTGTGCTGAGATCCTCCGCACAAGAACTGGAAATCGGTCACTTCAATCATGAGAGGTCCATCAATGCATAACGTATCACCAGCACTGACAGTAAATGTGTAGTCATTCCCTGTGCCGGAGCCTGCTGTGATGGCAATATCAGAACCGGCAATGGCCACAGTGCCAGTCCCGTCTGCAACTCTGAATGAAACAAGCCCGTCGTGTGGCACTTCTACACAAGCCTCACCCTGTGTGATGAAGAGCATCCCTGAGGTGTGGTTGTAAAATGATTGAGAACCAAATGCCGGATTGTCAGGGTTCCAATCCCAGAATCCAGGCGACCACTGGCCATTAAATCCAACGTTCGAATTACATCCCTCGGGATCAACCGAGGTAATTGGAATTGATTGGCCCTCAAACTGAGCTGAATACGACCAACTGTCAATCACTTTACAGTTGTCATCAAAATTCATTGGGATATCCCAGGTCACATCTGCCGAACACTCTCCTGAAAGCGCATACGCGGTAACCTCTTCAGTGCAATCAAGAATTTCAGGATTTTGCTTGTCAATCACCTTTAGTTCAAAGGAACAAGAATCCCGGAATCCACCACAATCCTCGGCAACTACCTCATAGAAATAATCACCCTTGAAAAGCGTATCACTTATTTCAAAGTCATAGGTCCAGTCTGGAGCTTGCTTGTCTCCCAAAGCAAAGACTCGCATCTCAGACTTGAGGGAAGGACCGACTTTCTGACCATCTTCATACACATACACATGCTTCCAGATCGTCAGGGTATCACAGTTCTCTTTAAACTTCACGGTGTAATCAAAATATCCGAAACACTCACAAGAATCCGGGAAACTGTTCGGCTGAGTCAGCCCTGGGCCAGTCATTCCAGCTTCGATATAGAAAATCGGAAGTGTATCAACATTGGCACAGGCTGAAGTCGGACAATCAAACGCTACCACAGGCGTCGAATCATTGACCACCACATCGAAACTCCAGACAATATCTTCGTTCCTTGCGGAACAATCCCACCCTGTCAAGCTATCAAGCCCAAAGGGACAATTCTCGCATACGTCAAACGCCTGATAACTGATGGTCGTCGTTAATTTGGGGAATAACAGTTCCATGCTTCCCAAATCTGGACAAGACTCGAGGCCAAATTGCGCATCATCCAGAATGACAATCGAGGTATCGTTCAGGGGTGACCCGTCATAGCGAATCGCACCAGCCGGATAATCAATGATCATAATGACTGAGTCCACCTTGCAGTTATCAAGAATCTTCGGATGCTCCCATTCGTAAAGGGCGTAGCAGCTATCCTGACCTTGATTGGTTCCAATGGTAATATCCGCGGGACCTTCACTTGCAAATGGCGCAATTGTATCGGCAACCGCAATGTAAGCCGTGTCCGTCACCGTTTGCTTCTTGTCTGTGACTGAAATGACGAGAAGTGTCTTTCCAACAGGGAAGTTAAACGTATATGCTACATCTTCTGGAGCATTTACGGTTGACTCATCAATCAGCACTGGAGCGCTAAAGTCACCATCACAATCCGCAACCTGCCATGCCTCAATATTGACGATCGTATTGCACGTGTCATTATCGTAATAGAATGCTGAACCCTGCTCCCGACTGTTATCCGATTGCGGAGCATTCCCAGTGCTTGTACAACCTAAATATGGAAGTGTATATGTGTGGGTCGCAAAACAACTGTCTTTGGCAGCTATGGCTGTATACAATGTGGTATCATACAAACTCACCACAGGAATAGTCGGATCTGCCACTGTAAAGAAGCCATCGCATGTGTCACTCGTGTTGCCACTTGGATCTTCAACCCAACGGCGCACAGGGATTGTATCAAATACAGGCGCATTGCTGCAATCCAACACAAGAACAGTATCTGGAGAGCAGAATATTTCCGGATTATCCACACCGTCATCAGTCAAATCAATTTCAATACATCGTCTTTCAATCCCACAATTGTCAGTTGCTCCGGGTGTGAAGTCAACCGCCGGAACTGTCACTGACCCACACGCATTCATTGCTCGGGTTACGATTTGTGCTTCATTGCACTGCATCTCAGGCCTGATTGTGTCTTCCACACAAACTACGAACTCACAGATAACTGAATTCCCATTCCCATCTCCCCACTGATAGGAAACCGTTGTACATCCTGACGGGAATGTTTGCCCTGGCAATGCCGAACGGGTTCGATTCTGAGTATTCAATTGGGCAGAATCGAGACAGTCGTCTAAAGCATAAGGCTCATCCCAAAATACTTGCTGTTGCGAACAGAAAGCCTGATCGGTCATGACCTCGAAAATAGTATCCGTTCCTATTTGATCATCGAGACAGTTGTAGACTGTCGGAGCTGTAATGTCGTCTACATTGACGTTATAATTACAGAATATCGAATCACCTGTAATTGGAGAAATGAATTTCCATCTCACTCCAGTCGATCCGATTGGATATGGATCATTAATAGATAAGCCGTCATCACGAGTCACCACTCCGTCAATGCGTGGTAATAAAGAATCCGGAGAACAACCAGCCTGAACTGTGGGCTGGTTTAAGTTTACATTCAACTCGCACTGCCCTGCTATTGTCTCTAACTCCATATCAGCTGGACAGTTTGTGAACCGCCAATCTTGAAAGTTATCATCAACAGTTACAGTTGCCGTACAGCTTGAGGAATTCCCAGCTGGATCCCATGCGGTAAAGACCACTGAATTCGGACCTAAATTACTGCAGTCAAAACTTGACTGCGATATAGCTACACTGTCAATCACACCACAGTTGTCTGTCGCAGAACCAACCTGTTGAGGAGTGATTGACCCCTGACTGAGCAAGTTCAATGTGAGAGAGATGTTCGAACATACCGGTACGGGTAGAGTTGAATCATTCACCGTAACCGTAAATGTGCATACTGTTGAATTGCCGGCATTATCCAAAGCCGTTGTCGTCACTGTGGTGAGCCCAATTCCGAGAAGTGACCCATCTGCCGGCACACTAACCACAGAAGCTATTCCACAATTATCGTCTACTGTCACATCATAGTTCACTGACACCCCGCATCCACTGCCTGGAACAGTTCCTACAACCTGATTGGTCGGACATGAAAGCACCGGATCTGTGGTATCTGATACTGTGTATGACACGATTTTGGACGATGGATTCCCGAAACTGTCTACAGAAGTCCAGGTGACCGATGTTGTGCCTAGTGGAAAAACCGCTCCTTGAAGCGTTGTCGAATCATTTGTCCCGACGTATCCGGCATCACCAGCAACTGCATAGTCATGATATACAAGGACCGGATTGATACAATTGTCAGTTGCGGTCTGATTCCGACCCAAACCTGTTTCAACATAAAAACAAGAGTCAGATGATGCGGCAAGCGTGTAGATAGATGGAAGTGCATCAAACGTAGGCGCGGTCACATCTGTTAAGACCAAAACTGTCGTTGTCGTATCTGAATTACCAGTTGAGTCAAACACGATGTAATCAAAGGAGTACACACCCGGCCCGTCGGTTATCGTAAACGATCCTCCAGCATACGGTGATGTTGCAAATCCCGGACCTGATGTCTGTTCAAGCCTTGAACTGTCAATACCGCAGTTGTCAAAACTTCCACTTTCCACAAATGATGTCCCAAACACTCTGTCACAAGTTGTTGGGTCGCAATTAAAGAAGTTAGTGTCTATACTACTTGCTACAGGAGCCTGAACATCCAAAATGGTAATGGTAAATTCGCATGAATCCTTATTTACAGGATCTCCGCAGACATCCTCCGCAATGTACTTCACCGCACTGACACCCACAGGAAACTCTCCGAACCTCCAGTTATCATTGCACTGATACGAAAAGTTCGTCAATGTAACTGTGCTGCTGTCAGAGTCACCGTCTGAACCAATTACAAAGCAGAAATTATCACCATTGTCCACAACAGCTGTGTACCCTGAAGAACCTGCTCCAAATACTGTATTACTATCTAAGAACCAATCAATTGTTGAAGCCCCATCAGTTGAAATCCCAAAATGATCATCCGCTAAATCGTGCGTTCCACCATAGGCATAATCAAAGCTGATAACCCCGTCATTCACGATATTGATACAGAAGGTCGTGTTGACACCTGTTGTTGTTGATGAAGTCAGGGAAATACTTCCGGGTGAGGAATCGCCAATAGTTCCGTTCCCTCCGTTTGTCGTGGTTGTCCACGAAGTTCCAACAAATGCCTCACTAAAATTCAAGACATCTGTACAAGATCCGGATGACGCACCGAAAGTAGTTATTGCTGAGCCATCAGGTCCCGTTACTTCAAGGGAAGTAATGGAAGCTCCACCGCAATTGTCAGCCACTGATGGAGGTTGCCAGCCTGCGATGGCTTCGCAATTCCCAATGAGATTATTCACAGAAATATCAGTTGGACAACTCTCGAAACGGGGAGCTACATCATC
>CAZMSQ010000001.1:174625-201570 GCA_964569025.1 uncultured Saprospiraceae bacterium | reverse complement strand
GATTATTCACAGAAATATCAGTTGGACAACTCTCGAAACGGGGAGCTACATCATCCAAAATCTGAAAATAGAATTGGAAAGTAGACGTAAGTCCACACATATCAGTAGCCGAATAAGTGATATTATACACTGCCGGACTCCAATCTGTCAGGGCGCTCGCAGCACTGACACTATCAGTAATTGTGCCGGTGGAGGTAAGAGGTAATCCCGAAATATTACTCCCATTGCAATCAACTGCACTCGTAAGAGACCATGTATACACAATCATACTATCCGGAGTGTAGTCAGATGCCTTCGCAACAAGGATTGAATCCAAAGCTGAAGATGGAAGTGTGCAACTGTCGCTTGATGCATCGATTCCAAAATCAGACAAATAAATTTTTAGCGTATCCTGAGCAGTGCAGGAATATATCGTGCCTGAACCGGCTGAAGACAACCCTGAGTATGAAGAAAGCCCCGCATCGCTGCAAGTCACTGGTTCAACAGGAACCCTGGCTATAGATGAAATACCATCATTCGCCTGGATGAACGTGGGATCCCAACGTGGCCCCTTGGTATCCACAATCTTTACACTCAGTACATATCTGTCATCATCATTTCCATCAAGACCTGAACTGTCACCATCGCCAACTCCGAGCTCATTGCCGCAATCATCCATGGCACTCCACATTTTTGTGAAAGTTGCTTTGTGTGCAAAGAAGGTATCAATTCCCTGAATAAATGAAGGGCATCCGCTCGTATCTACCCGAACCCAGGCCGAATCCACAATCACTGTATCTCCATAGCATTCATCGACAGCAGAGGGGACAAAGGAATTGGCCAAATACGCTGAATCTAATTTAAAAAATTCATCGTTGACATCAAGTACAACCTCCATCAGCCCACCATCAGGCACTGAGTCGGTACCAATGATAGTATCAATAAGCGTTTCTGCAATTTCAAAGGTCCCGGAAAGAGAATCTGTCAATGAAGTAAGGTTGGCCTGCCATTCCGGCTGAACATCATCAATTATCGTAATCCAAAATGTATCAATCGCTTCCCGCATACCTGCATCTTTGACTCTCACTTCTATCATGTGATAACCTGAAGTAAAGTCATACAACACATTCGGATCATTACCAGCAGCTCCAGCCCACTCACTCACGGAATCAGGCGTAGTTGTAGGCCTGCTGGAAATTAAGGTATCTGCACATTCACTCCAGAATGAGCGCCTAAATTCGACGGTATCTACTGCACAATTATCAGTGTAGAACCCTCCGAATACTTCTCCAGGAGGATCTGAATAAAATGTATCACAAATTGCCATTGCTGGCATTCCTGAAGAGTCAGCAAATGGATAAATCGGACTCGCTATACATCCGGAACGCTCACACGTAACCGGGTCAAATGCCAACATGGCAATGTCGGCAATAGAATCAAATGTACAGTCATCTGTCTGTCCAATACCATATCCTCCTGTGATCTCATCCGATGCATACAGAGTCACATCAGAAGGAGCATGCACCATTGGAGGCTTGCTGTCGCCCATCCATACATAGGTCAGAGTTTCATAACACAGCGTACTTCCAACAGGAGGGTTTTGAAAACACCACGTCAGCTGGCCTCCATTGAAACTGCCGGAAAGTGTGACAGTTGGTGGACTAGCAGAATTACCCCCATTGGCTGCATAAACAACCCCTGATGGTAGAACACCCGGAAGAATACCCCATAATGTATCTCCGTCGCATGCAAGCGCAAATGGTGCTGTTATTGTCATAGATTGATCCGATTCCGTACACCCGAAGACTAACAGATCATCCATATCAATCGTGTCATTCATATCACAATCCCGAATGGCCGGCTGAAGAAAATCTGTAACAACCGGGGCATCACCAGTAACAATGACATTATATGTGTACACCAGTGTATCTTCAGTATGAGGGTCATCATAAATAAATGTGACTGCCGTTGACCCAACTAAGAAACTATCCATTTCCCCGAGCCCATCCGAGCGCTCAAAGAATGTCATGGTTGTATCTCCAAAGCAACCATCTGTTACTATTGGCACAGACAGAGAAATCCCCGATGCATAACACTCACCAGCATCCGCCACTCTGGAAATATCGCCAGGCAGAGATTTGAATAGAGCCGGACTTTCATCCAGAATCTTAAGATATGTGGTGCAGCTATCAGCGGCAGAACCTCCGTTGTATGCAACCAACTGAACCTCAAATATCCCAAATTGATTACCGTCGAGGCTATCACATGGTACTACCACATGACCTGTCAAAGTGCCTGAAACAAACCCAATGGCAAAGCTGTCAACCCCAGAGTATGACTCGATTAAAGCATTTGCCGGGACTGTCACACTCCCCGAACCTGAAATGATTGAATAAGCAACCTCAGCTGAATCCTTGCAAGCTACGGTCTGGGCCGTAGTGTCAGCAGACGCCCACAACGACAAAATCACTGCCATTATGAGTGGCAGTTTACGAAATGAGTGGGGCAGACTGGTCGGTAACCTAAGGCAACTCTGTCGTGGAGCTGGAAACCAACCGGAAACGGCATTCCTGTTCATGGGTACTTTCCTTTTTTTCATTTTTTTTCGCATTAATAGACCATTAAGAATTTGAGACAGCCTTGCACAAAAGCCAGTCACGAGCTTTCTTGTACAAGGCAAAGGGTTTATCCCCTCGGAAAAGGGGAATTGGGTTATTGTAAGCAGCCTTTTGATTTCTTGACATTCCTATCCTGATACGCATGCCAGGTTTCAGGAAATGTCCCGAAAACTTATTTACTTTGTGAAACCTCCACCACGCAGATCCGCGCCATGGCTTTTCTTCGGAAGGCGTCACTTTTATGGACCTGTCTCCGGTACAGATATGGATATACCGGTTGAACCTTTTGTAATTGGGTTTTTTCCCATATCGATACGACAAAAATAAGTGGACCCATTTCCCATCTACCGGACAAAATCAGTTTCTGAGTCCCCCCTTTTTTTTCTCCCAAACGAATTCCTCACTGTATGTTATTCACAATCAACGATGTCACAAAATACCTTGAGACTATTGCACCCCTAAACCTCCAGGAATCATATGACAACTCCGGCCTCCTTGCCGGAGAACCAAATACTCCGGTAACCGGCATTCTCCTAGCTTTAGATGCTGTTGAGGAAATTGTAGAAGAGGCAATCCATCATAATTGCAATCTCATCA
Source organism: uncultured Saprospiraceae bacterium (assembly GCA_964569025.1). GTDB lineage: Bacteria > Bacteroidota > Bacteroidia > Chitinophagales > Saprospiraceae > CAZMSQ01. The sequence goes on along the minus strand of CAZMSQ010000001.1, from coordinate 198,376 downwards.
TTACCCACCACCCAATCATTTTCAGGGGTTTGAAAACACTCACCGGAAAAAACTATGTCGAAAGAACTGTCATCAAAGCTATCCGCAATCACATTGGACTATACGCCATACATACCAACCTTGATAATGTCCTGCACAATGGCGTGAATGAAAGGATCGCCAATCAAATCAACCTTCAGAACCAAACCATTCTAAGTCCTAAAACCAACAATACCGAAGCTGGCGCCGGGATTATTGGTACCCTTCAATCTCCAATGAATGAAAATGAATTCCTCGGAATTCTCAAGAATACCATGAAAACATCATGCATCAAGCACACCAAATTTCTGAATCGCCCCATTCATTCTGTCGCCATATGTGGCGGAGCGGGAAGTTTTCTTATTCCCAATGCCATCAATGCTGGTGCCGATGCATTTATTACTTCAGATCTCAAATACCATGAATTCTTTGATGCCGACAATCATCTGCTCCTGGCAGACATCGGCCACTACGAAAGTGAACAGTATACCATTGATTTGCTCTACGATATTATTCAGCAGAAAATGAGTACTTTTGCACTTCGAAAAACGGAACTGCTTACCAACCCTGTGCGTTATCTCTTTTGATAAAGTGCACACTTCTTAAACCTGATCGATATGGCAGCGAGGAAAGAACAATCCATTGACGAAAAACTGAAGAACTTGTACCTCCTTCAACTCATTGACTCTGAGCTTGATGAAATTGAAGTTCTAAAAGGTGAACTTCCAAAAGAAGTTGAAGACCTCGAGGATCGAATAGCAGGACTCGAAACGAGATTGGCTCGTGTACAAGGTCAGGCAGAGGATCTTGAAAAAGAAATTCGTCAGCATGATGTCAATATCGAAACTGCCAAAACATTGATTGAGCGTTATGAAGGGCAGATGGATAATGTGAAGAACAACCGGGAGTATGAAGCCCTGATGAAGGAACAGGAAATGCAGCGGCTCGAAATCCAACTCAGCAATAAAAAGATTAAGGCCGCACACGAAAAAATCGAAACCAAGCAATTGGCAATCGACGAAATTGCCGCCGTGCTGGAAAAGAATAAAAGCGAACTCGAACGCAAAAAGGTTGAACTCACTGAAGTCATTAAAGATACCGATAAGAAAGAAAAACAACTTCGCAAAAAATCTGATACAGCAAGGAAATCAGTTGACAGTCGACTCCTGACAGCCTATGATAAAATCCGTTCTACTTACCGTAATGGCCTTGCAGTCGTGACCGTGGAGCGTGAATCTTGTGGTGGCTGCTTTAATATGGTTCCTCCTCAAACAAAACTGGAAATTGGCCTACGCAAGAAAATCATCGCTTGTGAGCATTGCGGAAGAATCCTCGTCGATGACGATGTGTTGCAAGATCAGCCTGCTGAAACCGCGCAACAAACAGCCTAATCAAGATAGCTGGCACCCAAAGATTACGAATCCAATCCCACTAAGATTCCTGTTGATTTTCGCTTGAGAATAGCGTATATTTGCACGCATTTATTTAACACACGCAATTCGTAAAATTGCGTCCCCCGGCGCGGTAGCTCAGTTGGTCAGAGCGCAGGATTCATAATCCTGAGGTCGGGAGTTCAAGCCTCCCCCGCGCTACTCTCCTCTCTCCCCCTTCTTCATTTAGTTTCCCTGTGCGAGTGTATAGTGTTTCGTTGAATATACGAGTCACACCCCTCCCTATTTCACAACGCACATTCTAACTCCTATCTTTTTCAGCTCCTGGATACAAAGCAAAAACGCTCCGCTGGTAATTTCCTGCGGAGCGTTTTTAAAGACATTTATGAATCCGTAATCTAATCTATCAAAACCATCTTTTTGGTTGCCGTATAAGAATCTGTCTCCAATGTATAATACAAGATTCCTGATGCACCCAAATCACTTCTGTCTATTGTCAGTGCATGGTAACCCTTATTGTATGTACCTTGAAGAACTTTCACAACCTTCCCTGAAACGTCATGAATCGTAAGCGTTGCTTTGGAAGCATTTGGAAGATTGAAACCAATCACAGTTTCACTTCTAAATGGATTCGGCTGATTCTGGTATAACTCAAATGGGGCGGCGACTGATTCGCCCGACTCAAACTCAAATCTGAACTTCACATCCATTTTGGTATACCCTTCAGAATATGCCTCTGATTGGAGTAATTCCGACGTCATCCGGAACAAATCTGAGAGCCTGCCATCTTTTAGGACTTTCAACTTCAAGGTGTACAAAGTCACACCATCTCCTAATTCAACTCCCTCACCATTCCAACTTGTGGCGAGGAGACCCCGTTCAAGGGTAGACAGACCAAAATGGGATTCATTTAATCCTGGTAATGCTCCGGGAATCACATCCAAAAACTCTGCACGATCTAAATCAAAAGCGACAGTGTACTGATAGCCAGATACTTCTGTAAAATTCTTACTCTCAATTCTAACTTCCACTATTTCTCCGGCTTTTACCTCCCTATCCTGGACCACCATTTCCAAATCGGACTGGCTTCGGGGCATGGTCTTAGACTGTGCAAACTGATTGGGCGTCGCACTTAAATCTACATCCCCTATTTTGACACCAATAAAGTCACTTCCTAACTCATCAACTGACAATGCATTGATATCAATGACTTCTGGGAATGGAGGCGTAAACGGATTTTTGGGATTTGGGAATACCCAATCTGCATCAATGAACCTCCAGCTTTGGTTATTCGGCAATTCAGTGCTTACCTGCAATATCAGTCTCCGAAGCTCAAGCACATCAAATGTTGTGACTTTCCCATCATTATTCGCATCAGCTGCAATATATTGGTATGGACTGTCAAAGTTATAAAGGCCAAGAATATGCTGTGTAATCAACACGAGGTCGAATGTACTCACGCCGTTGAGGTAATTTATATTTTTAGATGGATTCACAGCATAATTCTGACCAACCGGAGCTTGAAAGGAAAATAATCCGTCATCCCCCGTTATTGAATACTGCATCCCATTACCAAATACCGAATTATTCAAATCAACATGTACCTGTTCAACCGGCTCATCTAATGCCGTTTGAATGAGTCCTGAAATGACAGCCGTATTCGTTGATGGACAGACCCCATTGGGATCCTGTATTTCAACAAGCGTTACACAGAAATCCCAATTATCATCCAACACATCACCGTCATCATATCCAACAGGAGCATCTTTGACCCAAATCTCAATTTCTTGCGTCCCCAAATCATCACAGGTGAAAGTCCTGACCGTATCATATATCGGCTCTCCTGTGACCGGATCAAAAGTCACCTGGTCCGAGAATGCGATGATTAATTCACTATCAGGGGTGCAATTATCATAACTCCCGGCATCAAATGTCCGAGCAAGCAAATCTACCTCCCCTGAACCAGCAAGGGCAACCGTGACAATACTATTGTAACACACAGGTGTGGGCTCAATACAATCCTTTATCTCAAATGTATGCGCACAGGTCGATACATTGCCACAGCCATCCTCTACCTTCCAAAACAACTTATGAACACCAACAGGGAATTTCCCCTCCACAATTTTCTCCGTCGACGGATTGTCGTCATGATTCAACGTATCAATGATATTTGGCGGACTTGGGAAATTTCTGTTGTCCCCATCCCGGTAGGTGAAATCTGACGTAAAATCAAAGCCTCCGAACGCACCAATACCATCATTAAACACATCGAGTTTATAAGTCACATTCAAATCATTCGTCTCTGTGCAGTCATCAGTGGCGTTCGCAAATGGGAAGGGCCCATTTGAACCTGGTCCGAGTACCCTGAACTGGCACTCATCATCTGTTAAACAGAAGGTCACATCCTGACAACTCTCGGGGGTGAATTGCGGCGGTTCGGATTCAAGCACATCAATTTCCTGATTATATGTCCAGGTCGCATAACCCAACCCAGCTGAGGGGTCCTCCTGACACCAATCTACAACAACCCACTTCCGAATCACTTTCACGCATCCAGAGGGACCTCCCTGTCCAAACACAGTTAAATAGGTGTCGGAATAATTCACTCCTATCAAATCACAATAATCGTCAAATATCCGGGGACGAACATCAAAGGGGTTCACATCGGGCCTTTGCTCAAGATCATTCGGCTCGAGTCCTAGCCCACATCCACCCAATTGGATATCGCCTGGCCACTCAACGCCATCTTCTGTGCTATGCCCAAAACTGCATCCCAATACAGGAGTATTCCATGGCTGAGTATCACAGATATCAAATGGGGTGCTATGAGAAATCGTAAGGACTTGCACGCACTGGGTGAAATCAGGTGTCGATTTACCCGGATCAATCGGCTCATACGCACTATAAAAACGTGTCACGGTTCCTTCACCGCAATTATCGATAGATTCATTCACAATAATCCGAACAGAATCAACCGCGCAGTTATCAGTTGCTCCCGGATATCCACCAATGTACCCTATATAATCCTGAGATTTGATTTGCCCCGTAAGCACATCAATTTGACGCACTGTAAGATAGGCTGGAGGAACACCTGCTGGCAGTAAGTTAATTGGTGCCGGAATAATTCCATCAATATCCTGCCAGTCATACTCCCAACACTCAACAGTCTTAGAGGCAGGGCACGAGATAACCGGATTAATGGCATCAAAAACCTCAACCTCAACCATACAAGAATTATAGCGCCCAAGAGGATCGTTTATTCCGAAAGTACCAATCTTATCATAGACACGCATTTCGACAGTAACACTGTTTCCGATGTCGTCACAACTGAAGTAGATACAATCCTTAAACATTTGTTGAGATCCAAGCTGACCATCCATTCTGCGGAGCTTAATGGCCTCAATATTACAATTGTCATAACTGCCATCATTAACCGTGGTATAACACAATTCCGCATTCGCATCCAAACCGTCAATGAATGGATCAACATCATAGACAAGGTTGCCCAATCCTATGGTTGTAAATTCATCACAGATTGCGACAGGTGGGGTCAAATCCTCGACTCGAACCGTGACTGTACAAGAAGACACATTCCCACAATCATCTTCGGCTTCCACTGTAAAAAGATGATTCCCGAGTGAAAGACCAGATACAATTTGTCCTTGATTGTAAGTTGAACCTTCGGAATCTTCTATGGAAATTGAAATCAAAGAGGAACAATCATCAGTGGCTGTTATCCCATTTATGAACCAATTCCCCGAACAGTCGCCATCCGCACCAATACGAATGATTTCAGAAGGGCAATTTAATTCAGGCTCAACCAAGTCATTCACCTGAATAATCTGGTCATGTTCTAAAGTTTGCCCCGTACACCAATCTGAAATGATCCAATGTCGAATGATCGTGTACCCACCACTACAAATTTCTCCTGAAATAATGTCTTCATAGAAGGCTCCGAGATTTCCGCAACTCAGATTACTCGGCTCACCTGTCCCTCCGCCATATTGAGCCCCGGGAATGTAGCAAGGGTCTCCTGCCACGTAAGTCGGGTCTGTACATGGATTTGAACAAGAAACATATGGCGCATCAACTCCATTCCGATCTTCCGGAAGAATTACATCAAATAAGCTATTCCTCTCTACTGTAATAATTTGAGTACAGGAAGTAGAATTCCCGCTATTGTCAGTTGCAACCCATGTCCGTGTGATTAATTCAAGATAAGGATCACTGCACTGACCTTTGGCTACAACATCTGAATATGCTAACTCCACATCACCACAAGCATCAAATGCCATAGGCTCACCCAATTCTCCTGAAGTAACAACAAGTGAAGCACCTAGTAGCTGGCCTGTTTGAACACCCGAATTCACACCATCATAAATCAATAGGGTCCATTCTCCATCTGCAGGTTTCCCAAAAAAGGCGGTCATAGATTGCAAAGGCTTGAAAGTCCCATTCATACCCGACACACATAACTCCTCAAAATCCTGTGCCGAGTTATCCGATTTACCATCAAAAATTGCATCAATTCCATCAGCTGAACAGCCCAAATTTCCGGAATTCCCATTTTGAGAAAAAGAATCAAAACACTGTTCGTCATCTGTCCCCGGTCGTTCAAACAACTTCACAATTGTCCCATCAGGTGAACGCAATGCCGCACTTAAGTCTCCAACCCAACTATGCTGAATCTGTATTGCGACATCCACATCAGTTACAACCCCATCCATCTGAACTGGGATTGGAACTTCTAAAATTCCATCATCACACCCATCATAAAGTACGAGAGGACCATTCGAGAATGTGAATGAATTGGTCCGCGTCGTTCCCACCAATAATTGGGGAATAACAGAATCTTCACAATTCACCGTAAGATCAGAACAGTTTAACTCAGGTGGACTCTTATCTTCTACATAAATCAATCCCTCGCAACTGTTACCAGTCTCTGGATCGGTCACAATAACGGTCACCGTTTGACCAATCTGATCGCTGCTTAGTTGACTGCCGATGCTTATTCCATTTCCATCAAATAGACTCACCAAATAGTCGTCATAACAGCCATATGGACCACCCTCCAAGATCAAATCAGCAGTCACTTCTTCAATACAATCAACAGCATCCAGCGAGATATTAACGAGATCGTTACACGCGAGACTTGTTATGGGGTTCGGAAACTCTTCGACTGTCACCTCGAACTCGCAAGTAGAAATATTTCCAGCAATATCAGAAATCTCATAACCGACCAGATTCACGCCAATCGGAAAATAAGTGCCATTCAGCGGACCCGATGTCTGAATCGGCTCAATAGCAAATTCAGCTGGGCCGACAAGATTTGAGACTACTGTCGTGCCAGCCCCAAACGATCCATCAACCGATTGCTGAGAAAAGCAAAGCACATCACCTGCTAAAACAGCCAGCGCCAAGGAACCGCTTTGATTCAATCCACCGGCCGTGGTGGTCAATTGAACAAATGATCCATTAAGAATATATCCGAAAGGATCCCAGAATGCACTCGAGTTAGCAGATGAGTACGACCAGTCAAAAGAAACCTGACCATCTGCCGGAATTGTAATGCATATATTAGTCTCAGCTCCGAAAGTCCCATCATTTGCCCCTACAAGTGTGACTGATGTCGGAGCGTTTCCGGAATTGACAACTCCGTCACCATCCGCGCTGATCGTCCAATTCAATGGATCATATTCATCCAGAAAGCCGATAATTTGACCTGTTCCAACCAATTGACAATTATCGCTGACCTCAATCGTCCAATTAACCGCGGCTTCACATTCCCCAGGACTGAGGTTCACATAAATATTATCAGGGCACACTAACTCAGGCGGAATATTGTCTTCTACCGTCACAACAAGATTACAACTGGATTCATTGCCACAATCATCGGAAACGAAGAGTGTCACAGGATTTTCTCCCAAATCATCGCAATTAAATTCAGTCTTTGAAACCGAAAAATTCAAAGGCCCCCCACAATTATCCGTACTGCCGCCATCAGCCCCAGAAGGATTGACCAAAGCAATTCCATCTTCATTTAAATCAACAGTCACATCCTGACAGGAAGCAGCAGGGGGTGTACCATCAGAAACCATTATTTCTTGAGTGGAAGATGTTGAATTGCCACACTGATCTGTGACTATCCAGATACGTTCAATGACAAATTCATTCAAACAGCCTCCCGGGATTATAGACTCTGTGAATTCTATGTCCAAGTCACCAGAATCTGAACATTCATCAGAAACATCGGATGATGTCAGCACAAATGCACCTGGTATTTCGTCACATTCAGCAGTTAGAAATTGTGGAATTGCCACATCGATTGTAGGCTGTTGAGTATCCTGAATAAGAATATTTTGTGTGGCACTTACGGAATTCCCACAAGCATCTTCAGCAGTCCAGGTTCTTGATAAGAGCCCTGCATTACCACAATTTTCAGTAAACACATCTGTATAGGTTACAGTCACATCTCCACAGACATCAATCGCAGTCCCTGATCCTGTCATCGCCGGATCTGTAGATTCGCTGCATTCTAATGTTACATCCAGAGGAATACTCAATAATGGAGGTGTATTATCCTCTGAAACAATCGTTTGCTCTCGAGTTGAACTATTCCCGCATTCATCAACAGCTAGCCAAACTCGATTAATTGTTCCACTACTCCCACAACCAGGGGTGATTTCATCAGAAAATGTGAGTTGGATGTTCCCTGTGGAACTACAATTGTCTGTCGCAGTAGCCTGTCCAATAGAGACGGGATCCAAGGAGAATCCGCATTCAACTGTAATATTAGAGGGAGCATTTAATTGGATGACAGGGGCGGTAGTATCAACTATTATAATGACCTGCGTATGAGTAGCTGTATTGCCGCATTCATCCTCTATTGTCCATAAATTTGTAACTGTACGCTCATTCGCACAAGACCCAACAACTAAATCTGAAACTTTTGAAATAGAAATGTCTGATGACGAACTACAGTTATCAGAAACTTGAGAAGTGCTTAATATAAAAGAATTTGGGTCGTAATCCTCACAACTTAAAATGGTATCATTGGGCATCTGGACCAGGAACACTGGCGGTGTTTGATCAATAACAGTAACGACCTGTGTGTGAGAATTGGAATTACCACACTCATCTACAACAGTCCACACATTTGTTACGACACGTTCATTGGGACAAGAACCCACTTCTACACTGGACTCAGCAGAAAGCACAATTTCAGAAGAGAGGCTGCAATTGTCAGAGACATCAGATAGGTTCAGTACAAAGGAATTGGGATCGTAGGATTCGCAACTTAGAACCGTATCTCCTGGCATTTGAACCAAAAACTCTGGCGCTGTTTGATCATCCACCGTAATTATTTGCTCAATAACCAACGGACTGGCACCTGTAGAAGAAAACGTCCAGGTTCTAATTATCTGCGCTTGATTCGGACAGCTACCTTGAATTATATTTTCTTGTGGATCAACGGTTTCGCTCCCTAAACATTGAAAGGAAGCAGAAAGTGAAGTTGCCAAAGGCACATCGGCAAAACAAGCAACAATGGTATCAGCTGGAGCAACTGGGGGCATCGCAATTACAGTATCGATGACCCTTACAAGGCCTGAGGATGCAATGACAGGAATTCCAACAGGCAGATTCATTTCTGACACCGATGCTTCTATTTTGGTTGGAACCCCAATGATTTCAACAAACGAACTATCCCCGGGATCACCAATCACGTCAAATTGAAGACCGAATATTGAAGACCCGTCAGGATATGTTTCCCCGCTGTCATCGAAATCAAACCATACAAACGTGAGGGTATCCTCACTAATTTCACCAAAGCCTGCGAGTGAAGGCAAATTTTGATAAGCGACGGAATCAAATGAAAGAACAGATGGATCCCAGGCTATGGAAAATTGCAGACCACGCAATCCAATAAACTGATCGACCGGAAAGTCAACCACATGTATACTTTGACATTGCACATCTGCACTGGCAGCAGCAACTCTGAAAGTATCTGCAACAGTAACCTCAAATGAACAAGCACCCGCATTCCCAACTGCATCGGTTGCAGTGTATTCAACGACGGTCACACCCTTCTGAAATACTTCCCCTGATGCATCAGCTGTACCTCCTCCTATAGTAGCACCGGAAAGACTGTAATTCACAGTAACAGGACCGCAATTATCTGTTATCGACACGGGACTGATACCCGAAACCGAAACACCAGGAAGTAACATTGAATTTGACTGAAAAACATCGTCAGGACAGGACACAACAGGTGGGATTTCATCAAGCACCTGCACCACCTCACTTATTGTAGTTAGCGGCACTGGAAGGAAGTCCACTTCTGCGGCAATTGGCATTGGATCACGAGAAAAATCCAACTTTAAAAATTCACCTGCTTGTGCTGAAGAATGAAAATTGAGTGTGAAAAGTATATCATCATTCAACAATGTCTGTTCAGAACCAGCCCATTCAAAGGTCATTTTCCCAGATCCTGGAATTATTGAAAAGTTGGAAGCATCCAAGTCAAGAATACCAGATAAGTTGCCGATACTATCCAACGAGAGCTTCAACGGATCCCACTCCAGAGTAAAGGATAAAGAATTTACATTTTCAAACTGAAAAGGTTGAATATCCACACTGAGTGTCGAATCAACACATTGTAACTCATCAGCATTTGCAACAATACCTGGCTGACCCGATGGTGGCATAAAATCCAAGCAATCAGCAAATACCGCACCATTCGAGATCGCCATTGGAATCGGGAAAGGATAGGCCCCAATGTATTTCGTGATTTCAACGTCATAAAACTCTAACGAACTGAAGACGCCGGAACCAACACCAGATTGAACTGAAAAATAAACAACCAATAAATCTTCCTCAAGAAGCAGCGACTGTCCGGAATCTGGAGGTAGCCAGGAAAAATTCACCATCCCATCTACCGGATGCGAAGCATTGGGAAGACCTAGCAATTGATCACCTAAAGAGAAACTGTCAAATTTCAGGACAGCAGGATCATAGTCCAAACTAAATTCCACACTGGCCGTAGGAGCCTCTGTCTGGCCGGTTATGGCGATAGCTATCTGATCGCCCTCATCACCACAGGTGACCGGTGCTTTTAAATAAAAAATTTCTTGAGCGGTTAGATTAAAACCGAAGACAAGAAGACAAATTGCTAATGTGGATTTAAAAACACGCATAACCCTATGATTATTAACCGACAAATAGGTAAAGATGGAGAACTGTTTTAGCAGACTCTTGCCTGACTCAAAGTGAAATCTTTTTGTGCATCCCACTTTACCTGAAATATACTCCCTATTAGTAAGGAAGTAATGACTGACCAAAGTGTCCTTTTTATTTAAAATCAATTCGGACACCTCTTTTTTATAGCAAAATCTATGCTAAAAATTCAAAATATCCTACCCCACTAAAATTGGCAAAGCCAGAGCACTTTTCAGTGCTCTGGTCTTTACCATGTCATTTTCTATCTACGCAATCGTCTATTCAATCACGATCATCTGCTTCGTGGCAGTGTATCCTTCTGTCTGCAGCTGGTAGTAAATCACTCCTGCTGCTGGTACATCGTTGCGGTTCACCTGAACCTCGTTGTAACCCTGATTGAAGGCTCCGTCGATGACCTTCAGCACACGGCCGCTTGCATCCATCAGTGTGATGCTTGCAGCAGCGTCAGCTGGAAGTACAAAACCAATGATGGTCTGATCCTTGAATGGGTTCGGTGTATTCTGCAGCAGTGTGTACACTGGCGCATCTTCACCCACAAACTCAAGGTTCACATTGTACTTGCCATCGCGTGAGTAGGCCTCATTTGACAGCGGTCCATCACTTGCAAGACCAACCAGATCGCTCAGACGAGCTGCATCTTCGCGGGCTGTGAAGACAAGTGTAAACAGTACCTCATCATCAGCAACCGTCTCGCCCTGAGCGTTGAACCAGTTCGTCAGAATCTGGCCCTCATCAGCGCGATTCAGTCCGAAGTTCGCTTCTGTCAGGTCACGTACAACTCCAGGAACAACCTCTGTCAATTCGAGTGCTGTTGCATCAAAGTTGACAGTCATCTGGTAACCCAGCAGATTGTTGAAGTCTTTCGCATGTACATCGACGCGGTATGCCTCGCCGGCAGTCACCTGTGCATCCTGTGCAACCATCTGCAGAGTGCCTGCATCACGTGAACCGATGCCAACGCCACCTTCGAGTCCGCCTCCGGCACATGCCGTATTCGCCTCTTCTGTGACATCACCAACCTTGATGGCTACAAAGTCACCATCCAACTGGTCAGTCTGTACATCGGTGTAGCTGATTGACTCAGGGAATGCTGTTGACCATGGGTCATTCGCATTCGTGAACACGTGGTCTGCATCTACAAACCTCCATGAGGTGTTGTTTGGCAGCTCACTGATGTTTCCAAGAATCAACGCCTGCAGGTACACAAGGTCAATGGTAGATACCATGCCGTTGTTGTCTGCATCTGCAGCAATCACCTTGTATGGATTGTCAAGCTGCAGCAGGTTCAGTACGTGCAGCTGGATGTACACCAGGTCAGACGTCTTCACGCCTTGTGTCAGATTCGCGTTGCTGTACGGCGTCACTGTGTAGTCTCCTTCGTAAGCTACATCAAATGTGTACCCACCGTTGGCATTTGAGCTCATCGTCTGAGCATCATCACCACCAAGAATCACATCAGCACACTGGATGTCCACTCCATAGTCGGTGGTCAGTGTACCTGCCAGTGATACTGTCTGTGGTGCTGCAGCCGGATCAACCTCTACGCATACCAGTGTGGCACAGCCGGTATTTGTGTTGGTAATCAGTACGCAGTACGCACCTGGCTCAAGTCCTCCGATTGACGCATCAGTTGACGTGTAACCGTTTGGTCCGCTCCACAGGTAGGTCACATCATCAGTGATGTCTGTACCGAAGCCGTTGGTCACTGAGTTCACATCAGCAGCACCGTCGTTTGCACCCGGAGCACTTTCTCCTGACGCAGTGACATTCGCTGTAATGTTCAAGCCCAAGTCGGTTGCAACAACTTCGACAGTCGTGACACATGTGTTCACGTTTCCGTTCACATCTTCAACATAGGCTGTGACCTCATGGACGCCAAGCTCAGTGCAGTCGAAGCTTGTCTGGCTCAGCCACTCATCTTCAATACCGCAGTTGTCATTGGCATCTCCCTCGATGATATCTTCAACCTCAAGGAAGCCTTGTCCGGCTCCGTTCAGAACCAAAACGTGTGAATCATCGCACGTGAAGCCAGGACCCTGAAGGTCTACAACCTCGACTGATACTTCGCAATCAGTTGCGTTGCCTGATTCGTCAGTAGCAGTCACAGTGAAGTTCTGTGATCCTACATCATCACAATCAAATGGTCCGCCAGGATTGAACACGAGGCTCAAGTCATCAAATCCGGTACAATTGTCTGTAATAGATGTCAAATCAAGATTTACAAGATCGATAGCTCCCTCACCGTTTCCATCAAGCTCAATGACTTGGGCCGGTATGTTGCCACAATCAGGTGCAATGTTGTCTTCCACAACAACTTCTACCGCACAGGTAGAGATTCCACCAGCATCACTCGTAATCGTAATGCCAATGATGTTGCTTCCAATGTCGCTGCAATCGAACTCACTCTGTGCAAACGCTGCTTCAGCAGCCGCACATGATGGAATCATCAGACCAATCGCTGCTTCAAGATCCGCCTGTGTCAGGCTGGCCTGACCGGCATCATCAAGCTGAAGAACGATTGGATCAGTGGCACACTGTACGCCTTCTGTCGTGACAGTAATGAAGCCGCTGCACGTTGATACATTGCCCTGAGCATCCGTAGCTGTCAATGTGTATGGTACACCTGGTACGTGATCCACATCAACAGTAATTGAAGCCTCGCCATTCACGAGCAGTGCAATGTCTTCAAACGCACTACAGTTGTCTGTCGTTGCTGCACCAAGCTGCTCCGCAGTCAGTGTCGCCTCGCAAGACGCAGATACGTCAACAGTCACATCTGCTGCATCACAGTTCGGTGCTTTCTTATCCTCAATCAGTACATTGCCCCAACACATTGCTGTGTTTCCAGCGCAATCTGATACTTCCAGACGGTATTCATTCATGCCAAGCTCATCACAGCTGAACGTGTAGGTCGATCCAAGATCGCCACCATTTACGCCAATCATCGCTGAGGAAATCTCATTTGATGTGCCACAGCCTACATCGAAGCTGCCTCCATCAAAGAACATCGCTGGCAATGTCACCGTGCCATCACTTCCAATTGTCACGTTGATGTTCGACTTACAGGCTGGGATTGGATCCTCACCATCTGTTACCTCAACTGTCACGGTGCACTCTGATGTATTGCCATTGGCATCAGTCGCAGTGAATGTCACTGATGACACTCCAACAGGGAAGTCAGCGCTCACTTCTGAGCCACTGCCACTCACTGTGCTGCCATCTGCCATCGTGCCAGCGTAAGAGATATCTGCAATGCCGCATGCATCTTCAGCACTCGCTGAGACAGTGTTCGCTGCGCAGCAGCTTACCACGTCATCACTGCAGGTAATCTCAGGTGCAACATTGTCAGACACTGTTACAGTCGCAGTGCACTCACTTTCATTGCCGTTCACATCAACAACAGTCAATGTCACTGTATTCGCACCAACGTGGCTGCAATCAAAGTCTGTCTGATCCAGGCTTACTGATGACACGCCGCAGTTGTCGCTGCTTCCGGCATCAATATCCCCTGTTGTTACAGATCCTGCTCCTGTTGCATCCAATTCAACACTTGCATCAGCGCACTGGGCATCTGGTGCTGAATCATCAACAACCGTCACTTCTGTTGTGCAGCTTGACTCATTACCGCTTGCATCTGCAACTGTCAGGGTCACTGTGTTTGCACCAATGTTGCTGCAGTCAAAGCTGCCGCCATCGATGCTCATTCCAGTTACCTCACAGTTATCGTTGCTTCCAGCATCGATGTCTTCAACTGTTACTGAAGCTGCTCCAGATGCATCAAGTGATACCTCGAACGCATCCGCACAATCCGCTTCAGGTGCTGTATTATCTACTACGATAACTGTCACCTCGCATGTACCTACATTCCCAGCTTCATCTTCTGCAGACAGCGTTACTACTGCGCCCGCATTGATCGTCTGACCGGCATTCAGCTCTCCTGGTGAGGCCACATCTGGTCCAGACCAGGTGAATGCCGCTCCTGTTGATCCGCTGCCTGTCAGCTGCAGTGAGTATCCTTGCGGTGTACTGCTTGGCTCTTCAACTCCAACATCTGTGGATGTCATGCCTGCAGCAGGACCGTCAATCGCATCGAACGTGCCTTCGTAGCTCAGGAACTCAACAACGCTGCCTCCGTTCACCAGTGCAATACCATCAGGTGAACCGTTCTGCAGTGCATTGCTTGGCAACTGTACATCCACAGCACCGTAGCCTGCACCTTCATCATCGATTGTTCCTGACAGCGGGTACGTTGCGTACTGACCGCCGAAGCTTCCGTTGTAGAAGACCAGCTCATAGCCACTCAGATCAGTTCCAGCCTGACCCGCAACTTCTACGAACTCTCCAACATCAGCTCCACCATTGTCATAGTGGAACTCGTTAATCCATACTCCGGCATTGCCACTAGAAGCGAATGAACAGTCGAAGTCTGTCTGGGACAGGCTGTAGACCAGTGATTCTGCATCAGTGCAGTTGTCGCTGCCGCTTACAAGCGCCGCTGCAACATCAATGCTCGCTGTTCCAGCAGCATCAAGTTCAACAGTCAGGCTTGACTGGCATGCAACCTCAGGTGCTGACTCATCATCAGTCACCATAATCTGCTGCAACTGTGAGCGGCTGTTGCCGTTCGCATCTTCGTAAGTCCACAGTACATTGTACAAGCCAGGTGTAGAAGTATACAAGAACTGGTTGTCACCGCATACCCCATTGGCAAGGCTTGGTACACCATAAATGGTGTTCCCGCACTCGTCGTAGGCAATCGGAGCATCAACACACAACTCACCACAATCTCCCGTCAGAACAGGAAGTGGGCTTACCGCTGGTACTGGCTCACCGAAGTTGTCAAGTACAACAGTAAAGCTGCACTCGTTGCTGTTGCCACTGCCGTCTGTTGCAGTCAGGGTCACTGTGAAGTGATCGCCTTCGTCCATCATACCGTTGCTATTCGCATCAACAACACCCGCTGATCCAAGCATCGTACCAGCTGCAGGTGACTGAGACACTGTCACTGAGTTTGAGCAGTTGTCAAATGTAGCTGGCATACCCGTGTAGTCAGCAATCGGGAAGTCGTCGCATGTTGAGCTGACAACCTGTGCTGATGGGCAAATCATGCCTGGTGCCTGATCATCTGTCACCGTAACTGTAAACTCACAGATTACAGCTTCGTTGCCAGTGTCATCTGTTGCAATGTACTGTACAGTTGATGTTCCTACAGGGAACTGTGCCTGCTGCAATCCTGCTGGCAATGCTCCCTCGTAGTCATACTGTGCTACAATCGTATTCGTATTTCCTGCTGGATCCGTCAGTACTTCGACAATCTTACCTGAGGCACGGCCAAAGGCTCCGTCGCAGTTATCTGTCGCTCCTGCTGGTGGTGTCCATGTATAGATCTGATCGCACTCGTTCAATGTCGCTGACAGTGTCGCATTAGCAGGGCAGTCTCCATCAAGGGTTGGTGCCTCTACATCTTCGACTGTCACGCTGAAGCTGCAGCTCATCTCATTGCCAGCCGCATCTTCTGCACGCCATGTCACCTCAGTCGTTCCAACATCGAACATGTCGCCGCTTGCAGGTCCGCTTACCAGTGACAGTGAGCTCACCCCACAATTGTCATCTGCAGTTACCTCGTATTCAACAACTGCTCCGCACTCACCGGCATCGTTTCCAACGTCAACGATATCAGCAGGACATGTAATCGATGGTGCTTCTCCATCAGTCACTGTAATCTCGAAGGTGCAATCTTCTGTGGTCCCATTGCCTGATGCATCTCCAAATGTATAGGTAACAGTGGTTGTGCCCAGTGGGAAGGTCTCCCCAGAAGCTAAGCCTTCTTCAAGGCTCAGGCTACCACCAGCACAGTTATCACTGTACTCAGGTGCATCATAGCTCACAACGGCTCCGCAAATTCCTTCATCAGTTGTCACTGACTGATCTGCAGGACAGCTCTCCAGCTCAGGTGCAATTGCATCTTCGACTGTCACTGTTGCCTCACAGTTGTCACTCAGTCCTGCATCATCGGTGATTGTCAGCTCAACGCTGTTGTCACCAAGTGCATCACAAGTGAAGGCATCCACATCAATACTTAGTGCATAGCAATCAGTATTGTCGTCACTTCCACCATCTACATCTCCTGTAGTGATTGATACTTCACCAGCTTCATCAACATAAACTGTGATGTCCTGACAAGCTGCAACTGGTGCAATCTCATCAATCACTGTCACATTGAAGCTGCAAACTGTCTCATTCCCTCCAGCATCTGACACGGTGATCGTCTCAGGATTGTCGCTGCCGAGATCCGCACATGTAAATGTGCTTTGTGACAGTTCCAGTTCATCAATTCCGCAATCATCCTGTACAAGCGTCAGTACATCAAGCGGTGCAACAGTTGCTTCGCCGCTGTCATCAAGAGATACTGTTGCATCCTGGCATGTTGCCAATGGTGCCTCGTTATCACTGACACAGATTTCGAAACTCATGCTGCTCGCATTGCCTGAATCATCTGTCGCTGTCACTGTTACCTGTGTGCAGCCAACCGCAAATACGCCTCCTGAAGCATGGCTTGCGCTCACACTTGGGCTCGCATCACAATTGTCTGATACATTCTCAACCACCCATGAGGCAGTCGCAGAGCACATGCCAGGTGCAGTGGTGATATTGATTGCATCGCCATCATTTACCGCAATGCCCTCAACAACAACTTCAAACGTTGGAGCCGTTGCATCTTCGACTGTAACTGCAAACTGGCACGTCAGTGTACCTCCGTTAGAAGTGTAGCTATACGTAACAGTGTAGTTACCCGGGGCAAGTGACGCCCCACTCAGTGGACCGCTCACCCATGTCATGTCGAGTGTTTCACAACCTGTGACCACCTGTGGAGTTGCGTATGTGAGAACAGCCTCACATGTTCCGTCAACAGTCAATGTCTGGCTGCCAGGGCATGATGATACAGTCGGATTCGCAACCTCCTGTACAGTCACATCCGCAGTGCAGGTCGCAGTGTTTCCAGCCTCGTCAGAAACCTCCAACTCAACTGAAATTGTCTGTCCAACATCTGCACATCCGAAGGTGCTCTGACCATTGATCGTCTTGCTGGCTATCTTGTTGCAGTTATCTGAACTTCCTCCATCGATATCTTCAGCCGTGATGCTGACATCATAGCCGTTGATCACCTGTACTGTGATGTCCTGACACATCGCAACCGGATCTTCATTATCCTCCACAGTCACTGTGATCTCACAAGTCGTGTAGTTTGGACCGTAAGTCACACCGCATGAATCATAGTACATACCATCACTCACCGTGTAGGTCACAGTGCTCACACCAACAGGGAAGGTACCCTTGTGCTGTGATCCGCCGCAGAGGAACTGGAAGTTCTCAACTTCGATAGTTCCGTCACTCGATACGCACATCTCGTCTCCTTCGCTGACATTGACTGTGTAGTCATTGCCAGTACCTGTACCAGATGTTACATTCAGGGTTGTTCCACCCACTGTCACTGTGCCGTTTCCATCAACCACGCGGAAGCTCACCTGACCATCATTTGGCACGTCAACGCATGCTGTACCGTCGGTAATTGACAAGGTGGTCTGTGTGTGGTTGTAGTGTGATCCGCCGCTGTTGTTGGTCCATGTCCAGAAGCCTGGTGACCACTGACCCTTGAAGTCTACCTTCGAGTCACAGCCCGCAGGATCAACTGAAGTGACCTTGATGTCTGCACCTTCGTGCTCGGCTGAGCAACTCCAGTCATCAATCACCTTGCAGTTGTCGTTGAACATCATCGGAATATCCCACCATACTTCTGCTGAGCATTCGCCGGCAAGAGCGTCCATGGTGATGTCCGCAGGACAATCCAGAATCTCTGGCTCTTCAGTGTCGATGACACGAACTACAAAGCTGCATGTGTCGAGGTATCCACCGCAATCTTCTGCAATCACTTCGTAGTAGTAGTCTCCCTTGTAGAGGGTGTCATCAATGGCAAACTCATATGTCGTAGCGGTAGTCTTCGCTCCGTAAGTTGCCATGTCAGTCTCAACTGCTCCACCTTCAACTGCACCGTCTACGTACTTGTAGATGTGCTTGGTGATGGTCAGCGTGTCGCAATCTTCAGTGAAGCTGACAGTATTCTCGTAGCGACCGAAGCACTCACACTCTGAATCAAAGCTGTTTGGCTGGCACACGCCAGGTCCTTTGCTGTTTGTGCGCAGGTAGACAATCGCTGTCTCTCCGTCTTCATCACAGACAGGGGCAGGGCACGCTTCAACTACAACTGGAGTCGAGTCATTCACTGTGACCTCAAAGCTCCAGATGTTCAGCGTCTCATTGCGCTCATCACCGCATACATCATATGCATCGTATGTGATGCTTGATACACCTTTCGGGAACACTGCCGTGTGGTCGCCCAGATCTGGGCAAGACAATGCTTCCTGCTGAGCTCCGTCAAGGACTACAACATCAGCATGTGTACCGTCTGCATAATCAATGTGCATCACAACTGAATCAACAACGCAGTTGTCGAGCAGCATCGGGTGAGTCCATGTGTACTCGGAAGCACACTCCTCGTAACCCTGGTTGGTACCAACGGTTACATCTTCTGGTCCTGTGCTGCCAGCAAATGGTGCAATCACATCTTCTACTGTGACATAACCGGTATCGTAGACTGTGTAGTGGTTGTCTGAAAGCTCAACCACAACCATGCTCGTACCAACTGGCCAGTCAAGTGTGATGTTCAGCCCATCTCCAAGGTCAGAGAATGTCTCTGTACCGTCTGTCAATGGAATATTCACCGGACCGTCACAATCAGCTACCTGGTACACTGCATAGGTCACTGACACATTGCATGTATCATTATCGTACAAGAAGGCAGAACCAGCATCTCGTGAACCATCACATACAGGCTTTCCACCCTGATCTGTGCAGATCACGAATGGCAGTGAGTACGTGTAGTTCGCAGAGCATTCATCTTTTTCTACTACTGTAGTCTCGATGGTCTTATCGTACAGGCATGTTGCCGGCTTGATTGAATCGAAGACAGTCAGTGCAATGTCACATGTATCTGACACATTGCCATTCTTGTCTTTCACCCAGTACCACAGGTACGTCTCACCTTCAGTGTATGGCAGCATGCTGCAATCAACCTCAAGGTTCTGGTTGCAAATCATCTCTCCATCATCATCAAAGTCGCCGTCACCGTTCAGGTCAATCTTCACGCAGCGCTCTTCGATGCCACAGTTGTCATAGCCAACACCGAAGTTAATCAGTGGAATGCTGGCAAGACCGCACTCATCAAGACCCCATGAGACTACCTGTCCGAACGGACACTCAAGCTCTGGGCGAATCGTATCAACAACAGTAACTGTAAACTCGCATGTTGCTGCATTGCCTGCGGCATCTTCCCACTCGTATGAAACAAGTGTGGAACCTGCACCAAAGACATTGCCTGGAGCGTGGCTGCGATTCATCACAAGGACTGATGAGCACTCATCAGAAGCAGTAGGCTCTGTCCAGCTCACCTCCATTGCACCGCACTGTCCCATGTTCTCCATCATCACAGTTACATCTGATGGGCAGCCGCTTACAACTGGTGCGACAACATCATCTACGTTTACATTGTACTGGCAAGTGATCTGACCCGTGCCTGAGCTATACGTCCAAGTCACTGTCGTTGAACCAACAGGGTATGGAGCGTCAATAGCCTGAGCATCATCACGGCTCGCCGCTGAGTAATCGAGCGTAAGGACATCTGAACAGCCAGCCTGAATCTGTGGCTGTGGCAGTGTCACATCTGCTGAGCAGAGTGAAGGATTACCACCGTTATCAGTTTCAACATCTGCAGGGCAGAAAACGAACTCCCAACCCTCTGCGTAATCCTGTACAGTCACAGTCACCTCACATGTTGATGTGTTACCGGCTGCATCCGTTGCAGTCACAACGACATCAACTGTTCCTTCTGCTGTACCTGATTCAATGTCATCGCAATCGAATGCATTGTCGCTCAGAGTCAAGCCTGTAATCTCACCGCAGTTATCTGTAGCTGTAGCAACCATCTGAGGAGTGATGCTGGCATTGCCACTTACATCAAGTCCTACTGTGATGTCACTGCAAACGAGTGTTGGATCGGTATCATCGGTGACTGTTACTTCAAAGTAACAAGTATCCGAGTTGCCAGCATCGTCAATCGCCCAGGCAGTCACAGTCGTCGTTCCAACATCAAAGAAACTTCCTGATGCTGGGGATGAGCCCATGGTGTTGACATTGCAATTGTCACTTGCTGAAATTGTATAATCAACATTGGTTCCGCAAGTATTGTCTGATGCATCAGTTGAAGCCGACCAGTCCATGCATGTCATCTCAGGATTGGTATTGTCAACCACCTCGATGACTGTCACGCACTGTGCTGTATTGCCGGTTCCATCAGTTGCCGTCCAGGTTACATTCGTAGTGCCCGCTTCAAATGTGTAGCCATCAAGAGTAGATCCTGAATTGAGGCTGTTTGAAAGAGTCACATCGCTGCAGTTGTCTGTTGCAGTCGGATCGAATTCAGCTCCGGATGCTACATAATCACATAGTGCGTCAGCGTCACGCACATAGTAAGGCGTACAGGTAATCACAGGATCTTGTGTATCGTTGACATACACGACTGTGGTTGTTGTATCGTGGTTGCCTGAAGAATCACGAACAATCAGTTCGAAGTCATAACGACCTTCGCCTGAAAGTGTGAATGACTCTCCTTCATATGTGTCACCACCAGACTGCTCCAGCCACATGTAATCCAGGTAGCACGCATCCCAGCTTCCAGCATCAACCATGGCCACTGAGAGGTAGGCCTCGCAATCTGCATTGGCCTCAAGGTGAATGGTATCAACTGCCAAAGCAACTGGTGCTTCTTCGTCTGTGATAGTCACCGTAAACTGACAGGTGTCTTGGTTCAGTGGCATGCCACAGTAATCAGTCGCAATGTAGGTCACTGTGCTCACTCCAACAGGGAATGAACCGTATACATGGTTGTCAGCGCACTGGAAGTTGAAGTTTGATATCCGAACTCCACTTGCGTCAGTATCACCATCTTCAGCCATGACAAAGCAGAATACGTCACCATCCTCTACAATCACACTGTATGAACCGAAGATTGTACCGGAGCCTGCTCCGTAAATCCAGCTCATATTTACTGCGTTGTCAGTAGAAATACCGAATGTATCATTGCCGTCAGGATCACTGCCTTCTGTGCCTTCGTAGTCGAAGTTAATCACACCGTCTTCAGTGATATTGATACAGAATTCAGTGTTGGCTGTTGCACCAACAGAATCATCAGCGCTGTACAATTCGATGTATTCAGGAGCACCTGACTCATCGTAGTAGCCGTCACCACCGTTGTTGTGGTAGACCCAATTCGTAGACAAGAAGTCACCTGTAAACCCAAGCGCATCCTCACATGAACCATTTGAGCCACCCCAAAGAGTGATCTCATTGCCGTCAGGACCAACAGCTGTTACATCCACATCCGTGGCTCCGCGACAATTGTCGCGAGCTGATGGTGGATTCCAGGCAACCACGTTGTGGCAGTTGCCCGGGAGAGCTGGCTTGAGAAAAGGATCACTCCCAACGTCAACAAACCAATTTGAAATGGTTAAGTCTAGCATTTCGTCATCACCTGCTTCGTATTCAAAACAGAACTCATCGCCAGCAAGAACAACTTGAGTAACGGTTGTCATGTTCGAAATCTCATACTCAGGATTACCATCATTCACATCTACTTCAACATCGGAATCTTCGCCATCATCAGTGACTTCGAAGCTAATTGTTCCATCGGTTGGAATTGTAATGCATAATCTATTCTCAGTATCACGGTCACCTGTGAAACGCAAACTTCCATTCACAAATTCATACGAGTTCCTAGATGTGCTTTCATTATGCACCCAATTCGATGGGCTGTAAGGCCCAGTAAAACCTTGCACATTCCCCCCAAAAAAACAATCATTCTGCCACTCAGGCTCCACATCATCAATGATCTTCATGACGAAGGTATACGTAGACGTCAATCCACACTCATCAGTAGCGGTGTAGACGATGTCGTAAGTGGCAGCAGGCCAGTTTGCAAGTGCTGCACTCGCATCGATGCTGTCGTACACAGGACCATCGAAACCAGCACTATCTGCATCAACCGGGATGCCATTGCCGTAGCAATTCGGGCTGGCTACCACTGTGTAGGTGTAGGTAATTGTGTCTGCACAATCAACTGCGCGTGATGACAAGTACGGGCTCAGTGAAGCGGCCGGAATGGCGCATGAGTCCATGCTTGCGGTTATGCCGAAATCTGACATGTACAACTTCAGGGTATCACCCGCTGTGTATTGGAATTCGCTCAGGTAATTAAGCGGCTTTGAATCATATGAATCCAACACCATCATTGACGGAGACGTAATTGTCGTATCCATCAAGTTGGTAGAGACCGGCACTTTTGCAGTATCTGTGATACAATCGTTTGCATAATCGTAAGCAGGATCCCAAACCGGAGCTTGGAAGTCACCGACAAACAGACGCAACACATAGCGCTCATCTCCACCAGAATCAGTGGTATCCAGCATGTTCCCACAGCTGTCCTGAGCTGAATAGCGCCACTCATAGAACTTGGAAATATGACTGTATGTAAATGAGTCAGTGGTCGAACTGATGGCAACTGTATCACAGCCGTAGTCCATAATGACGGTTGAATCACTCTGCCAAACACTGTCCTGGGGCGTAAAGCACTCATCTGATGCAGTTGGTAAGAATGCATACAATCTGTTCAAATCAGTCATGAAGGTTGTATCATTACAATCAACCAACAAACGCAGCTCTACACTTGACTCGGTTGAATCAGCAATGCCGGCAGGCTCTTTTTCAGACCAAGCTGTCAAATGCAGAGAATCAATCAGATTTGCTGCATCATTGTCTTTCTTTGACGATTCAGTATCCCAATTCGGATCTTCATCATCAATAATGGTAATCCAGAAGGTATCACTGGCTGTCAGATTTGCTCCATCAGTCACACGAATCACAATCTGGTGGTAACCAGGGCCGAAATCGTAAAGATTGTTCGGGTCATTGTCCGTTGCAGTCTGGAAGGTGTCAA
>CAZMSQ010000001.1:160743-174525 GCA_964569025.1 uncultured Saprospiraceae bacterium | reverse complement strand
CCGAAATCGTAAAGATTGTTCGGGTCATTGTCCGTTGCAGTCTGGAAGGTGTCAATTTGGGTAGCAGTTCCAGTAGGCATCGGGGAAGAAGAAGACATATCTGTGACAACCTCTTCTACACATTGCCTCCAATATGAGCGTGAGAACTCTACTGTCACACCGTCTGTCCCACAATTGTCTGTGTAAAACCCTCCATATATGTTGTCCGGAGGATCCGAGAAGAAAGTATCGCATATAGCCATTGCTGGCGTTCCAGTTGAATCGAGAAGCGGATAAACTGGGCTGGATACACATCCAGAACGCTCACATGACGCAGCGTCAAACGCAAGCATAGCAATATTCGCGATGGTGTCGTATTGGCAATTATCTGCCGTTCCGACTCCGTACCCTTGTATCGTATCATTCGAAGTATAGAGCGTGATGTTAGCCGGTGCATTCACCATCGGATTTTGATCGTCTCCTTTCCAAACGTAACGCAGTGTGTGGTAACACAACGAATACCCAGATGGGGTGTGTGTAAAGCACCATTGCAACTGACCGCCGTTGTAGGTGGGTTGCATCGTGACAGTTGGCGGATCAGCAGTGGTGCCGCCGTTATTATTGTATACAATCCCTACAGGAATAGCTCCAGGAAGTGTCCCCCAAATCGTATCATTATTGCAAGAAACTACATATGGGGCTACAAAAGTCACCTCCATATCTGCCGCTGAACATCCAAATTCAAGATTATCCCTATGGTCTATTGTATCATTTCCGTCACAATCACGAATGGCAAATTGAAGTGAATCCGTCACAATGAGCGGATTACCTTCTACAATTACATTATTCGTGTACCACAATGTATCATCCGTATGCGGATCATCATAGTACCAAGTGACGGCTGTATTCCCAACAGGGAAGCTATCTGACATGGATAACCCGTCTGAACGATCATAAAAAGTCATGGCCGTATCGCCGAAGCACCCGTCATACACAACAGGGGTCTCAAGAGTGACCATTGTCGAAAAACAATTGCCACCGCCTGTGCTCACGGATACATCTCCCGGCAACTCATTCAGCGTGGCTACACCATCGTCCAAAATCCTGACATACGTTTCACAGGAATCTTGAAGGGTTCCCCATGAATACCCATAAACCACTACAGCCAATGATTTTGCATAACCGCCATCGAGGCTGTCACATGGAACAACCACATCACCGGACGACATGCCACCCATAAAAGCAATGGCAAAACTGTCCAGTCCGGACGAACTTGTAATCATGGCAGTCGCAGGGACACTGACACTGGCGGATCCAGATGTGATGGAATATGCCACCACTGCAGAGTCCTGACAAGTCAATGATGTCTGCGCTTTGGTATCGGAGACCCCCCACAGGGAGAACGCCAACACCAATAGGGCCGTAAAGCCCCGAACAAGCCGTGTGCCCGGTCCAGCCGGAAGACACATCGCCTCGCCTTTTTTGCGTGTTTTTGTCGGAATCATAAATTGTCTCGTTTTAGATTTAGTAAATAATTTTTTGAATAGTTGTTGTTTTTTCATGATGACTATGATGCATCAGGTTATTTCCGGTGACCAAACCAGATGAACCTGCAATAAAAAAATCTTACTCAAGTGCTGAGAAAACATCCCCGCAAGAAAGCACAAACATCTCTTTTTGCAGCCTGCAAACAAGATATGGTACGATTGTTGAATTTGTAACATCAAACGCCATTTGGCATAAATTTTCAGAAATACATGCTCATTTGCTCCGATCATTTGCATGCAGAATGGAATTTTGCATACAGATCTTAACAAAAAGGTACAAGGCCAAGCGTTGAACGCTTGAAAAAAAAGGTGGGTTTATTGTATGTAGCCTTCTTACTACAGCGTATAAGCAATAGTAAGAAAAACTCACTAAGGAGGCGAGACCAGTGGCTTAAGGTTTTGACGTTCAGTTTGTTACGGCTTCGGGAATTGGGTTGTATGCCTGAACATCAAAACTCTCAATCCTATTTAGGTGTCATAAAGGTATAAAAATATCTTTTAACAGCACGAAAATAACAGACATTCACTGAATAAATATACCCTTGAGGAGGTAAATTTTTCATTCCATCAAAACACTTCATATTGATTTCGCATCAATGAACGTTCGTAACACACAAAAGACTCTGCATTTACCAATCATTGGCGTTTTTTCAGACTCAATACCTCCTCAATTTTATTGACGACTTATTCTTATGACTTTTCATTCTGTTTTTTCAAGGTTTTTCTGGGCGGTATTCTGCATGACTTTATGTGTCAGCCAAGGAAACTTGGTTGCGCAAAGCATTCAGAAGGATTCTGCGCGTGTCGCATTGAATACCCCTTCACAAACTGTCACAACTCATCTCATTTTCCTTCAATCAGACACCTACTACCCTGATTCATCTGCGGCGGTATTTGGTTTTGAGGAACCTGCCATTGCAAGGCAATTAGCTGTCCAACTCAAACAAATATTTGACGCCAGCGGCTTATTTATTGAGCCTGCACAAATTCCGAATATTTCTGATTACACAGACTCTCTTTCCGGGCAACAGCGCTACACCCTATTCCCTGTTCGATTTCCGAATATCTATTTGGAAAAGATGGGAAAAAACTGGTACTACTCACAAGAGACTGCACGCATCATTCCGGGGCTTCATAAGGATTACTATCCGTTGGGCGCAGATTTTCTCATGCAGTTATTCCCGCGCATTGGACACCATATTTTCCTTGGGCTCCACGTATGGCAATACCTCGGCATTGGTTTGCTGATTGGTCTTCTTTTTTTCGCACATCTGATACTGAGCAGACTATTCCCATGGCTCACACGTCGTTTGCTTCGGGCGCATGCCTGGACGCAGCTCCTTCCGGAGGAATTTTTACGCAAGCCTTCCCGGTACCTGAGCATCTTCTTGTTAATCCAGGCAGCACGGATATTCATCCCACTCCTTCAATTGCCTGTGTTGGCCAATGAGTATTTGATTCCCGGACTGAGCATGGCGGGCATTCTCATGTTGATACTCATAGGCCTTGGGCTCAACCGGATTTTCATTTATTATCTTAGGAGGCTGACATCACGCACTGAAAGCAAAATGGATGACCAGCTCGTTCCCATTCTCAACCGGACTATTCAGGGCGTGATTGTATTGGCTGGCCTGATCCAGGCACTCACCCTTCTTCAGGTCAATGTAACTGCCCTGCTTGCGGGAATCTCCATCGGAGGCATTGCACTGGCACTTGCAGCTCAGGACACGGTAAAGAACCTTATTGGCTCAGCCACCATTTTTGTCGATCAGCCATTCCAGGTCGGCGATTGGATTGAGGGAAGCGGGTTTGCCGGAACAGTCATTGAAGTTGGGTTTCGGACGACCAGGATTCAGCCTATTGATACGTCTGTTATCTCAGTGCCAAACGGACAGATCATGAATATGAGTATTACGAATCTGGGGGCTCGCTCTGCCAGGCTGTTTTCCACAACGCTTGGAGTGACCTATGACACACCTCCGGATGTACTCGAAGTTTTTCTGAAGGGTCTTGAGCAAATCATCCTCGCTCATCCACAGACGAAAAATGACCCTTTCTATGTCCGCCTCAGGGATCTGGGGGCATCCTCTTTGGACATTATGTTCAGAGCATGGATAAATACAGGGTCATTTGCAGAGGAGGTGAAAGTTCGGGAAGAACTTATTTTTAGCGTCCTGCGTCTTGGCGAAAAGCTGGGAGTCAGCTTTGCATTTCCATCGACATCGTTATATGTCGAGAGTACGCCTGACAAGCCAATTACAAATACCACCCAGCCACCTACTGAAAGGGAAATTCAGGAATTCATTGCATCTTATGAGAAATGGCTGGAGACTCGTAAGGGGTGAAAGCCCATTCACTATAGGAGGGGGGTTGTACGCCTATTTAGATGCTGATTTATCCTGAAGAATAATCTGCACTTTGTTTTTACCTGATGAGTGAGGCCTGATCATCATGGTGATTCTCTGGTTCCCTTTTTCGTATTGCTGAAGAGCGGCATTATTTCCTTTTGGTCCGTCACCTCGGTTCAACTGCATTCTCCTCCAGCCACCTTTATTAAATTCCTGCTCGTAATAATCGTTGATTGTCCGAACATCATCTTCTGTCAGGAAGCTAAAGTTTTCAATTCCCTGGCCCAATTTCACAACTGCATCATCCCAATCGGTTTTCTGGTCTGGCTGATCCTTCTGGATATTCATGCCCTGAGGGCCGGGTTTTTTCTCCAGTTCAGCGCCTGGATAGACCGGAAGCTCTTTGCGGACTTTCTCTTTCGTCAAATCAGGATACTGATTTTGTACAGCCGACTCATCTGGTTTCTCACTTCCACATGCAACAGTGAGAGTCAAGATAATCAAGATAGTGGGGAAGAATCTCCAAAGCTTCATAGTTCCGATTTTTGAGCGAAGTTAACGAATCCTGTCAGAATAGAAGAGGGCTCTCAAATTCATTGTGCTTACTTTGAATCGTCCTTTTTTCCCAAAGAGGGGAGGTTTCGCAAGCGAGCCTCAATTTCAGGCAGTTTCTTTTCGACCTCTGAGAGCCGTTCGTGAAGCGTGGCTGTGTCTGAAATTGGGGCACCAGCCCCTTCATTGGACTCATCAGATAACTCTTTCAGTCGTGCTTTTTGACCGAGTATTTGGTGCCTAAGGTCTTCCATCAAGGCACTGTCTGCCTGAACCCTTGCTTCGAGATGTTCAATTTTATTGTTTGCTGCAGATAATTCTTCACTCAAACGACCATTTTCTGCTGTCAGAGCGGTAACCCTTGCTCGGGTCTCGTTTAACTCATTCTCTGATTTTTGAAGATCGGCCAATTGGAGATCAAACTCTTCCTGCAGAGCCGCGAATTTTGCCTGTAGGGCATTCAGCGATTCTTTATCTTCTCTGGCGCTTTTCCGCCATTTTTTGCTTAACGATCTCCCGATGAGCATGCCACTTGTCAGTCCGACAAGAAATCCTCCTATAAGGATAATCAAAATCCGAATGCTTTCGGGAGAGTTCGGATCGCTCAATACCTGGGAAAAGAAATTGGTGAAATCCATATGACAGGTTCAATAAAATGAAATGGGGAAATCGCTTGAAAGGGGAATCCAATTCCAGAATTCTCAACGAATTTTTCTCATCCAGACAAATTTCATGTCAATAAAGGTATTTATTTTTACCCGTATGGATATTCAAATCTCGTATGCCGGTCGGAATTTCATTATTGATCTTAGCAGACCACATGATATTTCTCTGCCTTTGGTCCCAAATGAAGTAAGACAAGTCAATTGTTTTTTCGCTCCCCTTTTTGAGGCGGAGCCGGTCCGAGCGGGCACTTTCATTGGCTCTGTGAAAGAGGGAGGTCCAGTGAATTTTCTCAACCTCAGGCTGAATCCGCATGGGAACGGCACACACACAGAGTGTGTGGGTCACATCTCCAAAGAGCCATTTACCTTACCTGCTTGCCTGACTCACTTCCACATGGTTGCCAAGCTTGTCAGCATTCTCCCTCAGCGGATGGATGATGGGGACAGGGTCATTACGAAGTCTCAGGTGGAGGAAGTTTTTGAAATGGGTGAAGTCAAGGCTTTGATCATCCGAACACTCCCGAACGAGGAAGACAAAAAAACCCGCCATTACTCGGGTCACAATCCGCCTTATGTCGACCACCGGGCACTTGAGTTGCTGGCTGAATCCGGCATTGAACATTTGCTGATTGATTTACCTTCGGTAGATCGTGAAGAAGACGGGGGGTTGCTTCAAGGCCACAAAGCGTATTGGAATTATCCGGATTCGCCACGAACCAATGCCACCATCACAGAGTTGATATTTGTTCCTTCCAGTCTTCCAGATGGTTTTTATTTTCTCAACCTCCAAGTCACTGCCATGGAAATTGATGTCAGCCCGGCAAGACCGATTCTCTATTCGATGAATTCAATTGAATAGAACATGCCGTTTTATACCGAACAGCAGCGCTCCAAAGTATACAGCCAATTCAAGGCAATGGATCCGACTGCATTCCGGACAGTGATTCATTTCGTAGAAGAGCATACAGAAATACTTCGGCATTTCCCATTCGAGCAATACCTAGAGATGACCCATGCATATATCCATGCTTTGTTCGAAACTGGGTCATACCGATCTCATTATTTGAAGGTTGATGAATTAATTGAGCTTGTGATTACTTATAACATCTATTCTTTCCGGAATGAGGAGAATCTCTACGAAACTCTGTTGTTTCAAAAGGCAGCCTCGGCCTATCAGCTCATGAAGTACCCTGAGGCCATTCACATTCTCAGAGAATTGAAGGGGATGAATCCTGCTGAGACATTGTATCCAACCTTTCAGGCAAAATGCTTCCGTGCAATCATTCCCAAGCAACTCAGACAAAGCCGGGCTCTTTCGATGCTGTTTTTATTACTTTCGGCAACCATTATTCTTGCTGAGATTTTGGTAATCCGACCAATCTGGCCCATGTACACCGACACGGTGATGCTGACAAGGAACGTCATCTTCGGATTGGGGGCAGCGACACTTGCAGGTGGGGAACTGGCACATCGCGCTCGCTCCTATTTACGTGCGTTCAATCGGCAATCAGAATAGAAGCAGGCTCAGCGAATCAATAAAACAGTTCCTTTCTCTTCATACGGTTCACCGGATGGACGAAGCAAGGAAATTCGATAGGTATAAATCCCAGCCGGCTGTTTCTGGCCTTTATAATCACCATCCCAACCGGTATTGAGATCAGTTGTCCTATACACTTCAGTCCCCCACCGGTTGAATACCGAAAGTTGATAATTGGTGATTGATGCACCAAAAACCGGTACTGGTCGAAACCTGGTGTTCCTGCCATCTGGAGCGAACGCGTTTGGGACGTACATCAGGGCTTCCTGTTGTGCACAGGCTCTGTTGGATTCGGAAGTAAAAGGGATTTCTGTTTGATCTTTTAAAAACTGGAACTGTCCTCTGGCAGAGACCAGATAACAAACTGATCCTGAAGCTTGCACCTGAGGATCAATCTGATCTGTGAAATTGGTAGTCGATGCATTGACTGTTCCAATCAGTTGTGAGGCATTTCCCGCAGGGTCAACACGGAAGATATCATACCCCAAGAACTGTGCGCCGGGAAGGGTAAGGTGCTCCCATGATAACTGGTTTGTAAGTGTACCTGCAGCGGTGACCGTCAGAAAGATTGGGCTCACTACTTCAGATTGGACAACTGAATCACAATTGTCTGTTGTTTCGATATAAAAAGCCGACTTTTCCTCATTTGCAGGCCAGTTGATTTCAAGAGTTGGATCTGTATCAAGCGGGTAGCCAGCAGGATAATCAGTAATGGCAAAGGCTACCGGATCATTCTCAAAATACCCCCAAATGATGGCGGAGGTCAATTCAGCGTTTGTGTTCCAGCGCCACGAAATTTCGGGACGATTTTCAGGAGTGACCGTTATTTCAAAAACTTCGAGTTGCCGGATAGGCTGTACAATTTCAGTTGAGAATGAGACAATGGAAGAATAAGCCTCACCACCTCCAGCAGATTGATTTGCTCTGACGGCAATTTGATAATCAACCTGGTCTGTTAGCCCGGGCAACGTGAATGATGTTTGTGCGCCGGAAATTGAAGCCGTGAGGAAAGGTGGAGAGCCATTTTCACTGATCCAAATATCATGGCTTTCAACACCATCGACCCACCCGATATAAGGGGACCATGAGAGGGTCACTGACTGATTACAGACTGAAATGGAATAGTCAAGGACCATTGTTGTATGAGGGTCTCCGAAAAGGCTGACATTTCCACATGCATCCAATGCCAGTACATAAAATGTCTGCGATGAAGAGGTGGCATCAATGTTTTCACTTGACCATATTTGCACATCAAATACTGTGTCTATCGGGATGGTGCCTTGGGGTGTATTCCGGTAAATGATATAGCCGATGGTCTCTGGTGATGGGCTTGGTGGCCAGGTCAAGGTGACTCCGTCTGGAGCTGGGCCAGAGAAGAAACTATTGACTGAAGCACCCAAAATGGGAAGCGCAATTGGCAGCTGGTTACTGATGGTATCTGAGGAAAATGCATTTTGGCCAGGGCAGTCAAATACACTGCGCATGTAGTAATGGCGGACTTCGCTGGTTTGGTTATTGTGGAAATAGGATGATGCGGTTGGATCAGTGACTGTTGTCAGAAGTGAGTATGGACCTTGGACCCCAGAATTGCTGTAATATATTTCATACCCGATAAAGGGCCCGCAGGGATTTACCGGGGGGTTCCAGAAGATTGAATCATCTCGCACACACAACAGTTCAGGCGGTTCAATTTGAGCATTGAGGCTCACTCCGACCAAAAGCAAATTCATCCAAAGCAGAAGAATGCGCATCATAATGGCAGTTTCACAATGAGAAATCGGGGTCCAGAGCCGGGCCAAAGTGCTCCTCAAATTCAGCCATGCCGAATGTGTCCTTGAGGGCATATTCCATGATGAAGTCTTCTGAAATTTGCTTGCGGTACCAGATCAGCCCTATCCCTTCTGCAAAGTGCTGATCGTAGTCATATTCTAATTCCAGAACCCCATCCTCATCAACAGCAATCAACTCCCGTCCGCCGAGGTGAGCACAGATTGCAGCATCCCCAAACACCTCACACGGAATTGTTCCAAAGAAACGCACATTACGGGTGAGTGTTGTCACGCGCCCGGGAGATTGGGGGTCATTCCATTTCAATTGGTAGAAGAAAACGCTCAGTGAGTCTTTCACAGTAAATGGAAATGCCGCTCCACTTAACACCTCGGTATCAATCTGCTGTAACCGACCGGATGTGTCAGGGACAGCAATGACACACTTTTTCAATCGCATCCCGTTGCTGACCTTTTCCTCCAGAATAAACTGCCCCACCTCAAAAGCATCATTGATATATTGGCCAGCCAAGAAGGATGCGGTATCTGTCAGAAAACTTCTGAAATACCAATATTCGGGCGGCAGAGAATCACTTTGTACGGGACGATATTCATAAACAACCCCCTGCTGAAGGGCTTCAAGGGGAAAATAATAGGATTCCAGCAATGAGGTTTCCGAGGTGCATCCGAAAAACCCTATCGCATAAATGGAAATGAGATACGTGAAAAATCGATGTGTTATCTTTGAAAATTTCATGCCGAAAGGTAGAGAGAATGGCGGAGAAAAGCCATCCGGGAATGGGTTTATC
Source organism: uncultured Saprospiraceae bacterium (assembly GCA_964569025.1). GTDB lineage: Bacteria > Bacteroidota > Bacteroidia > Chitinophagales > Saprospiraceae > CAZMSQ01. The sequence goes on along the minus strand of CAZMSQ010000001.1, from coordinate 165,322 downwards.
AGAAAGAGATTTGAGTGGCAACAACGCCGAATTCTGTACTTTTGATTGTTTCAACACAATATCTTATGGAAAAACCGAAGATAAAAGCAGCAGGAATCCGTTCTCTGACAGATGCGAGGTATTTTTCGGCCTGGAATGCAGACTGGCTAAGTTTTGCAGGGGGAGATGTGACCGGGGCTCTACAGCCAGAAGAAATTTCAGCGATAATAGAGTGGGTGGAAGGTCCGCATGCGGTTATCGAATTTGGTATGGACAGTGCCGAGGCCATCCTTGACAGTGCGACAAGAGCAGGGGTTCAGGGCATTCAGGTGGGTCAATTCTTTCCTGTCTCTGATTTGGCAGCTTTGGGGTCATTCACCATCTTTCAGGAGTACGTCATTGAGCCTGACCTTACCCCTGAAACACTGGAGCAATTTCTGGAGGAACGGGATGATCTTGTAGACTACTATGTCTTTGACTTTTCAAAAAATGCCCTGTCTTGGTCAATTGTGGGCAGTGGTGGTATTTATCCTGACATTCCCACATTGCAAAAAATCTGCGGGTCGCGGGCAATCTTTCTCGACATACCTCTCACCTCCGGGGAGTTGCGGTCAATGATTGAAAACCTACAACCGTGGGGATTAAACATCAAGGGGGGTGATGAAGAGAAAATCGGATTCAAATCATTTGCTGATTTGGATGACATCATGGAAGTTCTCGAAGAGATTACTCAGGGCAGCTAAGATTTGTGACCGAAAGAAACCATTTCAAAGCCCTTAATTTTAGTAAGTAAGCAAAGATTTCAACGCAGCCTCAACTTTTTCACTCGACGGAATCATGCGTTGCTCAAGAATTGCATTGAGGGGAATTGCAGGAAGATTTTCTGAGCCTACGACCATGACCGGAGCATCGAGTGATTGAAAACACTCACGCTGGATTCTTCCGGCAAGGCTTTGGCCAAATGAATTGGAGACCGGTTCTTCGGTCACTACGAGGCACTTGCCGTGACGTAAGACTGCTTCGAAAATTGCTCTTTCATCAAGGGGGAAGAGGGTACGAAGATCAAGGATTTCAATTTGCCCCTCAAATTGATCTGCGGCATTCAGGGCCCAGTGAACTCCCATGCCGTAGGTCACAATGACCGCAGACTTACCAGCGGCAATTGTCTGTTCGTGCGCCATTCTCACGCAATTCGCTTTTCCGAAAGGCAGCATATACTCGCTATCGGGTTCGATGGTACGGGCTGCCTCTGTGCCCGGCACTTTTGACCAATAGAGGCCTTTGTGTTCAAGAATAACCACTGGATTGGGGTCATGGTAGGCTGCTTTTATCAGGCCTTTGAGGTCTGCCCCTGTTGAGGGATAGGCGATTTTGATACCCCGGATATTTGTCAGTACGGATTCGACACTGGAGGAGTGATAAGGCCCACCGCTGCCATACGCACCGATTGGCACCCTGATAATGCAGCTGACCGGCCACTTCCCGTTCGACAGATAGCATGAACGACTCAATTCCGTAAAGAGCTGGTTGAGTCCCGGCCATATATAATCAGCAAATTGGACTTCCACAATTGGCTTGAGTCCGACGGCAGACATTCCGGCGGTACTGCCGACGATGAAGGCCTCCTGAATGGGTGTATTGAAAACGCGTTCATCACCAAACTTTTGAGCAAGTGTTGCTGCTTCCCGAAACACACCACCCAGTCTTCCCCCGACATCTTGCCCGTACAGAAGGCATGTGGGATCCTGTTGCATGAGCTCCTCAACTGCGTGCAGCGCGCAATCAACCATCACAATAGGCTGCGATTCTGTGGGCTTCCGATTTCCTGTTTCGCTGGTAATGTGGGTCGGGGCAAAGTCGTGAGAGAACAGGTCTTCGGGCCGGGGATCCTCAGCTTTGGCAGCCCTGTCAAAATCGTCTTTTACCAATGCCGCGATTGAGCGTTCGATATTAATGAGGGCGTCTTCTGTGGCATCCTGATCGAGCAGGAATTGTCGCAAGCGGGGCCAAGGGTCTCTCACTTGATGAGCTTCGAGGTCATCCCGGTACCACTCTTTGCGCACTCCGGAAGTGTGATGGTTCAGTAGAGGAACGCTGGCGTGAATCAGGAACGGCCGACGTTCGGACCGCACGAGAGAAATGACTTCTGAAAGTGCGCTCCAGCATGCTTGAAAGTCACTGCCATCCACTCTCCTGACTTCAATACCATGAAAGCCCCGGGCATACTCAGCAGCGTCCTGTGCTCGTGTTTCCTCAGCATTTGCCGAAATATCCCACCCATTATCCTGCACCAAGTAAATGATTGGCAGTTGTTTCAATGCAGCCATTTGAAGCGCCTCTGCCACCTCCCCTTCAGTCATAGATGCATCTCCCAACGAACACACGACCAATGGCGCAGGCTGATCTGGGTGGTTGTGAGGAATGGCCATTTTCTCTTTATACCGAATCCCGAGTGCTGCCCCGGTGGCTGGGATGGCTTGCATGCCTGTTGCTGATGATTGATGCGGGACAAATGGTTTGTCATCATCTTTCAGGCTTGGGTGGCAATAATAGGTCCGTCCGCCGGAGAATGGGTCATCGCGCTTTGCCATCAGCTGGAGCATGAGGTCATAAGGTGTCATGCCAATGGAAAGCATGAGTGCATCATCCCGGTAATAGGGATAGAGGTAGTCGCCGGGAGTCAGCTGAAGACCGGTTGCAATCTGGATTGCTTCATGGCCCCTTGAAGTGGCATGGACATACTTTGAAACGAACTTAAAATTCGCTTCATACAACTCAGTCATGGCTTTTGCGGTGGTCATGAGCTGCCATGCTCTGAGGAGGATGCTCGCATTTGTCGTCGTTTCTACCTGATTCATAGACTGAGGTCAGTTTCGTTGTGTTTCGGAATACCAGGCATACGATTTCTCACCGATTAACCCATTCGCGTGCAATATAAACATCAATCCATATCTGGCAGAATTCCCCCTGATAACCGCGAGATTTCGCATTCAGGTATGGAACGGCGAGCAAAGCAAGAAGGTTGCCGTATGATTGGATCAGAATCTGAGATTCGCCCCGAACCTCGCATTCGAAGCACTTCTGAGGCCTGGACTCCACAGAGCCCCAGCATTGTCTGTTGTCAAATAGATTCTGACCGGCCCAAGGGACGCAAGCAGCTGAATGCCGATTTGGTCAGAGCGATTATACCGGGTTGCCCAGGATGCCCCAACCCCCAACCATGGGATTGGGTTCCACCGAGCACTCAGTGCAACTCCTGAGAATGAAAGTGAACGAAATGATTCTGCCAGAAAGACAGCTCCAAATTGCCACTTTTCATTCAGCTGATAGGTTGCTCCGGCAAATACTCTGGTGGGAAGCGGTGTGGTATATGCTTCCGTGCGTTCAGAAAATTCGAAGAGTTGGTCGAGGGTGTCAACGGCATCCTGAAAATTGAGTGAGTCACGGTTGAAGATATTGTCAAATTCGAGGCCGTCGAAGGTGAAAGTACCTGAACTGAGGTAGTTTTCGACATCGCGATCCCACTTCACGGAGCCGATATCTATGGCACTGACAGCCAAAGTCAGTTTATCAGTCAGATGAACTGCAAGACCAGCATCAAAGGCCCAGCCAGCATTTCCTTTTTGAAATCCGAAGGAAGAAAGAGGGTCAGAAACAACCTCCAGTTGGTCATCATCATTGATTGAAAGAAACGAAGCCGTATTGACCCTGTAGTCAGTCGAGAGTTGAAGCTGGTAGATATCACTGTCAGTATAGAGTGAGGCTCTGGTGCTTGGAGTTGAAACGTCTCCGATTCCGTTGAGATATTTGGCTGCAAAGCCAAAGGAGACCGGTCCGGCTTTATGGCTGAGCCCAAGCCCGATTTCGCTCCAGGAAACCACCTGAAAGTCTGGTCCAAAATCGACTTCCTGGCCTATGAATGCAGAGTTTCCTTCCCAGGCGAGGGTGAGAAAATCTCTCGTGTAATCAAGTTGCTGGGCCACTTTTACGCTATGCCAAAGCGAGAACCTGATGTTTGCAAGGGACCAACCCAATCCGAGCGTATTTACCTGGACATGGCTGGTGATATGATCTTGTGGTTCGGAGGCCTGAAGAAGTGCATTCAGATCAACTGTTGACTGGCCTGCCTCATCAGTTTCTAAAAATTCTCCCGGCGAGACCGGGAGGCGGGCATTGAGAAACAGGCCAGGAAGGGCGATTGTGAATTTCTCTTGTTGAGCCCCCCAGGCAGGATTCAATAGTTGGGACTGGTGGAGATCCGACATGAGCCAGGTAGCCATTTCTTGTTGTGCGGTTACATTGCAAAAAAGAGCGCTCACCAATACCAGTGTGGGAAGTATGCGAATCATGGGAGATAACTTGGGCACAGTTTCGAAATACGGATTATTGTTTATTGGCTACCAAACCTGAATATTCCTCCCATGCGAATCCGGATTTCCTGGTCCGGAAGCACTTTGACTATTTCTCCGGATTCTTGTCCGGTCGAGGTAAATTGAGATTCCAGAAGTACACGAGTGGCCCGCTTGATATTTTGAAACCGTTCAGTTGAAATAGGTATGTAGACAGTTTGAGAGCTTGTACCGATTGAGACCCCGTCAGG
>CAZMSQ010000001.1:116518-160643 GCA_964569025.1 uncultured Saprospiraceae bacterium | reverse complement strand
AGACTGGAGCTATCGGTCGCAAAACCAAGATCAGGTTCACCTGCATTGGCATTTGTTTCCGCATCCAGATCGTATTCAACCCACAGGGGGCCCTCGTTAATAATCGACTCTATGTTTGAGGAATTTGAGGGATCAATCCGAAGGATGGTCGACTTCGACTGCCCGATTTCATTGAAGTCGGGGAATGCGATATCGAAACTGTCAAGGAGGGGGGCATCGACTTTTTGTTTTGGCCCGACCAAGGTTTGTACGTTAAAGGTACTCGTCTGTATTTGCAGGGGAAAGCCAAAAGAATTGTCAATAAAGACGGTGATACTCGGGTTTATCCATTGGATATTCCCACTCACCCATTTTTCAAACAAATCGATGAAAACTGTATCCCTCGGAAGGTCATAAAATTGATTTGTGAGGAATCCTTCCGCGTAGCTGATGCCAGCATTTCTCAACTGAAAGGTGATGAGGTCAATATTGACGAAGGAATCTGTCCGAAGATTTTTGGCTGTATACGAGAACCGGATGGTATCCTGATCCGGAATCAGGGTATACCCGGCCGGAGTCCTTTTTTCTTCGAGTGGAGAGGCGGTGCCATTTTCATTTGGAATGACCGAATAAATCCGGAAAGGCTCACCATCCTTCGTTAGATTTTCAACTGTAAATATCACATACAAACTATCGAGGATGGAGGAATAGAAATTCACATAAATTTCACCTTCATCAAAGAGGGCCGAGTTCAATTTAAATTCATTGGAGGGCAATGCAAATTCGAAAGGATTGGTTACAATTGGGACGGGAAACGGAAAGTCTGTGAACGCGCCGAACAAGTCGGCAGAGGTACGTCTTTGGACGTCTCCCCGATAGATTATTGCTACCAAGCTGTCTTCATTCACCCCGGCATAAGCATCTTTTCCAACATTCTCCAACACCTCAAGGATGGGGGTGGATGATTGAAAGAGTGGAATGGCAAATTCACCCTCATACCCTTTGATTTTTGAATCCTCAAGGTTTTCATCAAACAGGCACCCGGTCAGGCTAAAAAGGAAGATGGACAGAATCAGGCCGAATAATTTCATCATAGGTTTATCATAGAATGAAAGCATGCAGAATGGCTTCTGGTAAGATTTTATCTGAACGAATTCAGACAGCTCCAGATTTACAGCTCAAATGTGTCTCCTAAGGTCGGAATTTCCGGTTTCGGGAAGCCAATTTTTTCAAGGAATGCAGCAAATGTCACTTGGGCGTCATAGTTTCCATGGACGAGGAATAGCTGCTTTACCGATTCACGCTGATGGCTGAGAAACTGAGCGAGTTCGTGTTTGTCTGCATGGGCGGAAAAGGAGTCCATTATTTCGATGTGGGCGCGTACCTTTTTGTAGGATCCGAAGATCCTGATAAACTCTGCACCATCTCGTAGCATGGCACCAGGTGTACCTGGGGCGCAGTAACCAACAATCAGGAAGGTATTTTTCGGATCTTCGATATTGTTTGCCAAATGGTGCTTCACGCGTCCGGCATTCATCATACCGGATGAACTGATGATGATGGCGGGGCCTTCCATTTCGTTCAGCGATTTGCTGATTTCAACATCGCGAGCATAGATCAGGGAGTTGAAACCGAATGGATTATCATCGACAAGGAGGTATTCATTCAGTTCATTGTCATAGCACTCCGGGTGAGCCCCGAATACTGCTGTGGCATTGACGGCGAGGGGGCTATCGACATACACAGGGATAGCGGGCAGACGGCCATCAGTATGCAGCTGGTCGAGCATGTAAACTATTTCCTGAGTTCGACCGACACTGAATGCGGGGATAATAAGCTTCCCTCGTTTTTCGAGGCACGTTTCACGAATGATTCTGAGAAAGTGCTCTGCTTCATTTGGTGCACTTTCATGGATGCGATCTCCATACGTTGACTCAGAAATGAGGATTTCGGAAGGTGGCATCGGTTGTGGATCACGCAAGATGGGTCGATCGGGACGTCCGATATCACCTGTAAAACCAATGGTACGCGTTTGGCCGTTTTCTCTAATCCGAAGGCTGACGGAAGCACTTCCGAGAATATGCCCTGCATCCCTAAAGAGCACTTCGACATCATCGCTCAGCTTCACCCATCTGTTGTAACCGGTGGTGACGAACAAATCCATTGCGTCTTTGACATCCTTCGCTGTGTAGAGAGGACTCACCTGTTTTGCCCGTGGGTTTTTCTTCCTTTTATCACGGGTTTCATACTCTGCCTCCCGTTCCTGAATGTACGCGCTGTCCAGCAACATAATGGCGCACAGGCTTCTGGTGGCATGGGTTGCGTAGATATTCCCTGTGTACCCATCTTTCACGAGCTTGGGGATTCTTCCGCTGTGATCAATATGAGCGTGTGACAAGATCAGACAATCAATCTCGGAAGGATCAAAAAGCCAAGACCTGTTAAAAGTATCCATTTCCTCATCATTCCCTTGATACAGACCGCAATCAAGAAGAACCCTGAATCCGTTCTCGAGTGTTATCAAGTGTGCACTTCCTGTCACTTCACGCGCAGCTCCACAGAATCTGATGTTCATTGTGCAGGTCATTTGTGGGTTCCCCCTTGTTTTCAGAAAGTTGAGCAGCAAGACCGTTTTACACTTGCTGATACGCAGAATTTACTCTATCTTTGCGCCTCAATCGCTGAAAGATATAGATTTCAGCTGAAAATCTAAAGGTACAACAGAAGATGAAAAGGACATTTCAGCCATCGAGAAGAAAGCGCAAGAATAAGCATGGGTTCCGCGCCCGTATGAAGTCTAAAGACGGTCGCAAGGTACTCGCACGCCGTAGAGCCAAAGGACGCAAGCGCCTGACAGTTTCAGACGAAATGCGCATCAAGTAATGCACTCCTCTCGGGGGGTACTCTGTTATTGAACCCATCATGGCAGAAATCTTCTTAAGAGATTCTACAGAAATAATAATGTATAAGTAAAAAGGTATAATCCTGTAGGATTGTGCCTTTTTTTATTCCATTCGTTCAGGGATTCAAATGTATGTCAGGCAATCGCCCATCATATCGATTTGGGAAAAGGGAGCATCTCAAAAGCACCAAAGTCATTCAGAGGGTCTTCTCTGAAGGACAGTCAGTTGGAAAGTACCCGCTCCGGGCATTCTGGCTATTTTCAAAACCGGGTGATGGAGAAGCAGGTGGCGCACAGGCCGGGTTTACAGCCCCGCGGAGGAAGTACCGAAAAGCAACAGACCGGAACTTGTTGAAAAGGCTTATGCGAGAGGCATACAGGCTTCAAAAATCCCAACTAAACGATCAGATTCCGGAGAACGTAAAGTTGGCTTTGTTTTTCGTGTATACCGGGAAAGAAATCCTTTCATTCCGCCGGATTGAGGAAGCCATGATTAAACTGCTGAAGCGGATTTCCAAAGAAATGGACACAACTGACTGATGGCAGGATTCTGGTCGGCGCGCGCCGCTCAAACAACCACCTGTTTAAGGGCGGAGTGCCAACTCTAATTCTTCTCGAAGGACCGGGAGAATGAGATCATAGCCAGTTGGACTTTCCGGTATTTCATCCCGACAGAAAGCTGGATTGAGTTTTCGGATATGGTCTTTCGGAACGCCAGTCACTGATTCAAGCTCATCAAAAGTCCAGCCTTTGAGGGTTTTATACACCTTTGTATTGACGAGCTCGTAATTCGGATATTTAGGGTTCAGGTCATGCAGATGGTAGTACGTCACCATGTATCCGGCTGCGATGAGTTTGGGGATGTAATTTCTTGTCTCCCCGGGAAGAAAATACTGTACCCGTTCGAAGTCTTTACTACCTGCCGCCTGAATAGCCTTATTCATGCGGGGCGTCCCGCAGTTATATGCTGCAATGGCGATTGTCCAGTCCCCATAAATATCGTGCAGTTCCTGGAGGTAATCTAATGCAGCCATTGTTGATTTGTACACATCACGACGTTCGTCGACCTGTTCATTGATTACAAGTCCCATTGCACGAGCGGTTGCCGGCATAAATTGCCACAAACCAACGGCACCTCTGTGGGAGCGGGCCCTTGGATTGAGATTTGACTCGATGACCGGAAGAAATTTTATTTCCTGTGGCATGTTGCGCCTGGCAATCTCAGACTCGATGAGCGGATAATAGAGTGGGGTTCTTCCCAGAATGATTTGGGAACCGTATTTACCATCACCGACATATTCTTTTACGAACAATCTGACTGTGGTATAATTCTCATATGCCACTTCAGAAAGGAGGGGTGCTGTTTTCTGGCGGATTGCCTCTTCGGTGAGGGCATCATTAAAGATACCTTTCTCTGAGTCAATCGGAGAAAAGGAAAAGGCCAGCTGAGAGAGCGCTGCCACAACCAGAATAAATGTGGTTGTGTTGTTTTTCATGGGTTTCGTGTTTGTCAAAAAGACAGTTTTATATTTTCAGGAACAATCCGGACGGCCATATAATCAAGAGTTTCATTTACACAAAATCTTATTTGGCTCAAAACTCTTTGTTTTTGCGACGCAAAGGTATGATTTTTCACTGCAAGGGGCAAGAATATTCATCATTTACAGATCACAAAGGCATTCGACAGACATATAACTTGCAACAATAATGCCAAACACACTTTTCACGCATATTTCACGCACACATTTTTTGGCTCTGTAAAAAACCGAAACGCTTCCCAACCGCCTTCCCTGCCAACTCCTGATTGTTTGATACCGCCGAAGGGGGTTCTCAAGTCTCGCAACAACCAGCAATTAATCCAAACGATTCCGGCCTGTATATGTTCTGCCATCCGGTGTGCCCGATTGATATTTTTTGTCCAGATAGTGGCAGCGAGTCCATATGGAGTCTCATTGGCAAGAAAAAGCGCCTCTTCTTCGGAATCGAATGGTGTGATTGTCACAACGGGACCGAAAATTTCCTCTTGGTTTGTTCTGCAAGAGATGGAAAGACCCTCGATGACAGCGGGTCTCATAAAGAACCCACCGGAAAGATCACCTTTCAGACTCAGTTGTTCGCCGCCGCAAAGCACGGTCCCTCCTTCTACCTCAGCGAGATTGATGTAGCTCTGAATCTTTTTGAGGTGATTTTCTGAGACCACGGCACCTAAATCTGTTACTTCTGCGAGAGGATCACCGACTTTAATGAATTGAGTGCGCTTCACAAGTTCATCCCTGAATTTTTCATAGATCGGCCGGTGCACGTAAATCCTTGAACCGCACAAACAGATTTGTCCGTTATTTGAAAACGACGAGCGAAGGGTTGTACTCATCATGTCATCAAAATCACAATCATCAAAAATGATGACTGGGTTTTTTCCTCCCAGTTCAAGGGAAAGTTTTTTGAACATGGGTGCCGCTGTAGCAGCGATTTGCCGTCCGGTTGAAGTCCCACCTGTGAATGAAATTGCCTTAACGCGCGGGTGCTCGATGATGGCCTGACCAGCTTTGGGTCCGAGGCCATGAACGATATTCAGCACCCCCTCCGGAAGTCCGGCTCTGATACAAGCCCTGGAGAGCAAAAATGCTGTCATGGGCGTAATCTCTGAGGGCTTTGCGACAACGCAGTTTCCAGCTGCAAGTGCGGGGGCTATTTTCCAGGTAAACAAATAGAGTGGAAGGTTCCATGGAGAAATACACCCAACTACCCCAATGGGCTGGCGCAGGGTATAGTTGATGGCCTGTCCTTCCATGTGGTGAGACTCTGAAGCGAAGTGCATCAAACCGGTTGCAAAAAAGCGAAAGTTTTGATGTGCCCTTGGGATATCTACTGCCCGGGCCATACTGACCGGTTTGCCATTATCCCGGCTTTCGGCAAGTGCAAACGCTTCTTGATCTTGCTCAATGATATCTGCGATCCTTGCCAATATTCGGCTTCTTCTTGACAAGCCGGCAGATGACCAGGCCGGAAATGCTTGCCATGCAGCTTCTACTGCCCGATCAATATCTTCGGAACCTGAGTCAGGAATATGTGAATACACCTGCCCTGTTGATGGATTGATGTTATCCAAATATTCGCCGGAGATTGAGGGAATCAATGCTCCATTGATGTAATTTTTCAGATATTTATCGGGAGGCATATGTTGTGAGCTTTGCCTTAAATATACAGCACCACGAACAAAAACCGGAATTCCAACCTCTATAAATAGAAAGTTGCCTAACTTTTTTTCTGACCCAAATGATTTGCGATGATCCGGACGCAAGGTGTAGCATACAGTTATGACAGGACCACAATCCTGCGATTCCCGGATATAAATTGTGCCTCTAACGAACATAGTCTCATTCTGGGCCAATCCGGAAGTGGAAAAACGACCCTTCTCCACCTGCTTGCGGGGCTGATGCGCCCCACAAAGGGCAGTATTGCGATTGGCAACGAGGATATTTGTGTGCTGAATGGTTCAAGACTTGATCATTTCAGGGGTCGGAACATAGGATTGGTTTTTCAAGTTCCACACTTTGTACGCTCACTCTCGGTTACAGACAATCTGGCTCTTGCCCGCCATTTATCTGGCCTCAAGCCCGACCCGGCCCGGATTACTGAACTACTCAAGCACCTCGGCTTGAATTATAAAGCCAAACAACGCCCTGATGCATTAAGTCAGGGCGAAAAACAAAGGCTTGCCATTGCGCGGGCGGTCATCAATCACCCCAAAGTTCTCTTAGCTGACGAGCCGACTTCGGCACTTGACGATGCAAATTGCAAACAGGTCGTTAGTCTGTTAGAGGCAGAAGCCAAAAAGGAAGGGGCTGCATTGCTTATTGTAACCCATGACAACAGGCTCCGAGAAGACTTTCCAAAGGCCATTCTCCTTGAAAAAATCGTCTCTTCCACATCTTAATAACCCGCCCATTCATGAATATTTTCAAAATCAGTTGGAAGAACCTTCTCTTTCGTCCAATGAACTTGACGCTCAGCCTCTTGCTGTTTGCCTTAGGCATTGGACTAGCCAGTTTGTTGCTTCAGATGGACAAGCAGTTCGGAGAAAAATTCGAATCCAACCTGGCTGGGATTGATCTTGTCATTGGAGCGAAGGGCAGTCCACTTCAATTGATCTTATGCAATCTCTTTCATGTCGATTTGCCGACTGGAAATGTCACGCTTGAGGAAGCGAGGCCTTTCCTCAACCCCCGGCATCCACTTATCAGTCAGGCTATTCCCCTTTCTCTGGGTGACACATATCGGAAATACCGGATAGTCGGCACACTTCACGGGTATGTAGACCTGTTCGGTGCTACTCTGGCTGAGGGTCAACTTTGGAGAGAGCCCATGGAAGTCACTTTGGGAGCGGAGGTAGCGAGCGATCTCGGACTGGCCGTAGGTGACCGATTTCACAGTTCGCACGGGTTTGTTTTGGACGAAAATCTGGTACATGGAGACAGCGATGCATTTCGGGTCACCGGAATTCTGGCACCTTCCAGTACCGTGCTGGACCAACTCATTTTAACATCTACCCAAAGCGTATGGGCCGTTCATGCCCATGGCGAAGAATTTACCTCTGAAATTCAAGACTCTTCGGCATTGGCGGTGGGACAAGCACTTCCGCCCGACGTTGATCCAATGCTTCGGAAATTGATTACCTCGCCCGGCGAAGAAGAAATTACATCTCTGCTCATTACCTTTCGCAACAGAAATTTCCAGACCCTGAATCTCCTGCGCACCATCAATGAGCAAACAGGCATGATGGCAGCCTCGCCACCCTATCAAATCAACCGCTTATATTCAATGATGGGCGTCGGGGCGGAAGGCCTTCGTGCCCTTGCCTATCTCATTATTTGTGTTTCGGCTGTCAGTATTTTTATCTCGCTGTACAGCTCCTTGAAAGACAGAAAGTATGAACTTGCATTGATGCGTGTTATGGGGGCATCTAAAAGCTATCTGCTTATCATGATTATCGTAGAGGGCGTCTTCATAGCACTGTTGGGATGCCTTGCAGGTCTTATTCTTGGGCACGGAGGTATGGAACTCTTGTCTGGGTTCCTTCAGGATGCCTACCAATATCGATTTACCGGATTATTGTTTTTACCTCAGGAGTGGATTTTAGTGGTTGGCAGCATTCTGATTGGACTTCTTGCCTCCCTCATTCCTTCATTGCAGGCTTCTCATACGGATATTTCCCGGACCCTTGCCGAAGGGTAAGAGCATCCAGAACCCGAAGAATCATTCCCATTTGACGCTGATCTTCATTTCCTGCTTATTTGAAATCGGTGTAGACTGGGAATTCATCAGGGAGTATCCTTCTTCGGGGATATAGGTCAGTTGTTGTTCATTCTCCACAATCAGACTTTTCCTCTTTTTGGCAATCTCAATGCGACGCACCTTCCCCTCTACTCCAAACTGAATGTCAATTTCCCGTACCCTCAGTTTCTCATCCAAAGCCTGATAGTGAATAGCACGGATTTTTTTCTCCAGACTGAGAATGGTATCACCAGCGTACCTGTCTGCCCACCCTGCCCGATTGATGTCTGAATAAATGAATGGCCTCAATTCCTGTTTCCAATCGGCAATGGCCACTGATTTTGTCTCTGAGCGACCATCGAGCGTAATAGTCCGGATAACCGAATCAAGGACTGATAAGCGTTTTGCCTCATTTTGGAACCAGTCGTCAAGATCAAAAAAAGCTGCAGTTTTTCGGACTGAATTTTCATCGCTGCCTGTTTCGGAAGCGGAGCACCCGCAAAAGAGCAGGATGATGAGTGCCACGCTGGCAAATCCACAGTTCATCCTTGACATTTTGTACGGATTCATAAAGAGTTATTATTTTGAACTTTGCAGCCACGGATTTCAGGGTTCTGATTGAACAAGCAAGTTCACACCTGTCATTTCCTCAGGTTGTGAGAGTTTCATCAGATGCAGAATTGTTGGTGCCACATCTGCCAACCGTCCATTCTTGAGTGACAGTCCTTCGGTACGCTGTGACAGAAGGATGCAAGGTACGGGATTGAGTGTGTGAGCAGTATTTGGAGAACCATCCGGGTTGATCATATAGTCTGAGTTTCCGTGATCAGCAATCACCAGCAGGGAATACCCGAAAGGTATGGCAGTTTCAGAAAGTCTTTGGAGGCAGGCATCAACAGTTTGGGCGGCTTGAATGGCAGCCTGAAAATCTCCTGTGTGGCCGACCATGTCGGCATTGGCGTAATTGAGGCATACAAAATCCGGTCGATTCTCCTGGATTTCCCGAACAATGGCATTTGTCACTTCAACCGCGCTCATTTCGGGTTGTTGATCATAGGTGGCCACCTTTGGAGAGGGGATGAGAATGCGTTTTTCGTGTTCAAAAGGCTGCTCTCTTCCGCCGGAAAAAAAGAAGGTGACATGGGGGTATTTTTCAGTTTCTGCGATTCTCACCTGAGTTTTCCCATATTTTGAGAGCACCTCGCCAAGCGTATTCTTGAGGTCATCTTTTTCAAAAACCACCTCAATTTTTTTGAATGTTTCATCGTAGCGGGTCATGGTTGTGAAATGAAGTGGAATTGTTTTCATTTCATACTCAGGCATATCTTCCTGAGTCAAGACTCGTGTAAGCTGCCTTGGGCGGTCGGTTCGGAAATTAAAAAAGATGACAGCATCATTCTTTTGAATGGTAGCCCTTGGATTGTTCCCATTGTCAGACAAAACCATAGGAGGGAGAAACTCGTCGGTCAGACCCTTTTCGTATGCTTCCTGAATTGCTGTAACAGGATCTGCGATGAGGGTGCCGCGACCATTGACCAAAAGATCATAGGCGACTTTGACGCGCTCCCAGCGCTGATCGCGATCCATTGCATAATACCTGCCCACTACGGAGGCGAGGCGTGCGGGTTGGTTTTGAATATGTGCAAGCAGGTCTTTGAGGAATGTGGTGCCACTTTTTGGGTCGGTATCCCGCCCGTCGGTAAAAGCATGGATAAAAACTTTTTCGAGGTTTTCGGCGGCGGCCATATCACACAGAGCTTTCAGGTGGTTGAGATGAGCGTGCACGCCTCCGTCCGAGACCAGACCAATAAGATGAAGTGCGGACTGTTTGGTTTTAGCGTGGTTCATGGCCTGAAGCAGGGCGGGATGATTGAAAAAATGGCCATCGGAAATCTCACGGTTAATTCTGGCAAGTTCCTGATATACGACCCTTCCAGCTCCAATATTCAGGTGCCCCACCTCTGAATTACCCATCTGGCCTCCTGGTAATCCTACATGCTCACCATGAGTCACCAGAGTGGAGTTGGGAAATTGTGCCCATGTATGGTCAAAAAACGGGGTTTCAGCTGCTGCTATAGCATCGGAAGCAGGGTCGGCCCCGAGTCCCCACCCATCGAGAATGACCAAAATGACTTTGCCAGAATCCATATTCTGAGGAATTTGTACCAGAAATGCCCTTATCCCAATTAGGCTGTCAATAAAGGGCGAAAATAGGGGGTTTCATTGTGAATAACAGGACCCAAACACGAAGAGTTTTGTACATTGACAAATCAAATTGATTGATGCGTATGACTCCGGATTACAGTCGGTACAAGTTTAACAAAGACATTCAACACAAATCGGGCTATCGTCAACCCGATTGGCAACCCCCTGAAGGCATTCTGCTGCGGCCTGAGTTTGATGAGTCCGACCTAGAGGGTATGGGTCATTTGGGGTTTGGTGCCGGACAACCGCCCTATCTGAGGGGGCCGTATGCGAGCATGTATACCGTCAGACCCTGGACCATCCGTCAATATGCCGGATTTTCGACGGCTGAAGAGAGCAACGCATTTTACCGTCGGAATCTGGCTGCCGGACAAAAAGGTCTTTCCGTCGCTTTCGATTTGGCAACCCACAGAGGATATGACTCTGATCATGAGCGGGTCAGGGGGGACGTCGGGAAAGCAGGTGTAGCGATTGACACGGTAGAGGATATGAAGATTCTGTTTGACAAGATTCCACTGGATAAGATGTCCGTTTCTATGACAATGAACGGTGCGGTTATTCCCGTAATGGCATTCTACATTGTAGCTGCTGAAGAGCAGGGTGTCAGTCCGGAGCAATTGAGCGGGACGATTCAGAACGACATTTTAAAGGAGTTCATGGTTCGCAACACCTTCATCTATCCGCCCAAACCCTCTATCCGACTGATTGCCGACATTTTTGCCTATACCGCCAGCCATATGCCGCGATTCAATTCAATCAGCGTGAGTGGCTATCACATGCATGAGGCCGGGGCCCCGGCAGATCTCGAATTGGCATACACGCTTGCGGACGGGTTGGAATATCTTCGCACTGGAATCCAGGCTGGTTTATCTGTTGATGATTTTGCACCACGGATTTCCTTTTTCTGGGCAATCGGCATGAGTTTTTTCATGGAAATTGCCAAGATGCGTGCCGGGCGGGTCTTATGGTCAAGAATAGTCAGGGAATTCAATCCTCAGAACCCCAAATCGATGGCACTTCGTACTCATTGTCAGACTTCCGGATACAGCCTGACGGAGCAAGATCCATTCAACAACATCACGCGCACGTGTACCGAAGCTATGGCAGCCGTAATGGGAGGCACCCAGTCGCTCCATACCAACTCATTTGATGAGGCGATTGCATTGCCAACCGACTTTTCAGCACGCATTGCACGGGAAACCCAGCTATTTTTGCAGTCTGATACTGCACTGACTCGTCTTGTTGACCCGTGGGGCGGTTCCTATTATGTAGAATATCTGACGCAGCAGTTGATTAAAAAAGCCTGGGGCCACATTCAGGAAGTAGAAAATCTTGGGGGCATGGCCAGAGCATTGGAAGACGGGCTCCCAAAGATGCGCATCGAGGAGGCTGCTGCACGCAAGCAGGCCAGAATTGACAGTGGGCAGGATCAGATTGTCGGTGTAAATATCTACCCGACTGATGAGGAAAGCAAATTTGACATTCTTGAGGTTGACAACAGTGCCGTGCGGGATGCCCAGATCAGAAGGCTGAAAGAAGTCCGTGCGTCACGAAATGAAGAGGCGGTTTCAAAGTCTCTTGAGGCAATTTACGCATGCGCTTCTGGTCAGACGGAGGGAAATATGCTTTCTTTGGCGATAGAGGCAGCGCGGCACAGAGCAACGTTGGGGGAAATTTCTGCAGCAATGGAGCGTCACTTCGGAAGATTTGTGGCAGATTCAAGGTTGGTTTCCGGGGTCTATGCCGGGGAGATTAAGGACAATGCTCCGTTTCACAGGGCTCGCAGCCTTGCTGATGAATTTGCTGCCCTGCAAGGCAGGCGTCCGAGAATAATGGTCGCCAAACTTGGGCAGGACGGTCACGACCGCGGTGCAAGGGTCATTGCCTCCAGCTTTGCGGATCTCGGTTTTGATGTCGATATCGGCCCATTGTTTCAAACCCCTCAGGAGGCTGCCAGACAAGCCGCAGAAAACGATGTGCATATTCTCGGCATTTCATCATTGGCTGCTGGTCATAAAACGCTCGTTCCGGAGACACTGGAGGCCCTCAGGGAAATGGGACGTGAAGATATAATGGTGATTGTCGGGGGTGTCATTCCACGGCAGGATTACGAAACCCTTTACAAAATGGGGGTAGTCGGCATTTTTGGACCAGGAACAGTCATTGCAGAGGCTGCTGCCGAAATTCTGGAATTGCTGATTGCAGCGGCACGCCTCCCGGAAGCAGGAAAGGCGGAATAACTCTGTCTGTCAAAATTTCACATATGCTGACGGGTCCAGCGGTTTGCCATCGAACCATACTTCAAAATGCAGGTGGGGCCCGCTGGACATGGTGCCAGTATTGCCAATAATTGCGATGGCCTCTCCGGCCCGGACCGATTCACCTGCCTTTTTCAGGAGTGCTGAATTATGCTTGTAGTAGGTGATCAGATTGTGATCATGTTGGATGCCGATGGTATGTCCCGTTTCGCGAGTCCAGTCTGAAAAGGTCACAAAGCCTTCCATAGCAGCTTTAACTGGCGTATTTTTGGGTGCGAGTACATCAACACCAAAATGTTTTTTGTCGGGCATAAATCCGGCACTTACCGGTCCGTCAACCGGTGGGAAAAAAAATAACTCTTCCGGCCTCATTTTCTCTCCGCCCGTTCCATTTTGTTCTCTCTGATCCATTTGCCGCACCAATTGAGTCGATTTTATTTCCTCTCTCAACAGCAGGTCTTCAGGAATAGGCTCGACATTGAGGAGACTATCTGGAAAATCTACCGGTGGCGGAGCTGATTCTTCAGGCTCTGCGGGGACTTCCTGTGCGAGCATTTTCCTGAAATTTTCAGCATACACCTGTTGCTTGGCCAGCTCGGTCTCCAGCTGGTCAATTTCTTGATTCAGGCGAAACAGCATGCTTGATTCATTCACCTTTCCATACCCTGGCACAGTTTGACGGATTGGGGTCAGGTAAATTGCCAGAACCACCAGCGTTGCCACTACAACCACGAATGTAGAAATCAGTGTGTATACGTTCAGAAGACTGAGGCGATAAGAACCGACTTCTTCGAATGTCTCATTATTCATGATGACAAGACGGTAGGCGTCTTTCAATCGCTCCCACCTCCCAGGTTTCTTTTTATTCAGCTGAGCCATTTCCCGGTGCTTTTATATTTTTGAAGGCTGAGTTTCCGGTATACCGAAAGCGCTACAAAGGCTGTTGCCCTCAAAAGTGCTGCAAAGTTTGCAATAATTCCATGAAAGGAGTGTTATGAGAATGTTTATGCCCAAAGGGCTTCACAGTCAAAACACCACAACGGTGAAGATTGCCATTCAGTTTTTCATACTTGGTTTTTCTGCCATCTTTCTCTTCGGGTGCACTACCACGAAAAAGCGCGGTCAGGTCTCAAATGTGGCCAAATTCTGGCATGATACCAACGCTCGGTTTAACGGCTATTTCAACTCCAGAATGATTCTGATGGAAGTCACAGAACAGCTGGAGGCGCAACATACCGACAATTATAATCAAATTCTCCCCCTCTATACCTATCAGGTTGCCACGAATCCGCAGTCGGTTGCCAATGAACTTGATCGAGTGATTGAAAAATCTACCTTCAACATCAACATCCACAAACCTGGCAACTGGACCGACGACAGTTATCTGAATATCGGGAAAAGCCAATTTCTGAAACAAGATTTTGAGAGTGCGGAAGAGACCCTTGAGTTCATGATCCGGGAATACAGTCCGGATGCACTAATAAAGCGAGAAAAAGAGCGAAAAGCAGGAAATAAGAAAAAGAAAAAAAAGAAAAAGCGAAAGCGCGTCAAGAAGAAAAAGAAAAAGCGGAAAAAGTCAGGGAAGAAGAAAAAGGATGCTGATGAAGAAGCCGGAGTTGATTTTTCCGGGGGCAGTGAAAAGATGTTTAAGCATGATCCGGCCTATCAGGAGGGATTGATATGGTTATCGAGGACATACATTGAAAGAGACAACTACAGTTCTGCGGACTATTACCTGCGCGAGCTTGAGAATGCCCCTGCTTTACTTGAAGAGATGACGATGGAGTTGCCGGTGGCAAGGGCTCAATTTTACCTCAGCCAGAAGAAGTATGAAAGCGCTGTTCCGGCTTTAGAGCAGGCGGTCACCAGAACGAAAGACCGACGGCTGAAGGGCCGCTATGCTTTTATCCTTGGTCAGGTTCAGAAGCGAAACGGTCAGTATGACGGGGCATTTGCCGCATGGGGAACTGCTGAGCAGTACAGTCCTGATTACGAGATGGTGTTTCACGCCCAGCTCTATAAGGAAGAGATGGCCTGGCAGATTAAGCAGACGACTACTCAGGAGGCTATCAGGCGATTGGAGCGCATGCTGAAAGACCGGAAAAATGACGAGTACCAGGATGAGATATACTACATCATGGGAAAGATAGCTCTTGAAAGTGGGGACAGAGTTGCGGCACTTGAGTATTTCCGGGCGGCACTTGCTCCCGGCTCACAGGCTGATCCAGCCATCAAAACGGAGATTTACTATCAATTGGCCACTTTGAGTTTTGAACAACAGGAGTTTGTCGATGCGAAGTCCTACTTCGACAGCACATTGATGGTTATGGAAAAAGCTGATGAGCGTTATCCGGAGGTCAAAAGTCTGGCCGACAATCTGGCTGATATTGCAAGTTTGATTACGCTTATTGAAACGCAAGACAGCCTGTTATCTATTGCAGTGCTCTCAGACGAAGAAAGGGAAGAACTCGCCAAACGAATCATTGCCGAGCGCGAACAACAGGCCTTACTGGCTGCTCAGCAAGCAGCAAGGGAAGCCTCAGAAGGGGAAGAAATCAAGGAACGATCCTATTCAGACCCCGGGAAACCAGGCTCCGGACAAAGCAGCTGGCCGTTCTATTTCCAGCGTCAGGTGGAGCAAGGTATCCGGGATTTTGAGCGGAAATGGGGTGATCGGCCACTTGAAGACAACTGGAGGCGATCGCAAAGGAGTGATGCAGGACTTCAGATTGCAGGTCAGGATATTGACGCACAAGCAGAGGAAGAGGAACAAGATCCGTACGCTGATTTATTCGCAGGAGTTCCGTTCGCTCCCGAAGCCCAGGAGGCTGCTCTTGCCATGCTTGACTCTGCCCATTTTAGATTGGGCATGCTCTACCGGGACAAACTCCAGCTCAATGAAAATGCCGTTGACATTCTCGAAAAACTTCTCAGACGTTTTCCCGAAACAAGCAGAGAATTAAATGCACTGTATTATCTGTATCTCGCTCACCGCGATCTGAACGAACTCGAACGTGCGAAGAAATATGCAGATTTGATTTGCGATAAATACAGCGGCTCACTGTATTGTCGGGTTCTGACAGACCCTGACGCCGTTGCAGAAGAGCTTGACAAGCAAAAGCAGCTTGAACGGTTTTACGAGCAGGTATTCAACACTTTTTCAGAAGGTGGCTACCAACAAACCATGGCCCTTTTGAATGAAGTGCCATCCCGATTTGGCAACCAGACTTACCTGCAGCCAAAATTTGCCTTGTTGGCAGCAATGTGTCAAGGAAATTTGCAGGGAAAACAAGAATACATCGACGCCTTGAAAAACGTGGTCGCCAAATACCCGGATACCCCAGAGGAAACACGGGCGAAAGAGATTCTCCGATTGTTAGGAGGTGTGGTACAGGAAACAGCTCAGTCAGGTCCCGCGAGCGAAAACGAAGGAGAAAGTGAGGCAAGTGAACTGTACGAGCAGGCTGATGACCAATTGCACTATGCGATTTGTGTGCTCAAAGACCCTGCCCTCGAACTTGAGCAAGGCCGCATCGGAATTTCCGATTTCCACTCCAACTATCACAGCACAGACCGGCTCAAAGTTTCAATTATGCTGTTAAGTGCTCAAACTGATGATCCGGATAACCCGCCACTTTTGGTTGTACGTAGGTTTCGCGACAAAGAGGAAGCTATGAAGTACTACGCCAGTGCCATGAAGAATCTACCTGCCTATCTGCCCACTGGACAGTACGACTTTTATATCATCAACCAAACCAACTACCGGACCATTATCCGAGAAAAGTCAATGAAGGGATACAACGAATTTTTCGAGGCCACTTATCTTTCAGAGACTGACTAAGCCGGTATTCGACGGCCCGAATTGCCCCTTCTTTATCATGATACGTGCTGGACTTTTGTTTTTTCGGACATTGAGTTTTCTGATTCTGACTGCTGTCGGGGTCAGCCTCATTTTTATGTTGGGGATTTTCTCCGGAAATCGCCGTTCAGCTGGGTTACATGTCAGGAAATACTGGTGCTGGCTCATGAGCAGGATAGCCGGTTTGAAAATAGACCTTGAGGGAAGTGTCTCAGAGCCGGTTTATATTCTTGTCAGCAATCACCGGTCATACACGGATCCGCTTATCAGTCTGCAACATGCGCTGGCCTACCCTGTGGGTATGGCTGAGATTGCCCAATGGCCGATTATTGGCTTTGCAGCTCGTGCCAGCGGTGTCTTGTTTGTCAGAAGAGACAGCCGTGAAAGCCGCCACTCAACCCTTGCCGCCATGGAGAATGCATTGGGTGAGGGATTGCCGATACTCATTTACCCGGAGGGGGTTACCTCAGGCATGAAGACCACGACTCGCTTCCGTTTGGGTTCTTTCCGGGCAGCTGCAAAGTTGGGGATCCCTGTTATCCCGTGTGCAATTGATTACAACGACACGGAAGTCTACTGGGTAAGAAATGAATCATTTTTGAGTCATCTGAGCCGGGAGTTCAGCAAGTGGAGAGTGACATGCAAAGTGAAATACGGCCCGCCTCTTTCAGGCGAAGATCCTGAAACGCTCATGAAAGCCTGTCAGCAGTGGATTGACCATCAGCTTGAAGGATATTGGGCTGAATGGGGACGCTAAATGAGTAAATGTTTTCAAACCTTTTTAGGGTCCAAACTGTAACTGTTTGGTTGAGAATATTCAGAGAAAAGGAGCTTACTGAGGTCATGTACCGGTGCTCCCCTGATTACAGAAACAAAATGCCATGTTTCCAGAATACGATGTCATCATTGTTGGTGCAGGTCATGCCGGCTGCGAAGCTGCTGTTGCGGCAGCGAATATGGGGTCGCGGGTTTTGCTTGCAACGATGAATATGAATACGATTGCTCAAATGTCTTGTAATCCGGCTATGGGCGGTGTTGCAAAGGGTCAGATTGTCCGGGAGGTCGATGCTCTTGGGGGGTATTCAGGAATTGTGACCGACCACTCAATGGTTCAGTTTAGAATGCTGAATCTGTCTAAGGGTCCTGCCATGTGGAGTCCGAGGGCTCAGTCTGACCGGATGCTTTTTGCCCAAAAGTGGAGGTTGATGCTCGAATCTCACCCTTTGATTGATTTCTGGCAGGAGATGATTAACGGAGTCATCATTCGAGGCGGAAAAGTACTGGGGGTTCGGACAGGGATGGGACTTGACATTCCTGGTAAATCGGTCATCTTAACGAATGGCACTTTTTTGAATGGCTTGATACACATTGGTGATAAGCAATTTGGGGGGGGAAGAGCAGGAGAGCGGGCTGCAAAGGGGATTACAGAGCAACTTGTCAGCCTGGGTTTTGAATCCGGCAGGATGAAAACCGGCACTCCTCCACGAATTGACGGAAGAAGTCTGGATTACAGCAAAATGGAAGAACAACCCGGAGACGAAACTCCAGGAAGGTTTTCATATACAGATACACAGCTTCCCGACAGACAGCTATCATGCCATATTACCTATACAAGTTCCAAGGTCCATGACATCCTCAAAACTGGATTTGACCGGTCACCAATGTTCAACGGTCGGATTCGCGGGCTCGGGCCCCGCTACTGTCCGTCTATTGAAGATAAAATTGACCGTTTTTCTGACCGCGACCGGCACCAGCTTTTTGTAGAGCCTGAGGGTTGGAATACCTGTGAAATATATGTCAACGGGTTTTCTTCATCACTGCCGGAAGAGGTGCAATATAAAGCACTGAGGCAGGTGCCAGGGTTCGAACACATGAAAATGTTCAGGCCTGGCTACGCCATCGAATACGATTTCTTCCCACCCACTCAGCTAAGTCCCTGGCTTGAAACCAAGCAGGTCAAGAACCTCTTTTTTGCCGGGCAGATTAACGGCACCACCGGATATGAAGAAGCTGCCTGTCAAGGATTGATTGCCGGCCTCAATGCTCACCTTGCCATCCATGAACAAGAACCGTTTTTGGTCAAGCGCTCTGATGGGTATATCGGAGTATTGATTGATGATTTGGTGAACAAAGGGACTAAGGAACCCTACCGTATGTTTACCTCTCGTGCAGAATACCGGATATTACTCAGGCAAGACAACGCTGACCTCAGACTTACGCCGTTGGCCCACAAACTGGGTATGGATAATCTTGAGGAGCGAATGGAGCGTGTCTCAGCGAAGGAGCAGGCAACAGCAGAGATTGAGTCTCACTTTCGCTCCGAAAGCATTCCTCCAGACAGCATGAATAACTTCCTTGAACAACTCGGATCCGCACCCCTGACCCAAAAAGTCAAACTGCACAGTGTTCTGACTCGGCCACAAATCTCAATGGAAGCCCTGCGTCAGGTACTCCCTGAATTGGACCGCTTCTTGAGTACATTCGATTCGGAGTCTGTAAATCTTGCCGAGGTGAATATGAAGTATCAGGGGTATATTGCTCGGGAACAGGAAAAAGTAGAAAAAATGTCACGACTTGAAGCCGTGCGCTTATCGGAATCATTTGACTATTCAACCCTTCAGAGCCTCTCTTCTGAAGCGAGAGAGAAATTGAATCAAATCAAACCGGCCTCTATTGGCCAGGCCAGCAGGATCAGTGGTGTTTCTCCAGCAGATATTTCAGTATTACTCGTACATATGGGACGCTAGGGCAAGTAGGGCTGGATTTTCTGAGTGTAAAGCCCAACCGTCGAAATGGTCCCACAAGACTGGAATTCACGCTCCTTCCAATCGGCGCCTCTTCCCGGAAAGCTTCTGTGGATTTTCCACCACTTATTTTCGTCGAGCAAATCAAGCACACGCGAGAGGTCGGAGGGAGAGAACAGGGATGATTCGCATACTATTTCAGCAGCTGATGCATCCAGTTCTTCAATTTCGGAGGGAGAATATGCCTGAGAAAACAACCAGTCTGTAAGTGCATTGGCAGAAGGCACCCCTGCCCCTTGGACTCCACGTGCGATTCTGCGAAGGGGGTCAGTCCCGAATTGAGCGATGAGCCGATTCATTGCTACCTGCTGTCGGACAGCTGCGGCTTCGAGCGCCATTACAAAATAGAGCTGGCTTTCCCGATCGAGCGCACTGAGCAATCCAGTTGAGAGATACAGATAGCCTCCCGGCGCTGCTACAGCAATTTCATCCGGATGATCAAGGAGCGTCACAATCCATGGACGATCCTTGTCCCACCTATCTGAAGAAGGGGAGGAAATATCCTTTTGGATGCCAGCAGTCAGTTGTGTATACCATTCAGAAGTCAGGTCAAAAAGGGTAGAATCGAAAGGTGGCACCTGAGGGACAAGATCATAGCCCGAAGCCGCAAGCACCGCAAAATGAATGCGGTTGCCAATACGCTCTTGTTCTTTTTTTGAGAATGGCTCGACAGGAGGCATCCCCGAATCGTCAAAGGTGCATGCAGACATCCCTGCCGATATGAAAAGGACGAATAGGATTTTTTGAAAAGTCGGTAGCGGGAAGGAGGGATTCATCAGTCATCGTTTAATGCGGCGGGCTTGGACTCTTTCATTCATCTCTTGGGCCAGAAGCAGCCCAATATGTTCAAGGTGCCCTTTGCTGCGAAACTCGCGCTTCAGTAAAAAACTGCCCACTAAAAAAACACAGAAAGCAACAGGTGCAAGAGCAATCAATACAAAGGCCGGATAATGAACCTTCAAGAAGGCTAATGCCGTACCAAGTAAGAGCAGAACTGGAGAGGCTGCAGCTACTGCGATGAGAAGTCGATGCAACTTAAGGAACATGAGGTACCGTTCTCTCCAACGACCCTTGAGGTACAATAAATCAGCAGTCTCGAAATATTTCCCCCCCACACTAAGCAATTGCTCGAATTCATCTGTTGCCTCGTTTTCGAGGTTCTCAAGCATTCTTTCCAAATTCAAATCCTTCACAATACCTTGGTTTTTGACACACAGCCTGCAAACTCAACCCCACTTCAGATAAAGGTACGCCAATTAGGCATGTGAATCAACCCCTCTGTCCGGTAAAGTGTTTCAAACTTGGGCATATTCTGTGCAGAAATTCAGAGAGTTTGTGAAGAATTTTTCCGGAACAGCGTCAGGAGATAAGAATTCTGCTCACTATTCGTTGGATAAATCAAGTTGAAAGCCCTGTAACATTGTTAATTTTGCGCACGAACAAACCAATTGCTCAAACCATGTGTACCAAAATCCTCATTCCTTTTCTCTCAGCGTTGATTTTTCCTCTTCTCATCAACGCACAATCCAATGAAGATGAACGGATTCTCTTCGAAGTAGAAGGACAGCCCGTTACTGTTTCCGAATTCTCATACATCTACACAAAAACAAACGGAAAGGGCGCGACCTTCAGTCGCCCGTCAATTGAAGAGTATCTCGACTTATATATCAAGTTCAAGCTCAAGGTGATGAAGGCACGTGAGATGAAGCTTGATACGATTGTCAGCTTACAACGTGAGTTGGCGGGTTACCGCAGACAGTTATCGAATTCATATCTGGTTGACAAAAGAGTGACTCGGGTGCTGGCGCAAGAAGTTTACGACCGCATGCAAAGGGATATCGATATTTCCCACATTCTTGTCGCTACCCAACCAGGGATGCCAAATGACACTGTTGCAGCATGGGAGCGTTCGATGCGCATTCAGGAGCGGCTGGAGGCCGGAGAATCTTTTGAGCAGGTGGCGAGTGAATTATCAGAAGACAAAACCACCCGTAAAAACGGGGGTCGTATCGGGTATCTGACAGCGATGTTTCCTGATGGTTTCTACGATCTGGAGACCGCTGCTTATTCTTTGGCGCAAGATGGCACCTGGACTGGTCCGGTGCGCACAAAAGCTGGTTACCATTTTGTAAAGCTCAACGAAAGCCGGCCGGCAAGGGGGGAGATGGATATTTCTCATATCCTGATTCGCACCTCAGACGAACGCGATGAGGCCCAAGCCAAAGTAATTGCTGACAGTCTGTATGGCCTTCTTTCTGGAGGCATGCCGTTTGAAGAAATCGCAAAAGCGAACTCAGAAGACAAGGTAACCGCTGCACGTGGCGGATATCTCGGGTACTTCGGAATCAACAGATATGAGACTGCATTTGAAGACGCTGCTTTCGCATTGTCTGATGACGGGACATTTACTGAGCCGGTCAAGACCAGCCTCGGTTGGCACATCATAAAACGCAATCGGAAAAAAGAACATCAGTCTTTCGAGCAAATGCTCCCGGCAATCAATCCGCAGCTGCTTCGCGATAGTCGGCACAAAGCAGCAGAGGAAGCAATGGTTGAGTCAATAAAACAAGAAGCCGGATTTTCGCTGCAGGAAGAAGTTCTTGCTCTCTTCCTGGATTCAGTAGCAGCCTCTGACCAGTTTCTCACTCATCGCTGGACAATCCCTAATTTCAGCAGTCCGTACACAACGCTCTTTTCCCTTGACAAGGGCTATACGCACAGCCTTCTGGATTTTGCCCAACACTGTAAACGATCAACAAGGATACGCCTTCGCGGTACTCGAAACTCGGCTCAAGAGATTGCGTTAGAGATTTTCAATGACTTTGTCAAAGAAAAAGTCTTGAAGTACGAAGAAAAGCAGCTGGAACAAAAGTATCCTGACTTCAAATCCCTGATGCGCGAATATGAAGAAGGAATCTTGTTGTTTGAAGCATCGAAGCGCCTCGTTTGGGACAAAGCCTCAGAGGACACAATAGGCCTCCAGGAGTTTTTTGAAAGCCGTCGGTCAGCCTATCAGTGGAATGAGCGCGCTCGTGTCACCGAGTATTTAGTTAGTCCCGATGCCGCAAGTATGATTACAGATATTCAGGAATTTGCATCGAAAAAACCATCTGAAAAGGTCCTTGACAAGTACAATCAAAATGGCAAAGAGGTCATCTCTTTCCAAGAGTCACTCTATGAGAAGGGCAAGGAATCCAAATTAATAGGCATTCCTTTTGAATCAGGTGCATTTTCAAAGCCTCAGAGTCGCAATCCGGGCAGTCAGGCTTTGACATTCTTTAAGATTGAGGAAATCTTGCCTGCCCAACCGAAAGAACTGGATGAAGCCCGTGGGTTTGTGGTTGCTGATTATCAGGATTACCTTGAGTCCAGTTGGGTGAAGGCGCTCAAATCCGAATACGAGGTGGTGGTCAACCAGCAGATACTTGAAAGCCTCATTTCCAAATAACTTCAGTAATTTCCTGATTGGCATGTCGCACCCTTTGTTTTGGCTTCTCATTCTCATATTCCTATCCACACTTTCTGTCGGGTGTAGCAACCCTGATGTTGTACGTGGTGATGAAGACGAGATGCTGGCAAGGGTATACAATCGCTCATTATACCAATCTGAAATACAGGAATTCTTTCCTCGGGGTCAAAATCCCGAGGATAGTCTTCTCCGGGCAAATGCCCAAATTGAGCGCTGGGTCCGGGATGCCTTGCTGATGCACGAAGCTGAGCGCAACATCCCAAAAGATTTGAATATTGACAAGCTAGTGAGGGACTACCGCGCCTCTCTTATTCTTCACCATTATGAGCAACAGCTGATACGGAGTACCCTTGATTCAATTATTTCAGCTGAAGAATTCGAGAAATATTACGAATTGAACAAGGATCAATACCCTCTTGAAGAAGCCATTTACCTTCCTGCATTTTTAAAAATTCCAAACACTCTCGAATCAAAGGCTGAGCTTGAGGCACTTTGGAAGACAATCGGTGAAGAGGGGAATCGCGAAGAACTCAAGGGGCTGTGCAACAGCTATGAATTGGAATACCTGCTGGATGAATCGCTCTGGATAACTGAATCTGAAATTCAGCGTCTTATGCCGGAGCCGACACTTCTTTCAGCAGATTTGGTGCCGGGAATACTCCATAGTTCCTCTGACAGCCTATATACGTATCATTTTACTGTTGTAGAAACACTTCAGGCCGGAGAAATCTCCCCCTTATCCTTCATTGAGGATCAAATCCGCATGGTCATCATCCACAAGCGGCGTCTGAATATTCTGGAGGAACGGGCAGAATACCTGTTCGATCTGGAATCCCGAAAGGGAAATGTTGAAATTTATTAGCCTGGCTGCTTCTGGCCAAGGTACTAAACATGCGATTCATGCCTATTCTGAGATTGTCAGTATTTGTTGTCTTATTCCTGTTCACATTTGGATCTGGTTTATTCGGGCAGCAGCCTGAGATCATTGACCAGGTGGTGGCAAAGGTGGGGGGAGAAATTATTTTGCTGTCAGACATTGAGAGTCAATTTGCCCTTATGAAGAGTGAGCAGGGGTCGTTACCTGAAGAAGCGCGATGTCTGATTCTCGATAATCTGATGACCCAGAAACTGCTTCTCAACCAGGCGCGAATTGACAGTATTGAGGTGGGAGATGAAGAAGTAGAGGGCCAACTCAATGCCAGGATTGACAGGATTTTGAGGCTGATGAATAATGATGTCAGCCAATTTGAAGCCTATTATGGCAGGACCATTACCGAGGTCAAATCCCAGCTCCGAGAAGATCTCAAGGACCAGATGCTGACTGAGCGGATGCAAGGCTCTATCATGCAGCAGGCCACTATTACACCCAGAGAAGTCCGGCAATTCTTTGCCCAAATCCCGGAAGACAGTTTGCCGTATTTTGATTCAGAGGTCGAAATTCGTGAAATTGTCATGTTCCCAGAGGTCAATGCCACCGAACGACAAAAAGCATATGACAAGCTTGCAGAGTTGAGACAAAGCATTACAGAAGGCGGGGAGAGTTTTGCAGAGCTGGCAACAAAGTATTCTGATGACCCTGGATCTGCCAGAAATGGAGGGGACCTTGGATGGGCCTCCCGTGGTGACTATGTTCAGGAATTTGAAGCGACTGCCTATAATCTTGAAATAGGTGAGGTCTCTGAAATTATTGAAACAGAATACGGATTTCATTTCATGGAATTACTTGAGCGTCGTGGCAATACCATCAGGCTCAGACACATCCTTCTCAAGCCTGATATCACTCAGGCAGATCTTGACCTGACTGTCCTGAAACTTGATTCAGTTCGCCGGCTGATTGCTGATGACTCGCTCAGTTTCTCAGACGCGGTCAAGGAGTATTCCAGTGAAGACCGCCAGAGCTATAACAATGACGGCCGCGTTGTCAATCCTAAGAGCGGAGACACATTCTTTGAGATAGCCGATTTGGAGCCTGAGGTTTATTTCGCCATCGAAGATCTTGAAGTTGGTGAAATGACGGAGCCTATCGCGATTCGGACACAGATGGGAGAACGCGCTTTTCAACTTGTGAAAGTTGAGTCACTGACCAATCCCCACAAAGCCAGCCTAGATGCGGATTACTCGAAGATCAGAAATGCAGCTCTGGAAGAGAAACGGGCGAGAATCACCTCTGATTGGGTAGAAAATAAGATTAAATCCACTTTTGTGGAAGTCACTCCGTCTTATCGTCAATGCCCGATGATGGAGGTCTGGATGGAGGCCACCCGATAATCACCTCTTCACTCTGACATTGAAACGGGCAAGGTGTTTAGCTCACCTTGCCCGTTTCTAATTTTGGGAAATACAATTTTATTGGACCCCGTGCATGAGTTTGTTCAGTGGTTTTGAAAGCAGGGCAATCAGGATGGCAAAGCCAATAAGCACAAACCCAATTGTCGAGAAGACCCCGACATATTTATCAAGCCCTTCAAAGGCCGTCAATTCGACTCCGCCCCCTTCTTCAGCGCCAGTGAGTGTTGCAATTCCACCCGCAAGATAGTTGGCAATGGAAAAACTCAGGAACCATCCCCCCATGGCAGCTCCGGCGATATTCTTTGGTGCCAGTTTGGTTACCATTGACAGGCCAATAGGTGAAAGGAATAATTCGCCGGTCGTATGAAGCATGTAGAGAAACACCAGAGTTAGCAGAGGAACTTTGGCATCGCCGTCAACAAACCACATTCCGACAATTGTCACGAGAAACCCGAGCCCCAACTGAAGAATACCGAGGGAAAATTTCATTGGGATATTCGGATTCTTGCCGATTGCTGCCAGTTTGACCCACATGACCGAGAAAAGAGAACCGAACAGAATAATAAAGGCAGGATTAAAGAATTGGGTCATGGAAGCCGGCATTTCCCACCCAAAAATATGACGGTCGATATTCCGGTCAGCAAAGAGGGTCAATGAAGTTCCCGCTTGCTCAAAACAGGCCCAAAAAATGATGTTGATGACCATGAAAATAACAAGTGCAATCATCCGATCTTTCCAGATACTACCAGCTTTCACACCTGCCCGGACGAGGCTATACGCCACATACAAGAACAGGCTGATAAGGAGCACCATCATAAGAGGGAAATCAAAGTCTCCGATCTTGAAGTAGTTCAGGTTAATAAGGAAATAGCATACCGGAATCAGCAAAAGAGATCCGATGGAAATGGTCTGCACCCAATTCAGAGGCCCTATGGCTGGCATCAGGCCTTCTTCGCGTATATCAAGTCCGGAGGCATCCTTATACCGATCCCTTCCAGCCCAGAAAATCAGGAGTCCGGCAAGCATTCCGATCCCGGCCAAACCAAACCCTTTGTCAAAACCATAGGTTTCTCCGACGAAAGCAACAACGGTTGTAGCGAGGAGTGCGCCGATATTAATTCCGATGTAGAATATCGTGAATCCGGAGTCCCGTCTGGGATCATCATCTTCATAGAGTTTACCAACGATGGTTGAGATATTGGCCTTGAAGTAACCATTCCCTACGATAATTGCCCCCATGCCAATAAGGATGAAATGCTCTCGAGCTTCAAGGCTGAGACCGAACAGTTCGGTTCCACCGAGGAGGATGAACTCACCGATTGCCATTAAAATGGCACCGAGCATCACAGCATACCGGTATCCGAGATACTGGTCAGCCATGCGCCCTCCGAGAACTGGCGCTGCGTATACCAGGGCAGTATAGGCACCGTAAATCAATGCTGCCTCGCTATCGCCCTTCATGAGAGATTTGACAAGAAAAAGAGTCAGGAGCGCCCGCATCCCATAATAACAAAAGCGCTCCCACATTTCCGAAAAGAACAAGACCATCAACCCTGAAGGGTGTCCGCTTTTCATTGTTTGAGTGTCCGCCATGACTTCGATGTGTTTTTTTGAATGAAGAAGGTGTGTGGATTTAGAATGCGGAAGTTAGATGATTTTTCACAAATTGTCCGAAAAATACCCTTTCATTTTGAACCAATGTCAAAACACACCGTTTCATTGGGTTTTTCAAATCATTGCTTCCGATTTCAGGAGGGTGTGTTTTCTTGCTGATTTTCCGGCACATCTGCTCCGTGAGCAAGATGTTTGAGTTTGTTGAGAAATAAGAGCAGCAAGATGCCTAAGGATGCCGAAAATAGGGAGATTGAGAGAAACGTCCTGAATTCGCGCCCTTCCTGTAATTCGAAAATATCAAGTGTCCCCGTAAAATAAGCGTGCGGCTCTGTTTGATGCAGTGTCAATATGGCGGTCATTGGTTTCGGAACATCCTCGAGTTGTTGAATGATCATTTGCAATTCCGCTTTTTCAATTGAGAGAACGGACCAAAGCGAGTTCCCTTTGCTGTTTAGAATCAGGGAGTCCTTGGATTTTTCAATTTCAGCGATTACAATCACATTGGTTCCTGCCTTCGACTCGTCAAATTTTACAAGGAATTTCTCCAATTCAGGAATTTGGGCATTGGTCACAACTGCGATGGGTTCGGTGCGGGAATTCTCTCCTATAAAACCTGCCAGTTTGCTTCCAAAGCCTGTTGCTGCGAAATAGACACCCATCATCACGGACACATATTGGGCTGGTGCCACTTTCGTGATAAAAGACAATGCGACCGGAGAGGCGCATAATTCTCCTATCACGTGGAGCAAATAGGCCATAACAAGAAGCCACAGCGCTGCCTTATCACCATATTGCTGAATTTCAGCGGATGCTTTTGCCATACAGAGAAACCCGGTTCCCATAATGATTGTCCCAACCGCCAATTTAAATATCGAAGAAGCTTCCCGCCCTTTCTGTTGCCACCATATCCAAAATGCCCCAATCGCGGAACCTCCCAGAATAATAAAAAGGGCCGTCAATGACTGAAACACAGATGCCGGAATTTCATAAGCCTGACCGGGGTGAGTTTCCCGAAACCACAGGTAAAGACCCGGCAGCAGTAACCCGATTGGCAGATTGACAAATCTGGACGCTCGCTTTTTGAACACATCAAATACCCCTTTTCCGATAAGCAAGAGAGAGGCTGTCACAACGGTCAGGTCAAGCGACGAAACTGAAACGACCCGATTTATTTTTTTCAGTGTGTAGATATTCAGCAGCCCGCCGGCCTGTTCATAGGCTCCCCAAAAGACGATGACGATGAGGAAAGACAGCAACAGTAATACAAACCGGTCTTTTTCTATCTTTGAAAGGCTTCGATAGATTCCAACGAGCCAGGCGCAAGCCGTTGTAAGAAAAATGCCAAGTGCTGCCCAGGCAATTTGTTCGGCTCCGGACTGATACCGAAAAGCCAGCCATACGGAAAAGCCAGCCACCAATAGTGCCACAACCGCATCTCTTGAATTTGAAAAAACGGAATTCAGCGGATTTGGTGTGAGTATTGCGGCATTTCCTGATGAAGAAGTATTTTTGGAAGGGCCATCACCGACATCCTGCAACAAATGGCGGCCGGCTACAAATACGAGCTGTCCGATTGCCATTCCGATACCAGCAAGGGCGAATCCATAATGCCATCCATAGACTTCACCCACAAATCCAACAATCAGAGCCGAAAGGAATGCACCAATATTGATTCCGATGTAGAATATGGTAAACCCTTGGTCCCTTCTGGGGTCTTTTGGGGGATACAATGCGCCCACCATCGCTGATATATTTGGTTTGAGGCAACCCACTCCGATTACAATCAGGCCCAAACCCAGAAAAAACGCCCACAGCGTATCCACAGCAAGAATACCATGCCCAAGGATGAGAATAAATCCGCCAAGCATCACTGCTTTCTTCGCTCCGATGAATTTGTCAGCCAGAAAGCCTCCAGGAATGGCCATGACATACACCAGCATCGTGTACCACCCGTACACAGAAAGCGCTGCCGCTTCATCCCATCCAAGTCCGGGGTTTTTGCCTGCCACAGACGTAATCATGTAAAGGGTCAGAATGGCGCGCATTCCATAATAAGAAAACCGCTCCCACATTTCGGCAAAAAACAGGACAAAAAGGCCCTTTGGATGACCTAGCACCGTCTGTGAGGCCGCTGGCTGAGACTGGAGAGGGGCTTGCATGCGAACTTGAGTTTCGTAGAAAATAATTTGGAAGTTTCCCTGCAAAGAAAAATATCCTGTCAGGAAATGTCTGTCGTAATTCCCAATTTCACAAAAAAACGTGTTTTTCTCATAACACTTCCAATAGAAAATGGCACCTTTAGAGAGAAAACAAGAGAGAATGACACGACATACCGACCCCACTTCGAAAGCCTCCAGAATACCTCCGGCATGGATTTACGCAGTCATAAACGCCCTTGCGCTGGCGGGGGTGCTCCTTATAAACTGGATGGCCAATGCCCTGCCATTGGGCGGCCTCACGACCGGTGAAATATCATTTTTGTATCAAAATTTATTTGTGCCAGCCGGTTGGGCCTTTTCCATATGGGGTGTCATCTACATCCTTCTGCTTCTGTGGGTTATTCTCTCGTTTGCCTATCTGAACCGGATGGATGCATACATATCAATCAGAGTAGCCAGTCCTCTTTTTTGGCTGAGTTGCCTGGCAAACGCTGGGTGGATTCTTGCCTGGCATTCATTGATGCCGGGAGTATCAGTTTTGTGTATGGTTGTATTGCTTGCAAGCCTGATTATTTTGACCGAACACCTGACGCTCTATCGGAAAGACGCACCTCTCTGGTCATATCTGCCTTTTGAATTGTATCTGGGTTGGATTTGCGTGGCTCTCATCGCCAACATTGCTGCCTGGATGGTCAGCGCAGGATGGATCGGCAGCATTTTCTCACAAACAGTCTGGTCTAGCGTCATGATTGCAGTTGGAACGGGTCTCGGACTGTTTTATATTTTGCGGAAACAAAGCGTGGCTTTTGGCCTTGTCATTGTTTGGGCTATTGTGGCGATTTATTTCCGCCGTCACATAGATACAAGTGTTGATGATGCCCTCATCGAACTGACTGCCTTGATTTCCGCCGGCATCCTGATTCTCGCACTCATAG
Source organism: uncultured Saprospiraceae bacterium (assembly GCA_964569025.1). GTDB lineage: Bacteria > Bacteroidota > Bacteroidia > Chitinophagales > Saprospiraceae > CAZMSQ01. Next base: position 130,896 of record CAZMSQ010000001.1, on the reverse strand, counting down.
CCAGAGCGACAGGTCTGTTGAAGCGCACAACGACTCAATAATCCCTTATTATCAAATTTCTTATGGAAGCGACAACCCAGCAGGTGCTCCGCCCACATGCAGAGGAAGCCTTCGGTCATGAACTGAAGGCCCTTCAAGAGGCAGATCAGCATATCCGACCACAGAACTGGCAACTTTCGCCCCGAGCAGTGGTGACGTATCTGATGGGCGGCACTTTGGAAGACGGCACTTTGATTTCTCAAAAATATTATGGCGACCGCCGTTTGATGGAGGTCGCCGTAGCTACTCTGGCCACAGACCGTGCATTACTGCTTACTGGCATACCCGGCACTGCAAAGACTTGGGTGTCTGAGCATTTGGCAGCTGCCATTTCTTTTGATTCTACGCTCCTTATTCAGGGTTCAGCAGGGCTGGGCGAAGAGGCGCTCCGGTATGGCTGGAATTATGCCATGCTTCTCTCCAAGGGCCCAAGTGAACATGCCATCGTTGCCAGTCCGGTCATGCAGGCTATGAAGGATGGAAAAATTGCACGGTTGGAAGAACTTACCCGTATTCCGTCAGATGTGCAAGACACCCTTATCACCATATTATCTGAAAAAACCCTTCCTGTCCCGGAGCTCAACACCGAGGTTCAGGCTGTGCATGGTTTCAATCTCATCGCAACTGCAAATGATCGCGACCGAGGCGTCAACGAACTCTCAGCCGCTCTCCGGAGGCGATTCAATACAGTGGTATTGCCTCTGCCTGGTTCGTTGGAAGAGGAAGTGAATATCGTTCGCATCCGTGTCGAGCAACTCGGAAAAAGGCTCGAAATTCCGTTTATCGAGCCGCCTCTTGAGGAGGTTCGCCAACTGATTACCATTTTCAGAGAGCTGCGAGCTGGTCAAACCGTTGATGGTAAGCAGAAGCTGAAAATTCCCGGTAGTACTCTGAGTACAGCTGAGGCTATATCGGTGCTCAATAGCGCATTGGCACTTGCTGCCCATTTTGGCGATGGGCACATTCAGGTGGCAGATATAGCAGCCGGGGTCATTGGAGCAGTTATAAAAGATCCAACCCGAGACGCGACAATCTGGGAAGAATATCTGGAAACCGTCATTCAATCACGGAAAGGGTGGGAATCTCTGTACGAAGCTTTCCAACACTTCTCGAAATTACCAGGTGGAGAGGAGTAAGTGAGCCATGTTTCGGCAAGATCCGGAGAGTGGGTTGTTGAATAACAGACACCGGAAGCCTCATTGATGGCTTCCGGTGTTGTATTTAGTATTTTTTCAGGCAACCGCCATTTCAGCATCCATAATGCCGCTTAGTGCATTCCACAGCTGATCAGCTACTTCCCGGCAAGCAGCTACTGCACGATCCTGATCTTCCTGAGGGAGGGCCTCCATTTTCTGGAGAATCAGAGCTGGCTCTTCTTCATCATCCACATGGACCTTGAAATAGGTTTCATCAGCCTGCAAGCCGACATAATGGTCACGAAGTCCTTTGAGTTTAGACGTGGCTGTAGCTGGTTGTTGGGCCTCGAAGGCATAGAGCGCACCAAGAGAGGAGGCGTAATCACTGAAGTGCTTTTCGCAAGTTCCTGTCAGACCCTTGACTTCGTTGATTGTGGCTTCAATTGTTTCATTTCCAAGACTTCCAGAAAAGCCTTTCCACAGTTCGTAGTGCTCTGCTTCCACGGCAGCAATCTCTCTTTCATGACAAGCATGCCAGCCCGCCTCAATCAATTCGATGAAAGTGCCATATTCTCTGGCATATACCCGAAGTTTGTCTGCAGGAAGTGTTCCGTTGCTCCATGCCTGATAGAATGGATGCTGAAGCAAATCCTTTGCAGAAAGGATGTCGTTGAGTTGTCTTTCGAGATGTGTCATAATTTTGTACCAATTTTGAGTGAAAATGAATAATGTAAACCAGAGATGTGCCCTCCTTTCGAACGCAGAGAACAGGTCCGACAATCAGACAATCGGTGGGAAAATAGGCAATCCTGTGATAATCCACCTACTTTTTCAAAGAAAAAAATACTGTCTCAGGTCAAACTGCGAGAAAGAGACGGCTCAGCAAACCAATAATCTGTATACCGCGTTTTGAATCGTATGGAAAAAGAATTTGACACCACTGACCGGATTGACATCCGAGGCCTTGAGCGGTCGGAAATTGAGGAGAAGATGACCGAGTGGGGCGAAAAGAAATTTCGGGGCAGTCAGATCTATCAATGGTTATGGGAAAAAGGTGCCCGTTCATTTGAAGAAATGACAAACCTTTCCAAGGCTCTTCGTCAGCGGCTTGAATCGGAATACGGGGTTTACACCATTGAGGAAGACAAACGCCAGCGAAGTATGGATGGCACCATCAAATACCGATACAAACTTTCGGACGGCCATCTCATTGAATCTGTATTGATACCGGTTCCAGCAGATAACCGGTACACGGTATGCGTCTCCTCTCAAGTTGGTTGCAGTCTGACCTGCACATTTTGTGCCACTGGCAAGATGAAACGTGTGCGTAATCTGGAGCCGGGAGAGATTTATGATCAGGTGGTAAGGGTCAATGAAGATTGCTTACAAGAGTATCAACACCCTCTGACAAATATTGTCTATATGGGAATGGGAGAACCCTTGCTTGCCTACAAAAATGTCTTGCGGAGCATAGACCGGATTACATCTCCTGACGGCCTCGGCATGTCACCTCGAAGGATTACCATAAGCACTGCAGGTATTGCCAAAATGATCAAAAAGCTTGCTGACGATGCCGTTCGGGTCAACCTTGCGCTGTCACTGCATGCAGCTGATGATGACAAGCGAAATCAAATCATGCCAATTAATGCGCAAAATAATTTGGAGGCATTGATGGGGGCATTGGATTATTACTATGCACGAACCCGTAACCGATTGAGTTTCGAATACATCGCATTTCAGAATTTCAATGACAGTGAGGAAGATGCGCTTTTGTTAGCGCGACTTTGTCAGCGTCAATTTCCTGTCCGCGTAAATATCATTGAATACAACCCGGTCGAGGGTGTCAAATTTTCCAAATCGAGTGAGGACCGCATTGACACATTCGCGCGAACCCTGCGCAATCGGGGTGTCATGGTCACTGTGCGCCGTAGCCGTGGCAAAGACATTGATGCTGCTTGTGGGCAATTGGCAAATAAGGAGTAGGGAGTTTCCTATTCAAATAGAATCAGAAGAGGAACGGGACTGTGGAAGGCCGTTTTCAATGTCGCACTCGTGTGAAAGAGATTAGATAGAAACCCTCTGTTTCTTCGCACCATTGCAATTAACCGTGAGTCATGGGTTTGCACTTCTCCGAATAATGTCTCACTGAAATTACCATCCTGTTTATGGACAAGCTGGAAAGCGGTGTTCTGCAACAAATCCGGTAATTTCTGAAGAGATGGGGCTTTCTCATTTCCAACATGAAGCACCTCCAATGATGATGAAAAACGGTCGATTATACTGAGGAGAGGCGCGAATACACCTGGTGAAGAATAATCTTCATCATCAGCAGCGAGAATGATATGATTAATGGACTGAAAAGCATACCCTGAAGGAATTGCCATGAGTGGCACGTTAATCCGCTTGATGACGCTCCCTGTGGTACTTCCCATAAACACCTCCTCAAGACCGCCAGCCCCTTTGGTTCCCATAATAACGAGGTCAAAGGCCCCCTCTTCTGCGATGGCTGTTATGGTATCGACCGGTTCTCCTCTGATTATCCTGAAGTCAAGTGAGATGTGATCAGGGAGTTTTTCCTGGAAATGCCGCATGATAAGATCCATTTCCCGCTCAGCATCTTCTTTCATCAGTTTTTCAACGGAAATGAACATCCCTGAACTGCTGTAGACCTTATACCCATAGAGCAGTGTGATACTCCCACTTGATGGCCCCAGAAAATCTATGGCATACTTTAATGCTTCACGGGAGTTGTCCGAAAAATCAATTGGGACGAGAATGGAATTGAGTGATATCATCCGACTGGCTGTTTGAATGCCAATATAAGAAATCCGTTTCTTCCGACATTACCATCTGATGGATGGGATGAGGTATGATGAGCCATCAGACGGGGGTGATTCGTTCATACAAACAGATTGTATAGGGATACTCGTTTTTATCATCTGCAGGACAGGCTTTTTGATCTGTGAGTATCCAGTCCTTGAAATCAATATCCGGAAAGTAAACAGCTTCAGAAGGATCTGAATAGTGAATGTCTGCATCTACCCGTGTCAGGTAGAGTCTGTCCCAATATGGCTCACTTTGCTGGTAAATCTGAGCACCACCTATGATAAAGGCTTCTTCTTCACCCTGTTCCTGGGCGAGTTGAAGGCCTTCTTCGATACTGTGGACAATCTGGCAGCCGCTTGCCACAAAAAACGGATCACGGGTAATGACAATGTTGGTTCTCTTTGGAAGAGGTCTGCCAATACTCATGAAACTTTTTCGTCCCATCAGAATATGGTGATTGAGGGTGGTTTTCTTAAAAAACCGGAGGTCACCTGACAAGTGCCATGGTATTTGGTTGTCGAGGCCAATTAGTCGGTTTTGATCACAGGCAACAATGGCAGAAACACGCATATCAGATGGGTTGACCGCGAATCAGGGCATACTGATCAGATTGCTTTCGAGCATTCTGTTTTCCAGCCACTTCCTTCGCGGAGAGATGGTTCCGTTGAGATACTTTTCAATCATCAGCGAGGCAATTGGTGCCCCATAGGTTGCTCCCCAGCCACCATTTTCCACATAGACCGCAATGGCAATCCGGGGGTTCTCTTTTGGTGCAAAGGCAAAAAAGACAGAATGGTCTTCGCCGTGAGGATTTTGTGAAGTCCCCGTTTTTCCGCACACCTCGATGCCGGGTATTCTTGCAATTCCTGCTGTCCCGGAAATCACAGCTTTTTCCATTCCATCAATGACCGGTTGGAAGTATGAGGTATCGACACCAGTGCACTTTTGGTTTCGGAAGGCCTCCGGAAGTGCCCTTCCATCTGAGAAATTCCTGATAAGGTGGGGCGTATGGTAACACCCTTTATTGGCAATAATCGCAGCGAGGTTGGCCATTTGCAACGTGGTAAGCTCGACCTCTCCCTGTCCAATTCCAATCGACATAATATATGGCGAACGCCATTCTCCCTTTTCCTTGGGATACAGACGGTCATAAAACCGGGAGTCCGGCAAAAACCCAGGGCTTTCAGCAGAGATGTCGGCTCCGAGGGGGGCTCCCAGCCCAAATTTTTGGAGCGAAATGATAAAAGAATCAAGCCCGATTTCAGGGTTTTCATAGCCGTATTTATCGACCAGCCTGCGCAGCACCTGAAAAAAGTACGAGTTACATGAATGCTGGATTGCTGTGGCAATGTTACGGGGCATAGGGTGATCATGACACCCATACAGGCGGCCGTTGTAATAATACCCCAGATCACAGTCAATTGGGTCATCAGCGTTGAGCACACCTGCCTGTTGACCGAGCAGGGCAACAACAGTTTTGAAGATTGACCCGGGCGGATATTTTGCCATTGACGCTCGGTTAAAAAGGGGTTTGAGGGTATCCTGCACGAGGTTCCGGTAAAAGTCAGATCTATCCTTACGTATGGTCAGCATATTCGGGTCATAGTGAGGGGCGCTGACCATAGCAAGAATTTGTCCGCTGTCGGGTGAAATGGCAATAATCGCCCCGACCTTTCCATTCATGAGGGTCTCTCCGTAATGCTGAAGATTTATGTCGAGTGTTGTCTGAAAGTCAATGCCTCCAATAGCAGGCTTGTTTCGATGCTCATCTTCATACTTACCAACAATGCGGCCCAGATTGTCTTTCAGCACATAATCAAATCCTTTCTCGCCCCTGAGCTCCTTCTCATACACCAATTCAAGACCACTGACACCGATGTAATCTCCTCTTACGTATGCCCCTTCAGAAGCCTCAATACGAGCCTGGTCAACTTCATTGATATAGCCAAGTAAATGGGCTGCCGAGGCATTGGGGTAAGTTCTTACATTCCTCATCTGAATGAAGAACCCTGGAAATTCGTAGAGACTTTCCTGTAGCCTGACATAAGTCTCAACGGGTATTCTCGATTGAAACACGAACGGTACAGAACGGGAGTACCTCGGATCATTCCGAAAGTCCTTGTCCATCGCCTTTTCAAACTCAACTTTCGAAATACCGAGGAGTTGACAAAAGCGAAGGGTGTCCATGGCAGGGTCAATTTGCTTTGCAGTGACCATCAGTTCAAAGACCGGCTCATTGGCAACAAGCAGATTGCCATTGCGATCAGTGATGACACCACGGGCCGGGTAATTCATATACTTATGAATGGCCGTAGCCTGGGCTTTATTCCTGTACTCATCTGTTACCAGCTGGAGGAAGAGAATTCTGCCAAGAAGGGTTACCGCGGCAAGGACAAAGACAATTTTTATAACTTGCCCTCTGCTTTTATGAAGATCGTTATACACAGGAGTGTCAAATACAGATGAAGAATTCACACATGTTCGCAGACAAAGTAACGATAAAACAGCAGGTTTTCTTTTTTCCTTTGCTGATCATTTTTTTTACCACCCTCGCACCATCCTGCAGTTCCCCCGGATCAAAAACCCAACCCATACCGGAGGCTATGCTGACTGGTGATCCGCTGATAGATGAACTTTCTTCCCGAATTTTGGAAGAATCCGACAATGCGGCCTTATATTTCAAACGTGCCGAGGCACTTTACCAGCGTGAGGCAATGGATGAGGCCATCGCGGATATGGAAAAAGCCCTTTCTTTAGACAGCACAAACATTGACTACCTGCATTTTCTTGCAGACATCTACCTCGATTATTTCCGTTCAAGAAAAGCGTTGGAAACCCTCTACAAGGCAGTCAAGCTTAATCCAAAGCGAATTCCCACACTCCTTAAACTCTCCGAGTTTCAAATGATTGTTGAGCAATATGATCAGGGTCTCGCCACAACTGAGCGAATCCACCAGATTGACCCCTTCAATGCCGAAGCCTGGTTTATGCAGGGGCTCATTCAGGAGAACAGGGGGGATACTGCCTCAGCCCTTGATGCATATCTGAAAGCCGGGGAGAGCGACCCAATGCTCATTGATGCCTGGATTCATCTGGGAAGGCTGCTTGATGAAGTAAGAGATCCGAGGGCTGGATTGTATTTTGACAATGCATTGAGAGTTGACTCTCTCAACGCTGAAGCACTTCTTGGACGCGGCAATGCCTATTTTACACAAGGTATGCTTGAGGAAGCAATTGCGACCTTCGAGAAAATTAAACGGATTGATCCACAGTTTCCAAAAGCTTATTTTAATTCGGGTCTTGTCTATATGGAGCTTCAAGACTGGGACGAGGCCTATAATCAGTTTGATGTCTGCGTCAGGGTAAATCCTCTACATCGTCTCGGGTATTTCTACAGGGGGCGTGCCTCAGAGCAAAGGGGGGACCTCAAAACAGCAAAAATCGACTATCAGAATGCGCTGAAAATGGGGGGTTCTTTTCCCGCAGCTGAAGAGGCTCTTGCGAATGTCGAAATCATGATTAAGCGGGCGCAATAATTTTGCAGAATGCCTCCCATGCCCTCACTGCCATTTCATTCGTAATCTGCTCTACTGAATAGCTCCCGCCTGCCGGATCTTCCACAGCATCCAGGTGACTTTCGAGACGAAGGATGTGTTGAATGTTTCTCGACAGCCTTGCCATTGAGGCAGACCCCCCCTCACTCTCAGAACCGATAATGTCTGCAGGTGGGAGGAAAAGCAAATCACACCCACCCAATACAGCTGCTGAAGCCTGGGCCGTTAGTTTGATTATGTTGCTCTGCGGGTCTTCGGTGAAAGTGTGCATATCGGCGTGAACCTCTATCGGCGGAATATGGACTGGCTCAGGTAGGCCCCAAGCCACAAGCATATTTGCCCACAATATGCGAAGGGCACGCAATTTGGCAACCTCCAAAAAGAAAAGATTACTTACTGATACACAAAACCTGAGCTGCCTGTTCAAATCTTCTGGAGACAATGTGACTTTCTCAAGAAATTGATGCCCCAGATGGATTAACCGGGTAAGTTGGTAAATGATGCTTTCTCCCGGATATTCCCCTGACAGATAGGTCCTGCCATCAAGCGTCAACCATCCGGCTTGCGGCCGTGCTGCTGTCCAGCGTTCTAGTTGTTCTGGTGACGGTTTATCCTGAAATGCACCACCGTGTACATTGATGGCGGGTTTTTCGGCAAGTAATTGATCGACCTCCTTCGAATGGCCTTCGAGGATGACAGGGGGTAAAGCCGCTAAATCTCCATCATAAGCGCGGAGGGCGGAAATGCCAGTCCTGAGCACCTGCACTCCTCCGAGAATCGCCTGATTTATTCTTTCAGTTGCTCCATTAACATCAGACGAATCAGTGATGTGCTCTCCAATCAACCATCCATTTATTGCCTTAGTGCCGGCCCGTAGGGTTCCGGAAATATCTTCACGAACTGCGAATGGGGGAATGTCCCAACCCTTACCAACTGACCACCAGACAGAATCTGGGGATTTCCCTTTCAACTCTTTTTCAATAAGGGCATTCCATTCTCCCCGGCTCAACCTTGGAAACGGATACTGCGCATCACCCTTCATTGTTCAGTAAATTGAGAAGGTATTCTCCATACCCGCTTTTCAAATACCTGTGTCCCAACTGTTCAAGTCTTTCATCATCAATGAAGCCCATTTCCCAAGCCACTTCTTCAATACAACCGATTTTGAGTCCCTGTCTGTCTTCAATCACTTGAATGAATTGCCCGGCCTGCATCAGTGAGCGGTGGGTTCCGGTATCCAACCAAGCCACGCCACGGCCAAGTACACCAACCTGAAGGCGCCCCTGTTGAAGATAGTGCAGGTTTACATCCGTTATCTCATACTCACCCCGGGGACTGGGTTTTAGGTTTTCAGCTATATCAACAACCTGATTATCATAGAAGTACAACCCAGGCACAGCATAATTTGACTTTGGCTGAGTCGGTTTTTCCTCAATGGATATTGCCTTGAGCTGTTCGTCAAATTCTACAACGCCGTAGCGCTCAGGGTCAGCCACCTGATATGCAAACACCACTCCACCATCAGGATTGACACTTTGTCTGAGCAACTGTTCGAGGCCCTGCCCGTAAAAAATATTATCACCAAGAATCAGAGCCACCGAATCATTCCCTACGAATGATTTCCCCAGCACAAAGGCCTGAGCAAGGCCATTTGGATCATGCTGGGCGATATATGAGAAAGAGCACCCGAGGATACTGCCATCACCGAGCAGCTTTTGGTAGTTTGGCAAATCCTGAGGGGTAGATATTATGAGTATTTCCCTCAGCCCTGCGCTCATAAGGGTTGAGAGGGGATAGTAAATCATTGGTTTGTCATAGACTGGCATCAGCTGTTTGCTGACGGCGAGCGTAAGCGGGTACAGTCTTGTGCCAAGCCCTCCGGCAAGAATAATTCCTTTCATGGATCAGTTATTATTTGATGGGTTCGTTTTCATGAAACACCCGTCGTATCCGCAAAATCAGTTCATTCGGATTGAACGGTTTTGCGACAAAATCGGTGACGCCCAGACTGAATGCTTCAAGAATTCGGTCATCCTTTTCAAGGTCTGCGAGCATAATCAGAGGGGTTTCAAAGCCGAGATCGTGTCTCATAAACCTCAACAAGTCAACAGCACTGACGGGATGGGCATCCAAATCAGCAATTAGGAGGTCCGGCATCTTTTCCTCCATCATATCCCGGGCTATCCGCCCATCTTTGGCCATTCTGGTGAGATAGCCATTTTTTTTCAGCCGAAATTCAAGTGCTGAAAGCAAGACCTCTCCAGCCTCACAAATGAGAATACTTTTTTGTTTCATTTCATGCATAGGCTCAATATACATGTTCTGCCTGAATTTCGCGAAGGGCGAACTCGTGGATTGGTGATGTCTCAGCAGTTCTAATCTGGATTATTATCACAACATACTGTCTGTAGCGGGCATGAACGCAAAGTGCCCACCTTTTTCGTCTACAAGAAAGATACAAAAGAAGCGTTCGGGATTTTTAAAGACAGACTGAAACTGTTCCACTTTGTCTGGTGCAATGACGCCCTTAGCCGTGAGTTCTTCAAGGGTGGATGCATGGACCCCCCATATGGTTTTCCCCTCTTTGTATTCAACCAATGGTATGCCGATTTGCACATCGTGAAGTTGATGAGCGATGAAAACAGGATAGGATGAAATATCCTGACGGATGATGGTTTCTGATGCCTGGGCCATTAATCTCCTGTATGGCCGAAGGCCTTCCTTGAGCCGCTCGAAGATTTTATCTTCTGCCATAAATTTGATTTTCAATCGTTTGAATGAGAATTTCCCTCAGCCGGGATATTTCCCCGACGGATGAGCAAGGCGACTGTCTCGATATGATGGGTATGAGGGAACATATCCACAGGCTGTACCTTTTCGACTCTGTATTGTTCGGATAGCATCGAGAGATCTCTGGCTTGTGTAGCTGGGTTGCAACTGACGTAGACTATCTTTGGTGCATTGAGTTCCGCCAGGAGCTGAATCACATCAGGGTGCATACCGGCTCTTGGGGGGTCTGTGACAATCAGATCAGGAGCGCCGTGACGGTGAGCAAAATCAGCGCTCAGAATATCCCTGACATCTCCGGCATAAAAGACCGCATTATTAATCTGATTGATTTGTGCATTGACCCGTGCATCGTCGATTGCACGTTCGATCTCCTCGATTCCAACCACTTGCCTACAGCTGTTTGCCAGAAAAAGGGCAATGCTGCCAAGGCCGGTATATAAGTCATAGACATTCTCATTGCCAGTCAGTTCTGCGAATTCGGCAATTCGTCCATACAGTCTTTCTGCCTGTCTTGTATTTGTTTGGAAGAATGACTTTGGTCCTATTCGAAACCTTACTGATCCAAGCTGTTCCTCAACCCATTCGCTCCCATGTACATGATCCATAGGTAGGTCACCGAGAAAATCATTGACCTTTGTGTTGACACATGAATAAATCGAGGTCAGATTTGGAAACTCATGCATCACTTCCTCGAAAAAACTCTGCATGGCCGGCTCATCGTGACTGCCAAAAGCCATAATCATCATGCTCTGGCCGAGGGTGGTAATGCGAAGTACCACATTCCTGAGAAAACCCTTGTGGGTCCGGGCATCGTAGAAAGACAGGCCTTGGTCTTTTCCAATTTTTCTCAGGGTATTTCTCAAATTATTTGAAGGCTCGGGTTGGAGGAAACACTCTGATATATTGATTATCTTGTCAAAAGCGCCGGCCCGATGAAATCCAAGCACATCCTCCCGGTTACTCACTCCGGTATTCAGTTGTTCGGGCGTCAGCCATTTTTTATTTGAGAAAGAGAACTCCAGCTTGTTGCGATAATATCGAGTTTCTTCAGCACCGAGTATCGGCAAAAACTCACCAACCTCTACTTTACCGATGCGGTGCAGAGCATCTCTGACGGTTCTTTCTTTTTGCCGAATTTGTTCTTTATATTGGATATGTTGGTACTTGCAACCACCACAATACTGAAAATGGGTGCAAAAGGGGGTGTCTCGATGTGGCGAGAACGTGTGAATATGCTGGGGAATACCCTCATAAAAACCCGATTTTTTCTTTTTTACCAATACATCGACCACATCACCTGGAGCAACTTCAGGGACAAAGACCACCCGTCCGTCGGGAGCGGTCCCAACACCCCTGCCTTTATCTGCGAGTCCATCAATTCGGACTTGTGGAAGGATGATCGTTTTTTTCATTCTTGCCATAGTGGTAAAGATAGACAATTGGAGTATGCTGTGATAAGCAGTAAAAATCTCGCCAAGGTCATTATTTTTACGGAAGCCTGCGGGCTTTCATTCCTTTGAGCAGACTCAAACTTATTTATGTTTCCCGACCTCTCGTACATATTCCATTATTTTTTTGGAACCCCTCCTGATAATGCGCTTGCGATTGTCAAGACATTTGGGTTGTTTCTCGCTATTGCCATCCTGAGTGCCGCGTGGCTGCTGGAAAAAGAGCTGAGACGCAAGGAAAGGGAGGGGTTACTCAAGCCTGTCAAGGAAAAAATAACTGTCGGAGAGGGGCCACAAACTGGTGAAATTCTCACCAATGCGCTGGTTGGGTTATTGGTTGGGTTCAAGCTGGTTTTTATAATGGGTGCATTTGATATATTCAGAATGGACCCGGCTGGCATCCTTTTTTCTGGTCAAGGGTCCCTTCCCGGCGGTTTCATCGGAGCAATACTCGCTGGCGGTTACCGGTACTGGTACAAGTCACGCCATAAACTCCCAAAACCCGAGATTCGCACTGTGGAGGTTTATCCACACCAGCGGATAGGAGACATTACGATTTTGTCAGCAGTTTCGGGTGTGATTGGTGCGAAGTTATTTGATGCACTTGAACATATGGATCAGTTGTTAAGTGATCCTATTGGCACCTTATTTTCCGGGGGTGGTCTTGCCATTTACGGAGGGCTGATTGTGGCCTTTATCGTGATGTACATCTACTTCAAGAAAAAGGGCATTCAACCAATTCATGTAATGGATGCTGTGGCTCCGGCATTGATTATTGCCTACGGAATTGGTCGTATCGGTTGTCAACTATCTGGTGACGGTGACTGGGGGATTGTCAATGCGGCTGCGATTCCTTCCTGGTGGTTTTTCCCGGACTGGCTGTGGGCTTTTGACTATCCGCACAACGTGCTCAATGAGGGTGTCAGAATTGAAGGCTGTGAATGGGCCTACTGCTCAAGGCTTGCTGAGCCTGTGTACCCAACCCCTGTCTATGAGACCCTGCTGGCCTTTGTGATCGGAGGGATTCTCTGGATATTGCGAAAGCGGATGCAGATTGCGGGCATGCTTTTTTTCACCTATTTGGTTTTTAATGGTGCAGAACGTTTTTTGATAGAAAAAATCAGGGTCAATATCCGATACGATTGGGGGGCACTCCAGCCAACCCAAGCGGAAATCATATCCACAACTCTGGTCATTATTGGGATATCTGGATTGATAATACTGTGGCGGCGTCACCGGAATAATTGACCGGCGTACATTCATGAACTCCTCACAGCATGAAAAAAACTCGATGGTTATTTAGCACCATGCTGGGCATATTCTTGACGATGAGTCTCCTGGCGTCCACCTCTCAGGTTGATCAGGAAATGTCACCCCCTTGTTCTGATGTTGAAATTTACAAAAAGTACAACCGGTATTCAGCAGACAGCCTCATTCTGTCGATTACGAGGTTCATGAAAACATCAGATTCTGAGCTCCCTTGTCTGATCAAGTTATACCGCCAAAAATTTGTGGGGCCTGGTCAGGAACTGACCTCACAATATTATTTCAATGCGCTGGCCAACTATCATTATCGGAAGAATAATGCAGATTCGGTAAGAACCTATGTGCAGTTGGCGCTAGCGTGTGACAGCATTCTTGGAGATGAACGCCTGAAAGCCATCGATATGGGCATTCTTGCGAATCTCGCCTTTCGAGAAGGCCGCCTGGATGATGCCATACGGATGTATCAAGAACAGCTCAGGACACTTGATCCTGAAATCAGCCCGACAAATGTAAGCTCAGTGTACAATAATCTCGGGGTGAGTTACCTGAAAAAGGGTTACTTGGAAACTGCAATGTCTTGTTTTGAAGAAGCGCTGATGGTAAATGATCTCCGGAGAAATGACTATGCTGATGAGTCACGTCTGAATCTTAAGGCGAACATTGGGATCATCCATCGCCGACAGACCCGTTTCACTGAGTCGTTGGTGCTCTTCAAAGAAGTATTCCGTGATGCATTACGCGACGGGTACACCTATCCTCAGCATTTGTCATTGGCAAATATCGGCCATAGCTACCTTGAGATGGGGAGACTTGACAGTGCCAGATTTTGGCTGCAAAGAGCTTTTGATTTTGCGCTGAGTAATGGATTTGACAGAGAAGCAATCCTATTGAATCTCGCCAATACCGAGCGTCAGCTTGGAGACTGGCAAGCTTTTCAATGGTGCCTGAATCAACTCGATACATTCTATCAAGAAGAAAATCTTAAATGGCTCCCCGAAAATTATCTCCTGGCGGCCTACGCTGCTGAAGAACGGGGAGCTATGGCGGAATATGCTGCATTTCTCGAAAAAGGGCTGGAACTTGCAAAAACCGGAACATTGGATAAAACCCAAATACATTTCGAGGAGCTCCTGGCGGCGCACGATCTCACAAATAACCAGCCCCGGGGAATCAAGTTGCTTCAATCTGCCCTCAGTCATAAAGACAGCCTTTATCAGATGAATAACCAAACTGCCCTGGCAGATATGATAGCCAAATATCAGGTTGACCGCATTCAGCAAGAACTCGAAGGGGCTAAAAAAGAGGCAGAAATTCAGAAA
>CAZMSQ010000001.1:0-116418 GCA_964569025.1 uncultured Saprospiraceae bacterium | reverse complement strand
TGACCGCATTCAGCAAGAACTCGAAGGGGCTAAAAAAGAGGCAGAAATTCAGAAATTGAGAATGAAGTGCACCGTCGTAAGATTCTCGATAAAGATCTTGAGTTGACCTTAATTATGAATACGGTTGAAGAGCTTGTGGACAAATATGCGCCAAATGCCCGCCTGTTGAAACGAAAAATCCACATGTCCTTTAGCAAAACGAAAGGACGCAGCCAGTTTCGTCAGGATTTCGACATGCTTTTCCCGCATTTCACACCCAGCCTCCTTTCAGTATGTTTTGACCTGACGACGCGCCAATTGGAATATTCGATGCTGATCTCCCTTGGCCTGTCATGCAAGGAAATCGCCGAAATTCTCTTCGTGACGACAAAATCAGTGGAAAAAATGAGATCTCGACTGACTGTCATGCTTCCATTCAAGGACCATTTGTCGCTTGCCATTTGGCTAAGGAATCTCCTGATCAACCCGAATGCCAAACTTGAATGATACCAGTGAGAACATTCGAATGTGTTACTTGCTTTGGTCTATCTTTGTAAGATGCCAGTTTGGATTATTTTCACATTAGGATTTACAGCCCAGCTTCTTTTTTTCAGCCGGACGCTTATCCAGTGGATATTCTCTGAACGCGAAGGCAGAGTGGTTTCTCCGACCCTGTACTGGCAGTTTAGCCTGTATGCATCAATTCTCATGTTGTTTTACGGAATTTTCAGGCAGGATCTTGCAATCTGCATCGGACAAATGTTGGTGTACGCCATTTACATCAGGAATCTTCAACTCAAGGGTGCTTGGGGGCAAATGTCGTTTGCAATCCGTCTGTTTATTATTATTCTTCCGTTTGTCGTTTTAGGTTGGTTGACACAGTATTCAGGCGATTTGTTCGCGGGTCTCATGAACAACAATGATATTCCAACAATCTGGGTGTGGTGGGGCACAGCAGCGCAACTGTTTTTTACGTTCCGTTTTGTCTATCAATGGATGGTTTCGGAGCGGCAAAAATCCTCGGAGCTTCCTCTGGGCTTTTGGCTCATCAGTGTGACTGGGTCAGTCATGATTCTTGTCTATGCGATGTTTCGCCTAGATCCGGTCCTCCTTGCATCACATAGCGTTGGTGTGCTTCTTTATGCGCGTAACATATACATTCACCGCATTTCCGCAATTCGCAAGTCATCCGCCCGCCCCATTATCAAAAATTGACAGCTCGAGAGCTATTGGCTGAATACCCTAGTAAGGGATTTACATTCACGGACTGTCATTGTTCCATAATGTATGGTGGGTGAGGTACGGTGATTTTTCGATGGCATCGGAGAATTCAGAACATGTAAACTGGTCATCATTCCCTGTCATAATTGACACAGGATAATAAGGTGGGAATCTGCTCAAACCCCTTTCTAAGGCTGCTATTGTTGTGCTTTTAGCATCAATCCCTTTGCTGAAAGACCAGCCGATGAGTATTCTGGTAAAGTAATCTATAATGAGGGTCAGATTTTCCTGTCCTTTTGCAGTTGGTACTGATGCAATGTCTGATATCCATACTTGCTTAAAATGGCCAGAATTGTCATTTTTTGTTTCATACACCTCAAGCGGATCAGCCGCAGCACGTGCATTGTACTTTTCTACATCAATTTTATTAACAAATATCCTCGCATAGGGTCTGTAAAACAAGACCGTCGCCCTGGTTGCTTTATACTTATACGGAAATTCCTTGTGCGTTCCTGGCTCATTATGATATACCTGCCTAACTAAGTTTGGCTTGTTATGATTCTGGATGACATCGTTTTTGTGCATTGCTTCCACCCAGTTGTAATAGTCAGTAAGTGAAAGCCCCAATATCGTACAGTATTCATGAATGGTTGACTGATGTGCAAAGGCTGTGAGAAATTGCAGTTTTTTTTTCATTGTGGGTTCAGAATAATCAAGAGCATAGCCAATTATCTCAGCCTTTTCCTGAGCCACCTTCAATTGCTTGTTATAATAAGCTTGTAAATTGTCAATATCACTTTGGGTGATGGGTCGGTGAAAACGAATTTCACCATCCGGACCTATCGAAAAGTCCTTGAGCCATTGCTCGAGAAGCCCGAGGGGGATTTTCATTTCAGCTGCGATACTGGCTTTGTCTTTTCTACCCTCAGCTTGTTGAATGGCCCGGATCTTGAACTCCAGGTCATACGTTGTTTCATTCGTTTTCATGCGCATTTAGGTTGATATAAATAAACACCCCGAACCCTTTGTCAAGCGCTTCTCCATCGAAGCGTCAGGAATGCCTAATATCAACAACCACATTCAAGAAAATGAAGTATCTAACGTTTTTTTTCAGGCGACACCTCCCAGACAATAAACCATAACTCTCTGTTCATCAATAATTAGGGAAATTTCTCCCTCAGTTCAATTTCAGTCCTTCAACCCGTCAATATCCATTTTTGGGGGTCGGTTTGACCAAAAGAAAGCCAGAATGAGCCCAGAGATCAAGTGCCAAACTCCCCAGCATGCAGCAATCAGGGCCATTCCTCCAGCGCCTCCGAAAAAGTTAAAAATCAGAACAAGCCCGAGCCCTGAGTTTTGCAAGCCAGTTTCGAGGGCAATCGCACGTGCATTGTATTCTCCGAGATTTGACACTCTGGCAAGGCCATACCCGGCACTCAGTGCTATCAGATTATGCACAATAACAAGAGAAAAAACCTCCTTCCCATAAGTTTTGAACAAATGCCAGTTATTCACCAATGCGATTATGATGAACAGTGAAAAAATCAGCAGTGAAAAAACCCGGACAGGCTTTCTGATCATTGCTGTAAATGAAGGGAATGATGCTGCTGTCGCCATACCTAGGAAGAGAGGCAGTAAAATAATCACCGCGATGACTCCCAGCATATGGCCTGGTGATAGTGAAAACCCTGCGGCCATGCCTGTCAACCCTGGTACGAGAGATGACCAGAAGCCAAAATTCAGAGGCGTCAATAACACTGCCGAGGCAGTTGCGATTGTGGTTAGGGTGATAGAAAGGGCTGCATTTCCTTTGCTGAGGTGAGTCATGAAATTAGATGTGTTGCCTCCAGGGCAAGCTGCAACGAGAATCATTCCGAGTGCCAACCCTGCCTGGGGCTGAAGCGTTATTACGAGGAGCCAGGTGAGAAATGGCAATACAACAAACTGGGAGGCCACCCCTACAATTGAAGCTTTTGGAAATTTCCTCAACCGCTTGAAATCTTGAATTGACAGGTCAAGTGCAATACCAAACATAATGAACCCTAAACAGGCATTCAGTACAGACAGGCTCGCCTCACTAAAAATGACTGTGGCCTCTTCTGGAGATTGTGCCAAAAAAAGCAGATGTATAGAATATTTGATCGTACTTATCATGTGCTGGTGCAGATAGAAGCAGCTTTCTTTCCTGTAAAGCTAAGGATTCCTTCTGGCAGCCTTTCCCGAATCCTGTCTTCCTGAACACAATGGCTGCTGTTCACGTTTTGCATACCTTTCTGAACTGATACTCCAGAAATCCACCATAACATGAGATTCTCATTATTAGCATTGTTTCTGGTTCTATTGTACGCTGCATCTGCACAGACACAGGTTACAATAAGCGGCACTATATCAGAAGCAGAATCCGGGGAAACCCTTATTGGAGCAACCGTCCGGGCTCTGGAAAGCGGAGAGGGTGCTTTGACAAACACCTATGGGTTTTATTCATTGACGCTGCCTGCCGGATCAGGGGTTCCGCTTGAATTCAGTTATGTCGGATTTCAGCCAGTTCAAATTACCTTAAATTTAAAAAATGACACTGTCATTGACATCGAATTAGCAAGTGGCCTTGATCTTCAGGAGGTGGTTGTGCAAGCTAATTCTTTTCGAGAGCAATTAAGTGATCCACAAATGAGTGTGGAGTCTCTTAGCCCACGACAGGCAAAATTGCTTCCTGCGTTACTGGGAGAAGTAGACATCATTAAAACGCTTCAGTTAAAGCCTGGCATCTCTTCCGGGTCGGAGGGTAGTAGCGGACTCTTTGTGCGTGGGGGTGGGCCAGACCAAAACCTTATTTTATTGGACGAAGCAATTGTATACAATGCCAATCACTTGTTTGGTTTTTTCTCCACCTTCAACTCAGATGCCATCAAAGATGTCAAAGTCTACAAGGGTGGGTTTCCAGCTCAATATGGAGGCCGGTTGAGTTCTGTGATTGATGTGAAGCTCAGAGAAGGAAACCGGAAAGACTTTTCAGGTTCTGGCGGCATCGGTCTCATTTCCTCCCGTTTGACCCTTGAGGGTCCGCTCAAAAAAGACAAGTCATCATTTATGGTATCAGGCAGACGCACATACGTTGACCTGATTACCAGTGGCATAAACCGGGCGAATGCTGATAATCCGGACTTTGACCCCATCCCTGACTATTATTTTTATGATTTGAACGCAAAGGTCAATGTTGATCTGGGAGAGAATGACCGCATTTTTTTGTCGGGATATTTCGGCCGGGATGTTTTTGCCTTTGACAATGAGACCTTCAACTTCAACTTCGATTGGGGAAACGCCACGGGAACTGCCCGTTGGAATCACACCTTCAATTCGAAGCTTTTTTCGAACACGACCTTGACCCTATCGGATTATCAATACAACATCTCCAACCAGCTAACCGGCTTTTCCTTTAATTTGGGTTCAAGCATTACCGATGCGAGTCTGAAGACCGATTTTTATTACGCCGCAGACAATACGCACACGCTCCGGTTTGGCATTAGTAGCATCTATCACAGCTTTGAAGTTGGGCGGCTCAAGGCAGGGAGCACGGACGGGCAAGTTCAATTCAGTGCCGGGCAGGATTTTGACGGTACTGAGTTGGGGATCTACTTTTCGGATGACATTGATTTCAGTGACCGTTTCCGGGTGCAGACTGGATTTCGTCTGTCTGGGTTTACCAATGATGGAGATGTTTCTTTCGGTTTAGAGCCAAGATTAGCCGGTCGTTACACAATGAACCAACGCATTTCACTCAAAGCAAGTTATGCCCGGATGTTCCAGTATATTCATTTGGTCTCGAACTCAAACATTGCTCTTCCAACGGATATCTGGTACCCAAGTACAGCAAATGTGAAACCACAGCGGTCTGATCAAGTGGCAGCCGGATGGGCCTGGCAAATCAACCCGAATCTATTGTTCACCAATGAATTTTATTATAAATGGCTCGAAAACCAGATTGATTTTAAAGATTTCGCCGAGCTTTTTGCCAATGACAATTTGGAGGAAGAATTTGCTTTCGGAAATGGGAATGCGTACGGAATGGAAGTTGGGCTGGAAAAAACCGAAGGCCGCCTGACTGGCTGGCTAGGCTATACATTGGCGTTTATTCGCAGGGGAAACTTCAGGAGTCTTGATGGCACCCTTATCGACAATGGAGCTTTCTTCCCCCCACGATATGACAGGCGGCACGATTTATCGGTTGTTGGAATCTATCAGATGACAAAAAGAATCAGTGCATCTGCTGCTTTCGTATTCGGCTCGGGAGATATCAGCTGGCTTCCTACCGGTAGGTTTTTCCTCCAAGATAGCCCGGGACGCTTTCCCTTTCCTGCTGTTCCTGATTATCCATCACGAAACAACTTTCGCCTCCCTCCCTATCACAGGCTCGATCTCAGTATCGTTTTTCGTTTTGATCCATCATGGGGTGAAAGTGACCTAACCGTCAGCATTTATAATATTTATAATCGCCGAAACCCGTATTTCGTGTACCTCGAACCCACAGTTGAGGAGGTTCAGCCTCTGACCGGAGAGGGTCCTTCATTTGAAGTACTCACTGGCATTTCTCCCAAACAGGTTTCCCTTTTTCCAGCAATTCCTTCACTCACCTATAACTTTAAATTTTGATGCTCAGGACCTTTCTATTCTTACCGATCCTCCTGTTGCTTTTGGTAGGCTGTGGCAGCCTTGAAAAAGAAATCGATATTGAACTGGACACCTATGAATCCCGGCTGGTTGTCGAAGCCTATCTCGAACCAGGAAAACCCTACAATCTTCTATTAAGTAGAAGCACTGGATTTTTCTCCCCAATTGATTTAGAAAATCCACTAGAAAGTGTTGTGCAGCAGCTAGAAAGTGGCGCAGAAGTTCGGATTGTGCACCGCGGCGACACCATCGACCTCCAAAATCAGCTCAGGTTTGACGACGAGAGCCGTCAATTTGCCAACTATGTATCATCAGAATTTGTCCCACTTCATTTCGAAGAACCTTTCCAGCTATTGATTACAACAACCAATGGCGAAAGCGCCAATGCTTCTACAATTCTTCAAACCCCCTTCCCAATTGATTCTGTCGTGATTCAGAAGCAGCCCGAGGATACGCTATACAGGGTTTTAACCTATTATACGGACAACCCGGATCGCGAGAATTTTGTGCGGAGAATTCTTCATGTCAACAATCTGGACTCCATTGATCAGGATTTCATTACCGATGACCGGTTTGTTGAGAGTCCGGTAATTGCCTTCGGCACCGGTTATAGTTACTCTTCGGGCGACACGCTGATCAATACGCTTTACCATATTGATCAGGCATATTACGACTTTTTACAAAGTGCATTTGGAGCCCTTTCTGCTAATGGAAACCCTTTCGCTCAACCAGGCCAAATCCAGTCAAACATCAGTGGCTCACATCAACCAATCGGAATTTTTACCGGGCTGAGTTATGACAGAGTGTATTCTGTCATCCCTTGATACTCAATTGTGCGTAACAGTGGTGGGTTATCGCTATTGGTATTTTTGTCAACCTTCAGAACACCAAGCCGAAAGTGATGGATTGCTGTGATACCAATGAATCATTGCTTTGGGCGAATAATGGGTGGGTGGCAGATAACCTAAAAATAGGGTAAATTTGTGCCGAATTTCAGTTGCAATTAAAATCCACACCTCGTTATGAAAAAGATAGGTATCCTGTACGGTCAGGAAAACACCTTTCCACCGGCTTTGGTCGATCGCATTCATGAGAAAGCAGAACCTGGCATCAAAGCCGAATTGCTGCATGTTGGAGAGGTCAAGCAGGCTGTCCCCACTGATTACGCCGTGATTATTGACCGGATTTCTCAGGATGTTCCTTTTTACAGGGCATTTCTTAAAAATGCCGCTATCGGAGGCGCTGCTGTCATCAACAATCCTTTTTGGTGGAGTGCTGATGAAAAATTTTTCAACAACGCTCTATCCGAGCAGTTGGGGGTTCCGGTTCCGAAAACGGTTTTGCTGCCATCAAAAGAAATGCCTCATGATACAAATGCGAATTCCTTCCGCAATTTAAAATTTCCGCTTGACTGGGAAGGTATTTTCGAGTATCTCGGAGGTTTTCCGTTTTTCATGAAGCCCCACGCCGGTGGCGGTTGGAAAAACGTCTACAAAATCAATAACATCGATGAATTGTGGGCGGCTTATAATGAAACCGGACAGCTTGTCATGATGCTGCAGGAAGCCGTTGAATTTGATTCATACTTCCGGTGTTATTGCATAGGTCAGGAGCATGTCCGGATTATGCACTATGAGCCCCGCAATCCTCACCACCTGAGGTATGCAGCCACGCACGAGGTATCTGCAGATTTGCTTGCAACCATGGAGCAATATGTCCTGGCACTAAATTACGGTTTGGGATATGATTTCAATACGGTTGAGTTTGCTGTCCGTGACGGTATTCCAATTGCGATTGACTTTTGCAACCCTGCCCCCGATGCAGATGTGCACTCGGTTGGAGAGGAAAACTTTGAATGGGTCGTTGAAACAAGTGCCAAAGTGGCTATTCAACGTGCCAAAATGCACCGTGAGGGCCAAATGAATCTGACCTGGGGTACCTTTGTTTCGAATGCCATTGCCGGGAACCAGGTAAAGAAAGTCAGCACCTCTGACTCAGGTAAGGAAAAATTATTCCGCACTGGCCGAAGCATTTTTCCGGTCAGTAATAAGCTCGTTAATGAATATGAGCCCGAGCTTGTCAAAGATGCCTTGCTCAAAAGGCTTGGAGACGCTGATGGTGCCTCAGATGTTTTGACTCGCATTAAGGGCATAGGCCCTAAGCTCGAAGTTCGGCTCAATGAAGTTGGTATTTATACATATGCCCAATTGAGCCGATTGGATGAAGAGTGTTCAGAATGGCTGGACAGTCTTCTCGGCCAAGTCAACAAGGGCAGGAGCATTCGCCACAAATGGTCTGAGCAGGCAAGGGCACTGGTCGGATTATAGCACTTGCCGGATACGGCTCAAATCCCTTTTGACAACTTATTATGAAGAATACAATACGGGTTGCTGTATTGGACATGTACGATGGGACTCCCAATCAGGGCATGGCCAATATCAGAACTATTCTCAGTTCTTTCCCTACTGCCCTTGCAGTCGAATACTTTGATGTAAGGGGTGAAGCGGAAGTGCCTGATACATCCTTTGATATTTACATATCCACGGGTGGTCCCGGGAGCCCCCACGACGGTGACGGGCTTTGGGATCGCAAGTATTATCGGCTTCTTCAAGATATTTGGGATCTTAACAATCAGACAGAAGAAAAACGGCGTCATGTCCTTTTCATCTGTCATTCCTTTCAAATGGCCTGTATTCATTTTCGGGTCGGAGAGGTTATCCCGCGCCGCTCAATGTCCTTTGGAATCTTTCCTACCCACAAAACAGATTCCGGGAAAAAAGAGCCGTTTTTTGACAGCCTTCCAGATCCTTTTTATGTTGCTGATTTCAGAAAGTGGCAAGTTGTTCAGCCAGATTTGGCAAGACTTGAAGAACTCGGCGCGGAGATTCTTGCATTGGAAAAAATTCGGAGCCATGTGCCACTCGAGCGCGCCGTCATGGCCGTGCGGTTCTCAGAAGAGTTTATAGGCGTTCAGTTTCACCCAGAAGCAGATCCAAAAGGAATGTTGGCCCATTTCACCGATGAAGATCGAATGGAGGAAGTTGTCAGGGAACACGGACGTGAGAAATATGACAAGATGATCGACTGTCTCATGGATCCGGCACGGCTCAGCCTGACTTACAAAACCGTTATTCCATATTTCCTGAAGAAAGCGGTTTCAGCATTCTCAAGTCCCAATGTACCAGTATCTGAAACTGTTTCGCCTGAAAGCAGCCCTGAATAAATTAAATGGACCCCCAATCGGTATGTCTGATACAGGGGTTGCAGCAGCACTGAAATTGCAATTGTCATTGGGGGCAACAGTTTGATTTTCAAACCTCATTTTCCTATCTTCCATCAATTTCGAACGCACACTTTTTTTTATGAGGATTACACAGGACATTAGACAATTAGAGCCCAGAGCACTTTGGAACCATTTTGCAGACTTAAATGCCGTACCCCGCCCCTCTAAAAAAGAAGATCGGGTTATTGCATTCATGGAAAACTTTGGAGAGCAATTAGGATTGGAAACTCTGGTTGACCAGGCTGGAAATGTCATTATCAAAAAACCAGCCTCGAAGGGTATGGAAGACCGTCCCGTGGTCATATTACAATCCCATCTCGACATGGTCCACCAGAAAAATTCTGATACGATCTTCGATTTCGATTCTGAGGGAATCCGGTCATATTCTGATGGAGAATGGGTTTATGCTGAAGGCACAACCCTTGGTGCAGACAACGGGATTGGGGTAGCTGCTATCATGACGCTTCTAAGCTCAACCGACATTCCACATCCGCCTATTGAAGCCTTGTTTACCATTGATGAAGAAACCGGAATGACCGGTGCGAAGGGTCTTGATAAAAACTTACTCTCTGGGTCAATCCTACTCAATCTGGACTCTGAAGAAGATGATGAGCTTACCATCGGCTGTGCAGGAGGCATTGATACGAACACCCGTCTGGCGTACCGGGAAGAGTCTCCTGATTCTGAGAGTTCTGCATGGACTCTTGTTGTGAGCGGTCTGAAAGGTGGTCATTCGGGAATTGACATCCACCTTGGAAGAGGGAATGCAAATAAACTCCTGACCCGTCTGCTCTATAAATTGACTAATCAGATTGGTCTCAGAATTGGCTCTCTAGACGGCGGAAGTTTGCGCAATGCTATCCCCAGGGAGGCTACTGCCGTAGTGGTTGTTTCAAATGCTCACGTTGAAGATTTACACCATGAGATAGCGACCAGAAAAGAGGCAATCCTGAATGAATTCAGTGTAATTGAACCGGATTTGGAAATAACGCTCAAACCTACCGGTGCCCTACCCAAAAGCGTCATGCATCCAGATGATCAAGATCATATTTTAAGTGCACTTTACGCCGTACCAAACGGTGTTTTCCGAATGTCACCTGATATTCCGGGTTTGGTAGAGACCTCATCAAGCCTGGCACGAATAATTATCCAGGATGGTATCTTCATTACACAGAGCTTGCAGCGAAGTTCGGTTGAATCAGGTAAAATGGATATCGCAAATGCTGTTCGTTCTGCTTTTGAATCAATAGGAGCCACTGTTGAAAATGATGGTGACTACCCAGGATGGGCACCGAATGCAAATTCGGCCGTACTCGAACTCATGGAAGGTCTCTATGAGCAACTCTTTTCATCCAAACCGAAAGTTGCCGCCTGCCACGCCGGGTTAGAATGTGGAATTATTTCAGAACACTATCCTGGACTAGACATGATCTCCTTCGGTCCAACCATACGCCACCCGCATTCGCCGGATGAGAAAGTCAACATTGAATCAGTCAGGAAATTCTGGGGTTTTCTGACCGCCGCCCTTCAAGAAATTTCTTGAAACAATTTTCTTCTGACAAAAGAAAAACAAGGTAAACTGAAGGTTACTCACTAAAAGCAACTTGTTTTTCACGTACTACAAGCTGCCAGCCCATTGCATTGACCATGACGTCAATGAGATTCAACATTTGGCGAGCCTGTCGTTCAGCAGCTTCATAGAGGCCACTGTGCTGTGCCTTATGCCTGATTTGGTCGACAGCAAGCCCGTTTATCCTGTTGTAGTCAGCTTCATTAAAATTATTAAAAGTCCCCGCGGTCAGGTCGTAATAATCCAACTCATGTTCAACTGACAGAATTTCCGGACTAGGGTCCCAAGTCAGGAAAATTCTTTTGGATTCAGCATCTGACTGAAGGTTCATTGAAGACAGGTCATACCCTACCGATACAGTTGCTTTAACGCGAACAAGGGCTTTTTTTCTGAGCGGACTCCAGTCGTATGCGACATAATTTTTATAGCTCACAATTTCCGAGAACTGCCCCTCAACAGCCACAATTTTAGCTACCATTCGGATTTGTTCGAGCAAGACGGTAGCTTCTTGCTCTACGGTTGGTTGTATTGCCTTACCTAGCTTGGAAAACACATAAAAGCCTGTCCCACCACCAATCACCAGTGAGAGCAATACCAGAAAACCTAATTGTTTAATCTTTCTTCCCATGATTTCAATCCGAAAAAGTGAGCGAAGTTGAGTGCCTGAGATTTTTAGCACCTATTAAAACAGCTTTTATAGATCCGACCGCTATTGGAGATTCAACCATTAGCGGCACAAAATTTTCATCATCAGTTACCCAGATTTTCATCTGGTCGCCATCTTTGAAAACACGTCCGGATTGTGTCTCAGGGCTAAGGCATATTGCATCATATTTTCCTTGTTTCCGGATTTTCACACCAGTTTCTTTCCCCAAAAATTTGACCGAGACCGGATACAATTCACGATCCAGAAATAAACTGACATCAAACGCATCGCCCGGATTCATGGATTGATAATTAAGATTTCGAGCCACATAAAGTACTGACAAAAGATCTTGTACACACCCTTCAAATTCAATTGTATCTTTTTCAGTTTCAGTGCGTGTTTTACCCCGCTCTGATATGGCCTGCTGAGCTCCAAAATTATAATGATTTTTCTCAAAAAGTCTGTACTTGCCTTCTTGAATCATCTTTGTGGATGAAATTGGCCTCAAGGATTTTGCGTCAATTTCACACTCAAATTTATCACGAACCTTAAATAGCCATTCATGCACTTTATATGTCCGTCCATCAGCAACCAATTTGAGGCTTTCTCCATCTGGAATAACTGAGAATGAAACCTCACCAGCAGAAAGCCATAAGAAGTTCCAATTATAATAAATCCTGTATGTCAGAATTTCTCCGGGTTGAAAAGCACGGTTATCAATACTACATTCTTCACTGACAAACGAAAGCCTATCAACACCCGGTTGCATTTCCGGGTGGCTGGGACTTACCGAAAAAGACAAAGTCACCATTATCAAAACTCCTAAAAGCATTGACCAACTCGGTAGATTTAGTCCGAACTGTCGACTCATTTGCAAGGCCTTCTTTGCATTACCCATACTTCTATATTTTACACATCCTTACAATGCAATAAATGAGAGATAAATTGCCTGTGCAACTCAGAAACAATAAGTATGTAAAATTTAACAAACCCGGCAAATTTTACAACAAATATTTTGTACTTTTAATTCCATAATGATTTCTCAATTAGATACAAACAGGCCAAGACGAATTCTCGGCGTAGATCCAGGCACTAATGTACTCGGGTACGCTATAATTGAAGTCGTTGGAAAATCGCCGGAGGTTCTGATTCTTGATATCTTAAGAATACCACCAGATCTTGACCATCATGGAAAATTAGAGCGAATATTCCGTGAACTGAGTGGTCTGATCAGACATTTTAATCCGCAAGAAATGGCGATTGAAGCCCCGTTTTTTGGAAAAAATGTCCAATCGATGCTCAAGCTAGGTCGGGCACAGGGCGTTGCCATCGCCGCAGGAATGAGTCAAGGGCTACAGGTAGCTGAGTATTCTCCAAGAAAAATCAAACAAGCTGTCACCGGAAAAGGTAATGCAGACAAGACCCAGGTGGCTGCGATGTTACCACACATAATAAAGGGAACAATACCTCAAGTTCCGCTCGATGCTACAGATGCCCTGGCAACGGCCATCTGCCACTTCTTCCAAAGTAATTTAGGAGAAAAAAAGCAAAGGTCTTACACGAACTGGTCTGCCTTTATAAAAGATAATCCCAGCAGACAGGCATGACCACAATCCCTTAGGCATCAACCACCAGAAATTTTGCCCGAATTTTTTCTGCTATCACTCCGAATTCATCGGAGGAAAGCTTTATAGGAGGTCGAGAAAAATTCATATCCTGGACGTTTTCAATTGGGATCAGGTGTATATGAACGTGAGGGACTTCAAGACCTACAACTGCTAGACCGATTCGCTTACAGGGAACTGCAGCTTCAACAGCTTTGGAAACCTTCTTTGCGAACAACATGAGTGAACTGAGGAGGTAATCATCGAGATCGAAAATATAATCTACCTCCTCTTTGGGAATTACAAGCGTATGTCCGGCGGCTAGGGGCCTGATATCAAGAAAGGCAAGAAACAAATCTGTTTCCGCAATTTTGTGGCAGGGAATTTCTCCCTTTATGATTTTTGTAAATATTGACGGCATCTATCCAAAGTTTATCAGCGGCTTAATTTTATCCACGCATCAGTATTGGATTTTTTCCCCGTCCAATCACAAGCCTATATCCAAAATTTCGAATTCAATATTACCGCGCGGTGTCTCAACAAGAGCAATCTCACCAACAGATTTTCCAAGAAGACCTTGACCCATTGGCGAATTCACGGAAATTTTCTTTTGCTTGAGATCCGCCTCGGTTTCCGAAACCAGCTGATATCTTAATTCTTTCCCTGTTTTCAGATTCTTAATCAGCACTTTCGCAAACACCGTAACTTTGGACGTGTCTAACTGGCTTTCATCAAGTACACGGGCATTCGCGAGCTTCTTTTCAAGATCATTGATCTTAAGCTCAAGCATACCCTGAGCATCCTTTGCTGCATCATACTCTGCATTTTCAGAGAGATCACCTTTTTCCCTGGCCTCGGCGATTGCTTTTGCTACTTTTTGACGACCAGTGGACTTCAATTCCTCCAGTTCAGCCTTCAGGCGTTCCAGCCCTTCTTTCGTTAAATATTCAACTTGTAGTGACATAATGAATCATTTTCCCTATCTGCCGTTCAAAATGATATGGAGGCGATTATCGTTAGCTCTTTCTTCAAAGTGTAAGACTGGAAAGAGCCTGCCAGGTCCTTCCGACCTCACATCACTTAAAAACAAACAGTGCAAAAAGTTTTAAATGTTTGGCTCTTGAGGCAAATAAAAAAGAGTCCTCCTTTCTTGGGGCCCGTCTCAAATGCATAATCAGGCCACAAGAAAGAAAAACTGTTGATTCCTTATCCGAAACGGATGATGGAAAGCCATCACCAAGCAATCCACCTCAAGATAGGGGATTTTCCTGAAAGATGACAGCAGAAAATTTTTAAGGAATTATAACCCTATCCGGATACCAAGATTATGGGTTCCGTTGAAAAGCGCAGTTTCACGGTAGGCGTAATCGATACCAAATGTATTGTTCGGTTTCTCTTTGTTCAATGGCACTTCAAAAGAAGCCCCGATGCTCAGACCGGTATAAATTGAACCCTCTATTTCGCGACCGGCCAAATCTTCAGCGGCTTCTGTGTCATACTCATGCTTATAGCCAGCTCTGAGCATAAATTTTTCATCGAAGGCGTATTCTACACCACCACCTATTTGGTCTCTCGAAAAAGAGTTAGCAGTAAAGTTGCCAAGCACGGTAAGTCGTTGGTCAGACCCAATGAGGAAATCATAAGAAATACCAATATTCAGGACAGAAGGTATTTCAAAATCAGCGGTCCTTACTGAGAAAGTGACTGGACGGATCGGATTGGAGTTTGTCTGTTCCTGAAGCTGTTGATCAAGCGCTGATCCCCCGAATTTCATTCGGCTACCCACATTGCGCAGTGATATTCCAAATTTAAATTCATCCAGATCACCGGAAAAGTATTGAACCCCGGCATCAAATGCAAAGCCTGATGCTGCAACCTCTGCTGTAGATTCGAAAATACCCCGAACCAGAAAACCTACAGAGACCTTGTTCTCGAAAGAGTGTCCATATGAAATCCCTATATTAAACCATGAGGGCGAAAACGAAGCGCCAGAGCCCTCAGGCTGAGCAGTTGTGGTAATGGGAATATCTCCGAAATCAAGTGCCACAATGCTGACACCAAACACGCCATTTTCGCTGATGCGCTGACCAAGAGCAAGGCCATTCATATTGATTCCAGTACCATCAAAATACCTCGTATGACCGAGAATGGCTTGCGTAGTTTTGACATGGGCCAATCCTGCTGCGTTAAGACGCATAGATTCAGCTCCTGAAATAAATGAAGTATTCATTCCACTGAGTCCTGCAGTACGAGCCCATGGAAACATGAGGAGCTCATAAGCACCAGCCTCCCCTTGTCTGTCAGGATTTCCAGCCAACATCAATTGCACCGTACAAGGTGCAAGGAGCAGGTAAAAGAGAACGAGTATATGTTTTTTCATGATAATTGACAGTTTCATGATTGTAAGCGAGCGGCTCGCGATGAAAATGGTAGCAGAGCCGGCATCAATACCGGCTCTACCTTATGACATTATTAGAATCCCGATGGGTCGAATTGTCTGTTGATCGCAAAGAACTTCAAAACCCTCTCTCCCTTTTCACCGGCATCAATATGAATCAAGTAAACGCCACTTGCCACAGGAACACCTTTTGCATTTCGCAAATCCCATTCCACAGACGGATCAATTTGTCTGGAGATTACACCAGGATCTGTTCTCGTGGTGGTTTGAAGAGCTCTCCGCTCATCGCGGTCATATCTTCGTACAAACCTCCCATCGAGTGAGAAGATTTTCACAGTACACTTTGCAGGAAGATTCGTGATCTTCACCACATTGGTATTCTGTTCTGCTTCATAATAGGAAAGACCATAATACGGATTCGGCACCACGTTAATCGCAGCAAGTTCCTCATTGTACTCTTCTGGCGTATCTGCAATGTTAGCTTGTTCTCCGTCAAATAAAATCCTGTAAGCAGGGTATCCATTGTTAACACCAATACCTGCCTCCCCTTCACTTTCAAGACCAACATTGAATGCATCCGCAACTCTGAGGCTGATTTTTGCTTCATTCGGAATCAATCCCTCATTCAACGGCAATAACTCAGTCTCCGGATTTAAGACAGGAATGCCAGCCCAAGTTACATTAATGAGGGCAGCAAATTTTGCAATGGAGCCTTTACAACCAATGAGTCTCTCATAGTAATTGTAACATCCATCATACTCATCATCAGTCACATAAATGTAGTGCTGACCTCCGAAATACAGGGAGTATGTAAATGAGTTACTATTGAAACTGTTGGTGCTATTGGGATTCCACATCATATCCCGGCCGTTCTTAATCAATTCGAGTGTTTCATCGGAAAGACCAAGTGCCTGAGCAACTCCCGGATCAATTTGATCTGTGTAGGTAGAATTCTCACCGAAGAAAATGTTGAGCCTCTTTCCGGTTTCAACATCGACAGCATAGCCTGGGAACCATCCCATACCAACACGGGGATCTCCATCGTCATCAAGTTCACCATCAGGATCCGGAAGACCATCACCGTCATTATCATCTTTTCCAACAGAAAGTGCCCCTCTCAAATCGAAATTCTCGATTGGAGAGCAACCATTCGCAACATCAGGCTCCGTGGGAAGACCAACAGAGAATGGAGGCTCATTGTCATCATACCAGTACTTATTGGCTGATTCAACAATGACACACCTACTCCACTTACTCTTATCCGAAGTCAGGACAATGTCAACATTATTGAGCTTACTCAGTGAATTATTATCCCGAACTGTATTAGAAACATTATCCCAAAATGCCGGAGAAATAACATGCGAAACACCTCCATCCGGAGCTGCTTTCCAATCCGCGAGATACATTGGCACAAATACACCACCACCCATCGTACTTAGAGGACTTCCAGGATCGAGTTGCTCATCCCGCTCAGCAGGATCAGTCTTGACATAATTGAGCAATCCGCTGACAGAAGGTAAGAATCCATACCATTCAGGTCCATCAGGATTTGCATATTCAATCGAAGCACCAACAGCACCATTATCATCATCACGGATAGCCACAGCCGTACCCGGCTCTGCAGTTTGATACACCTGCATGCTAAATCCAAAGTCTGCGACAATTTGCTCGTTGATCTCATTGAGAGTTTGTTCGGCATAAATGGTATCTCCGTCAGGAGCAATCATGTACCAACGCGCCTCCTGATCTGCACTGAGCTCATCATCAGCCATGTTATCATCAATCATGAAGAGGTTGTACTCCCCATCAACTACGTCAATCGGATTGTAGACAATGACATCAAGTGGCCCGGCCTCACGCTCATACTGAATGGTACCATCGAAACTCCCGTCAAGAATTGAATTATACACTTCCTGCTCATTCACAATTTTAAGGAAGTTGC
Source organism: uncultured Saprospiraceae bacterium (assembly GCA_964569025.1). Lineage (GTDB taxonomy): Bacteria > Bacteroidota > Bacteroidia > Chitinophagales > Saprospiraceae > CAZMSQ01. The sequence continues at coordinate 99,110 of CAZMSQ010000001.1, read as the reverse complement.
TTTGGTTGCCCTTTCCGTCAAGGCGAACAACTTGAGGCCCGCTGCCATAGGCAGCATTCAGACTCCGATCTTCGATGGGTCTGGGAACCCCAGTATAATTCTTGATATTCCGACGTCCCTGAATATAAGCTTGTGTTTGACCACTTCCTTCACCCTGTGCCGGGTTAAACTGCGCCCACTCATTAAAGCCATAAGCGACGGCAGTGTAATAATATTCTCTGTGATTAATCAACCTCGCATCCTGACCGGTCGCAAACAAATCCCGGGTTATGGAGAATGCTTTTTGGACTCCCTGATCAGCGCCGATAACCTTTACGTCCGGCTCATAGAGATTTTCAGTAGGCACGTATGGATTGGGAATGGCATTCCAGTTTACAATCTGAGTCACTCCGTTTTTCACGTCTACCTGGAAGGCAGGCCGTGCAAGGGTCGGATCATTTAAGTCCTCTGGCCCAACTGTAGGATAGCGAACCTGATACACACGATATCCCTCAAAATTATATAGAGAGTCTCCGGAGTCACCCTGCTCTGTATCGAATTTTAAGTCAACCTCAGAATACCCTTCCCGGTAGTTGTTTGAAAGAAGGTCATTCGAGAGAACAAGCACCAATTCACGATCGAGCTCTACGATATCAAGATCTGGGGCATCTGGTCCATTATTCAACTGGAAGCAATTATCAAACAAGTTTTGCGCAATTGCATCTGCCTGAAGAATACGCGTAAAGTCTTCAACACAAGGGTACTGCATATTCGGTGTCCACACGACACCAATAATCAATTCATTGGTTGCCCCGGGCAGAAGGCGAAACGGACCTGAGGCCTGTATTGTCCGGCGGTCACCAGGTGCGAGATTCAGTGCGCACATTGACCATCCGTTCGGATCATTTGGTGGCTCTGTAAACGCATACTGAACAAGATCTTCACTACCAGGATTGTATGCTGACCCACCGAACGTAAACGGTGTGCCATCACGCCAACTACCTGTCAGGTAGTTGTAAAATTCCGTTGGGCTGTTAGGGTCAGTGGTTGCTCCCTCAGGAGTTGGCTCACTACCAGGATTGTTGTAGTATGTAAATGAAGACATTCCAAGTTCGAGAATGGTGTCTCCAAGCTCACCGACTCCCGGATTCCGGAAAGTAACTACTGTATCGAGCAAATTCGGGTCATCTGGATTAACCACGATGGCTGTATCCCTGACCTTAGGGCCAAGAGGTCCACGGAAATAATCAACACCAACAATCGGCACTTCCGACTGATATCCATTCGCGCCAAGACAATTTTCATCAAATGCATCTGCATTATAGATAAAAGCCAAAGAGCGGTCTACATCACAGCCAACATAATCATCAAGTGCACATCCAAGGTCAGCATCCACCCACATTGCAAAGAAAGTACTGTCAATAGGAGCGGTCGCGCGGTTAATCAACTTATATCGCTGAAACGTCATGTTATTCAGCTCATCATCACTTTCATAGGCGAATGCCTGCACCTGAATTTCCATTCGGATAGGCTGTCCCATACTGGCGGTATGTGGGCCACCAGCGTCGTTGTAAATCCAGAAGATCATCTCATCTGGCAGTGCCCTGTCGATAGTCGTTTCGAGAGTGAGGATTTCATCACACCCGCGGATTTCAATAATCGGGAAGTCTCCCGTAGATGGATCGTAAATATTGTCTGGGGTTACATCATAGAAACCTGCTAGCCCCTGAGACGTATTCGGAAGGTCGAATCCGTGTACATCCCTGAAAAACGGGTTTCCGGTTGCCGGCCAGCCCTTCACGTCGAGCGGGATTGTGTTGGGGTCATAGTCACAGCCCTCAAGCGTTTCCGGGTTGGTACAACTCCGACGGTAGTTTTGGAAGTGGGTCCGGATATTTTCTCCCCGTACCGTAAAGAACCTGTCCCACTGAGCACATGTATCCGGACTGACTGTCCCTTGGTCTGGAGTCAGTGGTCCGGGCCAAAAGTCTTCGTTGTTATTGCTTCGGTAGTCCTGACAGGCGAGTTTGAGATTGCCTTCGTCATCAACGCCCCCAAGCCAGACAGAGCCTGCGAATATGGAGGATTTCGGGGTGGTCTGTACGTTCGGCACTATATAAAGCCCTTCGTCACCATCCCACCAGACGTCACCCCCGGATCTCAGGCGAGCACGGACGTTATTGACGTTTTGATCTGTCTCGGCTTGAGCTGAAGCACAATCTGCCCGGTACCTCACTTTTCGCTCATTCTTGACTTCCTTCCCGTCTTTATCAATGGTTTTATAGGCGAGTGCTGGACTGGAAAAACCTCCAATCAGCAAAGCAAGCCATAAATATGAAAGTAAACGCATAAGTATATTTTTTATATTGGATGAGTAACGTGGATTGCGGTAACTTTCGTGGTATCAGAACTGGACAATAGCTCCCAGCCACATTCTTCTCGGAAGCGTGTAATAACCGTTAATCAAGAGTGCCCAATCGTACGCATCAAGATAGGCCTCAACATCTCTGCCTTGAAGGGAAATGGTAGACAACTGCTGCTGGCCAAGAGCAGACTGCAGGAATCCGTCATCATCAGCAGATCCTGTAGCTGTCCATACACCAACTACATTCCGGGTATCGAACAGGTTCTCTGCACGAATGTAGAGATTCAGATTAATCGGACGTCCGTTTCCGTATGTACCTAATTTAAAATCCTTATCCAATCTTGCATCAACACGGTAGTTCCATGGAAGCCTTGACCCGTTGAATGTACCGTCTACTCGATCGCCCTGGAAGGACAAAGGAACTTGTGTACGTGTGTATGGCCGCCCTGAGTTGGTCACCACCTGCATATTCAAGCCAGTATTTGCGAGGATATCCACCCCACCGATACGCGGCCCATTATATGCACGTCCGGAGCGGTACCGGTAATCCATAATTACGTTAATAGAGTGGCGCTGATCATAGTCAAGAGGGAAAAGCGTCCGCACCTGCCCGATCTGGAACAGTGCCGCACTGTTTGATGTCGGATTAGAGCCAGTACCATCCGCAAACTGGAGAGTGTAATTAATATTAAGACGGAGATTTCCAGTCCGACGCAGGTCATATTCAAACGTAAACCCTTTGACTGTTCCAAAGTCCTGATTGGAGAATGTCTGATACTCAGATGCCTGGTCACTTGGCAGGAACTGGAACAACCGTGACGTGATCATATCACGCAATTCACGGTAATAGGCAGCAAATTTAATTGCCGAAGAATTTGACAGTCGCTGCTGGAATCCGATTTCATAAGATATTGTCTTCTGCGGCAGCAAGTTCGGATTACCGATTGGGTTATTCCTATCTACAAAGTTGAAGTAGAAGAAATTGAGTGGTGTAAAGACATCTCCTGAGGTTGGCCGCTCAACCAGCACATCATAGTGTGCGAAGAAGTTAGCCAAATCCGAAATGGGGAATGAGAATGCCAGACGCGGCATAAAGTTGGTTTGAGGCGTGTAATCCTCGAAAGAAGTCGTGGGATCAAATCCAAATTGCTGGATATTGGTATTGCTTCTGTTTGCATAAAAAGGATTCACCAAACCACCTTGTCCGAAAATCAGTCTCGGATCATTGACAACAGCGCCATTTGCATCATACCACTGATCTCCATCGCGGAAAGCTTTTACAGTAGGATTTTCAGCCTCACTGCTTTCTACGTATACCTTCCAGTTGTCGCGAACCGTGCCCGGGCGTTCCTGCTCAACTTCACTTAGGTTATAGTAATCATTGGCATTAATGATTTCATAAATTGAGTACGGATCGCGCATCACCTGCCTGTTGGCGTCGTAACGGTCTACCCGCAGACCGAGTCTGAGGAACGCATCCTTGAACTTCAATTTATCTTCAATATAACCCGCGATATAAATTGGTCTGAGCGGTGCCACTTCGAAACTGCGATATGTCAGAATGTTACCTTCAGCATCCCGGTATTCGCTGACACCTGTGAAGAAATCATCAAACGTGACATCAGTACTGACTCTCTCTCCGGTATGTGTATATCCGGTAAAGCTCGCAAGTCCGAAGTCAGTGAGTTCGATTGGTGCAAAAAGGCCGAGCGCATCGAGCCCACTTCCAAAGATATTCGGATCAAGCCCGTCGATATTGACGAAATCTGTGAGCTGGAGTCCTAAGCGATCACGGATAGACTGATAAAACAGATTACCCGGTGCGTTGGGGTTTCCGATGGTCGGATCAATAAGTGGCGCATAAATCGGCAAGTCTGTCAGAGGGTTGCCATTCGCATCGAAAAAACTGGCGTTTAAGAGCTGATTTGTAAAGACCGCATCTGTAACGCCAAGGCCTATGAGACCACCGCGCACTGTCCAGTCGTAGTTTGCCAAAGAAGTGGCATTCAGAGGAATGGTCCTCAAAATGGTATTAAAATCAGTTCCGATAATGTGTTCATTCTGAACCTGGCGCATCAGTTGCCAAAGAGCCCGAGGGCTGGAGCTAAAACCGCGGCTGATTCGCTCCTCATACGTAAAGCCCATAGCGATAGAGTGGCGGCTGTTATCTGATTGTCCAGGCACCAGGTCAAAGTTTAATTTGACATTTCCGGTAATGACCTCACTCTCATTTTTTGAGTATCCATTACTGATGGTTCCGACATTGTTATACAGCTGCCAGGGCTGAGCCAGGTCACCCCGTACAAACCCATTATAAGTCAGGAAATTTTCGAGGAGCCAGTTTGAGTTTCCAATTAAATTTCCATCATCATCAAAAAATCTGAAGCTCCCATTATCATCAGTGATCAAATCCAAAAGAGGCGTGAGTACATTGTTATAATTGGCCAGGATTGGGTTCTTATCACTTGGCACGTACCCATTCGCATTGATGAATGCAAGGTTCGTGTAGCCGGAATGACCCACAAAGCCAATATCTCCAGTCGAGTTATTCAGGAAAAGATTAAGGTGGTCGAAGCGGGTTGTGTCGTTTGAAAAGGTCGGAATGAACCTCAGGTCAAACTGACCGATATGGCCATAGTCAAACAATCTGTCTTCGTGTATACGATCGTAACTTTCTCCTTGGTTCCGCTCGTAACCGACCTGCAGGATATACTCGAAGTTGCGAATCAGGCCTTCAGCTGATTCACCGGGTGCAGAGCCGTTGGATGACCCAACCCGATGTCTGAGGCGGAAGTTTCCGCGGAAAGTTCTGCCCTGAGAGACAGGGTTTCTGTCGTTATTAAGCAGCGTCCAAAATCTTCCAGGATTCGAAAAATCGTTATTGTCAGTATAGGTTCCGGTGAAGGCTACATCCACCTCATCTGAAAGACGAGCATCCAACTTAGCTGTCAGGTCGATTCGACGCTGCCGTTCGTTTGGTGTATAGTTGATGAGTTCGACATCCTCGCTGCGCAATGATTCCGCATTCACCTCAGGCACGCCGTCTTTGTTCAGAATGAGTGGATTTGCTTGGAGTTCACTGAGCACATCGGGCTTAACGATATAATTTCCGAACGCTCCTGCTGAATTATCACGTCGATACGTGTATCTGCCCGCGAGGCGGTATCCGAGCAATGAAATCCCCTTGTCATTCTTCAGAATCGGGCCACTGAGTGAAAGGCCAACGAGGCTGCTTCCGAACTGGTCTAGACCCACGTAGCTATCATCATTGCCGACACCTGAAGACTCTGCTTCGATTGTGCCACGAAATTGACTTGACGGACCTCTTGTCGTAATGGAAATAACCCCTCCGGTCACATCTCCGTATTGGGCACTTACCCCTCCAGTAATAACCTGTAGCTGCTCAATTTCAGATTCCGGAAGCAGGTTTCCGAAAACACGAATGCCGTCAATATAATAATACGTGGAGTTTGGTCGGCTGCCCCGCACACTGGCTGCGCCGTTGTCAACTGAGGAAAGACCGGCGGTTGTCGCAACCAACCCACCAATATTTCTGGTCGGCAATTGACGGATTTCGTCTGCAGTTTTTACACCTCCCTGGGTGGTATTATCCTGTTCAACAAGAGGCTTCTTGTAGGTAGTGACAACTACTTCTGGGGCAGTTACAGCAGAAGATTCGAGAACGGCATCTACTACATTGTCCCTACCCTCGATGACTTGAATGCCTTCGATGCGCTGTGGAGAGAAACCCACATAGCTGAATTCAACGGAATAATTTCCCGGATCAACGTTCAGTTTATAGTTGCCATCAAAGTCGGTTGTAGTACCTGTCAACTGCACTCCTTCTTTGAAGACCACAACGGTCGCTCCAATTAGCGTCTCTCCGGTTTCTCCGTCAGAGACCTTCCCCTGGATCGAAGTTTGCTGTGCAAACGCGACCATTCCGAGGAAAAGACCGAGAAACAAGGTGAGTAGAAATTTCCGTTTCATACATATATTTTTAGTAATTAGACTAAAACACGAGAAGAACTGATAGATTCCGGAAATTCCACAGAATCCGGTCGCAATGTTAAGAAAATCTAAAGGGAAATCAAAGGAAATTCACTTTGCCAAAGAAAGGACCTTGCCAAATGTCATTTGCTTTGAAATCTTTTTGTTACACGTTCGCTTTCTTTTGATGAAAATATCCCTTCATTTTTTTGACTGTCTGCCAGATTGATTTTCTTAAAGTTTTACTTCGCAATATAGCAGTAATCCGGAAAGCGTCTCATCTGCTGAATGTCATAATTGCGGAATATCGTTTGTCTGAATGCCGACAGAATGGCATATTTTAGAGAGCAAGACTTCAGCAATCCGCTTTTTTGATTGAACTGACCACCCAGCTACATGAGGGCTCAGTACAACTTGTGGAAATTCGTAGAACCGGGTATACAATGCCTTTTCCTGGGTGGAGAAGGTATCAGGATGTTCATTTTCAAACACATCAAGGCATGCGCCACCTACCTGACCTGTTTTCAGATGTTCTGTAAGAGACTTCGTATCGACAACCTTCCCCCTGCACGTATTTATAAGAATGACCCCTTTTTTGCAACGATTCATAAACTCATCATTCACAAGATATTGAGTTTCTGATGTAAGTGGCAGGTGCAGGCTGATGACATCCGCATTCTCCTGCAATTCTGTCAGTGTGCACTGCGAAGCCCAGGAAATACCTTCTGCGAGGAAATGCCGGTATTTATCATGAATCAGCACCTTCACACCCATTCCTCCGAGTTTTTTCACAAAACTGCTTCCTGTATTTCCGCATCCAACGACCCCGACCGTGAGATTCATAAGTTCCCTGCCCCGATATGCTTCCCGATTCCAAGGGAGCCCTTCGCGAACTGTTCGGTCAGCAGCGGGAAGTTTATGCAGCAAAGCAAGCAGCATACCCAATGCATGCTCTGCTACTGCATTTCGGTTTCCTTCCGGAGCGCTATAAACACGAATTCCTTTTTGAGCAGCCAAGGGCAAATCAATGATATCAAGTCCCGAACCAAGGCGTCCAATGAACTTTAGTTTTTTTGCTTTTTCCAGGAGGGGAGCATAGGCTTTTGTTTTCGTATTAATGACAACTCCATCGTACAAATGAATCACAGAAATTACTTCATCTTGTGATATTTTCGGTCTGTAATCTACTGAATATCCTTCCTTTTCAAGACCCTCCAATAGGAGAGCATGGACATCATCTGTAATCAGGACACGCTTCATTCGCTCTAACTTCTGGATGGTTCATTGTGGAATCTGTAGAACACTTTTTTTAGGTGAGATGCTCCAAAAAATATTCCAAGTTTTTGCACTTCAATTCGTGTGTCCCAAGAGATTTTGAAGGCAGAAAGCGGAAAAAAGGAATGGTCTGCCTATCTTCAGAGTTCAAAACAATGAATGTTATGTGCGGAAGGTACTCTCTTGCAATTGACGCAGATAAATTCAGGCAGGAATACAACGTGGAGGTTCCTGAGGCATACAGGCCACGATATAATATTGCCCCCACACAATCTGCATGGGTTCTTTCAGCTGATGAACCAGGCACTCTGACCCGAATGAAGTGGGGTCTCATACCTCACTGGAGCCGGGACGGGCAGAGTCGGGGTCGGTTATTTAATGCAAGAAAAGAGGGCATTTCTGCCAAACCATCGTTCCGGATTCCAATCAGACAGCACCGCTGTTTGGTGCCAGCAGATGGTTTTTATGAATGGCGAAAGGAGGGCAATACAAAAGTACCGTACAGACTTTTTCTCAAAAACGGCCACATGATGATGATGGCAGGTATTTTTGATGAATGGACTAATGGAACTGAAAAGCAACTCACATTTTCGATAATTACCACATCTCCAAACAAAGAGATTTCTGCTCTTCATGATAGAATGCCGGTTCTATTGCTTCGTCGCGAGGACCAACGTGCCTGGATGAGCAGTCTGGTCCTGGAAGATGCCCTTGATTTATTGAAGACTCCACCTGATGGAACCCTCCTAAATTACCGTGTCTCCGCTCTGGTCAATTCGATCTCCAACGATTCTCCTGATTTGCACAAGGAGGTGCCGGAACCCCCTTCGCTTTTTTAGTTGGAACCCGGCTCTTGGCTTCGGCGGATTCCCTACCTTTGCATTTCTTTTGATGACTTTTTTGAATCGGGCCTACAAAGACCAGTTGCACTATGAGACGAGAAATCACTTCGTGGTATAGTCCGCGCTTACATAAAGATATGGGCATCGTATCTTATGGGCACTATGGATTTGCGCTTCTTTTGCTCCCCACAGCCGCTGCCGATTTTCTTGAATATGAGCGGTTTCTGCTTATTGACGCAATTCGCCCTGCCATAGAGGCTGGCAAGGTCAAGGTCTTTTCCATTAACAGCATTAATGCAGAGAGCTGGCTGAATGACAGGATGGAACCGCGGCACAAGGCCATCAGGCACCGACAATTCAATGAGTATGTGTATGAGGAGGTCATTCCATTTATCTCGACGAGTTGCAGCCCGGAAACCCCGGTTATCACGTGCGGTGCTTCTCTTGGGGCCCTGCACTCTGCCAATCTGTTTTTTAAGCGCCCTGACCTTATTTCCGGTGTCATCGCGATGAGTGGCAATTATGACCTTTCCACGTACACCAAGGGCTATTTCGACGACGACGTTTATTTCAACTCGCCGATGCACTACCTTGAAGGACTGAATGATGATTTTTTTCTACCCCGAATTCGCAGCAGTTCACACATTCATATTTTAACCGGATCAGGCAATTACGAAACACCTGAGGCAACCAGAGCATTCTCGGCTCTTCTGGACTATAAGGGCATTCCGCACGAATTGGATGTATGGGGTCCAGATATGCCTCACGACTGGCCTACGTGGCGTGCCATGCTGCCTTATCTGCTGGACTCCCGGTTCTGAGAGTGAAAGTGTGCGATTTACCGGTTTTGATACCTATTGTCTTTCATCGGCCGCGCGCAAAAAACACCTGATCTCCGAATTCAAATGAACTGAAGGTTCGCTCTGCCGTCAGGAACAGAGCATACTCATTTCCTTTTTCGGTTTCGATTTGAATCAGGTATTTCTCCTCCATCCCCTTTGCTCGCTCGTCGCTTTTCTCACTGATATTTTTTATCTCCTCTCTCCACAGGACATCTTCTCTTCCGCCAATTTCAGCATCCCTTCTGATTCTGACTTCCACAAAGAATTTCCTGATAATTTTCTGCTGAATGTCGTAGGCGGAAGAATCAATGCTTGTCACCTCTGTCTGGAGGGAATCAGAGGGGGGTTCTTCTCCCTTTTTTCGTTTTAACTTTTTAACCTTTTCGATGATTTCAACTTCTTCTATGAAGCGAATTTCTGTACTGTCTGCAATCCGGAGTCGTTGTTGAAACCGTGGTTTGTCCTGAATTCTGAGAAATGGTTTGAAAACCATTCCATAGAGACTATCCGGGGATGGCACTACCGCTTCGCGCAGATCGGTAAACCACTCTTTTTCTCGGCTTTCAAGGTTTTCTGAAACACTGGGAAGAAAGAAGACCATTTCCGGTTCAAGTTGGGAGCGTCTGAAAATGAGGGCCTCAACGTATCCGTAGGGAGTTTGAATGATTTTGAGGTGACCTTTTTTCCCGGGATCATATGTATCAAGCAGCACAAGTTGGAAGCCATATTCAGTCGTGTTGATTTGATTGACATTGTAGAGGCCTTCAATCTGCTCTCCTATGACATAGAGGTTATTGGGCGCGATACCGAAAGAAAAGGCGCCGGGGCTGAGTGGTCTGGAAATATCTTTATCAGGGATTTCCATCAAATCGGGTGTAAACGTATACCCTATCAATTCAGTGGGGTCAAAAAACCGCCTGTCATTGAAGTAACTGTACTGATTTTGGGCAACGGCAATTGCCTGCGAGAGAAAGCAGACTGCGCACAGCAAGATCACTTGCATTTTCATACATTCTTTCATTTTTCTTGAGAGAAATACTTTCAGGCTTTTCCCGCAATAACAAGATCGATATGCTTTCGAACCTCCTCCTCTCGCCGATCGGCTTCTGCTGTCATTTTTTGCCCCTGTTCAGTAATTTCCTTTACAAAGGCTTGATCATCAAGGTCTGCCCCATTAATCCGGACATTCATGAAGGCTCCATGCACAGCGGCTCGGGCGCAGAGCGCTCCGACACCGGCATCTGTGACAGAATTCGGATTTCCGGAATGCACCATTTCTTCGATTATTTCGAAAGCTTGCAGGGAAAGTGTCATAACCCGGAAAGGCACTTCGATGGCATATCGGGTTGCATTTTGGATTGCCTTTTTTCTATTCTCTTTTTCAGAGTCTGACCCTTTAGGCAGTCGGATAGCTTCAATGATGGCATTAAAAGAGCGTGTATCTTCATCGACCAAAGAAAGGAGTGCGTCCTTTATTTCCTGGCCTTTTTCCGCCCATTTTGAGAATTCATCCCACCGATGATCCCACACACGTCTGTGAGAGGAAATGTTGGCCACCATTGTGGCTAGTGAAACCCCGAGGGCCCCAACATATGCGGAAATTGAGCCTCCTCCGGGGGCAACACTTTCGGAAGCGGTTTCATTTGCAAAGGCTTTAAGGTCCATTTCGAGGAGTGGATTTTTCCTCAGCGCTGCGAGCCGGTATTCAATGATTTTCTTTTGTGGATCAAAAAAGGAGAGTTCATCCAGGCCCATTGACCGGACTGCGATGCGGATTATTTCCTCTTCAGACACTCCGGCCGAGCGTTGTTGCTTTTCCAGAAAATACCGCCCGGCATCGAGCATAACCTGTAGGGGGACCAGTCCGACGAGTTCGGAGCCTGTCACCCTCATACCTCGGTTACTGGCACTATTGCGACAGGCTTCGAAGGCTTCATGGAGTGATGTAAGCCTGACATTGGTAATATTCATGGAGATTTGGGCGATGCCATATTCTTCGATAAACCACCCGATGGCTTTCACCCCTTTACATAGGCCGGATTCTCTGACAGGTTCGTTGTTGGCATCTCTGATAATCTGGCCTGTGATGGGATTTCCGGAACGTTTCACGCGGCCTTTTTCTCGCACATCGAAAGCGACGGAGTTGGCTCGTCTAACGGAGGTTGTATTAAGATTGACATTATAGGCAATCAGGAAGTCACGTGCTCCGATTGCAGTAGCGCCGGCTTTTGGGTTAAATTCGGTGGGGCCATAATCAGGATGCCACTCTGGTTTGGTAAGTTTTTCAGGCAATGCTTCATACTCTCCGGCTCTGACAGAAGCGAGGTTCTGTCTTTCAGGCCGAGTGGCCGCCTGTTCGTACATGTAAAGTGGAATACCGAGCTCCCGGCCTGCCATTTCTCCGAGACGGTGGGCCCACTTGACAACTTCCTCCATGGTGATATTTGCAATGGGAATAAGCGGGCAGACATCAGTGGCGCCCATTCTCGGATGCTCTCCGGTATGAGTGCTCATATCAATCAGCTCAGCAGCTTTCGCCATGGCTGCGCAGGCTGCCCGGATGACAGGCTCAGGCTCACCGACGAAGGTCACAACTGTGCGATTTGTAGCCTTCCCCGGATCAACATCGAGTAATTGAACGCCATCGACCGCTTCGATGGCGTCTGTTATTTGCTTGATAATGGAAAGATCACGCCCCTCACTAAAGTTCGGGACGCATTCAATAAGCTGTTTGCCTTGCATGTTTGCTCTTTTTTTGTGCGGGACCTTCCGCGATCAGGGCTGAAAATACCGTTTTTGATGAAAAATTTGCCATTTTAGCGTCACATCTACTGCCGTAGATTGACTCGTCTTTTTTTGATGGCACCAGCCCTTGGAAGACACCGGCCACAATCATTACCTTTGTAAAATTATGGAAGACTGGCAACGAGAATTCGAATGGCTGCGAGTTAGGCATTTCATCAAAGATTCGCTCCAGACGGAAACGCTCCCGGATTTGAATGCGGTATTATTTCTGATTGGTGTTCAGGAGCTTGGGTTTGTCAGGGATTCCTTTACAAAGGAAGAAAAGCAGGACCTCATGCATCTTGCGGTATGTCACTTATTGAGTGAAGACGGTTATTTTGAATGGGTCGGATTGGATGCAGACGGATGGCCTCACTACAAGCAGGTGTTGAAAGTAGAAGCACGAGGCGCTGACCATCAAGAGATCCTTTTGATTGAAAAAGTGATTGCTTATTTCAGACCTGCCTTTGAAGAATCGGATGCACAACATCAAAATTCGTAAGACACATGAGAAATATTTTCATTTTACTTATTTCAGTATTTGTGGTGCTAACCGGCTGCCAGAAAGGCAACATTGTGGTTATTGAGACTGAGTACGGCACCATGAAAGCGCGATTATATGACGCCACGCCGCAGCACCGGGACAACTTCATCAAACTTGCGAAAGAGGGGTATTACGACAGTCTCCTTTTCCATCGATGTATGACGAATTTCATGATTCAGGGTGGTGACCCGGATTCAAAGAATGCGAAACCCGGGCAGCGTCTCGGTATGGGAGACCCTGGCTATACCATCCCTGCTGAATTTGTAGACACGCTGTACCACATCAAAGGAGCCCTTGCCGCAGCGCGGACACCAAATCCGGAAAAGGCTTCTTCCGGCTCACAGTTTTATATTGTGCAAGGGAGACCTTACAACGAAGAAACAATCGGAAAACTCGAAACCCAAATGGGTAAGCCGATGACCAACCATCGAAGGGAGGCGTACCTTGAGCATGGTGGGTATCCGTTTCTCGATGGCGAGTATACTGTCTTTGGACAGGTATTCGAAGGGCTGGAGGTGATTGACAAAATTACCATGCAACCGGTTGACGGGGCTTCTCGGCCGAAAACTGATATCCGGATGAAGGTCCGCATCGAATAAGAGAAGATGTCCTCTGTGAGATTTTTTTTACATCATCATTTTCCAATGCATATGCTCTTTCAATTGAAGCAGTCCTCGCTAGTCATCTTAGGCATTATCATAGCCGGAAGCTGGGGTTGCAGTCCTTCGGCCCGCTTTACTTATACACAGGAACGCCAGCAGGCACCGAGTGAAGTGAAATTTGACAACGCATCAATGCGTGCCACCGAATACGAATGGGATTTTGGGGATGGACAGACAGCTACTGAGGAATCTCCGCATCATCAATTTGTGCAAAGCGGAGAATATGCTGTAACTTTAAAGGCCATGAAGGGGTCTCGCACTTCTACAACCACACAAAAAATTATGATAGATCCTGTCAAAAATGCACAAGTTGCCGTAGATACCGATTTCGGCACTATGATTATTCAGTTATCTGATGCCACGCCAGGGCATCGGGATAATTTTCTCAAGCTTGTTTCAGAGGGTTTTTATGAGGACTTGTTATTTCACAGAGTGATTCAGGAGTTCATGGTTCAGGGTGGAGATCCCAACTCGAGGGGTGCAAAACCCGGACAGATGCTGGGGTCCGGCGGTCCTGGCTATCAGATTCCCGCAGAATTTGTGGATACGCTGTATCATGTCAAGGGAGCTGTTGCGGCAGCACGTACAGGTGATCAGGTCAATCCCGAGAAAAAATCAAGCGGTTCGCAATTTTACATTGTCCATGGTCGTAGTTTCAGCCCTGCTGAGCTCGACCAGTTAGAAGGTCGCATGGGTCGCTCATTTTCTGATGAGCAGCGCGCTTTGTACCGCGAGGAAGGGGGGGCGCCATTTCTTGATGGGGAGTATACTGTCTTTGGCATGGTTATCAAGGGGTTGGAAGTCATTGACAAGATTGCTGCCGGTGAAGTTGACCGTGGGAACAGGCCGTTGTCTGATATCCGGATGAAAATGCGGATTCTTGAGGAGAATGAAAAGGTAACACCCAACACGCCATAATTTTCTCTATTCATGATCAGCGGTCGTCAGATTGTCCTTGGCATTGATATTGGAGGCACCACATTAAAGGGTGCGCTTGTTGACGTGCGTACGGGTGCCATTATCGGAGAAAAGCTATCTCTGCCGACTCCTAGGCCAGCTGTACCTGAAGCTATGGCCTCTCAAGTCGAGTCCATTGTCAGGCATTTTGCATGGACTGGACCATTGGGCTGCGGTTTTCCTGCTGCCATGCGCAGGGGAGTTGCCTGTACGGCTGCAAATATTGACCCATCGTGCAGGGGTACAAATTTCGAGGAAGTATTTGCCAAAGCTTCGGGTCTTGAACAGGTGGTAGTTATCAATGATGCCGATGCGGCCGGAATTGCCGAGATGGCATTTGGTAGTGGGCGGGGTCACCGCGGGTCTGTGATGATTTTGACTGCTGGTACTGGTATCGGCTCCGCCATGTTTCGTGAGGGCATGCTTTTTCCAAATACCGAACTAGGGCACTTGCCTTTTATGGGAAAGGAAGCAGAAGACTATGCCTCTGGAGCAGCATTTGCCCGTGATGGGCTGACCTATCCGCAGTGGGCAGAGCGATTTAATGCATATTTGAAACTGTTGGAGTATCTCTTTTGGCCGGACCTATTTATCATCGGCGGGGGGATGAGTGATAACTACGACGATTTTTCGGCCTATCTGGATGTCCATGCCGACATTCTGCCGGCAACAATGCACAATGATGCCGGCATTGTCGGAGCTGCTGTTCACGCCTGCAGGAAATTTACCGTGGCTGCCTACTGAGGTAATTGTCTTTTTCTTCAGGGCCTTTCATTTTATTGATTTCGGGTATATTTGGATTCCGCCATTGTAAACCATGTGTTATGGCCAGTGCAAAAAAGACACCACGTCCTGCCACTTCTCTCTCGTCTGATCTGTTCCCCGGTATAACCGTGACCCGTGCGGGATGGATTCTTTTTGCCATCGGCTTACTGTTGTATGCCAACACCTTCGAGCACGGCTACGCTCAGGATGACGCCATTGTTATTTCTGAAAATGCATTCACCCAAAAAGGTGTAGAAGGCATCGCCGAGATTTTCAGATACGATACTTTCAGAGGATTTTTCAAGGAGGCAGGCAAAGCGACTCTTGTAGCAGGTGGGAGGTACCGTCCGTTGACGCTGGCAACCTTCGCTGTTGAGGTGGAAGCATTTGGTCAAAACCCGACAGTTGGGCACGTACTGAATGCCATCTATTACGGGCTTACCACCCTCATCCTGTATTTATTGGTCACATTATGGGGAGGGGCATCCCGGGCATTTGGATTTGCAGCTTTTACAGGCCTTGTGACAGCATGGCTGTTTGTGACTCATCCAATTCATACAGAAGCAGTTGCGAATATCAAGGGGCGAGATGAAATTTTCAGTCTGATGTTTTGCCTTGCGGCGTTATTGGTAGCTTTCAGGAGTTTGAAATCAAGCACATATTGGGGCCATCTTGTTGCGGGAGCTGTTTTTTTTCTGGCCCTTCTCAGTAAAGAGAATGCACTGACTTTTGTGGTGATTGCGCCATTGGCCATGTGGTTTTTCTCCGGAGCTGGAAATTCTGTGATTGTACGTGCCTCTCTTCCATGGTGGGCTGCTGCGGCACTCATGCTCGCCATCAGGTTTTCGATAATCCCGGGTGGAGGCGAGCCCTCAATGGAGTTAATGAATAACCCGTTTTTAAAAATTGAAGACGGCCGTTGGGTAGCCTTTCGTTTTGGTGAATGGAGCGCAACGGTGATGTATACTCTTGGCAAATACATCCAGTTGCTTGTTTTTCCGCACCCTCTGATTCATGATTATTACCCCCGGCATATCCCGATTATGGACTGGAGTGACTGGCGGGTTGTTTTCAGCTTTCTGGTTTGCGTTTTTGGGCTGGTATATGCCGGGATTCGGCTGCCAAAAAAAGATCCGGTCAGCTTTGGCATTCTCTTTTTCTTTCTTACCCTCTTTCCAGTTTCAAATATTCTGGTCCCCATTGGAACGAATATGTCAGAGCGGTTCCTTTTCATGCCTTCTGTCGGTTTCTGTCTGGTCATAGCGGTCCTTGCAGACCAGATTGCCCGGGGTCGAGGCAAAACCCAAAAAAACCGGATTAGAACCAAGTTACAGCGAATGCTTTTAGTTTTTGGGCTTATTGGGGTCGGATTTGCATGGAAAACAGTAGACAGGAATCGGGTGTGGAAAGATAATCTCACTCTTTTTACCTCTGATGTGCAACATGCTCCGAACAGCGCAAAGCTTCGGAATTCTGCTGGAGGCGAATTAATTGCTGCATCACTGCTGCCAGAAAATACGGATAGGAAAGAGGCTATGATTCGCGAAGCAATTGGTCACCTGGAGATTGCCACCGGAATCCATCCCACATACAAGAACGCATATCTTCTGCTTGGTAATGCATTTAACTATTTGGAACAATATGAGCAGTCTGTTGAGAGTTACCAAACTGCATTGACACTCGACCCCACTTATCCAGATGCCCTGACCAACCTGTTTTTGACGCTCCGTCAGGCTGGTCGGTATTACGGAGAGCAGAAGAATGATCTGGGGCGGTCTCTCATGTACCTACGGCAGGCTTTGGAGTTACAGCCGAAAGACTACGAGACACTTCGTCTTCTGGGAATCGCCAGCGGCATCAGTGGTGACAATACAAATGCAATAGGCTATTTCACCCGAGCCACTGAAGTGGAGCCGGAGAATGCGCAGGCTTGGTGGAATCTGGGCAATGCCTGGTATCATGCCGGGGATGTGCAAAAGCAACAGGCTATGCATGACCAGGCAAGGCAGTTGGACCCTGACATCGGATTAAAACAGCAACAGTGACAGTGACACAGAAAAGGTTTTCTATAAAAATGGGCTGTATCCCGATTATTCGTGCTGTTTTTACAGCAGCAATCTTTTTATTCGGCTCATCCTGCCCTCCGGATTCATACGCTTCTCCAATCTACCCGTACCTGACTGACACTGACACAACCTCTTCAGACTCCGATGCTGCACGAAAATGGGTCGATTCTGTATATGCCTCCCTGACACCGACCCAACGACTCGCTCAGCTTATGATGATCAGAGCTCACTCTGATAAAGGCGAGGAATACGAGCAAATGGTGGCAAACTTGATTCGGGAGTACCAGCCGGGTGGCGTCTGTTTTTTCCAGGGCGATCCTGTCCGGCAAGCTCAGGTGACCAATATGTATCAGGAACTGTCTGCGGTGCCGCTCATGGTAGCCATGGATGCAGAATGGGGGCTGGGGATGCGTCTGCAGAACTCCATCAGTTATCCGTTTGCCCTGACACTGGGGGCAATCCAGAATGACAGGCTCATGTATGAGATGGGACGAGAGATTGGCCGACAATGCCGCCAACTAGGGGTTCATGTCAATTTTGCACCTGTTGCAGATATCAATAACAACCCTGACAATCCGGTCATTGGTTTCAGATCTTTTGGAGAGGAGCGGTACTCAGTTACAACAAAAAGTTACTGGTACCTCAAAGGCATGCGCGATGAGCGGGTCATGGGGTGTGGGAAACACTTTCCCGGGCACGGAGATACCAACAGTGATTCTCATTACGAATTGCCACGTATCATGCACAGCAGGCAACGGCTAGACAGTATTGAGCTGTTTCCATTTCGCTATCTTATTCAACGTGGGTTAGAAAGCATAATGATTGCCCATCTCAGCATACCTGCTCTGGATACCTCCTCTGAAACTCCATCAACACTTTCAAGGAAAATCGTCACCGGGTTATTGCGGGAAGAACTTGGTTTTAACGGCCTGGTTTTTACCGATGGCATGGAAATGCGGGGAGTCACAGACCATTTTCCGGCTGGAGAGGCAGAAGCAAGGGCTTTCATGGCGGGGAATGACGTGATTCTATTGCCCAGAGACCTTGGAAAGGCTATAGATGCCATTCAGCATTTTATTGATAGCGGACTGATTTCCCCAATTCAGGTAGAAACATCAGTAAAACGGGTGCTTGCTTCTAAATATCGGCTTGGACTTTCACTCCCCCAAACTGTAGATACAGCAGGTCTGATTTCTAGGCTGTTTACCCCTGGGGCCGAGGCTTTGCGACATGATCTGTATGAGCAGTCACTGACTCTTGTCAGGGACCGTACAGGTCAGATACCGTTTGTACCAGAAGAGGTTAGAAAGATAGGAACGCTGAGCCTGGGAGCTGATAGTATCACTCCGTTTCAGGAAATGCTTGGAAGATATGCACCCATGGACCACCATCATCTCTCGGTTGATACGTCTGCCCGGGCACGGCAAGTGGTGATTCGTAATCTTCGTGAAAAAGATCTGGTGATTATCGGACTCCACGCCCAGTCTTTGTTCCCACGCAAGAATTTCGGAATCCCAGATTCTTTATTTGATATTATCAGGAAACTGGCGGCCGAGCACAAGAATGTCATTGTGAATGTTTTTGGCAACCCTTACATTCTCGAGCATCTTGATGGTATCGGAACAGTGGTCATGGCCTATGAGAATATAGCCGTGGTGCAGGAACTCACTGCCCAGGCATTGGTCGGAGCGATTGGGTTTTCCGGAAGGCTTCCCGTGTCGGTGAGCCCTGAATCGTCATATTATCAGGGAGTCCAACGATCTGGCCGTCTTCGGTTAGGTTACGCCCCTCCTGAGCAGGTAGGAATGAATCCTTCCCTGTGCCTTCGGGCTGACACCTTGATGGCTGATGCGATCGAACGTGGTGCAACACCCGGAGGAGTCGTTCTTGCAGTCAAAGATGGCAGGATTTTCTTCGAAAAAGCATTTGGATTTCAAACAAAACAGTCGGTCAAGCAAGTGCAGACCACGGACATCTACGACTTGGCATCGATTACCAAGGTTGCGGCAGCGACACTGGCTATCATGAAGCTTTACGATCAGGGGCAAATTGACCTTCATACGCCTCTCCGGCAATATCTGCCTGAGCTTGACACCTTCAATAAGGGCGATCTTACCGTCTACGACATCATGACGCACAGAGCCCGGCTCAAACCCTGGATTCCATTTTATGTCAACACCCTTGACTCTGATCCGCTAAAACCGGTGCAAACACCTTCCATGGTCTATTATCGCTCCGAGCCTCAGAATGGTTTTTCCCTTCCGGTCACAGAGAAAATGTTTATGCGGACTGACTATGCAGATTCTGTGAGATACCAGATCTGGAGCTCTGATTTGAGGGAAGAAGATGATGTCAAATACAGTGATTTAGGGTTCTATCTGTTGGCTGATTTGGTAGAACGCATATCCGGACGCCCACTTGACTTGTTTCTCGAGACTGAGTTTTACCGACCCTTGGGGCTTCGTTCAACCGGGTTCAATCCCTGGATGCGATTCCCGATAGAACGCATTGCCCCAACGGAACGGGATGATTACTTTCGTCAGCAAGACATAAGAGGATATGTCCACGATATGGGTGCTGCAATGATGGGGGGAGTAAGTGGTCATGCGGGTCTTTTTTCTGAAGCCAGAGATTTGGCGATTCTCTTTGAAATGTTGATGCGGGGTGGCGTGTATGGTGGCCGACAATATCTCCGACCGGAGACGATTCGCGTGTTTACGACGCGGCGACCTGACGGAACCAGAAAGGGTGTTGGATTTGATATGAGGGAAATGGATCCCGACAACGTCATGAATATGTGCCCGCTGGCCTCACCGTTTACCTTCGGACATCTTGGATTTACGGGCACTGCAGTTTGGGGAGACCCAGCTGAAGACTTGATCGTTGTCATTCTTACCAATCGCACGCATCCGACCAAGTCAAATGCATTATGGGGTGAACTTGATTACCGGCCACGTCTTCAGGAAGTATTTTATGAGGCCACGATGGCTGATTAAATGTGATACCCGAATAAATGGTTTCAGATACCTAAGCCTGATCATCAAGTCCTTCGATTTCTTCGTCAGACAAGGATGCGGGTAAATGTCTGTTTCTTATTAACCCACACCAAAGGCATTCTGGCTTTCCGCACCCTTCCTTAAACTCAAGGTTTTGGATTTTCTGCCATACGCTTGCGATGATATTCCCCAATACTTCGGTTTCTGCAACGCTGAACTCAATCAAACGACGCTCTATTTGACCGTTCTTGTTCGGGTCAACATACTGAATCTCCCCATGGTCTGCAATCCTTCCGAGAAGACCCTGACTTTCAACAAGAATTTTGTAAAAGACCATCTGGCGCCAGTAAGCGCCACCCTCGGGAAGCGACTCTGATGGTCTGGCCAGTTTTTTTTTGACCAATGTCCCCGTTTTATAGTCCGTCAACTTCATGCGCAGTTGAGGCAGAAATTCAATCCGGTCAATAACACCCTTTAGAGGCACACCCAGATAAACCGCATCGGAAATATGATATTCCGTCTGAAAGTCCTCTGTCATGGAGCCTGCGAGTACCTCATCATAAAATCTGCTCAAGTTTGCTTTGCCTGAAGAAAGTCTGTGAGCATAAGTTGCAGGATGAAAATGCCCCCTCTTACGTGTCATCTCACCCACAAAGAGACTGACAATGTCATCTTTGCCAGGATATTGCGCGTTTCTCGCACCTCGTTTAACCTGATCTGCAAACTGGTCAAGTGCTTTATGTACAGCAATTCCGTAGACTGAAGATTCAGTCCGGGCCGTGGGCAGCTTGAGGAAATGACGGTAGTAGAAAGCAAGTGGACATTCCAGGAACGTGTTTAAAGATGTTATGCTCAGTCTGAAATCCATCAGTCCTTCCCGCAACTCATCATCATGTGGAAATTCGCCCCGTGGTGAGGAAGAGGCAGCCAGTCGGATGGCCTGTACTTCCAGTAAATCTTCAGGACTCACAGAGGCTTGAACTGGTTCATGAGTGCCCATTTCAAGGATTTCATCAATAAACTGACTTCGGATCTGGAGTTTTCCATCCGGCTTTTGTGTACTCCAACTGATGGCAAGATTCGTTTTTGCTCTGGTCATTGCCACGAAAAAAAGCCGTCTTCTTGCCTCAAGAGCGTCATCCTCAATTGAATGAGTCAGAGTGTCCGGAAATGTAAATTGTCCGCGATTCCCTTTAGAAACGCCCCACATATCTTCCGTGCTGTCCATCAGGAACACGTGCTTAAATTCCAGTCCTTTTGAACTATGTGCCGTAATGAGTTGGACACCATTGGCATTTTTTTCATGCCTTTCGAGTTCGAGCCGAAGATTTGCTTGCTCCATTTTATTGACCTGCTCAAGCAAATGATGAAGAGAAATAGCGGGTTCCCTGGAGACTTGATCTGTGACATACCCAACAAATCCATGCAGGCATTGAATGTGCCATCCGCTATCTTGATGCCCCAATAGGTAATTGAGTAGCCCACTGGTATTGATCCAGCGCTCAACCAAGGAAGGGAGACTGCACTCGGACATTGCTCCAAGGGTCTCATTCAATACTGTCCCGCATTTATAGAGTGCCTTCTGCCCCTCACTGGATACTGATTCGGGATAAGGGCCCAGAATACGATCTCTCCAGTTATTGGATGTTTCCCCGGACGCAGGAGGATCACCATCTGCACTCAGGCTGAGTCTGGCCACATCAGCCGGAGGAATGCCAAGGTATCCATGGTGC
The DNA here is from genome assembly GCA_964569025.1 of uncultured Saprospiraceae bacterium. Classification (GTDB taxonomy): domain Bacteria; phylum Bacteroidota; class Bacteroidia; order Chitinophagales; family Saprospiraceae; genus CAZMSQ01. Next base: position 77,310 of record CAZMSQ010000001.1, on the reverse strand, counting down.
AAAATCTGAACAAGGAGAGACTCTCCGCTATATGGCTGGTGAAACTCCCTGTCAAGCCACTGTAAGACTTGCAATACTTGGCGGACAAGTGGCAGATGCAGGATATTGATGTTTTTTTTGGTTGCGTAAGGGATGCCTTTCTTCTTTAGCAGCTCCACCAAGAGTTCGGCCTGTTTGTGATAGGGGTAGATGATGGCTATGTCTTCCGGTCTTTCCCCTTTCTGAATCAGTTGCCGGATATCTTGTAAAATAGCCGCCTGTTCCTGAAGAGGTCCCGGGAACTCGCGAAAAGTAATGAGATCGGGCCGGTCAATTAGCGCAGGGTTGGAGGCATTCAACTGCTTGGAGATTCCTGGAATGAGGTCTATGGCTCGCTTTTGGTTATACCCGATCAGATGTTCAGCGAGATTGAGAATAGACTGGGTGGAACGGTAGTTTTCCCCAAGAATCACCAATTCCATGCTCTGTTTATACCGCGAATAAAAATCTTGCAGATGATGCAACCGTGCTCCCTGAAATTCATAAATTGACTGGTCATCATCGCCAACAATAAACACATTAGGGACATCCCAGTATTCTATCAGTTTCAGGATTAACTCATTTTGGGCGCCATTGGTATCCTGATACTCATCAACCAATACATAGAGATATTGCTCCTGATATCTCCTCAACAACCACGGGTATTTCGTAAAGGCATCGAGCGTCCACCCAATCATATCATCGAAGTCGTACCGCTCCATGGCACTCAATCGTTCGACATATAGCGGAAAACAATCTGCGGCGGCTTTTAGAATGGTCATTTTATCAGTTGCCGTCTTAAGTATTGAGGGCTTCAAATCCCCTCTTTTAAAATCACCTGAGTTTACTTTGTAGAGATTTTCTTCTCTATTCGGCAGATCCTCAAGAAACTCATCTGCTTTTTGGCTGATAAATTCTGGTGTCCACCGCTCCATTTTCATAAATGAAAACAGATGCTGAAGATGGCCGGAATAGTAATAGTAGTTGACTTTTCCCTTTTTAAGGGGATGGTTGGAGTCCAGTTTATCAAGGATGTCATGAATCAGTTCGAGTCGTTCCAGATCGGTAACCGGCAGCATGTCGGCAGTGCCAAACAAGTGCATATTTTCCTGTACGATTCGATTGGTGAACGCATGAAATGTATGAATCGGGACACGATGGGCATCCGTGCCGATGAATTCCAGAAGCCGTTGGCGCATGGCAACTACGCCTGCTTCAGTGAAGGTCAGGCACAGAATATTATGAGGCATTGCGTCAGTATCCAGGAGAATTCGTCCGATGCGCGCAGCGAGAATATGCGTCTTGCCTGTTCCTGGCCCTGCAAGCACTAAAACGGGACCTTCTATTTGGTTGACTGCTTTGGCCTGACTGGTGTTGAGTTGTCTGATGATTTCCTGAAAACGGATGTAATAATCGATGGGCATTGTGGTATGAGGTTGGTGTTTCTGTTTGTAAAGTAAGGATTTCTATGTGGAATGACCGAACAGCAAGGATTCCGGCATTTTAATGGGTTTGATTCAGCAGCAGGTAATTTATGGGTAGCAAAGGCCGTTCAAACCAGAAAGTTTCCTGATTGCAAACGATTGGGTTCTCTTCTGAACAACCCGAAATCCTCTGAATCAACTGATGTTATTTCGTTCGTATTCAAATGTTTCTTCACTTGTCCTAATGGCTGTAACGCTGGCATGCATGGGTGCTATTTTTCTTCCCCATGCAGATGCACAGCAGTATGAAACACGCAAAACGGTCTCTGAAAAAGTTCGGAAATGGTATCAAAAAGGACTTGAAGAGAGTCGAAGCGGAAATCCGGAAAAGGCTTTGGGGTGGTTTGAAAAATGCCTTGATGCAGAACCACTCTTCCTTGACGCCCTGCTCAGTTCCGGGTCTGTTTTATACGATCAATCAGACCTTGCCGGAGCGGAGGAAAAATTTGAGCTGGTGGCTTCAACAGACACATTGTATTTGCCGCGTGTGTGGTATACTTTGGGCATTATTTCGCGACGTCAGGGAGATTTTGGGGAAGCCGCTGGGCGATTTGAAATTTTTCTCAATTCAGAAGAACGGAATGAGAATTTAATAACCAAAGCAAAAAAATTGCTCAGGGACAGCAGGTTTGCAGAGAAGGCCATAGACAAAGCGGTGCCTTTTATACCTGTCCCATTGGGCCCGGGCGTGAACTCCCCGATGGCTGAGTATCTCCCAACGCTCCCTGCCGAGCGCAATCTCCTGATTTTTACACGCGTAGTTGATGGGCAAGAAGATTTTTATGAAAGCAAGCTCTCAGAAAATGGTCTCTGGGAGGAAGCAAGGCCTATTCAATCTCTGAACAGCCCGCTAAACGAGGGGGCGCAGACACTTTCGGCTGATGGCCGTGTCCTGATATTTACAGGATGCAACCGGAAAGATGGGTATGGTAGTTGTGATTTGTATATAACCGCTCGAGAGGGTGAGCGTTGGAAAAGACCTCAAAATATGGGACCCCCATTGAATACATCCAGTTGGGAGTCTCAGCCTTCTCTGGCAGCCAACGGGCAAGTTGTGTATTTCTCAAGCAACCGCGCCGGAGGAATTGGTGGCAAAGACATCTGGTTTTCCACCCGACAGCCAGATGGCTCATGGGGAGAGCCAGAAAACCTCGGGCAGCCCGTCAATACCCCTGATGATGAGCAATCGCCATTCATTCATGCGGATGGCGAAACTCTGTACTTTGAATCAGAGGGGCATCCTGGAATGGGGGCCCACGATCTGTTTGTAAGTCGCTTGAGTGAGGGTGGAGAATGGTCAAATCCGGAAAATCTGGGGTTCCCCATCAATACAACCTCAAATGAAGGGGCACTATTTGTGGATGTGACAGGCAGAACGGCCTATTTTGCAACTGACCGGAATGTACAGCCAGGTAGAGTGGCTTTGAAAGAGTCAGCATTTGACAACCCGGCAAAAGGGGTAGGCACCGATTTATACAGCTTCAGTCTTCATCCCTCTGTTCGGCCGGTTGGTGCAACTTACGTCAAGGCACGGGTTTTCTCGACACAAAGCAGGCTTCCTGTGGATGGAGCCTTTGTCGAACTCACTGATTTATCGCGAGACAAGGAAGCTGCCACAATTTTTACTGATGAAGATGGCGCATTTTTAATGTGCCTCCCTGCTGGACGGGATTATGCGCTGCATGTGAAAGCTCCAGATCACTTATTTTCATCAGAGCACTTCTCTCTTACAGCCGGACATACAATTGATGATCCTTATGAAATACGCATCTGGCTTGAGCCCATTCCAGACGCCACCTCTGATAAGGGGCACCTTCAAAGACCCATTGTCTTGAAAAATGTATTTTTCGAAACAGGTTCTGCTGAATTATTGCCGGCGTCTCTGAAAGAACTCAACACCCTTCAGAATTTGCTTGAAACCAAGAAAGATTTGCGCATCCAACTGAGAGGTCACACCGACAATATTGGTTCGGAGGAAGACAACCAGATACTGTCAGAATCAAGGGCGAAAGCTGTCTATGACTACCTTATTGAAAAGGGCATTGATGCCAGTCGCCTCGCATTCAAGGGTTTTGGAGAAAGCCAACCTGTAGACTCCAATGAAATTCCGGAAGGCCGACAAAAAAACCGAAGGACAGAATTTTTAGTGCTTCCCAAGTAATTTGACCTCATGCGGCCCCTCCTCAATCAGGGAGTCTTACTTTTGCACCCTCCGACCAATGCTGTTGTAGTAAAACCCTTCTGACTGGATATGGTCAAGATCGTAGAGATTTCTTCCATCAAAAATCACCGGATTCTTCATTCTGGATTTCATGTCACTAAAGTCAGGAGCTCTGAACACGCTCCACTCTGTGACAATTGCCAATGCATCTGCTTGATTAAGGACTTCATACTGATCATTGACCATTTGAATTCGGTCTCCGAAGAGTGGTGCAAAGTTTGCCATCGCCTCAGGATCAAATGCTTTGACTGTGGCACCTGCTTGCAACAAAGACTCGATGATGTACATAGCCGGAGCCTCGCGGATATCATCTGTATTTGGCTTAAAAGCGAGTCCCCAGATGGCAATGGTTTTGCCGGATAGATCGCCGTTAAAATACTGTTTGATTTTTTCTGCGAGGATTCGGCGCTGAGCGCCGTTGACATCCATTACAGATTTGAGGATTTGAAAATCATAGCCCTCGTCTTCGGCCATTTTGCCAAGCGCCTGCACGTCTTTGGGGAAACAGCTTCCTCCGTATCCTACCCCCGGAAACAGAAAGCGCTTCCCGATACGGGTGTCACTGCCCATTCCTGCCCTGACAAGATCTACATTGGCTCCGAGGCGCTCGCAGAGGTTGGCGATTTCGTTCATAAAAGTAATCCGCGTTGCCAGGTAGGAATTAGCGGCATACTTGGTCATTTCAGCTGAGCGCTCATCCATCAATATGATGGGGTTTCCCTGCCTGACGAATGGCTCGTACAGCTGTCTCATAATAGCCAGAGCCTTCTCTGAATCACTGCCAATCACCACCCGGTCTGGCTTCAGGAAATCATCGACCGCCACACCCTCACGAAGGAACTCCGGGTTTGAAACAACGTCGAAAAGATCTTCGGAGAGGCGTTCAGCCATCACATTGCGCACCCTCTCGGCAGTTCCTACCGGGACCGTGCTTTTGTCGACAATAATTTTGTAATCAGTTATGATTTCTGATAAATCCTTTGCCACTCCAAGGATGTACGACAAATCGGCCGAACCATCTTCTCCGGGAGGCGTTGGCAGGGCCAGAAAAATGATTGAAGACCTGTCAACCGCCTCTTTTAGATTCGTGGTAAACTGCAGTCTGCCCTGCTTGGTATTTCGCTCAAAGAGCGCATCGAGACCAGGCTCATAGATTGGTACTTCACCACGCCGCATGCGGTCCACTTTGTTGGTATCTATATCCACACAAATGACGTGGTTTCCCGTTTCAGCAAAGCACGTACCAGTTACGAGACCGACATATCCTGTTCCTACAACTGCAATATTCATTCTCAAATAATTTACTGTCAAAAACGAGGCGCAAAATTCCGAAAAAAACAGGGGATTACCAATTTACAGGGCGACGGTAAACCGGTCAGCATCCAGCCTCAGCAAGACACCCATCATCAGTGAAAATCCGAGAAGCGAAGACCCTCCATAGCTGATGAGGGGGAGAGGAATGCCAATTACAGGCAAGAGGCCCAATGTCATCCCGATATTTACAGCGAAATGAAGGAAGAGAATGCCTGAAATGGAATATATAAAATACCGAGAAAATTCGGTCCTCTGCCTTTCGGCAAGAAAAACAAGTCTCAACAGAAGCATAAGAAACAGGAAAATCACGGCAAAGCTGCCAATGAAACCTTGTTCTTCTCCGATGGTGCAAAAAATAAAGTCAGTTGACTGCTCTGGTACAAAGTTGCCCTTTGTCATTGTTCCTTTCAGGAATCCTTTCCCCTCAAGGCCTCCGGATCCAATGGCAATTTTGGACTGTTCGACGTTATATAAATCGCCCATATCACAAAGCCGGGGTCTGAGCCACACGTTGATTCGATCTTGCTGGTGTGGCTTCAATAGTTCGTTGAATGCAAAGCTGGAGCCTGATGTGAATACGCTCCCTATAATGACCAGACCGAGCACCGGTCGAATGAGTTTGCTGTTTCGGTACAACCATTGGTAAAAAAGGGCTCCAAAAAGAAAGAATGCATTGGAAATAAGAGCAATGGCTCCATACCCTGCAATAAACGCCCATACATTGGCTGCAATGAGGGCAAGAAGGATCATGAACCGCCGAAACCTTTTTGAGGGCGAATCAAATGCGATAATTCCAAGTGCGAGAATCAACAGCCCTGCGATGACTTGTTCTGTACCGAAAATAAGCCCAAGGATAAAAAGAGAGGCAGTAAGCAGACCAATAAGGTAGAGGGCTGATGGCATTCCTTTGCGGTACATTGGAATGAGAAGGGCGAAAAATACAAGTGCGGAACCCAAGTCTGGCTGAAGCATAATAAGGAATACCGGAAAAGCAACTATGGAAAGACCTGTAAGCTGATTCCTGAACAGCCGGAGATCAGCGGTGTAAGAAGCTAAGAATGCCGCCATTGCGAGACTGCTCCCAAACTTGACCAGCTCAGATGGTTGTAGGCTCATTCCGCCAAGGGTAAACCAAGATTTCGCACCCTTGATTTCAGTCCCGAATAAAAGGACCCCAATCAGTAGCAGCAGGCCAGCTCCGTATATGGGATAAGCAAAAGAGTGCCAGAAACGCTCATCAAGAAAGAAAACAAATACCATGACGATGAATGAAACCCCAATCCAGATGGTTTGCTTTCCAAGGAGAGTGTTAGGGTTCAGAATGTAGTCCCTTAGTGGACTGGTAAGAGTTGACTCTTCGTAACCGACGGCAAAAATCATGAGCCACCCAACAATCAGAAGGCTCAAAAACAGGGAGAAGGTCAGCCAGTCGACGTTTCTCAATCCACGCTGTTGACGCTTACTCATTGAGAGATTCCCTCCGTGTAGCCAGAATCTCTCCAGCCTTTATATTTCGGGCATTGGTCAGATAAGCCCCGGGGTAATGTTCTTTCAGTCTGAACAGGAGGTGCTGAGCTTCAAGCCTGGTAAGGCAGGCACCTGCTCTCAGTTTGTACCAGGGTTTTTCATGAATCCATTCAAGTGGCAACGCCTCTCCGTATAATATCCGGAATTCCGTTCGGGTTTTCTCGAGCTCCTGTCTGTCTGTTGTCGCAACTAATTGAACCCGATACCCTTCAAGGTCACGGGTATTTGAATTAATGAAGTAACTCCTTTCCATGAGCCTCTTTACCTGAGGCTGAACAAATACTTCAACTTGCTGAGCAGCAATGAATGAGCACGACAATAATAAACAGGCAACAACCAGCTGTATTCTCATACCACAACATTTATACAATTTGAACAAGTTGAGGCCCGGAGGAAGTTCCGATGCTGTCTGCTCCCGCCTCAACAAGAGCCAGAGCTGTTGCCCGGTCACGAATCCCACCTGAAGCTTTAATTCGGATGGGGTTGGGAAGGCGTTTCCGCATGGTACGAACCATCTGAATTGAAGCACCTCCGAAAAACCCAGTAGAGGTTTTTACAAAATCCACTCCAGAATCACTGCACACGTCGCAGCAATTCAGAAGTTTCTCTTCAGAAAGCAGCGCCCCTTCAATGATGACCTTTATGAGCTTATCTGCCTCGCGGACAACCCTCGTCATTTGGTCCAGATCATTTCTTACGTCCACCCATCTCCCATCGCTGACAGCACATCCATTAATCACGACATCCACTTCATCTGCCCCGTCTGCAACAGCCTGCTGTATTTCAGCGACTTTGGCCTGAGTGACAGAATAGCCGAACGGAAATCCAATTACCGTGACAACCTTGACATTCTGGTCATTTTCGAGCATCTTTTTGGCGTGCAACACAAAATATGGTGGCACACATACCCCTCTGAACCGGTAATGGCTAGCCTCTTCACATAGCCGGAGTATATCCTGACTGCAACAGTCTGGCCTGAGGAGGGTTTGTTCGATAAGGGGGGCAATATCCATCATACAATAATAACAAATTTCACTCATACGGCCGCTTTCCCCCATCCTTTTCCCCTTCGGCATCAATCTCTTCCAGATAGTCGACTCGTTGTGGCATCTCTTCCTGATATTCAGGAATGTCATCTTTCCAACTCACAGGTTCCTCAAGAGTAATGGTTGGCCCAAAAGATTCCATGAGTTTTCGCTGTATATTTTCTTTCCTTTTCTCACTTCTTACAAACCAGGCTTTGACGTTTCGTGCATTTTTTTCATGGGTGAATGATTCAACATAACCAAAAACATGAATGTACACATTGAACCAATCCGTTCGCTTCGCAGGAAGAAGTCGCCCTGTCGACTGTTTCGATGTCAGTTTGGTTGCGAGTACCTGCCCTGCATTGATTTTTATGTAATAATCTATTGCCTGATCAAACGTATGCTCACCGCTTACTGTCAGGTTCATAGCAGTAGACTGAATAAACATTGCCGGAATAAATATTCTTCCATCTTTTATTTCAAGCCAATTTTTCAAAGTTGTAAATCGGATATTTCTCAATTCTTCAATATCCACATAGTCCGAGTAATCATACAACAATTCAAAATCTCTCAACTCACCGTCACGAATACTGACATCTGACAATACGCGAAGTTTATCATACAGAAAATGGCCGGATTCATCCCAACGGGCTTCAACCGCCAGATGGGCATCCAGGGTACCCATGAGATGCTTTGAGGTCAGCACATTCTGGCCGAAGTTATCGGTCCGGGCAAACATTTCATTTACATCTACTCCAGTGAAGCTCAATTTTAGGCTAAGTGCGGCTTCCTTCTCAAGGTATCCGACCCCTTCCATCTCAATCTCCCCACCCATTGAGTTTGCAGAACCACGAATACCGAGCTCTCTGTCCTGAATGTTCACTTCCCCGGCAAACGAGGTTCCTGAAATGCCGTGATATGTAAACTCTTCAATAATCGCCTCAAATGACCCATTGAGAAGGCCTGTGAGATGATGTCTGCTCATACTTTCTATCGTTCTGAGGGAATCGAGTTGTGGTTCTGATAAATCACCATCCACGAATGGTACGGTAACCATATCCAGAAGTTTGTCGATATTCAATTGAGTTGCATGCAGCCGTCCGTCAAATCGCAATTCAGCCTGTCGGGAGTTCTGGGAATCAGCCAGCAAGACTGGCAAAAGATTACTGGCTGTAGCCTCCAACCTCAAATCAGTTTCAGGACCTTCAAGGTGTATATCCTTGATTACAAACTGATTACCATCAAACTCCATTTCTCCCCTGTCAACGATTAGCTTGTGATTATTCAGCTCGATTGCAGCATCATCGAAAACCACTGCTCCTTTCATATGGACCTTTGACATATTTGACATTCGAATCATATCAGCATACCGGCCTTTTACAGTAAGGTTCTTGAACTCCAATTCGCCACTTCCCGTGGCAATCTCTGAATCAGGCATAAGGTCTATCAGTGTTTCGACCGGAATGATGCCATTCAAGTCTGCATTGATATACATATTATCGAAATTGGAGATTGCCAGATTCGCTTCAATCCATTCGCGGTTGAAATACCCCTTGAAGTTGCTGATGTTTAGCATGGAAGACTCAGAATTGTGGTTCCGGCCGTTGGTGTAGGCAGCTTGAAAGGAAACATCTCTGAGCGGATATGCCAGAAGGTCGGTGGTGACCTGACCCTTTTCGAGGCTGACTTCTCCCGTGATTTCAGGTATGGAATATTTAGACAACCTCCCTTTGGCTTTCAGATTAAGAGAAAATGTGCCCGCACTCTCCATCCCGGTCAGACTCTTGAGGGTTTTGGGTGGAAACAACCCAAATACAGCGCCGACGCTTCCTTCGGAGCTTGAGGCTGACAGGTCCATTGTCATACCGTTTCCTGTTTTTATGAGCCATCCATCTACCTTGACCCCGGTTCCTTCTATTCCGAGTGTGCAATCATCCATTTTCAGAAGAGAGGACTCCAGGTTATACTCAAGCTCAGCATCACAAGACAGGGACTTTCCGACGGCATACCGGACACCACCAATTTCGGCATACCTTGAATACAGGGATGCATCCGCGTGAAGAGCAAGTCGTTTTCCTTTGAGCTTTCCTGACAGGATCGCATTGTTAACTATTGCCCTGATTTTGCTCCCTGTTGATGCATCCAGATACAGCAAATCCACATCTCTGAGTGTGGCCCGATCTAGGGAAAGTGTCATGGGGCGAGCAGCATTCTGACTGTCTGCATCGGTTTGGAAGATATTTATATTCGATCTGCCTTGCCAGTCGGACTGGACAATCTGCACGCTTCCGTTTTCAATATGTATTCCTTTAATGTGAATATGGTCATTCAGGAGGGCCCGCAGACCAAGGCGAACTGACAGCAGCTCTGCCTCGAGAATAGGTTGCTCTTGAACCGCACCTCCCAGTCGCACTCCAGTCAACTCAGCAGAAGGGTTGGGAAACTCGGAGAGAAAAGAAAAACGAACTCGATCGGCAGTGAGAGGAGTTAAGAGATCTTTATTGACTTCCCTGAGTATCCGGGCACCAATGGCGTCTTCGAAAAGCGCTGCAAACCCAACCAATAGAAGGAGAGTAACCAGCAAAAAAGCAGCGGACCAAATCAGTAGCTTACGGAGGTTTTTATTCATGAGTAAGGCAAACACAGGGATTTTGCAGATAATCGGGGTGCAAGGTCGTCATTGAAAACAATCCTCCAAAACCGGATAAAAGTAACGCTGGCAATAGCTGATTATTTTTTCAAATTTTGCAGGTATTGGCTTGATAAACCCGATGTTTCCGTATATATTTGCAATCGCTTTTAAAAAAAGGGCGATTAGCTCAGTTGGTTTAGAGCACCTGCCTTACAAGCAGGGGGTCGTTGGTTCGAATCCATCATCGCCCACAAAGAGAGTTGTACTTTTCAAGTACAGCTCTTTTTTTATTCACTTTTTTTCGCACTACCTTCAGCACATGTAATGTAAAGAGTGATTACCGCAAATTAATTCTTACCCCAGCTTATGGATGCAATTGAGTTGCTCATTGATTTACACCGTCATCAGAACAGGCAGGGACCCGGGAGCAAAGCAGATACACTCAGGGCATTCTCATGTACAAATCTGTCAGGCAGATCAAATGTGCGTATTGCCGATATCGGTTGCGGCACTGGGGGGCAGAGTCTGACCCTGGCGAACGCCATTGACGGCCACATTACTGCTGTCGACATTTTTGACGACTTCCTCTCGGAACTTGAACGGAGAGCCACCAATAGCGGCTTGGCAGATAAGATTACTACCCTCAACTGCCCGATGGATTCCTTGCCTTTTGATGATGAGTCTCTGGATGCCATTTGGTCAGAAGGGGCAATCTATCACATGGGTTTTGAGAGCGGCATCAATAGCTGGAAGCGCTTTCTCAGACCAGGTGGATATCTGGTTGTCAGTGAAATTACCTGGATAACTGAGAATCGTCCTTTTTCACTTGAGTCCTTCTGGAAGAAAGAATATCCGGAAATAGGGCGGGCTTCAGACAAAATCAACATACTCGAGAAACACGGATTTTCCTTATCAGGGTATTTTGTCCTTCCTGCCGATAGCTGGATTCGCGAATATTATGAGCCCCTTGAACATCAATACGATGCTTTCCTTTCAACGCACCATGGTTCAGACGCGGCCCTCCAAATTGTCAGAGAAAGCAGAGAGGAAGCTGCCTATTTTGAGAAAAATCAGGCATACTACAGCTATGGGTTTTACATAGCTCGCAGAGGATAGCGAACGGTTCAAATCTCTTTCAAGGTGCTGCGAGGTAATGTAATACGACTGCATTTTCTTCCCGAAACAGAGCAGTGGCGACTCTCTTAAGGTCATCTGCTGAGATGCGCCTGTACAGCTCAGCCTCTTCATTGATAAGTTGAGGGCTACCAAGAAGTTCGAAGAATGCAAGGTTGATTGCCTTGCTGAGCACGCTGATTTCCGAAAATACCAAATTGGTTTCCATCATATTCTTGAGTTTTCGGAGTTCATCTTCATCGATGGTCTGATCTCTGAGATGCCTGAGTTCAGCCCAGAGGGCTTTCTCAGCGGCATCAATGCTGACCCCTTCAGCAAGCTGACCCTCAATAATCAGTAATCCCGGATCTACACTCCCCATGATGTATGCGTCAATTCCGGTAAATAATTGCTGTTGTTTGTATAAGCGGGAGTACAACCGGGATGACGTCCCATTTCCGAGAATATCCGAGAGGAGGTCGCAAACATAAAAATCAAATTCTTCACGACCGGGCATATAAAACCCCATATATAGGGCATCTGCCGGCACATCGGCATGGATGGTTTCGCGGCGGATTGAGTCTCCTGAGACTTCCTGCGGGAGAAGTCGATGGTTCGGGCTGCCAGAAGGAAGGTCTCCAAACCACTTATCTGCCAGCTCAAAAACATGTTGAGATGATACCTGCCCTGCAACAACCAGAATGGCATTTGAAGGACAATAATACTTATGGTAAAACGTCTTGACATCCTCAAGCGTCGCTTCTTCGATATGTTGCGGGGTAAGCCCAATGGTCGGCCAGTGATACGGGTGCGTTTGGAATGCTAACCCATAAAAGTGATGCCACACATCACCATATGGCTGATTCAGACAAGTTTCACTGAACTCTTCGAGAACAATCTGCCTCTCAGTTTCGAGTTTCTCCTTACTGATCTGAAGGAAACCCATTCGATCTGACTCCAGCCAGAAAGCCAGTTCGAGGTTGTCTGGCGGAAGAACATTGTAAAAATTTGTGATGTCATTATTGGTAAAGGCATTGCTGTCTCCACCAGCATTCTGAAGGGGCCGGTCAAAGTCCGGGATATGGGCTGAACCACCGAACATGAGATGTTCAAAAAGATGGGCAAATCCGGTGCGGTCAGGGGATTCATCTTTCGAACCAATATCATATAGCGTATTCACGACTACTCTCGGGCTGCTTGGGTCTTCATGGACCAGAACTCTCAGCCCATTTGGCAGTATCAGTTTTTCAAAGGCAATCAAAGGCTTTTCTGTTCAGTCCTGGCCTTTTCCCAGGCCCAGGCGGTTCTCATAATATCGTCAATTGACCGCTTAGGCTCCCAGCCGAGGAGGTTGTGTGCCTTGCTGTAATTTGCATAAATAGCTTCAACATCACCAGCACGCCGCGGTCCTGTTTGGTAGTTCAGTGTCAAGCCAGTAACCCGTTCGAAAGCCTGAATGGCTTCAAGCACTGTCACGCCCTGTCCAATGCCGAGATTAAACGCATCGAGCTGTTCGGGCTGCCGCCCATTCAGTTGATACTCCAGGGCGAGAGTGTGTGCGCGAGCCAAATCCATAATGTGGATATAATCCCGGATGCAGCTTCCGTCACGAGTCGCATAGTCGTCACCGAAGACCTGAAAGGAAGATCGTTTCCCGATTGCGGTTTCTGTAATAACGGGCACCAGGTTTTGGGCTTTCACACGAGCATCTTCTCCAATAATAGCTGATTCATGAGCACCTGCCGGATTAAAGTACCGCAACAAGATGGCCTTCATTTCAGGGCATGCAACCAGCAAATCTGCAATCATCCGCTCTCCTACTTGTTTGGTATAGCCATATGGGCTTGCTGCATCCTGCAGCGGAGTTTGCTCTGTCACAGGCAGGGCGGTAGTATTGCCATAGACGGTGCATGAAGAGGAGAAAATAAGGCTGCCGACTCTGTAATCACGCATACAGAAAAGCAGATTGAGCAGTCCAACTATATTGTTGTCAAAATACTCAAGGGGGTTTTCCACAGACTCTCCCACCATTTTGAAAGCCGCAAAATGGATGATCCCGGCAATATCAGGGTGTGCCTGAAAGACGCGCTCCAAGGCTTCTTTGTCACGAAGATCTGTCGGATAAAAGATTGGTTTCCGTCCTGTAATTTTCGCTATTCTCTCTAGAATATCAGCGTCGGCATTCGCTAGATTATCGACAACAACCACATCATACCCATTCTCCAACAAATCCACTGCTGTATGGCTCCCGATGTACCCGCACCCCCCAGTCACCAGTATCTTATGCATTCTTACTACCTTTGACGCAAAGGTACTTCAAATCCTGCAACATCTCACTGGCGGCACTTTGGGGTTTCGGGGTGCAGCCATTTTCCTTTCTAAGTCTTGCCAACCCTGAAATATGTTTGATTCTAACTCCTATTCTTTTGATAATCTGGCCCCTGTAGTAGGTGAGGTTGCACGGGCTGCAGGTCATGCCATCCTTGAGGTGTATGAGCGGGCAGACACTGTTCAGGTGATTGCCAAAGCCGATAATTCTCCTGTCACTGAAGCTGATTTTGCCTCTAATACGGTCATCTGCGCCGCACTTGCCGAATTGGAGCCTTTTATGCCTATCATATCTGAAGAGAATAAGGCAATTCCCTTTGAAGAGCGAAGCAAATACCCTGCTTTCTGGCTGGTAGACCCACTTGACGGGACGAAAGAATTTTTGAAACGAAATGGTGAATTTACTGTCAATATCGCTCTGGTTCGTGGCAATACTCCCGTGTTGGGTGTGGTGTATGCTCCAGTGACAGACGATTTATATGTTGGGTATGAGCAAACCGCATATGTCGAGAAAGGGGGAGAAAAGACAAAAATACAGGTGCCTGCATTCAGTCTTAGAGATTCAAGGCTTACGGTAGTTTGTTCCAGAAGCCACCTGAATGAGGCAACCCGTCAGTACCTTGCATCATTGAATGAGCCAACGACTCTTTCGGTTGGTAGTTCGCTGAAATTTTTGATGGTTGCCAATGGACGAGCGCACATTTATCCTCGGTTGGGGCCAACAAGCGAATGGGACACTGCTGCCGCACAGGCGGTTGTGGAGGCCGCTGGTGGCCAGGTTCTTGAGGCAGAGACCGGCACTCCACTGAGATACAACAAGGAAGAGCTCCTGAACCCCTACTTTATTGTTTATGGCCAAGTCAGGGACTAAGTTTTCTGCCGTCATCATCACCTACAACGAGGAGGTGAATATCGGGCGGTGCCTTGAAGCACTCAGACAGGTCACAGACGATATCATTGTCGCTGATTCCCACAGTAGTGACGGAACTCCTGATATTGTAAAGCGTGCAGGAGCAAGACTCTTTTCAGTCGATTGGCAGGGGTATGCCCGCACCAAGAATCTGGCCAATGCAGAAGCAAGGTATGAGTGGATTTTGTCAGTTGATGCGGATGAAGTCCTTTCTGACGAGTTGATTGATACGCTTCAACAATGGATTGCTGAGGCAGACACTGTTTATGCTGTTGACAGGCTGACCAATTATTGTGGAACGTGGATTTATCATTCTGGGTGGTATCCAGAGTGGAAGATTAGGTTGTTTCCGCGCACGTCTGTCAACTGGCAGGGAGATTTTGTCCATGAGACGCTTCGCGTTCCGGAGCATTACACAATACAACGTATTCAGGGAAGATTACTTCACTACAGTTACCGATCTCAAGAGGACCATAAAGCCCGGATCGAAAAATATGCCAGACTATGGGCTTCAGAGCGCTTTGAGAACGGCCGCGGGGTACCTCTGCTGAAGAAGTGGTTCGGTCCGATAGCGCGTTGGGTGACGACCTATCTGCTCAAACAGGGGTGGCGCGATGGCCGCGCTGGAAGACTTATCAGTTACTATGAATCCTTGATGGTAAGACGGAGGCATGAAATTCTGGATGAGCTGCGCAAGGGTGAACCACCATCTACCCGAGCAACTCCCTGACCACAGAGGCAATGGCTTTCCCATCAGCCTTCCCCGCCAATCGGGCAGATGCAACTCCCATGACCTTACCCATATCTTTCATGCTTTCTGCCCCAGTCTTGGAAATAATCTCAGCGATTATTTTCCTGAGCTCTTCATCTGAGAGCTGTACCGGCAAATAGCGCTCAATAATCTCAATTTCTTCCCGCTCGGTCGCAGCGAGGTCGTCCCGATTTTGCTTTTGGTAGATTTCAAGAGAATCTTTTCTCTGCTTCACCAATTTCTGCAGGATTTTGATTTCACCCGCCTCGTCAAGTTCGTTTCCTGACCCGTCAGTCTTTGCCAGCAGAATAGCCGACTTGATGGCGCGTATCCCCCTGAGGGCAGCCTGATCTTTTGCCTTCATGGCAGTTTTGAGATCGTCGTTTATTTTTTGTTCAAGACTCATGGCACAGATATTTCAGAGATTGATAAAAATGAAACCGAATTTCCGAAGACTTGTTTGCGGGTTGAGCCTTATGCATCGGTCTTTCGTTCTGAAATCAGATTTGTCAGATGCTCAAAATCTTGGACCGAGAGTTGTTCTGGCCTTTGTTCGAAAAAGGAATCTGACAGCAGCTCATCTCCTTTCAGAAAGGTTTTCATTGTATTCCGCAGCATTTTGCGGCGTTGGCTAAAGGCCTGTTTTACAACTATTCTAAAAAGGCGGTGGTCGCAAGTGAGGCTATCATCCGGTTTGCGCATCAGTCTGATGACTCCTGACTGAACTTTCGGTGGCGGAGAGAACGATCCGGGTGCCACACTAAACAAGTACTCTGCCGTGTAGTAAGCCTGGGTCAGCACACTGATGACACCATAAATTTTGGAGCCTTTATCAGCGACAATTCGCAAAGCCATTTCTTTTTGAAACATACCCACCATCTGAGGAATGCGATCGCGGTATTTCAGCATGTGAAATACAATCTGTGAAGAGATATTATACGGAAAATTACCAATGAGGGCGAATGACGGAGCATGGATGGCCGTATCGAGATGCAGCTTCAGAAAATCACTGTAGATGAGACCGGGCTTCACTTCAGGCATATGTTTGTTCAGCCACTCAACCATATCAGGGTCGGCTTCTACCAGAAAGAGGTCTTTCCCTTTATTGCGCAAAAATTGGGTCAGCATACCCTTTCCGGGTCCAACTTCCACAATTGCAGGGCACTCATCGTCTAAGAGCAAAGAATCAGCGATGCGGCGGGCGATGTCGCTGTTGGCAAGAAAATGCTGCCCATATGACTTTTTGGCTTTGGTATGCATAGAAGCTGATAATTACGTTGTTCAAGGTGGGTTAATAGAGTTGATTCCCAAACTCTATATTTCTCGAAGGGTTGGCGATTTCGTGTTACTTTTGTACATTCTGCGTTTTGCGGGTTCTCTTTCCAAACAAATGCAGTGCGAAGGGAGAATGTGACTTATCCAAGAATCAGACACACATGGCAAAGGACTTAAAAATAGGGATATCCATCGGAGATTTCAACGGCATCGGGTTGGAAGTGGTTTTGAAGACGTTGGCACACCCGCTCGTTTTGGAGATGTGCACCCCTGTTATTTACGGCTCATCGAAGGTTGTCTCTTACCACAAGAACATCGTTGACCGTGACGATTTGACGTTTACCGGCATCAGATCGGCAGATCAAATAGAGACCGGCAGAATTAACGTGGTGAATTGTTGGCAGGAAAGTGTCAATATCACATTGGGAAAAATGACCAACACCAGTGGGAAGTACGCAGCCCTTTCTTTGGACGCAGCTGTTCATGACCTGAAATCAGGGCTGATTGACGGGCTAGTGACCGCCCCGATAAACAAGCATGCGATGGCCCTCTCTGAATTCGAGTTTGCCGGGCATACTGAATTTATCACTGAAGTCGCAGAGGTCGAGACCAGTCTTATGCTCATGGTCCATGACATCCTAAAAGTCGGTCTGGTATCCAACCACCTACCTTTACGGGAGGTTTCTGATGTCATTACCAAAGATCTTATCCTTGAGAAAATCAAGGTGCTCCATGAAACCCTGAAGGTTGATTTCAGCATAGAGCGGCCGACGATTGCAGTGCTCGGTCTGAATCCGCACGCTGGTGATGGCGGCACTTTAGGTGATGAAGACGACCAACTCATCAGGCCGGCCATCATTGAGGCCAAAAAGACCGGAGCTCTGGTAAATGGCCCATTTGCAGCTGATGGATTTTTCGGATCTGGCCAATATCGGAAATATGATGCCATTCTTGCGATGTATCACGATCAGGGTCTGATTCCATTCAAGACCCTCACTTTTGGCGGAGGGGTCAATTATACTGCAGGACTGCCTTTTGTACGGACCTCTCCAGATCATGGAACGGCTTACGAACTTGCCGGGCGAAATGAAGCCGATCCGACTTCATTTATGAAGGCACTTTTCCTGGCAGTCGATATTATCAAGACTCGCAGACAGTATGTCGAGATGCACGACAACCCCATTCTCCATAAGATTGAACTGGCACCTGATGAGGATCAAGCTAATTGATAATCACGGGCATTCTCTTAAGGGGCCAATCCGGAGTTTTCAAGCTCCAGCTCAAAAGGAGTCAGGTTTGAAGTATAGCTGAGCAGGATACACAAAAAGGCTGTGTATAAACCAACACCCTCCGCATTCTCCAATGTGTTTTCTACTAAAAAGGAGAGGAAGAAAACAAGGTGGATAGCCAAAAGAAGGCTGTTTCTATATTGCCTTTTATAGATTAAAGGAGTGAAAAAACCAATGAGCGTGATTGCGAGACCTGTCAATCCGCTCCCGGCAGCAATTGAAAGCCATTGATTGTGGGGCATTATAGGCTTCACGGTTTCGCCAAACTGCCGGAGGTATTCCAACCGCACAGCTTCTTTCAAATCTCCGGAACCCACACCGAACCACACATGCTCCATCCAAATATTCCAGCCAGCATGGAGCGACAGCATTCTACCCGAATCTGAGTACCCTGCGCCCTGCCCGCTGATATACATTTTCCAATCCCAGAGCACATAGCCCACCTTTGCCTGAAAACTTGGCAAAGTCAGGTACATGACAAGCGGCACAACGGTCATCATGACGATTGGCATGAAAGCAAGCCACCAATTCCTGCGAAGCCAGGCAAGCCTGATGGCCATGACAGCGAGGCTCAAATAGAAGACCACAAGGCCACTTCGCACCGCCAGAAGATGCATAAACAGGAATAGGAACCCACCTATCGAAGCTGTGATATACGGTTCTATTGACCAGCGCAGTATAAACCGGTTTTTGAAAAGCCAGATTGCTGCAAATACACCAGTAGCCATCATCAGGCTGTACCTGACATGATTGGCTGGCACAGGTACCGACTGACCCTGCTTTATGAGTTGCTGAATGTGGGAAAAATTCATGGCATAGTTGATCCCTACCCCAACAGAAGTCACGCCCAAAAGCAAAACCCAGACACTCAGCAAGAAACCAAGTTGACGTCTTGTCAGTGGAGGAAGGACTGCCAATGCGAACGGAAGGGCAAGAAGTGGCACCTTGATACGAAGTCTTTCAAGCCAGTAGCCCATCTCTGATGAGTAAAGACCCCCTGCCAGGACCACCAGAAAAAACGTTGCCGAAGCCAGCAAAGCCGGTCTTCTTTGTATGGCATGCCATGCATTGATCAATCCGCCTAAACCTGGCCTCAATTTCGGGCCTGGCTCCAAAAAAATCAAGGCGATAATCCCAAACATGGTGACTGAAAGGAGGTAGGGAGAGTAAACCAGTGCGAAGAGCAGCACTGTCAGTATGCCTCCGAAAAGAGGCTCACGAATGTCCTCTCCTGAGAAAATGATATTTTTCTGACCTCTCTTGTCTTGATGTTGCGCCATGCATTGCAATTTCCAGCTGTCTTACAACGCATGAATCCCGCCTCGTGATACCCGGCATGGCGGTTTTCAGGATATTGATGAAAGATTGGATGCCTTATCGAGTCGTCTCTCCACCCATTGCCGTCAGCACTGAATCGATGGGTTCCCAGAGCTCAATTTTCCGACCCTCTGGATCGAGTATATGGACAAACCGACCATATTCATAGGTCTCCACATCATCCAGAATTTCGACTCCGTCTTCCCGAAGTCGGGCAAGAAGTGCATCCAAATGCCGAACTCTATAGTTAATCATAAATTCATTCGAAGAAGGGGCGAAATACGGGCTCCCCTTCTCAAAAGGACTCCATTGGAGATAATTAACCTTATCGGGTGCATTGGCGTTCCGAAACTCAAATGTCGAACCCCACGGGTTGGTTTTTAATCCCAGATGAGTGGCATACCAGGATTTTGTCTCCTCAGGGTTTTCACTGTAAAAAAAGATGCCTCCGATACCTGTGACTCCCGGCGTATCATCTTTAAATTCGTCAGTTTGTGGCATAAGATCAGAATCATTTTTTATTTCCAAAGATTGAGAATGTGGAGAATAACAGGCATTCAGGAAAAAAAGAAAGCCAAAAAGAAAAAGGGCATTGCTATTGACAAACATAAAATATTCAGTGAGAAACTTTCAAAATCCGATGCGTCGACTCGCGTCCGTCTTCCAGTGAAATGACCACGAGATATAATCCATCCGGAAATGTGTTAAGACTAAAAAGTAATGGGTTTGAAGAATCTCCTGTGACTGTCTTTTCCAGTACAACAAAGCCCTGAGCATTGACAATCCGGATCATTGCTTTTGGAGATTGATAGGCGTTCAGTTGCACTGAAAAACGGCCTTCTGTTGGGTTTGGAAATACTTGCGCGAATTCAGGTGTTTCGGCCGGGTTTTTCAAATCTGTGGTCAGGAGTGTCCAGTCTATCCAGTTGAGATTAAACGGAGCTTGGGTTATGAGGAGGCGCAAGTTATGCCTCCCTTGAGGAAGGGTCACCTGAGTTGGTGTGGTGGACCAACTTTGCCAGCCCCCTGTTGAAGGGAATGTGACTGAAGGTTGGAGGACTACACTTCCAGACTCGTCCCGGAATTGCATCTGAAGACCTCCTTGCTCCGAAAGGGAAGCAGTCCGAAATTCAATTCTGTACAAACCGCCTTCTGTGATATCCACCTCATAATCCATCCAGTCACCCGGATCGAGATACGCAACATTTTGTCCACCCCCCAAATCTGTTGTGGTTTCCAGTTCGATACCTGACTGATTTGAAAAAGCCTCTGCCTCAATACGACCGGGTATTTGATGAATGATTGTCAATGTATTGCGCACATTTTGAAGAAAAAACGAAGAGAGAAATGTCCCATCCGTGGCCTGTATACCTCCGCTCTCATAGGAAATGCGGATAAGGTCAGAGCCTTTCAATTGCTGGCCAATTGTTAAAATGAGTTGTCTGGGGTTATTTGGAGCAGGCTCTATGCTGGAGATTGGCACACTTTGCCCGTTGACTAAGACACTAAGCCCGGCGGGTGTTCCGGGTAGAGGGAATTCAATCGGTTTATTGAGGTGGACGGAGATCGTCAATGCATCGACTGTATGAGCGGAGATGAAGGTTGTCGGCACCTCTTCGCTGGTGAGGCCTGTAGGGCTAAATTCGAAGCTGCTTACATTGAACCCGGATTGATCAATATGAAACCGAATATGGGCATCAGATTCGTCGAGAATGATATTCGGAACAGTGATGGTTTTCCAACTTTGCCATCCTCCAGTGTTTCCAACAGCTCGACTTTGTGACAAATCTGTGCCATTTGCAGAAAAATGGAATTGCCCTGAGCTTTCTTCTGAGGCAACTCGCACATTCACATTATAAACACCCTCTTGCAAGACATTGACCTGATAATTCATCCACTCACCAGCATCGAGAAATCCGACATTCAGGCCATTGGAATTGACATCATCTATACAGGGCTCAATATCGACACCATCATTCCGGTGTGTCCACCCGCGGTTCCAGGCGGTATAATTTCCGGTCGATATGTGATAAGTAGCGATGTCGGTATCATAATAAGCAAGACCGGGTCTTCCGAGATCATACCCTGTAGCATGGATGATTCCAGGGATATCATGTGGCAACCCATTGAATGGGAGCGTCTCATCAGTGGTTACCTGCCGGAACATTGCATCAATCACATCTTTTTGAAACGTGCATTTTTCTATTTTCAGGCCATCCGCGAGATCGAGAAGGGTGAGTTTTGCATATAGGGCACTTGGTTTTGGTGCATTTCCATTCCAGTAATCAAGGAGGAGTTGATAGCCATCGGACTTTGGCACAGAGAGGGGACAGGTAATTGATTCGATCTTTTTGAGTGGCCACCATGCCCAACCAATTTGGAGGTCCTCAAAAAGTTTGATGGCATCCCGAAACCAGGCGTTTGAATTTTCGCCACTTTCTCCGAGGTACAGGGGTACATTATGAGCATTCCGGATATCAAGTACCCACTGCATGGATGCGGTATCATTGGTTGACCAATACTTGTGGGGGGAGTAAACCAGATTCGGATCCCATGGGGGTGTCAGTCCGGTAAAATCATTGGCAAACCAATTGCCCTCTATGATGATCATGTGCGAGTCATCGACGGAACGAATGCTATCGGTTATTTCCTGATACAAATTTCGAAGAGCCACATTGCCGGGAAGGTTCCAGTTTGGTTCGTTGAGCAGGTCATAACCGGCAACCCACTGTTCATCAGCATAGCGTTCGGCCAGTTTTTTCCATAGTGCGACGGTTTTATCACGATTGGCCTTGCTTTCCCAAAGAGAGGGTTTTGTATCGTCAAAATCCGAGATTCCGGCGTCATACCCTTGTCCACCGGGAGCGGCATGCAAATCAAGGATCACATACATTTCCTGCTGGCGGCACCACGAAATTAGGCTGTCTGTCAATTCAAACCCCTTTGACAGCCAGGTCTGCTGCCCGCTGACGGGCTCCTCCTCAATTGGCAACGTGAAGAGATTGTAGTGCATTGGGAGACGCACAGAATTGAAACCCCAAGATTTCAATGAGTCAATATCTGCCTTTCGGACATGGTTCGCAAGCCACGTCTCATAAAACAAATCCGTATCCTCCGGACCAATCAACTCTTCAATCGCAGCCCGTATTTTATGCTGCGGGTTTGCAAAATCAGCAGTTTGGAGCATATACCCCTCTTGCAGCATCCACCCTCCAAGACCCATGCCCCGCAACAGTAAAGTATCACCCAACTGGTTCACAATGGCTCGGCCATTGGTTTGGAGAAGATTTTGGCCTTGCAGTAATACTGGCAAGAAATGAGAGCCTCCGAGAATGAAGAAGAAAAAAACCTTATACAAGGTGAATTTATGAAGGTTAATCACAAAACGGGAAACAGACATGCCATCATTATTTTGACGGTAAAAATGTCCATAAATTATTTATCATTTTAACATGACGATACATTTCTTTTCTCTTTTCACAAAAAGATGGCCCATTCCCAAGGGAATGAGCCATCTTTTTGTGACTTTCACTGTGTTCTATCAAGAAGGCTTTTCGCACAGGATTGTGCCTTGAGCATCAACTTGCAAATCATAATCGCTGTCATTCTGACCCGTGACCTCTATTTCATATTCTACTGTCCCATCAGGGTACTCGAACCGTTCGATGTTCCCGGGCTCAATATAATATCCAGGATATGCGGCAAGAACTGAATCAATTACTGACTGAGGCAAATCCTGAAGTAGGATATCATAACTTACAAAAAGAAAATTCCAGTCTAAAGAAAAATACAAATCAACGTCAGGGCCTGGACCATTCTCAAGTTCTACCTCTCTGACATTCTGACCACTGCAGAGATCTTCCAATTGAATATTATCAACCTGATAACCTGGAAATTCGGTACTGATAAAAGTCTGAACTGCTGGAGGCAACTGACCTTGGTTATTTGAGTTGTCATCATCACCGTCATCATCGTCATCGTACTCATTTTCGTTGCAAACCTCTGTTCCGTCAGCCTCGAACAAAACCTCTATATCATCCGCTGTCTGACTTTCCAAATCCAGTTCATATCTCACGGTTCCATCCGCATATTCGAATCGCTCCGAATCCCCTGGCTCAATATAATATTCTGGATATCCCGTGGAAACTGCGTCAAGAACAGCTTGAGGAATTACCTGATTAGAAATTTCCTCTGCTTTAAGTAAGTAAACCCAATTAATGGTAAAGTATAAATCGATATCTGGACCAGGACCGTCTTCCAATTCAACGACATATACCAACTCACCCCCACACAAATCATCCTGTTCGACTTCATCGATTTTGTAGCCGCCGTATAGTGAATCGATAAACTGTGAGATTTCCGCGGGTAGGGGGACATCAAAGTCATCGTCGTCATCATCGTCGTCATCATCGTCGTCATCGTCATCATCATCGTCGTCGTCGTCGTCGTCATCATCGTCGTCGTCAGTCCGCGCACACACAACGGCTCCGTCAACCGAATAAACTACATCGACATCCTGCTGGCTTTGGCTGTATAGTTCAAGTTCGTATTGGATTGTTCCATCAGGAAATTCCCAGCGCTCAGATTCACCATTTTCAATAGTGTGGTTCGGGTAATCACTTGAAGCGGCACCTGTTACTTCAGCTGGGAGAGCAGAATTTGGAATCTCTGTTGCCTCAAACAGGTAAGTCCAGTTCATATCATAATACAGATATACATCCGGACCATTGTCATTGTCAAGTTCGACCTCAAAGACAATCGAACCATCGCATAGTTTTTCAACCTCGGTATCCAGAACACCGTAATCTGAATAGGCAGTAGCAACCTTGCTCATGACACTTTCCGGGAGTTCAATGGTACCACTTGCCGAGGGGTCGTCATCGAGTTGGCTGCAACTCGGCAATAGCCAGACGAAGAGCCCAAAAAACAGGTAATTCAAGAATTTCATTATTGAGAAATTTGCATTCAACAAGAAGGAGTCAGGCTTACCAAAATGCCAAAACCTTCTCATTTCAATCGGTTAGATAATAATTATTGTTGTATTTATTATGTTTTGTTGGCCTTTCACTGTCAGCCAATACACCCCGGAAGGCACTCCATTTAAATCGAGGGTTGCTGAAGATGTATCCGACCCATAAACCCATGGAATCTGGACATGCTTCCCAAATGCATCCGAACAATAGATGCTTTCAATTTTTGAATCCCAATTCAAGACTGCCTTCTGTCTGGCTGGATTGGGCCATATTTTCAGAGAGACATCTGACTTTTTACCCTCGATCGTTCGTGTAATCAAGTCGAGATCCTTTGCAATCAGAAAAGAAGTTGTATCAGGAATCACAGGCACTGTCCCAAGGTTAGGACCAACAAGTCTGACGCTGTCGACAGTAATAAAGAAGGTATCTATTTCGAGACCGACAATGATATCTTCAATAACAATTTGGAAGACTCCAATTTCCCCTGAGCCTACGGCTACGCCAATCTGGTTTGTCCGTGTAATTGCAAGTGCTCCCTTTCCGTTGAACCCGGTTTCGACAAATAGTTCCTCAGCAACATCTCCATCCTGATCAAGCCAAGTCCCCGATTCCAGTTCAAAATCAGGACCCTCATTGCCTTCAATCAGACCGGTCGAATAAGTTAGCGTCAGAGCTATTCCATAGAAGCTATCCAAGGGTTGCCCGGCATCATCGATACTCAACGAAATATTGACCTCAGCACCCTCTTCAACAGCTTGAATATCTGGCTCCAAAATAATTCGTGGTGCGCTGCTGGTCGGAGGAGCATTCTGATACCCTTCTGAGCCTGGCTGTCCATGTTCGAGGCCGAAATATTCATCAATGCACGATTCTTCATCATCATCATCTACGAGACCATTACCATTGGCATCGGCCCAGGCGAGATTCAGGCCATTTGGAAATTCTTCGGTCCATGGGGCTGGAGGGTCATATGCTTTCCAATCTGTTCCCTGTTCTACACGCTGTGGTCCCGTTTTCCCATAAGCATAGCCCCAGTACAGAAAATCGACTTCAGAAACACGGCCGTTGTTATCAACATCACCGGGCCAAATTTGCTGGCCAATCATGTCAAATGAAAGACAGACACTACAGATAATTACTAATATGTATGCGAAGAATTTCATATTTACTATGTATTTGTCCGTTACAAAAGTAATCGGGTTCTATACCACCTACAAATACATTTTTTTTCAGTTGTCAAGAGTTCAGGGAGAATCAATCGTCAAATCTATTTAACAAATACTTGTTTATCAAGTATTTAAAAATAATAAGCTAAGAAAAAAATCAAATTTGTCAGCTCCTAAGACAACTCCCGTCCGTTAATTATCGTACAATAACGACTTTCTCAGACATCATCAGCCCTGTGGACCCATTGACTACAAGCGTATATTGACCAGGCTGCAGATTGATAGCCTGGACAGGAACTGTGGTCTCTCCGGGTGGAATTTCTGCATCAATCACCAGCTGTTTCATTACTATTCCTCTTTGATCTATCAGACTCATGCTAATTACTTGAGGGTATGTTACGTACAATCCAACCTCAAACTGGTCTGAGGCTGGGTTTGGGTAAACAATCATTGAATTCTCCTTTTCTTCCATCCTGCTCTTTTGGATCTGATCAGCACGAGATTGCCCTCCTTCTTCATTTATCTCAAAACCGGCAGTCTCTTCAAAGGGGGTGCACCCCCGATCAATCCATGCCCTGAAAGAACTACCTGCATGAGCCTTAAATCCCCGTCCGAGATGAACCTGATAGGCTGCCCTGAAACTCCCCTCTGACCCGGCGTGCAGTTCAAACTGAAAGGTACTGAGGCTTGCCTCATATGCAACTGAGTCCGATGCCGCGAAGTGAATACTTTCTCCGGCGAGCCAATCGTAGTTACTTCCATAGATAGCATTCGCAAGAACAGTTCGGTGATCAATCAGGATTGGACCGGATAGATGCAATCGGTCTTGATTGCGGTTATCAGAAGTGCCCGGGGTATAGTTGGTACTTCCGCAATTCCAAGTATTCGCATCGTTATCAGAAAAAATATTTTGCCTTGGGCACGTTCCAGGGCCGGTTCCACAGGCATCCTGATAGGCCATGACTGTCCGGTAACACCCTGAGGGATCACCAAACCCAGCATATGGCGAGCTTCCGGGTTGAGTGGACTGATTAATGGCGTGCGTGCATGCCGCATTGTGGCCAAGCTCGTGATGAAAAGTAAACACACCGAAATTATTCACACCTGTCACACTAAACTGATCGCCGTCGGCGGTACTGATCCACGCAATGCCTCCGCCACCGGAGACAATGAGCGCACATTGGTCAGCATCCCACAGGTTTCTGTAATTATGGACAATGTCCATAAATCCGTCAGTTGTGGCAGTCAGCCGATCGAGATCCGTTTGCAATACGCCTGATTCTGTATAAGCTACTTCGAAAGCAGCTGCTAGTTCAATGCTCATGCTTATGTTGCCACCAGTATTAGAGGAATTTAAATAGCCCGTGTTTGCAATATTGATTAGATTGTTTATGTCCAATAAAATATCTGGAACTGCAGCCGCAGCCGCAGTGGTATATGCGACCAATACGCGTACATTGCATTCCCCGGTAAGGCTTGTTGTGGCCACACGACTATCCACCTTTTGCTGTCTGTGGGTCTGGTCTTCGTTGATTAGTTCCGGCAAAGGTTCTTGCTTGGGAGGACGGTTGACCTCGACTGCTTGACATCCCTCATCAATGGTCAAATCCCAGTCTACAAGCACATGCCTGCCCTGCCCTATAGGGCGTATAAGTATGGCGCCATTACCAAATTCGAGTAACCCAACTACGTGAAGACCTTTTTTAGAAATATGCACATCGGTTTGCGTTCGCTGAACCAAACCTGTCCAACTTCTGTGTAGATGATTCTCCGGACCTTCCGCGTTCTTGCGTCCAACCAGATATTCCTCCCCTTGGTACGTGACCAGACATGCATCTCCTGAGAGTGCTTCCATATTCACGGAAATATGACGAACATTCATCGTGCCTTCCCAAGAGCGCACCTCCCTCAGAAAATTGCGTTGCTGTTCATTCAACTCCTCTTCCGCACCATCAGGAAGAAATGTGAAGAGTTGCTGTTGGCCAAATAACGGAGAGGATAGAATAATTGCTATGGCAACCACGATTAGGAAAACAGAACTATTACTCTTCATTACGACCAGTTTTTTCGATTTCCAACAGCTCTTTAATTGACTCAATTTCCCGACTCAACCGGCCATTTTCCTCATGGAGATCAACAATGTAAAGTGTGAGCTCTTCGATTTTTTCCAACAATTGCCTTTGCATCTGGCCAACATCCTGCCTGCCGCCCTCTTCCATTTCCAGAGCTGACATAATTCCTGGCAGGTGGTGGTGTTGTCTCAGATATGTTGCGAGATCTTCAATTGGCATGAGTTCATAATCAGGCTGAAATACGTAATCCGGCCAGTCGGTAGACAGCTCGACAAACAAGTCTTCACAAATTACCTTCCCATCTACTGCAAACTTATACCCTGCCGGCGGACTTAGAAAATTACCGACTCCTACACCCCCCTGAGCATCTATTTGTAAACGGGTTGTTCCATTGGTCCTAAACCTGACAACTCCGTCTGTTCCTGATGAAATGAGCATGTCCTGCCCAGTCCCACTTTTGAGTTCCATCGTGCTTAGGGCGCCTGAAAAATTCAAAAACCCATTCTCCTGAGTTCCGATGAAGTATGAAATTCGGTCATCAGTCATTCTGACATCCTGGGAAAATACATTGGTTGAACCGAGAGTCAGGAAAACGATGAGCATTACGAGTGTATCCTTCATTTACTTCCGTTTTTCAATATTCGTGAATTGCTTTTCTGTTAATGTATTACTTGATTACTCAATAAAGCAATCTTTTTTACTGGAGTCGAAAAAAGCTTGTCCGAAAAAGCACCCTGCACTTTGTGTGCAGGGTGTTGAGAACTTTGTTTTCCTCGATATAGATGAGGAGTGGTTTGAACCGGTTGGGATGGCCAATTGATTTTCATTGCATAAACATTTCATCCGTTTTCATTCGTCTTTCCGTCATGCTATTTCCTTTATTCGACATCGCTTTATTGTTTTGGCTCTGCAAAAGTATACCTCAGACGAACGCATAGCAAATACACTTTTCGAAAGTTGTCAAATAGTTGGTGCGTAATTCAAATTACAGCTTTGAAATTTTAAATTGACTTTCAGTCATTTGACGCATATTCATTCAAAAATTTTTAACTTGTTTGCAAAATTTGTCAGGTAAAGAGTATGAAATCCACAAAATTATTCAAACTTCTTTCACATTTGAATGGTCAGGAGCTGGATCTTTTCGAGAAGTTTATCAGGTCTCCGTACTTCCATTCAGACGAAGACGTTCTCAGGTTATTTGACGTATTACATCCGATGCATCCGGATTTTGAGTCTCCGGAACTTTCTCGCAAATGGCTGTTTTCGCAAGTATTCCCTGATGAAGAATTTGAGGATAAGCGGTTAAGGTATGTCTTCAGCAGGCTGAATAAGTTGGGTGAGTTATTTTTAGCGCAGCGTCACTTTGAGGAACGGCCCGAGCAAGTGATGTTAGCACAGATGGAAGAAATGTCAAGGAGGGGTCTTGAAAAGGGGTATCGCCAAATCGGGCGGATATTTGAGGATGAGCTTCAGGTGGAGCAAATGGGATCAAGTCGGTTTTTTTTAGCCAGGTTTCAGTGGGCAGAAATTCGGGAGCAACATTTTGAGCGGCAGCGGATCAGGAAATTTGACGACAGCATTCAAACCGGTGCTCTTGAGCTGGACCGATATTATTTCTACCAGCGGCTGAGGCTTGCCTGTGCCATGCTGGACCGCCAGCACATTTTAGATGCTCCCTACAATGTAGGGGTGTCTGATGCATGGCTTCAACACCTAATCAGTCACAGTCATTTTGATGAACCAGTTATTCAGCTTTATGCATTGATTTTTCAGGCATTATCAGAGGAAGAACGTGAAGATGATTTCAGAAAGCTTCGGACTGGCATTGACCATCTTGAGTCAAAGCTTCCGGCTAAGGATCTCAGGGAAATCTACTTGTTTGCCATTAATTACTGCGCGCGGAAAATCAGGCAAGGGAACAATGCATTTCTTGAAGAGGCGCGTTCACTGTATCAATCCGGAATTGAAAAACTCATCCTCATCGAGGATGGGCAACTATCCCCGTGGGCATTCACCAATATGGTCAAACTTTCCTTGCGTCTTGGACATTTCGACCAAATTGAATCCTTCATCACCCGGTATTCTCAATTATTGCCAAAGGAATTCCGGGAAAATGCCTTACAGTACAATCTTGCCGAGCTCTACTATGCAACTAATCGGCTGAATCAGGCACAACAGCGTTTGTTAAGAGTGGCTTATACAGACCTGAACTACTATCTGGGAGCACGGGTGATGCTGATAAAAATTTATCTGGAAACAGATGCCGAAGAGCCCCTTCTCTCTCTATTATCGTCATTTATGATTTTCCTAAAGCGCAACAAAGCACTTTCATCGACCCTCAAACATACCTATCTGAATTTTTGCAAACTGCTCTTCCAGATTATCCGACGCAAACCTGCGGCACTCCCCCAGATTTGCAGTAAAATCAACGAAACCGAGCTCCTCACAGAACGAGAGTGGCTCCTTTCCCTTTGCTCCTCCAGAATGAACCATTAGGAACCCTCTCTCATATCGGTCAGATTGGCAATCTGCTGATATTGTTTAATTTTGCCATTTCATGTTTTCGTCATACCCATCTTCAACCACCGATACAATACCAGACCATGACACATGATGCGTTTGCCAAAGCTGAGCAGATGCTCACACATATTCAAGAGACTGCACCTGAGCATGCTGATGCACTGGAGCAGTTTCGGATAACATATCTCGGTTCAAAGAATATCATCAAGCCATTGATGGGTGAAATTCGGAATGTCCCGGGTGATCAAAAAAAGGAATATGGCCAATTGATGAACCGCCTGAAAATGGCTGCTGAAGAGAAATACAAGGCTCTGGTTGCGCAATTTGAGCAAGAAGCCGCCGGAGCAGAAGCTAAGCAGGTTGATTTATCTGCTCCTGGTGAAGCCATGATTGCCGGATCACGACACCCGGTCAGCCTGGTCATGCACCGGATTATCTCCATATTTGAGCGCATGGGTTTTTCTGTTGCCGAAGACAGGGAGATTGAAGACGACTGGCACAATTTCACTGCCATGAATACTCCGGAAGATCATCCGGCTCGTGATATGCAAGATACGTTTTATGTCCGCGACAAGCCCGGGCTGCTCTTGCGTACCCACACTTCTTCCGTTCAGGCGCGGGTTATGACTGGTCAGACACCCCCGATCCGGATTATCGCTCCGGGTCGCGTGTACCGCAATGAAACCATCTCTTCGCGGTCACACTGTCAGTTTCACCAAGTAGAAGGCCTGTATGTCGACAAGAATGTTTCTTTTGCGGATTTAAAGCAAACTCTCTTGTATTTCGCACGCGAAATGTTCGGACCCGAGACAAAAATCAGGCTACGGCCTTCATATTTTCCCTTTACTGAACCCAGTGCGGAGATGGATATTTATCTCGGGACTGATACAGAGAAAAACACCCGTCTGACAAAGGGTACAGGCTGGCTCGAAATTCTCGGATGCGGGATGGTAGATCCTGCTGTCCTTCAAAATTGCGGCATTGACCCTGAAATTTATTCAGGGTTCGCTTTTGGTATGGGTATCGAGCGGCAGGCGCTTCGACTGTATGACATAGGGGATATCCGATTGTTTTTTGAAAACGACGTCCGCTTTTTAACACAGTTTCAGGGAGCGTGGTAAGGCGCACATGACAGAACCCAGAGAGAATGAAGCCAAGTATTCCAAAAGGAACCAGAGATTTCACACCAGATCAGGTTATCAGGAGGGAAGAGATTTTTTCTGTCATCAGGAGTACATTCCGACGCTTTGGCTTTCTGCCCATTGAGACACCTGCCATGGAGAGCCTGAGTACGCTGACTGGCAAATATGGTGAGGAAGGTGACCAGTTGTTGTTCAAGGTCCTGAACAATGGTGACTTTTTATCAAAAGCCGATGAGAAAGCCCTTCAAGATCGAAATTCCAGCGCGTTGATTCCCTCAATCGCTCGGAGAGGTCTTCGGTATGACCTGACTGTGCCATTTGCCAGATTCTTGGTCATGCATCAAAATGAGCTTACATTTCCCTTCAAGCGCTACCAGATCCAGCCAGTCTGGAGGGCTGACCGGCCGCAAAAAGGCCGCTATCAGGAATTTTACCAGTGCGACGCTGATGTGGCAGGATCAGACTCCATCCTTTACGAAGCAGAGTTTATCCAGATTTTTGATCAGGTCTTTCACGAATTGGGGCTCAGTGTAGAAATTCGACTGAACAATCGGAAACTGCTTGCTGGCCTGGCAGAAGTGGCAGGAATTTCTGACCGGATGACCGCCATGACTGTGGCAATTGATAAGCTCGATAAAATTGGGAAGGACGGAGTTGTACGGGAACTTGAAAAAGCAGGCATGTCAAAAGAGGCCATTTATACCGTCTCTTCTGTTTTACAAACAGGCCGTCTGTCTGAAGAAACAGCAGACCTTCTGAGTCAGACTGCCATCGGGCGGAAAGGTCTTGAAGAAATCAGAGAGGTTCACGAATGGCTGGCCCTTGCAGGCCCATTGCACAACACACTGACTCACGACCTGACTCTTGCCCGGGGTCTGAATTACTATACTGGGTGCATTTTTGAAGTGGTTTCTACTGAATCTTCCATGGGAAGCATTGGAGGCGGTGGGCGCTATGACGATCTGACTGGGGTTTTTGGTCTGAAAGGAGTTTCGGGAGTGGGCATTTCCTTTGGTGCAGAGCGAATTTACGATTTGATGGAACAGCTTGAACGATTTTCGGAACACACGCAAGATGCCCTTCAGGTCCTGATTATCGCCTTTGACCAGGCAGCCCATCAGTTCGGCTTTACCTGCCTTGATACGCTGCGAAAAGCCGGTATACATGCAGAAATCTACCCGGAGCCAGTGAAGGTCCGCAAACAGATGAAATATGCTGATGCCCGCAGGGTTCCATTTACTGTCCTTATCGGTGAAGAAGAACTCACAAGTGGTCAACTCAGTCTCAAAAATATGCGTACTGGAGAACAGCACGCGCTCTCTCTCAATCAACTCATCAATCACCTGAAAACCAAAGCTACTCCCTGATGCTCAACAAAACGTACCCGTATGCCTCGCTTGTGCACGTCTCTGCTTTTGATCATGGGCCTCCTGTGCCACATTGGCATTGCCGGACAGCCGGAGGCTGACCGAATCAATGTGCTGACGCCCAAGGGACTCGATGGGGTTCCTACTTTCACTGAAAAGGATCTGGAGGAAAGAATCCAAAACCTTCCATCAACTGTGCTCTTCCCTCAGTACAATTCTGCGGTCAAAGGGTATATCCACAAGTATGTCATGCGAAGCCGTGATCATACTGAGGAAATCCTCGGAAGGGCCGCCATGTACTTTCCGATTTTTGAGGAACAACTCACCGAGAGGGGGCTGCCATTGGACTTGCGTTGCCTTCCGATTGTAGAGTCTGCCCTGAACCCTAATGCAGTTTCTTCAGCTTTTGCTGTGGGTCTCTGGCAATTCATGCCCGAAACTGCAAGAGAACAGGGACTCCGCATCGACCGATCGATTGATGAGCGCCGAGACCCCTATCGTTCAACAGAAGGTGCACTTGATTTCCTGACCAAACTCTACGAACGTTTTGGTGACTGGGCTCTTGCTCTGGCAGCCTACAATGCCGGAGCCGGGCGAGTAAACCGCGCCATTAAGAAAGCAAACAGCACTGACTTCTGGAAAATACGGGACTATCTTCCTCACGAAACTCGAAACTATGTTCCGGCCTTCATCGCAGCAATGTATGTCTGGAATTATGCTCACCTACACAACCTACAACCCCAGCTGCCCGCAGAAGCTGCTCACAGAATTGCCCGGGTACGGGTTTTCAACAAGCTGTCCTTCTCTCAGATATCTGATCTCACCAACCTTACTGAATCTGAAATCAGTGCCCTCAATCCTGCACTGAGAAGGCAATCAGTTCCGGCAACTAAAGACGGAGTGACCATCAACCTTCCTGTGTTTTCAGCTCAGCGGCTCATCGACTTTCTTGCGCTAACTGACCATCCCACGCCACATCTTTTGCCGGCAGCCCAACCAGGAAACTATGCCCAACCCAACAGCCAAGGGCAATCACAGACTAAATCCCGCACCTTCTGGCACCTTGTCACAAATGGAGAAACCCTAAATGCCATAGCCAGAAATTATGGGTGTACGACAGATGAGTTGATGGAATGGAACCAACTCAACACCACTACCATCCGCGCAAATGAGCACCTGATTATCTATGCTTCAACCCAACCATTTGTGCCACTCGAACCTGTGAGCAGGCTGAGTGGTATTTCGTGTCCTCGTTTAGTGTCTGTGCCAATAGCCCCAGTGCGTTTCGAACCAATCCGTAGCCCCTCTCACCCTCATCTACGACTATTTATTGAGCACTATCTGGAACGCGGCCAGTCGTTACTTGATATCGTGCAAATTTTTCCACATGTGACGCTGGAAACAATTCTGGAAATGAATAACCTTGATGGCGACCGCATGCCGCAGCCCGGCGACCTTCTCCGCTTGCCACTGGCACATTGATTATTCGATCTCCCAAATCAAGCTTATGTCTTTGATGTCAAAACGCATGAGCTTGCCTCCAATGAACACCTTCAGCAATCCACTATCATCAACTCCTTCAATACATCCTTCCACCCTTTGACCATTTGCAATTTTGTACCCTGACCATTCTCCTTTCAGAAACAATCGCTGCTCGTACTCATTCCGGATGCCTTGATACCCTCCACTCATGATCTGGCCATAGTAAACATCCAGCAATTGGCACAGTTGGAGGCAAATGTCATTCAGGTCATACACAACACCTGTCAGGTCCGTCAATGAAATTGCATGCGGAACGACTGAACCCATACCCAGCTGATTGATATTCAAACCGATACCTACAACACTGAATTTCCACACTGAGCCCTGAAATCCATTCTGAATGAGAATGCCTCCAACCTTTCGACGTCTCACAATGACATCATTCGGCCATTTGATCTCCACCGGCTCATCTATCTGGAGAGAAACAGTTTCAGCTGCGGCAAGAGCAACTGCCTGGCTCAGGGCGAACGAATGCCTCGGAGGCAGCCATGATGGGTACAGAATCGTTGAAAAATAAAGATTTTTGTCGGCTTCACCTTCCCAAACTGCACCGCGCTGACCCCGACCGGAATGCTGGACACCGGCAGTAATGACCGTACCTTCCTCAGGCAGCTGGTCTGTAATCAAAGACAGCGCATAGTCATTGGTCGATGAAAGTGAGGAAAAATGATGAAACCGTTTGCCAATGATTTGTGTTTTCAAGACAATTGCATGTATTTTTAATCGTTCAACCAAGAAGGTTCAATACTCCGGTTTTCTTTCTATCACCCAATTATAGCTTATCTTAGGTCAACTAAAGTACTGATTTGAAATCACAACCAAACGCTCCCACCTCAACAACACTTTCTGTAGAAGAACTGAACGAACTCATCATTGATTGCATTCAGGACAACAAGGGCAAGCATGTTGTAAAACTCGACCTCAGGTCATTGGATGACGCTCCGGCTGATTTTTTTATCATTTGTGAAGGTGATTCCGATACTCAGGTTCGAGGCATAGCAGACCATATTGTCCGGAAGGTGAAGACGGAAGCAGGCATTAAACCGGCACTGATTGAAGGCCAGCAACGAGGCAAATGGGTTCTTGTTGATTATTTTACCACAGTCGTTCACGTCTTTTACAGGGAGACAAGAGAGTTTTACCAGCTGGAAGATATGTGGAGTGATGCAGCTTGTACTGAATATGAGAGCGTTTGAGAGAAGGCCCCAGAAACGTGTTCGAAAGAAATGGCGTTGAATTGGTCGGGTGTGGCGCAGCGTAAATCGATTAGATGGAGCCGCACTCAACGAAGCTGCCCAGGAGGTGTTATCTCTTGGTGGAAAAATCATTCTCTCTATTGTCGAGAATGGTTTCATTTTTGTAAAAAAAGTGTTGATGGAAAACGAGAAAAAAAATATTCCTGATAACGATCGCCAAAAAAAGAATGGCAGCCCTTTTAATGCCTATTGGATTTATGGGGTTATTGCACTTATACTTTTGGTTATCAATCTTGTAGGTTTCGGTTCAAACAGCCCAGAATCCATTGGATGGGCCCGTCTTGAGCAAATGGTAATCAGTCAGGACGTCCAGAAACTGGTCGTCATCAACCGTGAATTTGCCCAGGTTTTTATCAAGCCTGAAAGTCTCGGAAAGACTGAATACTCTGATGCTGCTCAAAACAAGTTTGGAAACTCTTCCGCAAACTACACGTACCTGTTTGGCTCGTTGGAGCGATTTGAAGAACTGCTCGCTGATGTGCAGGAACAAAATGGCATTCCCAAGGCCAACCGCCTCTATGTCAAACACGAAAGACGACAAGACTGGCTAGGACCTCTTCTGAGCTGGGTTGTACCTATCGTCATTCTGGTAGCCCTGTGGTTGTTTATTATGCGCCGTGTTAGTGGCGGGGCGGCCGGTCCCGGGGCACAAATTTTCAACATTGGGAAGTCAAAAGCCACTCTATTTGATCAAAACAGTAAGGTTTCAGTCACCTTTACGGATGTCGCAGGGTTAGATGAAGCCAAGGAGGAAGTCATGGAAGTCGTTGACTTTCTCAAGAACCCCAAAAAGTACACGTCTCTGGGTGGAAAAATTCCGAAGGGTGTTCTTTTGGTCGGTCCTCCGGGTACGGGAAAGACACTACTTGCCAAAGCGGTTGCCGGCGAGGCAGGTGTCCCTTTCTTCTCGATATCAGGGTCAGACTTTGTAGAGATGTTTGTTGGCGTAGGTGCCTCCCGGGTCAGAGACCTATTCAAGCAAGCCCGCGAAAAAGCACCTTGTATAGTCTTCATCGATGAAATTGACGCCATCGGCCGGGCACGGGGCAGGGGCTCCGTGCAAGGAGGTAATGACGAGCGGGAAAATACCCTAAACCAGCTCTTGGTGGAAATGGACGGATTCAGTACCGATAAAGGAGTCATCCTGATGGCCGCCACAAACCGGCCTGATGTCCTTGATTCTGCCCTTTTACGGCCAGGTCGATTTGACCGCCAAATCGGTATTGATGCACCTGATCTTAAAGGTCGGGAAGCCATTTTCAAAGTTCACTTGAATCACATCAAGACGTCTCAGGATGTTGACGCAGCTGCACTCGCAGAGATGACTCCAGGTTTTGCAGGAGCAGATATCGCCAATGTCTGTAATGAAGCCGCTCTTATCGCAGCGCGCCGAAACAAGCAGGCTGTAGACATGGACGACTTCAACTACGCACTCGACCGTGTCATTGGGGGCCTCGAAAAAAAGAACAAACTGATCTCTCCCGAAGAGAAAGAAATAATTGCCTACCACGAAGCCGGTCATGCTGTCTGCGGCTGGTATCTGAGCCATGCATCACCTCTGGTAAAGGTGACCATCGTTCCTCGAGGAATCGGTACATTGGGCTATGCCCAATATCTGCCCAAGGAAGAATACATCACCCGAACTGAACAGCTTCTCGACCGTATGTGTATGACCCTCGGAGGTCGCGCTGCCGAGGACGTAGTATTCGGAAAGGTATCTACAGGTGCCCAAAATGACCTCGACCGGGTCACGAAAATGGCTTATTCAATGATTGCCGTCTTCGGCATGAACCCTAAAGTCGGAAATGTCTCATTTTACAGCATGCAACAAGAGCAATTCCACAAACCCTATTCCGATAATACAGCCAAACTCATTGATGAAGAGGTCAGAGTACTCATTGAGAATGAATATCGCCGAGCCAAAGAGCTACTGACCGGCAAGCGCGAGGAATTGGAAAAGCTGGCACATGAATTATTGGAGAAGGAAGTGATTCACAAATCAGATGTCGAAAAACTCATCGGCCCCAGACCGGGCACTCCTCCTGCCGAAGTACTACCGTCGCCCATTGTCGTTGATGATGCCGAAGAATCCTCTGAGCATACAACCCAATCGAATGGGCATTCATCTGATGAGGAGCCCCGAGGAAAGGAAGTCTCAAGTGAAACAAAGGACATCGCCTGAGTGACAATACAAACGGATCAGGTACCCGGCTTTCTATTTTTCAACTCCTTATTTTCAAACTTATGTCGACCCGTTTGAATCTTCCAGCTTTGTCGATCTTCCTCGTTTTCGCATTTGCAATCTCAAGCCACAATCTGGCTCTTTCTCAAAGTACAGATGGCAGCTTGTGGAAAACGTTGGCAAAAATTACATTCCGAAAGGAATATGACGAAATCATGGGCTTCAAGGTCGACGTACCGGTCTACAGTCAAGAGGTAAAAGCACTCGAGGGCACGACTGTTGAAGTGAAGGGGTATATCATCCCAGTCGAGGGTTACAAAACGCATCAGGAGTTCGTCTTTTCCGCCTATCCTTACAATATGTGCTATTTCTGTGGAGGAGCAGGGCCGGAAACAGTCATGGAAGTCACAGCCTTAAAACCGGTTAAGTACACTGCTGAGCCGATTATGCTTCGGGGAGTACTGCAACTGAATACAGGAGACATCAACAGGCTCCTATACTCCCTTCAAGATGCAGTCCAAATTGACATCGGTGATGCGCAATAGCGCAAGAAAATTCTCATTCATCAAATTCTCTTCTGGCATCAGCCTCTTCTATTTTGAGGGCAATTTTTTCAACACCCGGAAGTGTGTCACGCCGTGTGAACTGCTCTAGGGTTATCTGATATGTGCCAGGTTGTTGAAAAAATGCCCCTCTCTGAAGGCTTAGTTCGAGCCGGCAGTGCCCGCTGCCGCAGTCTCCCAACCAAGTGCTGTGCCCTTCGTCCATCATCTCCAGAGATAGCCGCTCGGTCAACCGCTGACCGCCGGGAAAGGTGGTATTTACGTTGACGTACATGTTTTGAAACGGGTATTCTCTGTTATGCCAGAGAGTCAGGTACAAATCATAGATTTGAAGGGTATCAGTGACTGAAAACTCATAATTCAGTGTATCAGCATACCTCCACCCGAATTCGGGGATGTCTTTGTGTTCCTCATATAAAACAGCTGGTCCGCAACTGCAAAGGAACATTGTAAGGAGAAAAAGAAGATGCACATATTTCATGCCCTGTCATCCTGATTCGTTGAGAAAGAAACCTTTCGTGCTCCTATTCCGGTTCAAACCCGAGCACGATATTAAACTGGCCAAATTCAGACCAACGAGCCCCTTGATTCACCAACTGTGGTTTATCGAAACCAATTCCATAATCAAACCCGAGGGTACCAAACATCGGAAGAAAAACTCGGAGGCCAAGCCCTCCTGAACGGCGCATATCGAAAGGGTTGAAATTTCTGAATCCATCCCAGGCGTTGCCACCCTGCAGAAAGGTGTGCACAAATATGGTAGCGTTCGGATTCAGAGAAAGCGGATACCGCAATTCAAGCGTGTACTTATTGAATACCGTGGCTGCCTGATTATTATTGATGTCATTCGTTTCATAGCCCCTCATCGAAATAATGTCAACCCCGGTTAAACCCACCTGTTGGTTGGCAAGTCCATCGCCCCCAAGCTGGAATTGCTCGAAGGGTGACACTCCGATTTCGTTATCATATGCACCAAGCAACCCGATTTTTGCCTCCGCCTTTAAGACGAGATTTCCGACAATCGGAGCATACCATTGGGCATCAAATCTCCATTTGTGGTATTCCAGAAAATCGAATCGCCGTGCGATTTCTTCTTGCTGGATTCTATTCTGAATGAATGGAGAGGAGAATGTGTACGGCTCAGCATTCGGATTCAGCAAAAGCAATTGGTCATTCTCCTGATTGAGAACTGCTTGGCGATCACCTTCTGAGAGTGCCCAAAAATTGTCTTGACGGAACAGCGAATACGGTGGCGTCAGTTGGATGGTCAAGGCAAACCGCGACCCTCGTTTCGGAAATATAGGGTCAACTACGGTGGTCCGTGTGAAAGTCTGCTGGAGGTTAAAGTTTTTATACTCGCCCCTTTGTACGTTCACCCCATCATCAGTCGTGAATATGGTTCCGTAGTTATTGAGGGTGATATTCTGGATGTTGACCGTTGTATTGGAAATGAAATTATCATCGGGCCATTTGAGTCGAGTTCCGATTCCGACAAAGAAATTCAGAATTGAAAACTCACCGAAATTGACTGAGTTTTTATCAAATCCGTTGGTAAATCTGGTCAAAGAACCCCCAACCGAAAACGATGTTGGCCGTTTGCCGCCGAGCCATGGTTCGGTAAATGATGCGTTGTAAGACTGAAAAAAACGACCATTGGTTTGTGCACGCAATGAGAGTCGTTGACCGTCTCCTTGGGGTAGTGGTTTCCAGGCTTCTTTGCGGAAGATATTGCGGATGGAGAAATTATTAAATGAAACCCCAAGAGTACCAATCACCCCATTACCTCTGCCACCCCAACCGGCGGAGAGCTCGAGCTGATCTGAAGGCTTTTCTTCAACGGTGTATTCGATGTCTACTGTTCCACGCTGTGGATTGACTGGCGTATTGATGCCGAGTGCCTCCGGATTGAAATATCCGAGATTAATCAGCTCACGCTGGGACCGGATTATATCTGAGCGACTAAATTTTGCACCAGGCAGGGTCCGAAGCTCTCTCCGTGCCACATGCTCATGAGTCCGGTCATTCCCTCTGATAATGACACGGTCAATATTCGCTTGGGGGCCTTCAAAGATTCGCATTTCAATATTAATGGTATCCTCAGCGACTGCAACTTCCACAGGGTCAACGGTAAAAAACAAGTACCCGTTATCCATATAAAGTGAACTCACATCGCGACCATCCATGCTGAATTGCAAACGTGTATCAAGAAGCTCTTGGTTATAAATATCTCCACGACCAATTGCGAGCACATTTGACAGAGCTGTAGAGTCATAGATTGAATTCCCTTTCCAACTGATATTCCCGAAATAATACTGATTGCCTTCATCGATTCTTACATCAATGTGTAATTCACCCTTCTCATCTCTCCAGATGGAATCTCCAATGATGCGGGCATCACGATACCCCTGAGTGTTGTAAAAAGCAATGACAGCTTCCTGATCTTCGGTATATTTTTCGCGTAAAAACCGTGAATTTGACAACAGACGCTTTTTGCGCCTTGTGCCCTTCATTTTACCTCTCAGTTTCTTATCGGGAATGGTTTCATTGCCGAGAAAGGTAATATCCCTGATTTTGACCCTGTCATTTCGCGCAATATCGAAGATGAGAATCACCGAATTGGTGGCGCGTTCGTCCTTTTCTTCAGTCACCTTGACTTCAGTATCGAGGTATCCTTTCTCTCGAAAATACTCCTGGATGGCGACAGCGGCATTGGTTTTGACATTTTGCGTGACAATGGCTCCTTTGAGCAAAAATCTATTCACCTCGTCATTGAGATCATCGTGATACGATTTTTTCACTCCCCTGAATGTATGGCGGCTGAGGCGTGGACGTTCAGTAACGTGGATTTCCAGAAATACGATATCACCTATTGTTTTTTGCTGGAGAATCTCCACATTATCGAAAAGGCGGAGTTTCCACAGTGACTTAAGCGCATTAGGGATTTCATCAGAAGGAACCCTGATTTTATCACCAACCCTGAGACCGGAAATACTTTTAAGGGCATTGACATCGGTAAATTCTGCACCAGTTACTTCGATCCCTCCGATTTCATACTCCTTCGGATCGCTATAATCGACAACTGTAGGCAGGGAATCTACAGAAGTTTGGGTATGGCCAAGGTGAGCAAATCCGAAACACAGCAGCAAACACCCGAAGAGGGGTCCGAAAGCGAAAGGGCTGCCATGTCGGCGGATCAGGGCAAAGGGATAGAAATCCATAAGGGAAAAAATTTGAATTGAAATGCCCGGTTGCAAAGCATTTTCGGGCAAATCTGTTCAGGTAGTCAGTTGTTCGCTGATTTTTCCAAAGCGTCGTTCTCTTGACTGATATTCGACGATTGCCTGATAGAAATCCTCTTTTGAAAAATCGGGCCAGAGTGTTTCTATAAAATACAATTCGGCATAGGCAATTTGCCAGAGCAGGAAATTGGAAATACGTTTCTCTCCGCTGGTCCGAATCAAAAGAGAGGGATCGGGCACACCAGTGGTTGTCAGTGCTTCGGCCATTCGGTCTTCCGTGATGTCTTCCGGAGAAATTTCCCCGAGCAAGGCCTGTTTGGTCAATTTTTTCGCTGCTTCGGCAATTTCCCATCTGGCGCTATAGTTCAGTGCCAGAATAAGGGTCATACCTGTGTTGGTCCGCGTATCTTCCATTCCCCGAATCAGGGCTTTACGATTTCGATCGGGCATAAGGTCAAGATCACCAATGGCCTGTAGTCTGATGTTATTCTCATTGAGGGTTTTGACCTCTTTTCCCAGTGTATCAACCAGAAGTCCCATCAGGGCACCAACCTCTTTTTTGGGCCTTCGCCAATTTTCTTTAGAGAATGCGTAGAGTGTCAACCACTGAATACCAAGCTCAGCTGCTGCTTCTGCGGTATTTCGCACGGCTTTGACTCCATTTCTGTGACCAAACACACGAGGCTTTCCCTGTTGTTTGGCCCATCGGCCGTTGCCATCCATTATTACCGCGACGTGCTCGGGCAGATGCGTCTTGTCGATCCTCGATTTCCAGTTCATTGGCACTCAATTGGCCTCAAATCGTAAAGGTAAGCATTCTTGCAACTTCGCAGGAAATTTGCGTGTTTTGTCCAAACGAAATAAGGACAACCAAAGTATGACCACCAGTGATTTTCAGGCGCTGGCCCCAACCCTTCCCCGCCAGCCGGGGGTGTATCGGTTTCTGGATGAGACCGATACTGTGCTCTATGTCGGAAAGGCCAAAAACCTCAAAAACAGGCTATCGTCCTACTTCGGTTCAAAAAAACACATGGCGGGTAAAACCCGCGTGATGGTCTCCAATGCAGCCCGCATCGAATTCACCATCGTCGAGACTGAGCAGGATGCGCTTCTGCTTGAAAATACCCTCATCAAGCAGTGGCAACCGAGATACAATGTCATGCTTCGCGATGACAAGTCATATTCATACATCTGCATAAAAAATGAGCGCTTCCCGAGGGTCTTTATTACCCGGCGGGTCATCCGGGATGGATCAACATACCTCGGGCCCTACACATCCAAGGGCAGAATCAAGGTCATTCTCGAATTTATCCGCACTCTTTTTCCGCTCCGCACCTGCAAACTGAATCTCTCTCCACAGCACATCGAAAGCGGCAAATACAAAGTCTGTTTGGAATACCACATTCACAATTGTCTCGGACCATGCGAGAATTTCGAGAGTGAGGAAGACTACAATGAGAAGATCAAGCAAATTCGGAATATCCTGCGCGGTAACTTCGGCCCGGTTCGTCAACATTTTCGCGAACTCATGCATCATTACGCGACAAATCTGGAGTTTGAAAAGGCACAACGGATTAAAGAAAAGCTGGAAGCTTTTGAAGACTATCAGGCCAAATCAACAGTGGTCAGTCAGACTATCCGGGATGTCGATGTATTTGCAATCGCAACTGATGAAAAAAGTGCCTGGGTCAATTACCTTAAGGTGATCAACGGCGCGCTTATCAATACCCATACCCTTGAGCTGACCAAAAACCTCAACGATGATGAGGGCGATCTGCTGGTGTATGCCATTCCTGTCTTGCGCGAGCGTTTTCACAGCATAAGCCCAGAGCTTGTGGTGCCTTTTGAACTGACTGTACCTGGGGAAAGTGACCTGACCATTACTGTCCCGAAACGGGGGGACAAGCACCGGCTGCTTGAGCTTTCGGAAAAGAATGCCCGATTTGTGATGCTTCAGAAAAAAAAGGAAGCCGCCAGTCGGAAAAGCAAACAGACCAGCGCAGAACGAATACTGCGCACACTCCAGGAGGACCTTCAGATGGATCAGGTTCCGCTGCATATTGAATGCTTTGACAATTCGAATATGCAGGGCTCCTATCCGGTATCAAGTTGCGTGGTCTTCAAGAATGCAAAGCCTGCCAAACGGGATTATCGGCACTATCACATCAAGACAGTCGAGGGTCCAAACGATTTTGCCTCGATGGAGGAGGTTGTATTTCGCCGGTACCGGCGCCTGTTGGACGAAGAAGAACCTCTGCCGCAACTGATTATCATCGATGGTGGTAAGGGGCAGCTGAGCGCGGCCGTGAAGAGTCTCATAAAACTGGGGCTTGAGGGAAAAATCTCGATCATCGGCATTGCCAAAAAACTGGAAGAGATCTTTTTTCCTGATGATCCGGTCCCGCTCTACATCAATAAAAAGTCTGAATCTCTCAAACTCATCCAACAAGCGCGCAATGAGGCCCACCGTTTCGCGATCACCTTCCATCGCAACCAGCGCTCGAAAGATTTTACCCGCACTGAATTGACAGAAATTCCCGGGGTCGGAGAAAAAACAGCCAGCAAATTGCTGACATCCTTTGGCTCAGTAAAAAAAATTCGGGAAGCATCTGAAGAAGACCTCATCAGCGTGGTCGGGAAAGCCGCAACAGCCCGGATTCTCAAATGGATCAATTCCTGACACCCTTCCGCTTGAGTCCCATCATGTAACTCTTACAGCTCGAGATCATCGATGAGTTTCCAAGGGTGCAGTCTTGCCAAGTCAAGTGAAAATGTGAGCCGAGAGAAGAGACCGTTTTGATTGTTGGCTTTGTATGAGTCACGAATTGGTTGTGCCTGAACAAGTGGCAGATAGATACCGAAAGCATCACGGGCAAATCGCAAGGAGAACCCTCCGCTCCACAACACATTACTATGCACGTCATTGTGAGGATTGTCGGCAATACCAACATCAAAGTAAGCACTCAGCGGAAAAAACCAGGGTAACCGGAGTGGTAAATCGGATTGAAGGTTGATTGCCAGAATCCCTCTGTTGCTTTGACCAGACCCGGTAAGGGGAGCTACCTTCATCCCCCCATCCGCAACAGCAATCTGACTAGCCCACATTCCCGACGTTTCAGATCGACCGATAAATTGTCTGGCAAATGTGTAATCATTAAATCCTTGTGAAGCGAGCGTAAAAGCCTGTGGAATAGGGGTGGCTTCGTTCCGGAAGGAATTACTGGTGAAATAGCCGCCAAATACCCTGATATTCCAGTGCTTACCAGGAGCATACAAATGACTGAGCATCATTTCTGCAGACACTTTGATGTAATTCCCGGGCAATCCGTTGACTTGGATATCTTGCTGTTCGGCCATCAACACAAGTGAAAAGGGGGTGAGCAGTGACCTGTCTTCATATTTGTACTCCAGCTGCGGTATCCATTGCGTCTCCATCCGGACGCGCTGAAACAGCCCGTCCGCATATTGAGGCACCTCCCGACTCACTGCAAGGAGCCGGAACTCTAGTGACTGACGGATCTCCGAATCTGATGGACGGGCCAGCTCGATGTGAAAACGTGGGCTCAGTCGTACATATCTCAAAGTCCGGCCCTCCTTGGGTA
This sequence comes from uncultured Saprospiraceae bacterium, assembly GCA_964569025.1. Classification (GTDB taxonomy): domain Bacteria; phylum Bacteroidota; class Bacteroidia; order Chitinophagales; family Saprospiraceae; genus CAZMSQ01. Next base: position 32,479 of record CAZMSQ010000001.1, on the reverse strand, counting down.
GGTAATCGATTGAAAAGGACCTGATTCCGAGGCCGGGACTGATTCGTTGAACAGCTTTGGCGGGCTTATATAAATGCCAGTGAATTTCACCCATACCCACCAGATCCAGTCTGTCAAAAAAGCCGCCGATTAGCGGCATCGCTGCCCATTCGACTTTCCGGGGAACGATTGCCCGATTATACAATAATACGCCCGCCATGGATTTTTGGTAATTATTCCACCCCACAACTGGCGCCCAGAACAGGCCTTTTCGGCCTTCCTGATCAAACCCTGACAGAAAGCGAATTCGTGGCGGCTTTAAGCGCGATCCAAGGGATGGACCTAATCTGCTATTACTTGAGCGATACAGGTCTGGAAGAAGATTTCCAGGGTCTATAACCAGCCGATCATAGGTGGCCACAGGCACTCTTCCCGTCCATTCTTCGGAAGTTCCTTCAATCCACGTTTCATAGACAACCCGCCCATCACGAACAGCTGAGAGTTGAAAAGGCACTGCCAACGATCCCTTGTTTTTGATAACTACATCCGTCCCTGATTCACCTCTCTGCACTTTGGTAATCGCATAATCCACCCTGCGTTGACTCCCCATAAATCCATCGAAAAACCAATCTGTATTGAGGGTCGATATACTATCCATTTGCATTCGAAGGCTTTCTTCACATAGCCCATCCGCAGATAAAAGAGTCGACCTCACCACAGAATCAATGATAGCCTCACCGAGATATCTTTCCAATAACCTGAAACCTATTGCCGGCTTTGCCTGCGTTGAAACAAAATAGCTGATTCCAGACTTCACTGGTGCTGGCGCATCGGAAGCCCGTTCGCCTTTCCGGCGAGCTAAAAACAGGTATGCAGCCTCGTCTGCGAGTTCGCGGCTCATCACAGGCAATGTTGGCTCCCGGTCTTCATTTTGCTGCTTCTCATAATACTTATTCACATATCGTGATTCATAACATGCGCTAAGCCCTTCAGCCAGCCACTGATAGTCACACGCTGTGGTTGAATAAAACCATTGCCTAGAGAGTTCATACGCCAGCAGGCCATCAAATTCTTCATCACTGCTTACTGACCCGAGAAATGCCATCATTGGCTTTTCAAGACCAAAAGAGCCTCGCTTTCGGCTTTCCACAGCTGCCATTACCGGATAGGGATAAGGTCCGAGCAGCGCAGTCACATATTCCATTGCCCTTTTAAGGTGGCGGGCACCGTGACGCCAGTACTGGATTTCCCGATTAGAGAAGAATACCTGGCATCCCACGGAATCAGGCCCCGACAACTCTTCTAATACATAAAAATCTTTTGCTGCACACCAGGAAAAGGATGGTACTCCCTGCGCTGTGTACCTGACCGCCTTTATAGAATCTGAGCTTTGAATTTGGGGTTCGTCGACTGGCACTCCCTCATTCAGCAGTCTGGTGGTATATTGAATACGCTCATCGAGAAACACTCGTTCCGAAAGACTTTCAAGCTGACCTGAGGCAGCGACGATGTAATTTGCCGGCAGACGGATGGTCACATCAAAATGAGATAGTGGCAATCGGACCTCGCCAAGCTCTACAAGCGGCCGAGCATCCCAGCCATTGGAGTCTCTGATGGCTAAGATGGGAAACCAGTTGATGCATTGGTAGTAATGGCCTGTATGTCCGAAATCGGAAAACAGCTCCGGAATGACCAAGTCAAAAGGAATTTCCAAAGACACCGTATCTCCCGGATAAAGAGGCTCTTGCAAATTAACCTCAACAATATCTATTTGCCCCTTATATTCTTGGTACGTTAAAGCACTTCCATTAATTAGGAACGCTAGAGAATCATATCCGCCACGTTGTTCCTGACTAGAAAAGTGAAAGGTCGTCCGCCTTAATTCAAGTTGCTGTCGGGCATATGAAGATTGACGGTTTTGATAGGCATTCGGCCAAATTTGAAATACGAGCGAGTAAAGTGTATCGAAACCGATATTGGAGTAGTGTAGATTGACGACCCCCTTGAGATGATGGCTTGAATCGTTGAGTTCAGCCTCTATGTTGTATCTGTTAGGAACTGGCTGTGCAATGACCAAAAAGGCTGGCAACAGCGCCACGAAAAGGAGGATCGTAAGTCGCTGGAAAAGAATGGGCATGGACGGCAAATTGAGAAATGCGTTCATGAGAGGAAAAGATACGCTTTTCTCACTGAATGAAATCTGCAATAATGCAGTACAAGGCTCTTACTAAGAGCACGTGCACTTTCAAAAAATCACAATCGCCTTTTGTGGAGGATTTACCGATTCAAAATGGCATCTGCCTCAGTAATCTGGTACCTTTTCTCGATTTCCTGCTTCAACTCTTTACGAGCAAAAAAGATTCGGCTTTTCACTGTTCCGAGGGGAAGGTCGAGATAATCAGCTATTTCCTGATACTTGAAACCCCGATAGTGCATCAGGAATGGAATTTTCAGGCCATTATCGAGATTATCGACCATGGTGAGCAATTCTTTCATAAGGATTTGTGCATCACCGGAATTGCGGACAGTCGTGGCTGAATTGATAAAATAGAGGTTGTCGGTGGTATCCACCATCGTATTTTCCTTGACCTTTCTCCGATAATTATTGATGAAAATATTTTTCATAATGGTCATCAACCATGCTTTGAAATTTGTACCAGGAGAAAATTTATCACGGTTTTTCAGTGCGCGGAACGCTGTTTCCTGATATAAGTCGCGAGCCGCCTCCTGATTTTTTGTCAGACTGTAAGCAAATGCCTGCAAGACGGAAGTGAACTTGTCAAACTCTTCGTAAAACTCTTTTGTGGTATTCATATCTCCTTTTTTGTTTAACGCTTGATGCTTGATTGTTCAACAAAACGCAAAACAAATATAAACACTGTTCAATCGATTTCAAACCTTTGTTGAACAATTTTTAATAAGAAGTGTCTCTCTATCCGCATTCTTTTAATCGGATAGTTTTTTATTCTTTAAAATAGCCTTTTAAAAATATTTTAGTTTGTATTTTCTCAGGCAATATCCATCCAAAATTTCATTTCTGATTGAAAGGTTTAATCAGCGGATGGTTTGGGGGCAGGCTGTGGGCGGCTGACCAGAAAGACTCCTGTAAAAATCAGAATGGCTGCCAGCCATTTATTAGGGGTTAGTTGTTCGAGGCCCAGAAGAAGTGAAAAGGTAGCGGCGAGGAGGGGTTGAAGGTAAATGTAAATGCTCACTACTGATGGGTTGACGACTCTCAGAGCATACGCGTTGAACAAATAGGCGAAAAAAGTTGTGAAAATAAGGACGTAGCCTACAGAAAGCAGAACTGAAAGAGGAAATGCTGAGAAATCAGAAGCCCCCAGCTGGGGAATTCCAAATGGAGCCACAGCAAAGAGCCCGAAGGTGAATGTCCATTTCACAACCGTGACTGCGCTGTATCGCTTCATCAGAGGCTTAACCAGGACCAGGTAGATTCCATAGCAACTGGCGTTGCAAAAGACAAAAAAATCCCCGAGAATGCTATCCACACCAAAGTGCAGGGTGCGCCCGAAAGCAATAAGGAGAATTGCCCCTGCGCCTCCCATTGCAATGCCCAGAAGCTTTGCAGGTGTAATGCGTTCGCGAAGCAGAATTGCGGAGGCGATGAGGACCAACACCGGGGTGGTGGTCATAATCAGTGAGGCATTTATCGGCCAAGTGAGCTTTAGTCCACTGAAAAAAAACATCTGATTCAGTGCCACACCAAACAACCCGCACACCGCCAGTCTGATCCAGTCAGCTCGATTCTTGATTCGCTCTCTGACGTACACTCCGTGAAAAAACCAGAACAGCACAGTTGCAGTCGAGACCCTCAGAAAGATGAAGGCAAGAGGCATGAGATACCCCTTGTCCATCACATCCTTGGCAATGATGTAATTCGCTCCATAAATCAGAGCTACCGCCCCCAGTGCCAGATGAGCTTTCAGAAATGATGAGGACATAATGCCGGGTAATTTCCGGCCAAGATACTCATTTGCCCTCCGGTCTGCGCCGGCTTCGTAAGCGGTTCAGTAATTCTTCCTTAAATCGCATTTCTACCTGATTGAGCATGGCCACTTTCCGGATTGGCAGCACCTCACTCAGTTGTTTAATCATCTTATGTTTCTCATCAAGAATGGCTTGTTCAATATCAAGGCTCTTCCTGAGATATGCCTCCACCTCAGCATCTGCCATCAACTGCAACTTCCCATCCATAGCCAGTGAGTCTTTTAAGGCCCGGCGCTTTTCGACAAAGTCATTAAATACGGGCCAGAATACCTCTGCCTCTTCCGCACTCAATTCCAGCATTTTAGTGAAATACGCTACTCTGTACGCTTCCATTCGCTCCGGATCCGGGCCCGCACCGGGTTGAGCCACTGTGATGAAAGGCAGGAAAGCCATTGTCAATCCGACCAGAGATCTGATAATCTGTTGCATATTCATAAACTTTTGTTTAATGAAATAATATGAATTGTATTTCTGTATCATAATGCCTCATAGAGGCTTTCTGCATCAAAATCCTGCAAATAAATCTCGAGCATCGATCCGGCTTCACCTGACGTCAGTTCAATTGGCGTCAAAGGTGCCAATTCCATAAGTTGACTGGTTTCAATCTCATCGAGATTCATGCTCAAATAAGCTTCTATCTCGGGTTCATTGATTTCAAGAGCAATGTCTGCGGCAGGATTATCAGAACCACGGAAATCCAGAAAACCGACGGCCACAACCAGCAAAAGAATCGCTGCCACGGCTGCAATGCGCCAATATCTTGTTTGCAGAATCCGATACAGGGTTTTACTTTTTGGTTCATCTCCATACCTTCTCAATAAATACTCTCCGGAATCCCAGCCTTTTGCATTGAACGCTCTTACAGGGTTCCCTAAGGCCTTCTGTTCGGCCATCAGACGATGCATCAGTACGCGGGGCAATTCTTCAAAATACCCTTCCGGCGGCTCTGGTGGATGAGGCTCCGGCAAATTGATTTCAGGCGAGAGCTCTTTTAACTCCTTTCTGATTGCATCTCGCCCGGGATTTTGGGAATGATTCGTTGGTGTCATAGGTTCAGAATTCAGAGTGAGAGCGAATGTATGCTTCAATTTTTTTGACAGCATGATGGTAAGAAGCCTTTAAGGAGCCTTCAGACGTCTGCAGCAAGTCTGCCATTTTGCGATAAGAGAGTGCCTCAAAGTAACGGAGCTCGAATACCTGTCTTTGTTTATTAGGAAGTGTCCGGTATGCTTCGGCAAGCAGTTTTTCTATTTGTTCGCCATTTGTGGGCAAGCTCGCCACTGGTTCCTTTCCATTGTCCTCTGCAACATTTACGACCATAGCCAACGGCTGGCGGGTTTGGCGGTCCAGAAAATTCAGGGCTTCATTAGCAGCAATGCGGTATAACCAGGTCGATAGGGCAGAACGTCTTTCGAACCCTTGAATGTGACGCCAGACCTTTAAAAAAACCTCTTGCAGCACATCATCTGCATCCTCGTGGGTTGGCACCATTCTCCGAATTTGACGATAGAGGCTGTGTTGGTATTTATTGACCAGCATAAGAAAGGCTTTCTCAGGAGCAGTCCCTTTTCGAAAAGCCAACAGGATATCGTCATCTGAAACAGGCTCCAACTCTTCCGGTTTTATCACAATTGGTAAGACAGGCTTGAGACAAGGAGGTTTAACGTACGGAGCAAGAATATCATGCTGGAGAAAACCAGACTGTATTTACAAACGAGAGGAGGCTCGGAGTCGGAACCACAAGAAACCTGCTGAAAGGAGCATTCCGATGCCGGCACCCGTGCGCATCCAGCGTTGTTGTTGTTTGCGGATTGTTGTTTGGTAATAGAACGGATTGGCGCTGTTGGGCGAGCCCGGCCCCGATCTGATTTCCCAGTTTTCCGGCTTGCTGTTATCCAGTTCAGGGAGCAGCAGGCTGAGGGTAAATGCACTGTCAGTTGGCTGAATACGGTAGCAAAAACTGTCAACAAATGCACCTTCCTTGCTGTACATCCAGAGGCATTCACTGTATTTATTGATACCAAAGCCAAGATTCCCGACAAACTGATACTCGCGCGGGTATGCTTGTGCAAATGCCGCAGCATCCTGACAGACAACCAAATAGGATGAGGGGGGAATGACTGCCTGCGGCATGGTAAATTGATGAGAATAGTCAGCAATGATCCACCCGCTTACATCAATAGCAGTCTCACCATTATTGTACAACTCAATCCAGTCTTCTGCGCCGGTATCGTAACAGCTTATTTCATTAAAAATGAGCGTCTCTGAAGCAGGGTGAATCCACGGTTCAAATACTGCCCGGATATCCATTGGCTCTGTTGGAATCAGGGTATGCTCTTTGAGTGTCGGATTCAGCCCGGCAGGAAGGCCATCCCATCCGATGAATCGATGCCCGGGCAAGGCATCTGCTTTGATGCTCATTGGAAGTCCGGCAAACCAAATACCGCATAGTTCCTCGTTTTCAAGTGTATGGTGACCGTTGATCAGGACACGACCACCACCTGCGGCGGAAATATCTGTCTGCACGTCCGGACCAAGCTCAAAAGCCTCCCGAAAAAAACGACGAATAGCCTCCGGACGCTTTTTGCCAAACTCACGCATCCGGTCCGTGTGAGCCACCCATCGGCTTTCGGATAACCGCCATCGCTTAAAATGACGAGGCAACTCAGGGCCATACAGACGAATCAGGGAATCAAGCCGGGCCTCGACTGTCTCTTCTCGAAAGCAAGTGCTGAGATAGATGGCCATACGGCCAGCAAATTCAGTTCTGAACGCTTCCTGATCCAGCAGCTTCCGAAGAATAAAGGTACTCCACGGAGGATTGGGCCAATGGGGCCCATCTGGCCGGGTGTGGAAAGCCAGACTGTTAAATAACCAGGCTTTGGGATCGTGTAGAGCAAACCCCCAGTCGGTATCATACAATATCCATCGCCAACGACCATCGGGTTCCTGTGACCTCCAAAATCTGATGTTCCCTCCAGCGTCCCTGTTGTCAATATAGATTTGGGTCAACTGGTGGTCTATGAAGTTACTGACATCCATCAAAGTCTGAAGCCGCGCATAGGCTTCAGGTTGAGTGAGGTCATGGGTGCGCAAAAAAGAGAGCAGCTTCCGGTACTCTACGGTACTGCCTTGCTTCAGGCTCATCCGGTGCTCAAGCAAATCGAGGCTGTCTTTATCGACACGGTGATGATCAGCAATAAAATATCGATTGATTTTTTCTCTGATGTTATACATACCCCAATAGTGACCGTTGATGTAAACATGTGCAGGACGCCCCTCCTGTTTGTCTACATCGAGATTGTCTGTAAGACCAGTCATAAATAGATCCCGAAAATGACTTTTCCCAAAATCACTTCCAGAGTTTCGAAGCACAAGAAACTTCAATTCTTCCGGGCCATTTGGGAAAATACGTCTCTTGATTCTCTTTTTACCGTAGCGTTTTCGTGCCACAATGGTCAAGGATTTTTGGGGAAAGAACCTGCTTATGCCCCCAAACAATCTCAATCCACAATAGGATCGCCAAAGTGTGGTCCCATCGCTGTCGAAAATCTCACAATTGCCTGTGATTTCATCGTGAGTCAGAAAGTTGGCATTTGACGCCATGTGATTTTCTCCGTCGTAATCACTGCCTTTCATGTAGAGTCCATGCTCGGCATCAAAAAGGAGGTCTGGCTCAGTGGTCAGTGAAACAACTGCACATGCTGACTTTGGCTCGCCGATAAAATAGGTATGGGCAGCCACGGGCCCTGGACTCCCGTCAAGCCATGCAACAGCCCTGACCACTGTCGTAGAAATGACGTGAAGGGGCTTGTCATATGGGTGCGAGTTACGAGTCGGGTACTGTCCATCAGTTGTGTAGAATATCTCAGCTCCTTCACAATACAATTCAACAGTGACAGCCTCCTGAAATAGGCCTCCTTCGGTTGAAAATTCAACCTCAGGCGGTTCAGGCAAATATTCTACCCGGATATCTTGCGCACCGACAATGCGGATCATACCGCAAAAGGAAGCAACAATGAGAACAAACCGGAGAGGAACAGAAACCATCATGCGAATGGGGGGTTACCTGAATCGGGAGTTTGGCACATGATTTTTGCAGTCCATCTCAATTCTGGTTGAAAAACGAAAGTCGCGATTTTTTTGAAGTTTTTCTTGAAATGGCATTCCGGATGGCTGCTACGCCGTATTTTTCGGAACGGCATTCTCCGGGAACCCAGGGAATACCTTGAAATTTATTGCTTTCTCCGAATTTATCGCAATGGGAATCAGTCGGTTACTTAGCAAATTCATTCTTCGCCTATTCGGTTGGAAGATTACAGGAGAGGTGTCTTCTGATTTACAGAAGTACATTTTGGCAGTTGTGCCTCACACATCCAACTGGGATTTTCCCCTTGGTCTTTTGGTGCGATCAGCAATGGGACTTAAAGTAAAATTCCTCGGAAAGTCTTCTCTGTTCCGATTCCCTTTCGGGGTTTTCTTCCGGCTTCTTGGAGGTTATCCTGTTGATCGGTCCAAACGTCAAAACTATGTTGAAGCAGTTGCAGACATCTTCAACGAAAAGAAAGAATTTGCGGTCTGCATCGCACCGGAAGGGACTCGCGGTGCAGTGGAAAAACTCAAATCCGGGTTTTATTACATGGCCCGCGAAGCGGGAGTACCCATTATTATGGTCCGATTTGACTACGGGAAAAAAGAGGTGGATTTTTCAGCGCCCATTACTGCTGACCAAACATATGAAGAAATCCTTGAAGTAATGCGAGCGTACTTTGGCAGGGCCAAAGGGAAAATTCCGGAAAATGCATGGCCACATTCAGCCCCGGATTCTGGTCGGGCTGCGTAAATGACTTGAAGGCGTTCATTTTTTCTCTCTTGAGCTTTCAACCATCTTTTCTTTTTCTTGTCTTTATATGGCTTCTAAGCTCATGGAGGCAAGTCTTATTCTGGATTTCCCATTCAAATCACTTCTATGCGCCTTCGACAGTTTACCATCATCATTCTCGGAATTGGATTTTCATTGGCTGTTCTCTCAAATTCTGGAGGAAGAGCTTCTACTGCCGGCCAGGGCAATACCGGTGCACCCGGTGATCAATCGCTTGGCGGACAGCCACTGACTTGTGCCAGCTCATCCTGTCATGGCATTGGATCACCGACTGGCTTACAAGCCGGCCTTACAATCGATTTGTTCGATCTGGACGGAAATCCGGTTGGTTCCGACGGGTATATGGCAGGGCAAATGTATGAAGCTCGAGTTTCCGTGGAGGTGCTGAGTGGCTCTCCCTCCGGATACGGATTCCAGCTTGTGTGTCTCAATGGAGAAACCGGCCAGAATGCCGGCTCTGCCGGTACATGGTCTGATCCAGCAGCCAACGTAAAAATTGCAGGCGCCAATGGCCGCTCATATGCGGAACACAATGGTGTCAGTAATTCAAATGTATTTTCTGTGATGTGGACTGCCCCTGTGCAAAATGCCGAAACGGTTTCTTTCTACGCCTGCGGAAATGCTGTGAATAATAATGGAAACAGTGGAGGCGATGCTGGTGCATGCGCAACGCTGGAGGTGTCTCGAAATACAACAACGTCTGTCATCCGTCCCGCTGATATCGAATCTTCACTGGCAGTTTTCCCCAATCCAGTCAGCCATCAGGCAACCCTTTCAATCACTGTGCGGAAAAGTGGTACATACGCCCTGTCGCTATTTTCAACTCAGGGTACAAATGTCAAGACTGATATCCTGGAATTGAAATCCGGGGAAAACCAATTGAATGTATCCGTGGATAATCAGGATGCCGGGGTATGGTACTGGCACCTCAGAAATCTTTCAGAGGGTAATATCTCTGTAACCAGAATGGTTGTCGTGGACTAAGACAGGTCGGCAAAAATGAAATCACAATAACCAAGCCTCAAACCTGAGGACTCATCCTAATTTTTTCTTTAATCGATTGAATAAGATCTGACGAGACTTTTCGGCGTGGCACTTTGGTTTTAATGAAATGCCGGAAATTTTGCTCCCTTTCAAGAAGAGAGTGGAAATCAGGGTTTTGTTTAAGCTGAAGTATTTCCTGCTGGTCGAGTTCATTATCGAGGTACATCGACAATTTTCTAACTAAATGCGCTTCATGTCCATTGAAGTTCTTCATTTCCCTGAAGTTTATCTGCGGGCATCCTCGAGATGCTGACGATTTGAACCCTGCAGGGAAGGCGGGAAGAGAGCCCCTGATGCGGGTGGACAGCGAATCGACTGAATCTGAATGCCGGCATAGTGAAGAAATAGTGGATAACTGTTAAACGATATCGTGAAATAACAGGTTTTTCATCAAAAAGTCAATGCCCTTCAGAAGAATCAATCGAAGGGTCATTCAGGTTTTCACGTGGTTAGTTTTCGGAGTATCCTTTTTTTGAGGCGTATTCCCGCAGTTTTTCTTTAAGCATTTGTCGTGCTCTATGAAGGCGGGACCGAACCGTGCCGATGGGGATGTCGACAATTTTGGCTATTTCCTCGTATTTAAATCCTTCGATATCGCACAAAAGGATGACTGTGCGAAAATCGACTGGCAGGGCGTTGATGGCAGTAGTAATTTCATCACCCATCATATCCTGATAAATTTCCTGCCTGAGATCGAGGTAACTTGAAAAAGAGGTATCCTCTTCCTCTTCATGAAACCCAACCACTTCTTCGTAATCAACCTGAGTCGGACGTTTACTTTTCTTCCGATATTGATTGATGAATGCATTTTTCATGATCTTGAACAGCCAGGCTTTGGCATTCGTTCCTTCATCATATTTATCAATAAACCGATAGGCTTTCAGGTACGTCTCCTGGACCAGATCATTGGCGTCTTCCTCATTGTAAGTCAGGTGATAGGCAAAGGTGCTCAGTGCATCGGCATGGGGGAGTAGCTCCCGCTCAAATACCTCGTCATAGTAAGCTTTATCCTTTTCCGGCTCAGTGGTCATGGTTGGTGTGGCTCTTCAAACGTGTGAAGCGAAATTAGGAATTATTTAGGAGAAAAAGGCTCCGGAAGGGTAATCTGTCTGCCAAACAGAACTGCTGGTCGAATGTGATGAAAAAACCATAGAAACTCTTAAAACTATTTTCGTTTCCTATGGTTGTAGGACTTACATTTGCTGTGCTTATGGAATCACAATCAGAAACAAATCGGGTGCTATCAGGAGCTGAAGGGCTTTTCATGCGATACGGCATCAAGAGTGTCACTATGGATGATGTGGCAAGAGAACTAGGGGTATCCAAGAAGACATTGTACTTACATGTAGATAATAAGGCTGATTTAATCAGGAAGATTATTGTTGCTCACATTTCAGCTGAAAAAGCTGCAATGGCAGAGATTGTCAAATCTTCAGATGATGCAATTGATGAGATGATGAAAGTCGCCCGGTATATGTTGCGTCTTCTCAGGCAGATTTCTCCAAACCTCATCTATGACCTTCGAAAGTACCATTCCGATTCGTGGACGCTCCTTGAGAGTCTTCACAAAGGCTACATGTACGATTTGATTCGCGGCAACCTCGAACGCGGGGTATCTCAGGGTCTTTACCGGGCTGATTTAGATCCGGATATTATAGCCCGACTCTATGTGGGGAAAAGCCGTGTAGTGGTAGATGAGGATATTTTCCCACTTGATACATACAAAAGGGAGCATCTGTACGCCATTTCTATGGAATATCATATCCGAGGAGTCGCTTCTTCCCGTGGTCTGGAGCGACTGACATCCTGGAAAGAGATAAACCCTGACAACCGAATGTAGTGACCGATTACACTGACATCAGTTTTTCAACAACCTGACTATGACACGCCTTTTTTTCTGCCTGCTGGTTTTTTCTCTTTGCCCTGTTATGACTCGGGCACAGTCATTTTCAATGGATGAAGCGGTAGCCTATGCCCTTGCCAATGCCATTGAGGTTCAGGATAAAAATCTGCAAATTGCCCGTGCAGACAAAGACATCAAGGAGTTTTTATCAACCGGACTTCCTCAGGTAAATGGCAGTGCCAATTATCAGTATTTTATAGACATCCCTGTGCAGTTGGTTCCAATTTTTCCAGAGCAGCGTACGACTCTGGTACAGGATATTGACGGCGAAGTGGTACCTCTGACTTACACGGTCACAGATGACATGGGCAATCCTGTATTCGGTCCGCCACAGGAATTCCGGTTTGGGCTCCGCAACAACCTCACAGCTCAGCTCAGTATTGAGGCTTTGCTTTTTGACGGCACATTTTTCACCGGTTTGCAGGCGTCTAAACTTTACAAAGAACTGGTGCAGCGAGAGATGGCCCAAACCCGAAGTGCCCTGGCCCTCAACGTCAGAAAAGCCTACCTCGCGGTACTAGCTGCTGAAAAAAACAAGGAAATTCTCTCAAAAAACATATCCAACCTTGAGAAAAGCCTACTGGAAACGCAAGCGATTTACAATGAAGGCTTTGCCGAACAGTTGGATGTCGACAGGTTGGCTTTGTCATTGCGCAATTTAAAAACCGAAGCGCAAACCATAGACCGGGCCATCACCACTCTGAGAAACATGCTGAAATACAGAATGGGTTACCCTCTGGAAGAACTAATTACACTGACTGACAATCTTGACTTACTGGCCACCAAAACAGTGAAGGAAGACATCATTCCTGATGCTCCGTTTGACATCACCCGAAGGCCCGAATACAGGGTTTTGGAGCAAGCTGAAAAGCTGAATGATATCAACATCCGGCGGTATCAGGTGGGATATCTGCCTGCCTTAAATGCGTTCGGAAGTTATTCAAGAGTGTTACAGGCCGACGAGCTTTCTGATGCCCGATGGTTTCCGACCACTGTTGTGGGGCTTTCGCTGAAAGTGCCTGTCTTCGATGGTTTTGGGAAAGAAGCAAGGATTCAAAAAGCCAGAATAGACCTTGAGCGCACGCGCCTTCAGCGTGCCAACTTTGCCCGAACCACCCGCATGGAAGTAATCAATGCTCGCATTGCTTATCTAAATGCATTAGAAACAATCCGAAACCGTGAAGAGACAGTTGAACTGGCACAGCGGATTTACCAAACAACTCAAACGAAGTATCGGGAGGGAGTTGGATCAAGTCTCGAAGTCAATCAGGCAGAAACCGATCTTTTTCAATCACAGGCCAATTATATCCAGGCGCTTTACGAATTGCTCACCGCTCAGGTTGATTTGGAGAAAGCCCTCGGCACATTCTGACATACCACCTTTTTTCATCGCACCAATACGCTGCACCCATGCACAATCTATTTTCCAAACTCACATTCTTTATAGCCGGCCTTTCTTTGATTGCCTCATGCGGGGCACCAGCTGATTCCGGCACCACAATTCCGCAAAGCATTGGCGACCGTAAAGTTTTGCTTAGGGAGAAGCAAAGCGAACTTCAGGCTTTACAGGCGTTTATTGAAAGCCTTGAAGATTCCATTGCTGCGGAAGACCCCACGTACAGGGAAAAACCAAGGACTCTTGTCACGACGCGGAAGGTAGTGCGGCAGGAATTTACACGATACATCAGCCTGCAAGGTTCTGTCGAGGAGCAAGAGCAGATAATGGTAAGCAGTGAAACTGGCGGTAGGGTACTACGATTACTTGTAGAAGAAGGACAGCAAGTTGCCCGCGGGGCGCTGGTCGCTGAAATTGACCCAGAAGCAGTCGAAAAGCAAATTTCTGAGCTGCAAACTTCCCTTAATCTGGCTCGCGATGTGTTTGAAAGGCAAAAGCGATTATGGGACCAGAATATCGGGTCAGAAATTCAGTATCTAGAGGCTAAAAATGCGAAAGAGCGTCTCGAGAAAAGTCTTGAACTGCTGGAACTCCAACTCGGGAAAAGCAAGGTATATGCACCAATTTCGGGTACGGTAGACCAAATCATGACTGAAGCCGGAGAAATGGCAATGCCTGGAGGGCCCTTGTTTACTCTGCTCGACACCAGGCGCGTAAAAGTTCGGGTTGATGCCCCAGAAAACTACCTGACTACCATATCAAAAGGGCAGGAAGTGACCGTCTCAATACCCGCTTTGGGAAGAGATTATATTGAGCGAGTATCACTCATCGGGTCAACAATTGACAGGGGGAACCGAACCTTTAAAGTAGAAGTTGAGATGGCTAATCCAGACGGAGTTTTAAAGCCAAATCTCCTGGCAAATATGAAAGTTGCTGAACTGCGCATAGAAGAGGCAGTTGTCATTCCTCTGAATTTACTTCAGCAGGAAGTGGGAGGCAAGAAATATGTGCTGGTCGCAGGACAAGGGGAAGACGGAACTGTTGCAAAAAAAGTATACGTAACCACTGGTGAGAGTGCTGAAAACCTCATCATCATTACCAAAGGTCTGAGTGGAGGGGAGGATCTTATCGAAGAAGGTGCCCGTGGGCTCAGTGACCGCGAACGTATTTCCATTCAATCAACCACAACTTCAAATAATGGCTGATCCGAAACATTCCGAAAAAGGCTTGCGCAAGTTTGGCCTCACTCTGCTGGCTGTTGATAACAGTACCAGCATCTTTATACTGACCATCATGGTCTTCCTCTTTGGGATACAAGGCTATGACAGTATGCCAAAAGAGAGTTTTCCGGAAGTGCCATGGCCAAAGGTCTATGTCAATACTGTGTATTTCGGCAACTCTGCTGAAGACATGGAAAATCTTGTAACCCGTCCTATCGAGAAAGAGCTTCAGTCCGTTTCTGAAATCGAGAATATTACTTCCTCGTCATTACAGGACTATTCGCTCATCACAGCCGAATTTGACCCGAATGTCGATCAGGAAGATGCCATCCGAAAAGTGAAAGATGCCGTTGATAAGGCCCGTCCGGAATTGCCAAATGACTTGACTAAAGAGCCTGAGGTGATGGACATTAACCTTTCTGAAATGCCGATAATGACGGTGAATGTCTCGGGGGATTACACCAATGACGAGCTTCGGTCTTTCGGCGAGTTTCTGGAGGATCGCATTGAGGAACTGGACGAGATTTCAGATGTCGATATGAAGGGTGACCTAGAGCGGGAAGTACGAATTGATGTTGACCTGCCCAAAATGCAATCCATGGAGGTCAGTTTTACAGATATTGAGCGTGCCATTTCTTCGGAGAATATCACAATGTCGGGCGGGGAGATATTGCGCGAAGATTTCCGCCGCACCATCCGTGTGATGGGGGAATTTCGCGATGTTTCGGAAATCAAGGAGGTTATTATCAAAAGTGAAAATCAGCGACCGATATTCCTCAAGGATATTGCCAATGTGTATTACGGCTACAAAGACCGAACGAGTATTGCGCGCTCTGACGGGCAGCCGGTTATTTCTCTTGACATCATTAAGCGCAGCGGGGAGAACCTCCTGGAAGCATCTGACAAAATCAAAATTTTGGTCGAAGAGGCTCGAAGCGAGTTGCCTTCAGACCTCAAGATTAGCATATTCAACGACCAGTCGGTGCAAACCCGTGACCTGGTATCAAATCTCGAGAACAGCATCATTTCAGGTGTCATTCTCGTCGTCACAATATTGCTGTTTTTCCTTGGGTTCAGAAATGCCTTGTTTGTTGGCCTGGCCATTCCACTCTCCATGTTGATGGGCATTCTCATTCTCAACCTATTGGGGTATACCTTGAATATGGTGGTTCTATTCAGCCTGATACTCGCACTCGGGATGCTGGTAGACAATGCCATTGTCGTGGTTGAGAATATCTATCGATATATGCAAAACGGCTTTTCTCCTGCAAAGGCTGCAAAATATGGCACCAGTGAGGTCGCCTTACCGATAATTGCTTCAACAGCAACGACTCTTGCCGCCTTTCTGCCCTTGGCATTTTGGCCCGGCCTCATGGGAGAATTTATGAAGTTTTTGCCCATCACATTGATTATAGTGCTGAGTTCATCGCTTTTTGTGGCTTTAATCATCAACCCTGTGATTTCCGCATCCTTTATGAAAGTTGATGAGCGTTCGGACAATCCGAACGTGCGTCGGCGCAAGCGCCGAAACTCTCTGATTGGTGCATCCACTCTTCTCGGCTTATCTGCCATACTTCATATTGGTGGCGTAGATGCAGGAAGGAATATGATGGCTATCACAGCCTTGATATCTCTGCTTAACTTCTTTATCATGCGCCCCGGAGCTTTGGTATTTCAGAACCAGTTTGTTCCCTGGATGGAAGTGCAATATGACCGCTTCATCCGATTTGCACTGAAAGCCCGGAACCCGTATTTTGTATTTGGTGGCACATTCTTACTTCTCATTTTTTCTCTTGGCCTCCTTGGAGCAAATATGCCAAAGGTCAATTTCTTTCCAAAAGCTGACCCATTATATGTGAATGCGTTTGTTGAGCTCCCGCTCGGGACAGATATAGAAGCCACAGATCGATTGGTCAGGAAGATGGAGAATGATGTGCAGGAAGCTATCGAGCCCTATCGCGGAATCGTAGAAGCTGTTCTGGCTCAGATTGGAGAAAACACCAGTGATCCAAGTGGGGAGCCGGAATTTGGTGGCTCTCCGCACCGGGCCAGAATTACGGTTTCATTTGTCCCCACAAACGAACGTAACGGTATCTCAACATGGAAAGTCATGGAAGACATCCGTGATAGCCTCAGTATGTATCCGGGTGTCGAAATCGTGGTCGACAAAAACCAGGACGGACCCCCTACAGGTAAACCAGTCAATATTGAAATATCCGGAGAAGAAATTGATCAGCTAGCCATCCTTTCAGATGAAGTCATCAGTTATCTTGAAGCACAAAATATACCTGGTATTGAAGAATACAAGCCAAGTGTCCGAATTGGAAAGCCAGAGCTGTTAGTCAGTATTGACCGGGAAGCGGCCCGTCGATATGGCATCTCAACCTATGATGTAGCAGATGCCATCCGGACAGCGGTATTTGGAAAAGAGGTCTCCCAGTACAAGGATGGTGAAGATGAGCATCCCATCCAAATGAGGCTGGCAGAAGAATACCGGTATAATATATCGGATTTGCTCAACCAGCGCATTACTTTCCGAAATCCAAGCAGCGGGAAAATTATCCAGGTTCCTATTTCTGCCGTTGCATCCATCAATTATTCATCAACCTATTCGGCAGTCAACCGTAAGGATCAAGATCGGGTTATTACTGTCTATTCCAATGTTTTACAGGGATATAATGCTAATGAAGTCGTCGCAGAAGTCAAGACAGCGATGGCTGAGTACGAGATGCCTGTAGGGTTTTCCTATGAGTTTACAGGCGAGCAGGAGGAACAAGCGGAAAATACCGCTTTTCTGACCGGAGCATTTACCGTGGCCCTTTTCACCATCTTTATCATCATCGTCACTCAATTTAATTCAGTCATTTCCCCATTCATCATCATTCTTTCAGTTCTCTTTAGCACGATTGGCGTATTCCTTGGCTATGTATTTACCGGAATGGATATTGTGGTTATCATGACAGGTGTGGGGATTATCTCTCTGGCGGGAATAGTGGTAAATAACGCAATCGTTCTGATTGATTATACCGATTTGCAAATTAAATCATGGATGGAAAAAGTTGGCGTGGAACGTGATCTTGATCTTCCCCCTGATGATATCCGGGAGGCAGTTATCAAGGGGGGCGCAACACGTCTGAGACCCGTCCTCCTGACTGCCATCACAACCGTGCTCGGGCTTGTGCCATTGGCCGTTGGGTTCAATATCAACTTTTTCACCCTGATCTCTGATCTTGACCCACAGATATATTTCGGCGGTGACAATGCGGTCTTTTGGGGCACCATGGCCTGGACTGTTATCTATGGCCTTGTCTTCGCGACCTTTTTGACTCTGGTTGTTGTACCAGCCATGTATTGGATTGCTTATAAACTACGTCTTGCGTTCAGAAACATCTTTTCAGCAGCCGGACCGGATAGCCCCGCACAGCAAGAGCCGGGATTTCAGAGCGAACCCGTGCCAAGCACCTGACATCACAGTATATAAACGGATACTTTCAGGCTTAAGGGTCACGGGCCTACGATAACTTCCCAAAAGTCTTCTCTCCTAAGGTACTTACAGGCCAGCGCCTGTAAGTCCTGAGGTGTAATGTGCCTGACTGTATAGATGAATTTGTCAAAAAAGTCAGCCCCTAGCCCTTCAATATTCAGCCACTTATGGACGTCACTCACCGAGAAAGGCCCATCGATCAGATTAAGAATACTCCCTTGCATATACGTCCGGAGCATTTGTAACTCCTCCTCTCCAACCGGTTCATCCCGCAGTCGGTCCATTTCGCGGTATATTTCACTGATCGCCAAATCCACCTTTGCATTCCCCACTTCAGCACCCACATAGAGGTATCCATCATGAATGTACGTATCAAGCGAGGCCTGGACATTGTACGTCAATCCTTTCTCCTCTCTCAAATTTGCCATCAGTCTTGAGCCAAAATACCCGCCCAACAAATGGGTCAGAATTTCCATTCCGTGAAAATCTGGATGCTTCCTTGAAAACATCTTCCTGCCTATTCGGATAGCTGTTTGCCTGGCGCCGGCTTGCTTTATATATTCCCTGCGAGGAGGAGCAGCATTTGGATTCGAAAGGACAGGGTCTTTTATGCCAATCTGTATTTGACTGCCTAAATAATTATTGAGAAGGGGAAGCGTCCTGAGATCTGGCTTGCCACTCACTGTAATCAAGCAATTTCCACTCAAATAGGACTCCTGAAAGTGCCTTGTAATATCTTCACGAACAAGATTTTCATACGCCTCGGCAGAACTGTTATACCCATAGGGATGATCGGTCCCAAAAATATGTTCAGTCAGCCGCCGGTATGCTACGAAATCAGTCTTTTTCAGGTTAATTTTCAATCGCTCCCGGTTCGTCTTGATAAACGTTTTGAGTTCATCTTCCGGAAAAGAAGGTTGGCTGACCATTTCACCGAGCACGGGCAAAACGTCAGGCACAAACCTTGTCAGGCAATGAATGACCACTCTGTTAACATCCAGCCCAAAAGGGGTATTCAGTGAAGCCCCAAAATAATCGACTATGCGCGAAATTTCTTCTGAAGTATGGAGTGCAGTCCCCTCGCGTAATAACCGAGCTGTTGCAGCAGCTACCATTTGCTTATGCTCATAAGGCCGGCTGGCCTTAAAAATTACTTCAATACGCAAAACCGGCTGTGTCCCGAGATTCACAAGACAAACGGGCACACCATTGTCCAATTCAACATACTCGCACGGAGGTAAACCAATTTCAAACAATGTCTGTGTCGGCGGCGGAAGGCTTCGATCTATCATCTAGCAAAGATAACACTCCATAGTAGTCCGACGACTATAGTGGTCGGACCAGTTAAGGAAGGTTAGTGGCACTTGAAATAGTCGAACGGTTCGAGGCAATCGCTGCATTTGTAGAGCGATTTGCAGGGGGTTGAGCCGAACTGACTGATCATTTCGGTGTGTGGGGAGCCACAGTGGGGGCAGTCTACGGAGGGAGCGTCTGAGAAAAGGGTGCCTTTGTCTGGGGAGCCGACGGGGGGGGCGATGCCGTACTCGCGGAGCTTTTGGCGACCTGCATCGGAGATCCAGTCGGTGGTCCAAGGGGGGGCGAGGATGGTGCGGACCTGAGCGGGCGAGATGCCGGCTTCCTGAAGGGTGGCAAGGATGTTGACTTCGATGGTTTTCATGGCGGGGCAACCGGAGTAGGTGGGGGTGATGACGACCTCTACGCCGTTTTCCGGAGAGATATTAATCTCGCGGATGACCCCGAGGTCTTCAACTGTAAGGACTGGAATTTCAGGATCTGTTACAGTTGAGAGAATATCGAGGATGAATTCTTTGGACCAGGTTGACTCTACAGTCATATGGGGTAAAAGTTAATTGATAATGAATGACTCATTTTGAGTTACCATTGCATATTGGGGTAGGCGCGCTGCATCCATTGCATCTCGGCAAGTATGTGGCCAAGGTGCTCGGTATGCCATTGCCCTGTTTTGCCTCCTGACTGTGCCCAATCATTATTTGGAATGGTGAGGGTAGCTCTATTAAGCACTTCGGTCACAGTATCCATCCATTGGGTATGAATGGAGGATGGAAGTGGAGCTATCTCCTTTTTATGAATTGCCATGTCCATAGGGGTGTCTGTAAACAGTTCGCCTGTGTAAGGCCAGAGCATATCGAGGGCAGTGTTCATCCGACGGTTGCTCTCGTCAGTTCCATCGCCGAGTCTGATAACCCACTCTGAGCTGTAGCGGAGATGGTACGTGACTTCCTTGAGGGATTTTTGCGCTACTTCTGCGATGCGTTGATCCGGGCTTTCAGTCAGTGCTTTCAGCAAGGGGTGGTGCCACGCATCAAACAAAAACTGACGGACGATGGTCTGGCCCCAATCACCGTTTGGCTGTTCGGTGAGCAGAAAGTTTCGGAATTCAGGTACATCCCGGAGATAGGCAAGATCATCCTCTGTTTTACCATTGCCCTCAATTTCCGCTGCATATTGGTAATACATACGGGCCTGACCAACCAGATCGAGAGAAATATTGGTCAACGCAATGTCTTGTTCCAAGACCGGCCCATGCCCGCACCACTCACTGAGGCGATGACCAAGAATCAGGACATTGTCAGCAAGGTGGAGGAGATATTCAAGGGGAGTGTCAGTTTGTACAGTCATCATGGCGCATCAGATATGTGTGACCTCATCTGGCAGGTCATAAAAAGTAGGGTGTCTGTAAATTTTATCTTTTGCCGGATCGTAGAGTGACTCACTGTCTTCAGGATTTGACGCAGTGACGTATTTTGACTCGACGACCCAGATACTAACCCCTTCGTTTCGTCTGCAGTAGACATCACGGGCGTTTTCGATTGCCATTTCGGCATCTGCTGCGTGGAGGCTGCCTACATGCTTATGGTGCAGACCTTGTTTACTTCTGATGAAGACCTCCCAGAGTGGCAATGATTCCATGGTTTGGAGATTTTAATTCTAACAATCAGGATGCCTTTGAAAGGGTCTCCTGCTTTCTTTCGGCGACTTTCTTCGCATGGGCAATGGCAGCTTCTCTTACCCAGGCTCCCTCTTCATGGGCCTTCACCCTCGCTTGAAGCCGCTCACGGTTGCAAGGACCGTTACCCTTGACAACCTCCCAGAACTCCTCCCAGTTGATTGGCCCAAAGTCATAATGTCCTTTTTCTTCATTCCACTTGAGGTCTGGATCCGGGATGGTCAGTCCGAGAAATTCAGCCTGAGGCACTGTCACATCAATAAATTGCTGCCGAAGTTCGTCATTTCCCTTGCGCTTAATTTTCCAGGCCATAGACTGGGCCGAATGGGTAGATTCTGCATCATTGGGGCCGAACATCATGAGGCTTGGCCACCACCAGCGATTGAGGGAATCCTGAGCCATTGCTTTCTGAGCTTCTGTACCGCGACTCAGGGTGAGCATGATTTCATAGCCTTGCCGCTGGTGAAAGCTTTCCTCTTTGCAGATCCGGACCATGGCTCTGGCATAGGGCCCATAGGAAGTCCGACACAACATGACTTGGTTCATGATGGCAGCACCATCTACCAACCAGCCGATTGCACCGATATCAGCCCAGGAGATTGCCGGATAATTGAAAATACTGGAGTATTTGGCCTTGCCGGTATGAAGCTGTTCGAGGAGGGTTTCCCTGTCGATCCCAAGTGTTTCAGCGGCACTGTATAAGTAAAGGCCATGTCCTGCTTCATCCTGAACTTTCGCAAGAAGGGCGACTTTTCTCCTGAGATTAGGCGCTCTCGTGATCCAGTTTCCTTCAGGAAGCATGCCGACGATTTCAGAATGCGCGTGCTGCGAAATCTGACGGATAAGTGTCTTCCTGTAGGCTTCAGGCATCCAATCGCGCGGCTCAATTTTCTCATCCGCCTTAACTCTGGCTTCAAATCGTTCTTCGAAAGTCAAATTTTTCATTGAGTTATCCTTTATATGATGAGTGGATACGATATTCAATTCTGGCTCCGGCTTAATCCGAAATTCTGCAGTCTTCATCTGCAGCGAGTCCGGAAGTCAGCAAGGATATCATTTCTTCTTCAAGTCTTTGCATATGTCCGTACTTCTCGTCTGAAGGAATCCGACCATGAAGCCACCGAAGTGAAGACAGGATTGTATAAAGCGCTGTATGAGGGTTCATGGAGCGAAAGCAGCCGGATGTCATGCCCTTTTTGAGAATGTCAAGAAACCGATGCTCGTAGTCCTTTCGCATAGCAAGAAATCTCGCAAGGTGAGGTTCGCTGAGATTCCGCCATTCGTCATTGAATACAGTCACTGAGGTCGGCTCACCAAGGGCAATCCGGACATGCAGCCTGATCATGCTTCTGAGTTGCCTGACCGGGTGAGCCGGAACCTGGGCCTCTATTTCGGCCAACCCTCTTAAAAAGTCATTGGCAACTTGAAAGCAGATACTCTGAAGAATTTCTTCTTTAGAGCGAATATGATTGTACAAACTGGACACTTCGATACCCACCAGTTGGGCCAGGTCTCTCATCGAACTTGCGCGATACCCTTTTTCCCGAAAAAGCCGGGCGCCTTCCTGGAGTATGGTCTCTTTTCTGTTGAGTGTAGCTTCCATAATAGATTGATGAGCATGAACTCAATTTAACTGACATCAAAATCGACCACCAGAGCATCCGACCGCGGATGTGACTGGCAGGTGAGAATAAAGCCATTCTCCACCTCTTCAGGTTCCAGGGCGTAATTGACATCCATATCAGCCTCTCCTTCTAAGAGCTTGGCCCGGCATGTACAGCATACTCCGCCTTTACAGGCAAACGGCAGGTCTGCTCCTGATGCCAGAGCAGCATCCAGAATCGATTGCCCGCCAAAGGGTATTTGCACCTGAAACGAATTACCGTCAAGGCGTATGGTTACCTGACTTTCCCGCTCAGGATCAAAGTCATGTGTGGCACTTTCAGTTTTCACCACTTCCCTTTGAGCAGAAGAAGGCGTGGTGAACAATTCATAGCGAATCCGTTGATCTGGCACGCCATTATCTTCCAGCACTGATTTAACTGCATGAATCATCTGTTCCGGACCACACAACAAGAACAAATCTACAGTGGCCGGATCAAAGAGACTGCCGCAAAAGCGGGCTGTACGTGCTTCGTCTATTCTGCCATTGAATAATTCGTGCCCAAGTGATTCCCTACTCAACAGATGGTGCACAGACAACCTGCCGATGTATGTATTCTTGAGTGCATCAAGTGCCTCCCTGAATATAATAGACTCGACCGTACGGTTTCCGTAAAACAGAGTTACCACTGAGTGGGGTTCATCATGGAGAATGGATTTGATCAGCGAGAGGATGGGAGTGATGCCACTCCCGGCAGCAAATGCGACATATCTACGGGATTTGTCTTCGATTGCCGGAGACGTAAAATTTCCAGTCGGAGTCATGACCTCGAGTTGATCTCCTGTCTTCAACGTCTCATTGGCGAATGTTGAAAACTTGCCGGCCGGAACCAACTTAACCGCCACGCGCAAATCATTTTCAAATGGAGCGGTACAGATGGAATACGAACGTCTGACCTGCTCGCCATTTATCTCCGCATTGAGGGTCAGGTATTGTCCTGCCTGCCAAGTATACGCTTCTTGCAAGTCTGCCGGCACATCAAATGACACAGACACGCATTCTGGTGTTTCTCTTCTGACCTCTCGAATGGAAAGCTGATGAAATTTCGGTGCCAAGGCAACTGGTTTTTGATACGAACGAACGCTTGTTCGCCTCAAAAGTACATCTTTTTCAAAAGATTCGCAAGTCAGAACCCAGAAAGGGGTTATTCACCATATCGAATGGGGGGAAGTTATTGATTTCTTCATCCGTATAGAGTCTGGATCGAATGAGAAACCGAATCCCGAGAGAGTATTCAAGCTTTGGAGTGGATGTGAGCCCGAAAGCTTACCAGTTGCAGGCTGCCGGCAGAGAAAACGCAAAGGGAATACAATAGAGAGGAGGTTTTCATCGTCTGAACAGACGAACGTCCAAAAGGTAGATCTATGAACAGCGAAACCCATACGCCCGAAAGGAGAAATCACATCTCAGCCAAAACAATTGTACTCCTCATGATTATTATAGGGGCTGGTGGTTGTAAGACAAGCAAGTGCGATTGTCCAAAATTTAGGCTTGGCCTAGAGAAGTCAATTCATTCTCAAAAAAATAATCTGGTCGGGTCGGTCTATAATCTTATTTCGTCTTCATGGTCGTCAAAAAAATGATAGGAAGTCAATGAGTAATCATTGTCTGGGACCAATTTGATCCATTTAAAATATTTGAGAAACCATTTGACACGGGCACTTTTCCAGCCCTTGGAGAGGTAGGCTACGACAAACGGGTGGGTCCGGAGGGTTATTTTGGACTTCGGGCGTGCCTGCATCACAAACTCCAGGTCTTTTTCAATTTTGTCCGTCACCAGGATCGATGCCGTTATCTTTCCGCTTCCATTGCAAGTGGGGCAGTGCTCGGCTGTGTTTATCTTGACCTCCGGTCTGACACGTTGGCGGGTTATCTGCATCAGCCCGAACTTGCTGAGCTGAAGAATGGTGTGTTGCGCACGGTCTTTGCGCATAAACTCCTTCATGGCTGTATAGAGCTCCTTACGGTGCTCTGCATTCCGCATATCAATAAAGTCGATGATGATAATCCCACCGATATCCCGAAGTCGCACCTGCCGGGCAATTTCTTCGGCTGCCTCCAGATTAACATTGAACGCTGTATCTGCGAGGTTGGCTGTAACGAGTTTATTTCCGCTGTTCACATCAATGACATGCATGGCCTCGGTGTGTTCAATCACCAGATAGGCACCACTTGCCATGGTGGCCGTTTTGCCGAAGGAGGCCTTTATTTGTCTGGTCACTCCAAACTCATCGAAAATAGGCTTGTTTGATTTATGGAGTTTCAAAATATTGACCTGATCAGGGGCCATTTGTTGGAGAAGCGATTTGATATTTGCATGCAACTCCTTGTCATCGACCACGATGCGGTTGAAAGAATCACTCAGCACATCGCGCAGGATGCTTGATGCCTTGTCGAGTTCGCTGAGCAGCTTAAGCGGTGGTTTGGCGCCGCGCAATTGGCGGTGGATTTGTTCCCACCGAGATACCATTTCAGAGAGCTCTTCATGGAGGTCTGCTACCTTCTTTCCTTCGGCTGCTGTCCGGACGATGAGGCCAAAGTTTTTGGGCTTGATACTCTCTACCAGAACCTTTAGGCGTTTGCGCTCTTCAGCATTCCTGATTTTTTTCGACACAGCCACTACATTGCTGAACGGGGTCAACACGAGATGTCGTCCGGGAATGGTCACCTCGCAACTCAATCGTGGCCCCTTCGTGGAAATGGGCTCTTTGAGCACCTGTACGAGAACTTGCTGATTTTTACTAAGGACCTGATTGATTTTTCCAGTTTTGACAATTTCTTCTTCAAACTGAAATTGATCAAGGAGGTGGGTATTCATCTTCCCGGTCATAGACTGGGACGTATACTTAATCAGGGACTTCAGCTTAGGGCCGAGGTCGGTATAATGAAGGAAGGCATCTTTGCGGTGACCAATATCGACAAAAGCCGCATTGAGGCCAGGCATGAGCCGCCGAATAGTGCCGAGGAAAATGTCACCTACTGAAAACGAGACGTTGGTCTTTTGAGAATGAATCTCTACCAGCTTACTGTTTTCAAGCAGAGCTATCTCCACGGCTGTCGGCGTGGCATTGATAATGAGTTCTTTTTCCAAAATAAAAGTTCAATTTGGAGCACTGCCAATCCCTCCAGACCGGATGATCTTGAGTACAGGAGATGAGGAAGCAAGTGTTTGGGGATACAAACAACTGTGGCGCGATTAGTGAGGGGTTGCTACCACATTGTTGCCAGATAATGGACAGGGCTGCTGCATATCATCTGCGGAGATAATGGAGGGGAAGGGCTTTCCCTAAGCGTATACACCTTTGATTTTTTTGTTCACTTTTTGTGCGGACACCCACACAGAGGGAAGATTTATTGAGGACGAGGTGTTGCCCGTTTTCCATTCCGAGATTCGTGCACCAGACCAGAGTTTTTTTTATGATGCTTGCCTGGCTCCTGAAATGGCAGAAGCAGACCCCTATTGAAGGGACCTGCTTTGCTGTGCCATCAGTGTTTACCTATTCTTTTTCTTGTGACGGTTTTTGCGGAGTCTTTTCTTCCGCTTGTGGGTCGCAATCTTATGTCTTTTTCGCTTTTTACCACTTGGCATGGCTGTGTACTTTATGTAAATAAATATATTCTCGTTTTCCTGTTTTCCGTGTTTCCCAACCAAATAAACGAAACCGCATCTGTGCTGGTTCCATTCAATGGGTTATCAGCGAGCATTTCGATTACACTGTTCGTAGAGCGCCGAAGCACGTTCGGTGTTTCCGAGTTTATCCCAGGTATCTGCAAGCAGGCAGATAGCCCGGATATTCTCAGGATCGAGGTCTATGGCTTGCTGCAACCGCTCTGCAGCACGATCATATTGGCCTGTCTGTATGGCCAAACGGCCAAGTTGTGTATACACCGGACTGTGTTGCGGAAACCGCTCAGTCAGGGAACGAAGCATCAAAACACCCTTCATTGGATTATCCGACGGAGGTGCTGCGGTGTAGGTCAAGGACAAATTGAGGTGATGATCGGGGTTTTCAGGTTCCAAAGAAACTGCTTTCTCGAAGCATCTGATTGCACCATCACGGCTAAACTGTCTCGACTTTTCGGAAGACTCTTTTTCAATTCCTGAATAATACGTACTTCCTGCTATACTCCACGCTGCTGCTGTTCCCTCAACTTCGCCAATTTGCTCGGCGTAGGCTCCGGAAATGGAGGGATACCCCAGTTCATACCAATGACCCGCCAACTCTTTCAGCAAAGCTGTTTTTTCAGAATGCGGCAAATCCATTTCCAGTTGATGCTCAATTTCTGACAAAACGGAAACTGATGCAACTGAAAGAGAGGGTCTTGCTTCGGCAATCAGGGTGCTGACGTCTGTATTTCGAAGAGTCAGGGCTCTGTCTCGCTCAACAATCCGGAAATCTGAAGGCTTCGTGTCAAAACCCCAGTACAAAAGGGCAAAGAGGCCGAGACAGCCACTCAGAAAGAACCATTGTAGACGAGACAGAAATCCGGATGTATTCATAGGGAGTTCACAAACCGGAATTATTTCTCGGGCAGAGTCTTCACGTTTTCTTTCACCTGATCGACAAACGTCTTAGAAGGCTTGAAAGCCGGAATATAGTGTTCCGGGATAACAATGGGCTTGTTTCTCTTTATGTGACGCCCAACCTTTTCTGCACGTTTTTTGACAATGAAACTTCCAAAGCCACGTATGTATACATTCTCGCCTTCGGCGAGTGCACCTTTGACTTCTTTAAAGAAACTTTCCAGAGAGACCAGAACATCAACCTTGGGGACTCCTGTCTTCTCGGAGATCGCTGCTACCAAATCCGCTTTTCTCATTGTTACTTTTTGATTGTGAATAGCTTATACAACGCTCAGTTTGTGAGCGGGGCAAATATCGTAAGTCTTAACGACAAAAAAAAATAATGATCCCCAAAAAAACAGACAAAGTGGTAGAGGAGTTGAGAATTATCAGACTGCAACTGAGGATGATATTCAGAAACATCGTAATTCTTACACATTAGAATTGGCGAGAATATTTAAAAAGGAGTTGCTGTGTCAGATTCACTCTCCGCCCGAGGCCACTGACGCCACCAGGAGAATTGACATCTGAGATTTGAACAAGGACATCATGGTCATAGAACACATTGGCGATCAGAGATAGTGACAGCCCATTTGCGATTTGGAGACCAAATTCGGAAGACCAGTCGACATCAATATTCTGGGGTTCCATCAGATAATTGGAATACAGCAGCAAGTTGGAGGTGATTGAAAGCCTGTCTGCCCACCATGTATCTGAGTATGTGATTCTGATCAATGACCCAAAATTGTGGAAGCTTTTTTTCCCAGCTCTGTTCCCGTGTACGTTGAGTGCAGCAATGGCTCCATCCGATACTAAAATACCCTTGTAGGCAAGTGGAGAATAAAACAAGGCCAGTTTGGAATCCGGCTTAAAGTCAATACCGAGCGACAACGTCATGGTCATGGGGGAAAGAAAAGTAGCCTGGGTCGTGGTGTCATATGGATTACTAAGAAGGGGGCCTGGATATTCGGATGACCCGGGAAAGGATGGTGTCAACTGGGTGAGCACACTCGTGTTAGCTGCAAAAGAAAATTTAGACCCATTTCCCTTGAATTGCCGGCCGACCTTTGAATTGAGGCGGAGCTCGTCAATCGTTTTCTGAAAAGGGATAGATTGGCCGGATAAAAGTTTACCGGAACCTAGTTTTTGGACTTGGAGCTGGCCAATAATGAGATTGTCCCAAGCAAGCATCCCTTTTTTATAATTGGCTTTCAAGGTGAGGGCTCCACCCAGACCAAGCCTGTTTTGACCTGCTCCAACGCGCGGATTAATCTGCAGCAGTTGGCCGAGATCAATACCGAGTCCCAGCCCAATATCCCAGTTATCATTCGCTTCTGAGGGTGGAAGGGAGTCACTTTGTGCCATTCCATTGATTGTGGTAGCACTCACGAACAAAAAGGTCAGAAAATACAACAGTGCTTTCATCGAATAATTGAGTTAGTAGGAAACAAAATTAACAGACACAAAGTACAATTTCTCCCATACCTTCCCTTGTTATCATCACTTTGAAAGCCAATCTTCCGCAATCGGATTGATTCGCGCTCTTTGGAAAGCCCGAAATTCTCCTCATCTTGGCAGTCTGGCCTTTAGGCCATGCTTTTGAAACCTGTAATTGAGAATGTGATGAAAAAATTGATCGTCGCGGCTGTTTGCGCAGTGAGTCTGTTGGGGCCCGTCAGGGGGCAGGATGTCAGTGAAGATGATGCTTTGTTTTTAAGATCTATTTATGACAAAGCCCTGACTGAATCGGCCTGTTATGACCATTTGACTTATTTGAGCGAAGTCATCGGCGGCCGCCTGGCCGGCTCGCCTCAGGCTGCTGCTGCAGTGGAGTATACCCGGCAGATAATGCAAGAAATTGGCATGGACAGTGTTTGGTTGCAGCCCTGCATTGTGCCTCATTGGGTGCGGGGAGCAACTGAAGAAGCCCGGATTGTCAATTCCATCAAAATGGGTACTGTCGAACTGAGCGTCACCGCTCTCGGCAATAGTGTAGGGACTGACCCGGGCGGTCTGACTGCCGAAGTTGTTGAAGTGAAAAGCCTGGACGAGGTAGATCGTTTAGGTGAAAATCTGCGCGGGAAAATTGTGTTTTTCAATCGCCCGATGGATCCGCGCCATGTGCGTACCTTTCATGCATACGGCGGCGCCGTTGACCAGCGGGGCAGTGGTCCTGCGAGAGCAGCCCGGTATGGTGCAGTGGCTGCCATTGTGCGCAGTATGACACCAGGTATTGATGACATCCCACACACCGGGGTAACCATTTATGAAGAAGGGGGAGCAAAAATTCCAGCTGTTGCGGTGAGTACACATGATGCGGAGATATTAAGTGCTGTACTTTCGGAAGAGCCGGTTCGGGTATACTTGAAAACCGATTGCAAGATGCTGGAGCCAGTATTATCGTACAATGTAATTGGTGAGATCCGTGGCAGTGATTACCCGGAGGAGATAATTCTGGTTGGGGGGCATCTGGACAGCTGGGACATTGGCGGTGGGGCTCATGATGACGGTGCGGGGTGCGTCCACTCACTTGAGGTCATTCGTCTGTTCAATTTGATTGGATACCGCCCAAAGCGCACCATTCGATGTGTGATGTTTATGAATGAGGAGAATGGCCTCGCAGGGGGAGTCGCATATGCCGACTCGAGCAATGCGCGGGGAGAATATCACCTTGCCGCCATTGAATCCGATGCCGGCGGATTTTCCCCACGTGCATTTAGCCTTGATGGTCATGAAGAAACAGTTGGCGGATACGCTCGTCGTGCGGCAGAGTGGCTTCCACTGTTGGAGCCGTATGGAATCACCTTTACGACCGGGGGCTCCGGGGCTGATATCAGTCCATTGAAAAGTCAGAAAGGGTTATTGCTTGGCTTGAGGCCCGATTCGCAGCGTTATTTTGATTATCACCATACCGCGGTTGACCGGATTGACGCAGTGAGCAAGCGAGAGCTTGAGCTTGGAGCTGCTGCAATGGCTGCCATGGTCTATCTGATTGACAAATATGGCCTCCAGGCTGACTAACCTTTTCTGAAACACGGATTCGCATGAGTGACCAAACACATTCCAATCAGCCTGTGAACCATGAAATCATTTTGCATGGTCGTACATTCAAAGTAATGCTAACGGCTGAACAGATTGCAAACGGTGTGGCGCGTGTTGCCCGGGAAATCCGCGATGCTTATCATGATCGCAATCCGATTTTTATCGGTGTGTTGACAGGAGGAGCCATCTTCACTGCCGATTTGGTGCGAGCCTGCGGACTGCCTTGTGAGTTAAACTTTGTAAAACTCAGTTCTTATGAGGGTATGGAATCGACCGGCCAGGTCCGGTTGGTTTTGCCTCCGCCGCCTGATGTTGAAAACCGGCATATCATTCTCGTAGAAGACATTGTCGATACCGGTCGGACGCTCCATTTCTTCCTGCCTCTGCTGCGGGAGCACCGTCCTGCCAGCGTTGCACTCGCTACACTGCTGCAAAAACCCGATGCGCTCCGTTTTCCGCTTGAAGTCGATTACAAAGCATTCGACATCCCTGACAAATTTGTCGTCGGCTACGGACTAGATTACAACCAAGAAGGCCGCCATCTCCCTGATTTGTATGAGTTGGCGCCGGGTGAATAATTTTTGGAGAGGCGCTCTTTATTTTTCGCCCCTGAATCATTATCTTTGCACCCGCTATGATCCTTTGGGACATGGTATAGACCCATGGTGTAATGGTAGCACTCCGGATTTTGGTTCCGTCAGTCTAGGTTCGAGTCCTAGTGGGTCTACTTTCAAGCAAACAAAAAGTTTTACCTAAAGCCAATGTCGGTGCGACATTGGCTTTTTTATTGCCTCAGAGGGTCATCAGCGCTCTGTTTATTTTTAAAAATTTTTGTTGTTTTTTATTGCCTTTTTGGGATTCTTGTGGTATTTTTTTCTTACCATTTTTCAACATTTAAGGATCCTAAGATGACCGTAAAATTAATTCTCTGAAAAGCCCGGATACGAAAGGACGGCACTTGCGCCATTGACCTGCCTTCCGAATAGGAAAAGAAGCACTTCCAGGAGCTGAATGCCGCCACGGATGAGCACAAAAAGCTGGCGGAGTTTCTGCTGGTGCAGCTGGATAAGGTACTGGCCTTCACCCTCTCCCTAGTCTCCACCATGGACGCCGATCGCTACCGGCGGCGCAAAACCAAGCCCGCGGGAGAGGACTACGAGGCGGATCCTCTGGCGGCCCTCCTGAAAGAGTACCAGATGCGCATGAGTCTGGAGTATATGTTTGTCTCCGCCCTGGCCATTGCCTACTTCCCGGCCGTCAGCATGGCCGTCAAGGACCGCAAGATCGCCCAGGAAGAGCGTCGCCTGCAGGCCCGCAAGCAGGAACTGGAGTTGATGCAGGAGATAGTCGGCAAGAGTGCGCCGATTTGATTGCGGCATTTAGTTTTTCTTCAAGACCTGCATATTGAGAGTATTCTTCATAAGGGTTTACAATTTTCATTCCATCAGAATCAACAAAAAGTACTGGGTTGTTACTTACGTAACTGAAGAGTGAAATGTTTGCATATTTTTCCGCCAGCGGATCCACCTGCCCCCATCTTCCAATCACCGGGTCATACCACCTGGCGCCATAATCGAGCCAATTGATCTCATGCCCGTGAAACTCCTTGCCGTTGTAGCGGAAGCGGTGCTCATCGTCTCCGGCTTGCCAATACCAAGCTATGGAATTTCCGGCAGTCGGCGGATTGCCGTAGACCGGGCCCCATTCCAGGCCGAAGGGGTAGTGGTGGTGCTCCTGCAGGATTTCGCCCAGGTGTTCCTTGATCAGGCCGTCAGGATACTGGTCGTTGAAAACTACCCGGACATTACCCAGATGATCTCGGAGGACAAACTCGTGCAGGAAGGAATCGGATTCTATTTGCAGCACTCGGCCTTCTTCGTGCATGGCTGAGGTTAACACCCCGTTGGTGAACTCCAAGCTTCGAATAAAACATTTGTTTTGCCCATTTGCTCTATAGAACTTTTTGTTTTAGATTTGAATCGCCCCCTATCTGTCTCAACAAATTGCTTTAATGAAGCGCGACAAACAAACAAGGATCCTGGAGTTGGAGGCCAGGATCCAGGCTGAGAAGAATATGCTGAAGCGAGTGCTGCTGGAGGTGGAGTTGTGGGTGTTGATGAGGGAACTTGAGAAGTAAAATTCCGCTAAAGACTGTTCATCTCACACATCTTAGGCATCCTGTTCTGACAATTACGGAAAGTGAGTCAGTTCTTTAACCTGACGTTCAAATCCCTCTGTGGGTGTTTATTTGCAGGAAGATTTGGAATCGTCCGACGAGGAGAGCACTCCGCGCATTGCGGAGGGG